>NZ_JBGFSJ010000001.1:0-254223 GCF_041365695.1 Rhodosalinus sp. 5P4
CCCCCCCCCCCCCCCCCCCCCCCCCCCCCCCCCCCCCCCCCCCCCCCCCCCCCCCCCCCCCCCCCCCCCCCCCCCCCGGTCCGAGCCGACGGTCAGTAACGGTTCGCGATCGGCAGTTCCTCGGCGGGAAAGAGCGAGATCACCTCCACCCCGGTCTCGGTGACCACGACCTCCTCCTCGATCCGGGCGGCGGAATAGCCGTCCGCCGCCGGGCAGTAGGTCTCCAGTGCGAACACCATGCCGGTCTGGATCTCCATCGGGTGCTCGAGGCTGACCGCCCGGCTGATGATCGGCCGCTCGTGCAGCGCGAGGCCGAGCCCGTGGCCGAACTGCAGGCCGAAGGCCGCGTCCTCGGAGGGGAAGCCGAACTCCTCGGCCCGGGGCCAGACGGCGGCGACCTTGTCGGTGGTGACGCCCGGCCTGATCATCTCGATCGAGGCGTCGATCCATTCGCGTGCCTTGACGTAGGCGTCGTGCTGGGCGGGGGTGGCGCGGCCGATGTTGAAGGTCCGGTAATAGCAGGTCCGGTAGCCCTGGTAGGACTGCAGGATGTCGAAGAAGGCCTGGTCGCCGGGGCGGAAATAGCGGTCGGTGAAGTTGTGCGGGTGCGGATTGCAGCGCTCTCCGCTGATCGCGTTGATCGCCTCGACGTCGTCCGACCCCATCTCGTAGAGCATCTTGTTGGACATGGCGACGATGTCGTTCTCGCGGATGCCCGGCTTCAGCTCCTCGTAGATCATGTGGTAGACGCCATCGACCATGGCGGCCGCCTGGGTCAGAAGCTGGATCTCGTCCCAGTTCTTGATCTCGCGCGCGGCGAGCATGATCTGCTGGCCGTCGACGACGTGCAGCCCCTCCTCCTGGAGCGCGTGGAACATCGCCGTCTCGGCGTAGTCCACGCCCACCGGCATGTCCGCCATGCCCGCATCCTTGATCAGCTGGGCGATCTGACGCGCGTATTTCCGCATCAGCCCGAACTCGGGCGGGATGGTGCCGCGCATGCCGACGACGCCGGCGAGGCAGTGGTCGGGTTCCAGCCAGTCGGAAAATTTCTGATGGTGCACGGCGGCCGAGCCGAAATCCCACACATAAGGCGACTCGTCGCCCGTCAGCAGGCAGAAGCGGCACATCTTGTCCCGTTCCCATTCGCCGATCTTGGTGGCCGAGACGTAGCGGATGTTGTTCACGTCGAAGAGCAGCAGCGTGCCCGCGTTCGACGCTTCGAGCGCCTGTCGCGTCCGGGCGAGGCGGTAGCGGCGAAGCCGGTCATGGTCGATGCGGCGCTCGAAATCCACCGACATGTGGCCCGGCGCGGGCAGGCGTCCTTCCCAGCGCCAGTTGGGTTCGAGGTCCTGCGGCGTCAGCACGTTGGGTTTTAGGGCGAGGTTCATGGGTGTTCTCCCTGAGGCTGCGTGTCTGCACGCAGTGTCGTCCGGGGGTTTCGGGGTCGGGGGGCGTGCAAGCACGCTCCCCGCGGTGTCACTGGATGCACCAGCCGCCGTCGATGTGGATCATCTGGCCGGTCATGTAGTCGCTGTCACCGCTTGCGAGGAACGCGGCCGTTCCCTTCACGTCGTCGGGGTAGGAGACCCGCTTGATCTGCAGCGCTTCGCGCACGATGTCGTCGTAGGCCTGGCCCTCGCGCTCCTTGAAGCCGATGTCGATCAGGTCCTTGTCGAGCTGCTCCCAGAGCGGCGTCACCACGACGCCCGGCGCGTAGCCGTTCACGGTGATGTTGTGCTCCGAAAGCGCGACCGCGCCGCAATGCGTGAGCGCGAGGCAGCCGTATTTCGAGGTGCAGTAGACGGTGACGTCGACCAGCGGCTTGCGGCTGGCGATGGAGCCCACGTTGATGATCTTGTAGGGATAGTCGCGCTTGCCCTGGGCGATCATCTGGCGCGCGGTCTCCTGCATGCCGAGCCACATCGCCTTGGTGTTGACGTTCATGATCATGTCCCAGTTGTCTTCGTCGATATCCATGAAGAACCGGGGCTTGTTCATGCCCGCGTTGAAGAGGCCCACGTTGATCTCGCCGAAGGCGTCCACCGTGGCGGCCACGGCGGCGGCGTTGTCCTCGCGTCGCGTCACGTCCATCTTCACCGCGATGGCCTGCCCGTTGCCGCGGGCGTTGATCGCCTCGGCCACCTGCTGCGCCTCGTCGATGTCGATATCCCCGATGCAGACGTTCGCGCCCTGCTCGGCGAAGTGCTCGGCATTGGCCGCGCCCATGCCCTTCGCGGCGCCGGTGATCAGGATGTTCTTGCCCTTCAGGCGGTTGGGGTCCATTCCGTTCCTCCCTTGGTCCCGCGTCTCTCAGAACAGCGCGTCGGCCCGGGACTGGGCCGCGCGCAGCGTCTCGCGCGGGGTTTTCAGGCCCCGCAGCATGTCGTGGAATTCCTCGCCGCAGATGCGGATGATGTCGCTGATCGCGGGGATCGGCGGGCGCGGCCAGAACTGAAGCTCGTCGCGCCACGACATCGCCTCCACCGCCTCGAAGATGGTCGAGATGCGGCGGACCTCCGGGTCGGCGCCCACGGAATAGCGCGGGTTCGTGCGGCCGCCGTTGAGCACGAAGAGCTTCTGCGCTTCGGGCGAGGTGAAGACGGTCAGCGCCTCGGCGGCGGCCTCGCGCCGTTCGGGCGAGAGATTGGCCGGGATGCCGAGTGCGTAACCGCCCACCGGGGCGACCGGGCTGCCGCCCGGCCCGGGCGGGTGCGGCAGGTAGCCCGTCTGCCCGCAGGCCGGCGAGGACGGGTCGAGCTCGAAATAGGGCGCGAGCAGCGTGTAGCCGTAGGTCATCGCGATCGAGCCCGCGGCGTAGGGGCGGATACGCTCGTACCAGGACATCGAAAGGATGTCGGGCGGCGAGTAGTCGAGCAACTCGCGCAGGAATTCCGCGGCCGCGAGCCCGGCCTCGGTGTCGATCGTCGGACGATGGTCGCCGCTGGCGAGGTCGGCGCAGTCGTAGCCGCCCGAGATCGGCGCGAGGTCGAGCACCGGCTGGCCGAAATCGGCAAGCGTCATCAGCACCGTGTGGCCGAGCGCGGTGCCGCGCGCGGCGTTCCAGGCGATGCCGTGCACGCCGCGCGCCGGGTCGTGCAGCGCGCGCGCTGCGGCAAGCAGGGACCCTGTCGTCGTCGGCGGCTCCAGCCCCGCCCGCGCGAACATGTCCTTGCGATAGAAGAGAAGCTCGGGCGTCGTCTGCGCCGGCACGCCGTAGGGACGCCCGCCCCAATGCGTGGCCGCCCAGCCGGCGGTGTGGAAGTCGGCCGGATCGAGGCGGGCGACGTCCATCACCTCGTCGAGCGGCAGCAGCACGCCCTTCTCGACGAATTCGCCGATCCAGGGCAGGTCGACCGCCACGATGTCGTAGCGGCTGGCGGCACGCTCCGCGTTCTTGAGCGCCTCGTCGCGCAGCCGGTCGATCGAGAAGGCGCGCTGGTGTATCGAGACGCCGATCGACTGCTCGAACTGGCGCTTGAGATTGTCCATCACCATGAAGGTCGGGTCGCCATGCGCGAGCACCCGCAGCCCCCCGGCCAGGCGTAGCGGCTCGTTGCGCACGCCGAGTGCCGGAAGCGCGTAGGCCACCCGGTAGGAGCCGCCGTAGTAGTAGTCTTCCGTCGCGGGGTCGCGCGCGCCCTGGCCGAGGCGCGCCTCGGTCAGCCGGCGGAGCCGGTCGGAAAGCTGCGTCCAGGCCTCCAGAAGGGTCGGGCTGGGATGAAGCGAGAAGGTCTTGCCGCTCGCCGTGCGCGGGCGCTGCTCGACCAGCCCGGCCGCGACCATGTCGCGCAGACGACGGTTCGCGGTCGCGTAGGGAACGCTGCTGGCGCCGATCAGCGAGGTCGGCGTGACGGTTCGGCCCTCGAAATGGCTCCGCAGCAGGTAGAGCGCCATGCGCAGATGCGGATCGGTCGAGACCAGGTCGAGCGTGCCTTCGACCTCCTCGCAGAGATCCTCCATGTAGCCGATCAGGCGCAGCGCGTCGCCCTTCACGGCGGGCGGCGCTTTGGAACCTGCATCTAAAGGGCGTATCATGGTCACGGCGGAGGTCGCTCTGGGCGGGGCAGGCGCCTTGGCGCCCGCGATTTTATTCGATCTGGATTTTTTCGGCTGCGTCATCGACGGCCTCCACAGCATGTTCATTCCGGATGGAGCTTGATATCACCACCTTATCCGAAATGGACATTATACTATTCAATATGGACATGTTCCGGGCATCGCCGCCGGACGCCCCGACGCAGAGTCAACGTCGTTCGCCGCCTCGAAAGACGGCGATTCCCCCGCCTGGAGGAGCGTGGGGGCGAAAACGGATTGCAGACGAACCGGGAGGAGAAACTTAATGAAACTGCGCAGCACCCTTGCCGCCACCACCGCCGCGGGCCTCGGCCTTGCCGGCGCCGCGGCCGCTCAGGACTACACGATCGGCATCACGCAAAACAACGTGGGCGTCGACAGCTACCAGACCACCTACGAGAAGGCCTTCATCGCCGCGGCCGAAGCCAACGACGCCGTGCAGGCCGTGGTGCTCGACGCGGGCGGCGACGTGGCCCGCCAGATCGCGCAGATGGAGGACCTGATCCAGCAGGAGGTGGACGCCATCATCATCTGGCCCACGAATGGCGAGGCGGTGATCCCGGCGGTCCGCAAGGCCTTTCAGGCCGATATCCCGGTGATCGTCACCAATTCCAACATCGCCGAGCAGGGCTTCGACTTCGTCGCCTCCTTCTCGGGCCCGGACAACATCACCCAGGGCGCGCGCTCTGCCGAGATCATGTGCGACCGCTTCAAGGAGATGGGCATGGAGGATGAGGCCGAGATCGTGCAGATTTCCGGCCAGCCCGGCTACACGACCGCGATCGAGCGCGCGAAGGGCTTCGAGGATCGCCTGCCCGAGGTCTGCCCGAACGTCACCCTCATAGAGACGCAGCCGGGCGACTGGAACCGCGAGAAGAGCCAGCAGGTGATGGAGGCCTTCCTCGTTAAGTACGACAATATCGACGGGGTCTACGCCGGCGACGACAACATGGGCGTGGGTGCGCTCAACGCCGCGAAGGCCGCGGGCCGCGCCGAGGACATCGTCTTCGTCGGCGCCACGAACTTCGCCGTGGGCTATGACGCGATGGCCGCCGGCGACTACTGGGGGTCGATCTACCAGTCGCCCGTGGACGACGCCGAGGCCGCGCTGCAAACGGCGATCGACGTGCTCGAGGGCGGGGACGTGCCCTTCCTGAACTATTTCGACACGCCGAAGATCACCCAGGAGAACATGGGCGACTTCTCCAAGCCCGTCTTCTGAGCGGGCCTCCCTGGCCGGCTGCGGCGCCTCGGCGCCGCGGCCGCTTCCGAAAAGGCACGGAGACGTCGAGCGGGAGGTCGGCATGGGACGCGTATCGGGGCGGGTCTGCCTGGTGACGGGCGCGGCCCGGGGGATCGGGCGAGCCATTGGCGAGGCGCTTCTGTCGGAGGGCGCGCAGGTCTGCTTCGCCGATCTCGACGGCAATGGCGCGGCGCAAGTCGCCGAGGCGGCGAATGCGCGCCTCAACGGCAATGCCGGCAACGCCATGGCCGTCGGGCTCGACGTGCGTGACCGCGCCTCGGTGCGGAACGCGATTTCCAAGGTGGCGGAGCGCTACGGGCGGCTCGACGTGACGTTCAACAATGCGGGCGTGAACAAGCCCATGAACTTCATGGACGTGACCGAGGAGAACTGGAACTTCGTCATGGGCGTGAACGGTCTGGGCTGTCTGATCGGCATGCAGGAGGCGGCGCGCCAGATGATCGCGCAGGGCCGGGGGGCGGACGGGATCGCGGGCAAGATCGTCAACACCGCCTCGATCGCCAGCCGCCAGGGCTTCGACAACGTGGCGCCTTACTGCGCGTCCAAGTGGGCGGTGGTCTCGCTCACGCAATCGGGGGCGCGGGACCTTGCGCGCCATGGTATCACCGTGACGGGTTTCGCGCCCGGCGTGGTGGCCACGGAGATGTGGGACCAGGTGGACCACGACCTGATGGAGATCGGCGCCGCCGAGCGGCCCGGGCAGGCGATGGAGGAGTTCGCCGCCGACATCCTGAAGGGACGCGTGGCGACGCCCGCCGACATCACCGGCACGACGACGTTCCTGGCGTCCAGGGACAGCGACTACATGACGGGGCAGATCGTGATGATCGACGGGGGCATGACCCTCGTCTGACGGACCTGCCCGCCATTCGCCCCGCCGGGGCACGGGAGGAGTTGAGCCATGAGCGAGGCCATGCAGAGCCGGCCCGCCGCCAGGGCGGGCAGCCTGACGGGGGCGAGGGTGGGGACGTTCCTCGCCCGCCAGGGGATCCTGATCGCCTTCGTCCTTTTCATGATCGGGTTCACCATCGCCAACGACCGGTTCCTTCAGCCCGACAACATCCTGGGCGTGATCCGGTCCTCGGCCATTCTCGGGGTCATGGCGCTCGGGGTGACCTTCGTGGTGATCAGCGGCAATCTGGACCTCTCGGTGGGCTCGCTCATGAGCTTCTCGACGATCGTGGTCCTCGACCTGCATGACAAGATCGGGCCGGCGCTGGCGATCCCGGCGATGTTCGCCATGACGCTGGCGATCGGGGCGGTGATCGGCTTTCTCGTGGGGTATCTGCGGCTCAACTCCCTGATCGTGACGCTGGGCATGCTTTCGGCGATCCACGGCCTGACGCTGACCTGGTCCGGCGGCCAGAACATGGACATCGCCGACAAGGGAGAGACCTGGTTCGCCGTGTTCGGACAGGGCGAGGCGATGGGCATCCCCGTGCCGATCCTCATCTTCGCGCTTCTGGCCGCCCTTCTGGGGATCGTGCTGGCCAAGACGCCCTTCGGGCGCAAGGTCTATGCAGTCGGCGGCAACGGCACGGCGGCGACCTTCTCGGGCATCCGGCGGGCGCGGGTCGTCTTCTCCTGCTACCTCGTCTCGGCCTTCTGCGTGGCCACGGCCGGGCTCATCCAGGCCAGCCGCTCGATGGGCTCGCAGAACACGGTGGGGCAGGGAATGGAGCTCGAGGTGCTCGCGGCCGTCATCCTTGGCGGCGCCTCGCTGATGGGCGGCTCGGGCACGATCTTCAAGACGGTGATCGGCGTGCTGATCCTGGGCTTCATCCAGAACGGGCTGCTGCTGATCGGGCTCGAATTCTACGTCCAGTACGTCGTGACGTGGATCATCATCATCCTGGCGGTCTGGCTGGACGTCGCGGCAAAGCGCGGCCGGCTGCTCTCGCCCGTCGCGTGAAGGAGGGGATCATGGCACCGGGACAACTGAGCGCCTTCCTGAAGCGCGGCGCGATCTGGGGCTTCATCGTGCTCGAGCTGATCTTCTTCTCGGTCGCGGGGGAATTCCTGTCGATCTCCGACAAGGCGTTCGTCAACTGGGACAACATGCTGCTTCTGCTCAAGCAGTCGGCGCCGCTGGGCATCATCGCCATGGGCATGACGCTGGTCATGGTGAACGGCAATATCGACCTGAGCGTCGGCGCCATCTTCGCGCTGGCTGCCGTGATCCTGCTGGACAGCATGACCTGGCCGTTCATGGCCGCGATGGGCGACTGGGCCATCCCCTTCGCATGGATGTTCGCGCTGCTCACCGGCGTGGCGGTCGGCGCGATCAACGGCTTCATCGTCTGGAAGACCGGGGTGGACGCGTTCATCGTGACACTGGGCGCGATGCTCGGCTTCCGCGGGCTCGTCTTCATGTACAACGGCGAGCAGCCGACCTCGCATCTCAACTGGACGCTCGTGGACTTCGCAGAGGCGCAGTTCCTGGGCCTGCACACGGCGACCTGGTTCCTGCTCATGGTGACGGCCGCGATGTGGTACCTGATGAACCGCACCGTCCACGGGCGCAATGCCTACGCCATCGGCGACAACCGCGAGGCGGCGGTGAACGCGGGCATCCGCGTGGGCCCTCACATGATGATCAACTTCATGATCATCGGCTTCCTCGCCGCGCTGTCGGCGGTGGTCTTCTACTCCGAGTCGGGGTCGGTGAACCCCAATGACGGCACGCTCTACGAGCTCTGGGTCATCACCGCCGTCGTCCTGGGCGGGACCAAGCTGACGGGCGGCTCGGGCTCCATCATCTCGACGCTCGGTGGCGTGCTGGCGATCCAGATCCTGCGCCGCGGGCTCAACCATATCGGCGCGGACACAGAGACGGTGAACCTCGTGATCGGCCTCATCCTGATCGCGGTGCTCTTCCTCGACCGTCAGCTCAACGTGAGGGGCAAGGAGGCCCTGCGGATATGACCGACAAGACACCGGCGCTCCGGCTCGAGAACATCGTGAAGACCTTCCCGGGCGTGCGCGCGCTCGACGGGGTGTCGTTCGAGGTCGTCCCGGGCGAGGTCCATGCGCTCATGGGCGAGAACGGGGCCGGCAAGAGCACCCTGATGAAGGTCCTGGGCGGCATCCACCAGCCGAACGAGGGCCGCATCCTCGTGGGCGAGGCGCCCGTGGTGATGGCGAACCCGCTGGAGGCGAAGGCCAAGGGCATCGTCTTCATCCACCAGGAACTGAGCCTCGCCGAGGAACTCACCGTGGCCGAGAACATCTATCTCGGTGAGCTGCCGCGGAAGTCCTTCGGCCGCGTGGACTGGAAGACGCTCTACGCCCGCACGGACGAGATCCTCGCCCAGCTCAAGGTGGGCTTCGACGCGCGGACGGTGGTCGGTACGCTCTCCATCGCGAACCAGCAGATGGTGGAGATCGCCCGCGCCCTGACGGTGGACGCCAAGGCGGTGATCTTCGACGAGCCGACCGCCTCGCTGACCGACGCCGAGAAGGTGGTGCTCTTCGAGGTGATCGAGGACCTCAAGCGCCAGGGCGTGGGGATCATCTACATCTCCCACCGCATGGAGGAGATCTTCCGGATCACCGACCGGATCAGCGTGCTGCGCGACGGGCAGTATCGCGGCACGCTCGTGACGGCGGAGACGAACGAGGACGAGGTGACGCAGCTGATGATCGGCCGCGCGCTCGACCTGTCGCGCAACGAAAACCATGCCGAGCCGGGCGACGTGGCGCTGGAGGTCAGGGGCCTTTCCTGCGGGGATCTCTACCGCGACGTGAGCTTCGAGATCCGCCGCGGCGAGGTGGTGGGGTTCTACGGGCTCGTCGGCGCCGGCCGCACCGAGATCGCCGAGACGCTTTTCGGTCTGCGCGCCCCCTCCGCCGGGCAGATCCTTCTGGAGGGAGAGGAGGTCCGGCTGCATTCGCCCGCCGACGCTATCTCCCGCGGCATCAGCCTCGTGCCCGAGGACCGCAAGGGGCAGGGGCTGGTGCTCGGCATGAACTGCCGGGACAACATGACCCTGCCGCAGGTGAACGACCTGAAGGCCGGACCCTTCGTGGCCGAGGGCGCCGAGGTCGCGATCTTCGACCAGTACCGCGACCGGCTCGACATCCGCACGCCGGGCTGGCGCCAGCTCGTCGGCAACCTGTCCGGCGGCAACCAGCAGAAGATCGTGATCGGCAAGTGGCTGTCGATGCATCCGACGCTTCTGATCGTGGACGAGCCGACGCGGGGGATCGACGTGGGCTCCAAGTCGGAGATCCACAAGCTCATCCGCGATCTCGCGGGGCAGGGCTACGCGGTGATGGTGATCTCCTCGGAGATGCCGGAGGTGCTCCATGTCTCGGACCGGATCGTGGCGATGTATCACGGCGAGCTGATCCGGACCTTCACCTCGGACGAGGTGACGGAGGACAACCTGATCCAGGCGATCTCCGGCATCCGCCCCGACGACAAGGCCGCGTGATGGGCGATTTGGCGACCCCGGCCTGCGCCATGGCAGGGCGGCGGACGGCTCCGGCCTTTCGCGGTGACTGAAAGTCGGACGCGCGCGGCGGACGGCGACGGAGAGACGTCCGCACCGGCTCCTCGACCAAGACGCATCGGCAAGCCCGCGCCGCTGGCCCCGGGCGACGAACCGCGCTATCCGGCGCCGGGACCATCCGCTCGGACCAACTGGACGCGACTCCCCGCAGCCTAGGGCGGCGCGACCTGCTTGCGCTTCGCCAGTTCTGGGGCAGGCTGCTAGACTGGGTCGCCGTGGGCGCGTCGGACCGCGGATGCGTGGCCCGACGGGAAGAAGCAAAGGACATTCCGATCATGGAAGACTGGGTGCGGCCAACCTTGATTCTCGGCGCGGTCGCCGTGCTGCTGGTGCTGAACGTGCTGGAGTTCCGATCCAAGCGGCGCGCGGACCGGGCCGAAACGGCGCGCTTCGCGGAAGACGACAGCTCGACAATGTGGTTCGCGCGAAAGCGTCATGCCACGTTGCAGAACATCGAGCAGGTGCTGCACATCATCAACACGGTGCTGATCGCCATCCTGATCGCGATCCTCACCGCGTGAGGGACGGCGCGCTCCGGGAAAGGAACACGCACTGGGGGGACGGACATGAACATCCTCGTCTTCGGAGCAACGGGCGGATCGGGCCGGGCCGTCGTGGCGCGCGCCCTCGACGCGGGGCACGAGGTGACGGCCTTCGTGCGCGATCCCTCGCGCATGGAGGCCGCACCGCGCCTGACCGTCGTCGCGGGCGACGCGACATGCGCGGACGACGTGGCGCGCGCGCTGCCGGGGCACGATGCGATCGTAATCAGCCTGGGGGACCGGCCGAAACCGTTCGACTGGTTGCCCGGACGGCGCCGCGCCGCCTCGAGCCGCGTCTGCGAAATCGGCACGCGGAACATCCTGGCCGCGATGCCGTCGGACGCGCCGCCCCGTATCGTCGTGGTGAGCGCCTTCGGCGTCGGCGACACGCGCGAGACCGCGCCCTGGTATCATCGCCTCTACCTGCGCCTGTTCATGGAGGATCTCATGGCCGACAAGGAGCGGCAGGAAACCTTGCTGAAGAAGGCCGATCCCGACTTCCTGATCGTGCAGCCGGTCGCGCTGACCGACGCGGGGGCGAGCGGGCGATGGACGGCCAGCACGGAGGGCGCCATCGGCAGGCAGCAGGTCTCGCGCGGCGACCTCGCGGCGTTCATCGTGGACGAGTTGACCGAAAGACAGCACCGGCGGGAAACCGTGGCGTTTTCCGGGTGAACGGTCGCCGGCGCGCCTCGGGCGTGGCGACGGTCCGGTCCGGCAGTGGCGCGCGCCGCCCGCGGGACGGGCCGGGCCGCGGTGACCCGCGCCCGATCCCCGCGCCGCCGCGGCGTCAGTCGCCGGGCCCGATCCCGAAATAGAGCAGGTATTTGTCGATCGCCTTGGCGATCGCGTCCTCGGGGTCCTCGGGGCCGTTCATCCCGTAGATGTGCGTCCTGATCCCGATATAGACGATGCCGCCATGCAGGTTCCAGATATCCTCCATGCTCGGCCGCGCGCCGCCGCGCGCCAGCGCCTCGGTCTCGTCGAGGACCGGGCGGAGAATCACCTCGCCCAGATGCTCGAGATAGCGGTGGTTGAGCGCCGCCCCGGCCAGACCGGAGAACATGAAAATCCGCATCCAGTCGCGCTCGAAGATGAGGGCGCTGTATTCCGTGTAGAACGCGAGTAGCCGCTGCCGCAGCGGCACGGAGCGATCCGTGAGGCGGTCCGGCCAGTCCGGCGAGAGCCGGTCGAGGTAGACCTTTTCATAGACCGCTTCGAGCAGGTCGTGCTTCGTCGGGAAGTAGTTGAAAAGTAGAGATTGCGTCACCCCGAGCCGCTTGGCGAGCTGGCGTGTGTTTCCCTCGAGGCCGACCTCGGCGAAGAAGCGCACGGCTTCTGCCACGATCTGCTTGCGACGCTCCTCGGGGGGCATGCGCCGACGCGCCGCGCCTTCGATGGAATGTATGTTTTCGCTGTCCAACCCGGCACCCATGATCCTGCCAGCCCGCCCCTTTAAACACTTTTTCCTTGAAACGCGCATCTTTTTAAAGATCATGCGATCAACAAGGGTGAGCATCCGATCAATAACGCCGGCGACCGGCGCGGGACGCGGATGGGGAGGATTACCGGATGAAGGCATCGGCGGGCGGATATGCCCGGGCCAGGGACGTGCCGCACGCGCTCGACCTGCTGGCGGCGTCGGACGGCGCGGGGCGGATCCTGGCGGGCGGGCAGAGCCTGATCGCGGCGATGAACATGCGCCTGTCGGAAGGCGACATGCTGATCGACATCTCCCGCATCGCCGGTCTGCAGGGCGTCACCGAAGAGGCGGACACGCTGCGCATCGGCGCGCTGACCCGCCACGCGGCGGTCGGGGCCGATCCGCTGATTTCGGCGCACGCGCCGCTGCTGGCGGAGGCGGTGGGCTACATCGCCCATGCCGCCATCCGCAACCGCGGCACGATCGGGGGCGCGCTGGCGCATGCCGATCCGGCCGCGGAGTTTCCCGCCTGTGCCGTCGCGCTGGGCGCGACGATCCATGTCGAGGGAAAGGGCGGCGCGCGGGAGATCCCGGCCGAGGCGTTCTTCGAGGACGTCTTCACCACGGCGCTCGCCGACGACGAGATCCTGACGGCGATCTCCGTGCCCAAGGCGGAGCCGGGCGAGGTGCAGCTTCTCGAAGAGGTCGCGCGGCGGTCGGGCGACTACGCGCTGACGGGGCTGTGCCTGGTCAGGCGGGCGACGGGGCACCGCGTGACGGTGTTCTCGGCCGGGCCGACGCCGCTTCTGGCGCGGGACGCCATGACCGCGCTTGACGGGGGCGACCTCCACGGCGCGGTGGCGGCGCTCGTCGAGGCGCTCGACCCGCCCTCGGACACGCAGGCGAGCGCGTCCTATCGCAGACATCTTGCAGGGGTTCTGCTGCGCAGGGCCGTGGCACGGATCGAGGAACAGAAGGCATGACGGCGGCATTCTCGAACAAGGTCGACATCGAACTCACGGTGAACGGAGAGCCGGTCGAGGCGCGCGTTCCGGCGGGCCAGCACCTGGTGGATTTCCTGCGGCTCGACCTCGGGCTGACCGGGGCGCACGCCTCCTGCGAGCACGGCGTCTGCGGCGCGTGCACCCTTCGCGTCGACGGAGAGGCCGTGCGCGGCTGCCTGATGCTCGCCGCGCAGGCCGACGGCGCCGAGGTCTGGACGGTGGAGGGGCTGACCGATCAGGGAACGAGCGCGGATCTGCAGCAGGCCTTCGTGGCGCGAAACGCGTTGCAGTGCGGCTTCTGCACGCCGGGCATGATCGTCGCGGCCGAGGACCTGCTGGCACGAGGCGATGTGCCCACACGGGCGGCGATCCGCGAGCACCTGTCGGGCAACTACTGCCGTTGCACCGGCTACGAGGCGATCATCGACGCGGTCGAAAGCGTGGCGCGGGCGCGCGCTGGAAAGGATGCCGCATGACCATCCAGTTCGGAAACCCCGATCGGCCCAATTCCTATATCGGCAAGACCGTTCCGCGCCCCAACGCGGAAAAGCTCGTGCAGGGGCGCGGGCGCTATGTCGACGACATCGTGCTGCCGCGGATGGTGCATGTGGCCTTCGTCCGATCGCCGGTGGCCCATGCCCGGATCAGCGGCCTCGACACTGAGGCGGCGAAAGCGGTGAAGGGCGTTCTGCGGGTCTTCACCGGGGCCGACCTTGCCGATGTCTGCACGCCCTGGGTCGCGGTGCTGGCGCATCTCAAGGGCCTGAAATCGCCGCCGCAGCACGCCATGGCCGTGGACCGGGCCTGCTGGGTGGGCGAGCCGGTGGCGGCCGTCGTCGCCACCACGCGCGCCGCGGCTGAGGAAGGCGCGGCGCTCGTCGATGTGGACTACGATCCGCTTCCGGTCGTCACCGACACGATGACCGCGCTGGATGACGACACGCCGGTGATCCATCCCGACCTCGGCGACAATCTTGCCTTCCGGCGGCTGCACGAGGAAGGCGACGTCGAGGCGGCCATGGAAGCGGCGCACAAGGTGGTGTCGGCCCGCTTCCGCACCGCGCGCCATACCGGGGTGACCCTGGAGCCGCGCTCGATCCTCGTCGACTGGAACCCGGCCGAGGAGCAGCTGACGGCCTATCACGCGACGCAGGCCCCGCACATGATGCAGACGGTGTTCGCGGAGCATCTGGGAATCCCCGAGGGCCGCGTCCGGGTGGTCTGCGGAGACGTGGGCGGATCCTACGGGATCAAGGTCCATGTCTATCCCGACGAGATGGCCACCGCCGCCATCGCGAAGGTCCTGGCGCGTCCGGTCAAGTTCATCGCCGACCGGCTGGAAAGTTTCACCACCGACATCCATGCCCGCGATCACGAGATCGAGGCACGGATCGCCGTGGACGCGGAGGGCAAGATCCTCGCCATCGACGTCGACGACTGGACCGGGATCGGGCCCTACTCGGTCTATCCGCGCACCTCGGCCATCGAGGGCAACCAGGTCGTGAACCTGTGCGGGGGCCCCTACGACTTCTCCAATTACAGGGCGCGGACCACGGTCGTGTTCCAGAACAAGACGCCGACCTGCCAGTACCGGGCCGTCGGCCACCCGATCGCCGTGGCGATCACCGAAGGGCTGGTGGACATGGCCGCCGCCGCCATCGGGATGGATCCGGTCGAGATGCGGCGCCGGAACATGTATGCGGACGACGCCTATCCCGTGACGTCGCCCGCGAAGATGAAGTTCGAGGGGCTGTCGCATCACGCCTCGATGGACCGGCTGATGGAGCTGATGGACTACGACGCGCTGCGCGCCGATCAGGAAGAGGCACGCAAGCAGGGCAAGCATCGCGGCATCGGCATCGCGTCCTTCATCGAGCTGACGAACCCCTCTCCGTTCATGTACGGGATCGGCGGCGCGCGCATCTCCGCGCAGGACGGCTGCACCGTCCGCATGGATCCCGACGGCTCGGTCGTGGCGCTGTCGGGCGTGACGGAACAGGGGCAGGGCACGGAGGCGATGCTGTCGCAGATCGTCGCCGAAAGCGTGGGCGTCACGCCCGACAAGGTCCGGATCATCACGGGCGACACCCAGGTCACGCCCTATGGCGGCGGCACCTGGGCGTCGCGCGGGGCGGGGATCGGCGGCGAAGCCGCGCTTCAGGCGGGACGCGCGTTGCGCGGCTCGATCCTCGAGGTGGCGGCGGCGATGCTCCAGTCCGACGAGGGCAGGCTCGACATCCGCGACGGCCAGGTGGTCGACGCCGATACGGGCGAGACGCGGATGCCGCTCGAGGAGCTGGGCCGCATCGTCTACTTCCGTGGCGACACGCTGCCCAAGGGCCTGCCGCGCGAACTGGTCCAGACCCGGCACTTCATCACCATGGACTATCCCTTCGCCTTCACCAACGGCGTCCAGGCCTCCTATCTGGAGGTGGACACGGATACCGGTGTCGTGACATTGCTGAAGCACTGGTGCGTGGAGGATTGCGGCCGGATCATCAATCCGCAGCTCGTCGACGAGCAGATACGGGGCGGGATCGTGCAGGGCCTCGGGGGCGCGCTTTTCGAGGAAATCCACTACGACGAGGACGGGCAGCTGCTGAACGGCTCGATGGCCGACTACCTCGTGCCCATGGCCGCCGAGATGCCCGACATGATCGTCGGTCACGTGGAGACGCCCACGGCGGAAAGCGAGCTTGGGGCGAAGGGGGCCGGAGAGGCCGGCACTGCCGGGGCCCCTGCCGCGGTGATGAACGCGATCAACGACGCCTTGCGCCCGCTTGGCGCCGAGGTCACCGAAATGCCCTTCACGCCGGAACGCATCCTGCGCGCGCTGGGCAAGATCAAAGACTGAACCAAGGGGGCGCGGGAGGCGCCCCGACAAAGGGAGGGAAACACATGAAGATCACGGCAT
Source organism: Rhodosalinus sp. 5P4 (assembly GCF_041365695.1). Classification (NCBI taxonomy): domain Bacteria; kingdom Pseudomonadati; phylum Pseudomonadota; class Alphaproteobacteria; order Rhodobacterales; family Paracoccaceae; genus Rhodosalinus; species Rhodosalinus sp. 5P4. The sequence goes on from NZ_JBGFSJ010000001.1 coordinate 15,739, forward strand.
TCGCGACGGCCACGGCCATACTGACGAGCGGTGCGGCCTTTGCCCAACAGCAGATTACCGTCAACATCGGCTCTTCGCACCCGGAACAGAACATCTGGGTCTACGCGATGAAGAACACGTTCCAGCCCGAGGTGAACCGCATCCTCGCCGAGAACGGCAACGACTATCAGGTCAACTGGGTCGAGAGCTACGCCGGCACGCTCTACAAGTTCACCGACACCCGCGAGGCGGTGATGGACGGCATCGTCGACGTGGGCATGGTCGGCACGGTCTGGGAGGGGGCCAACATGCCGCTTCAGAACGTGACCTACTTCACCCCCTTCGCCACCGAAGATCACCGCATGATCATCGAGATCTTCGACGATCTGTCGGAAAACCTTCCGGCGCTGAAGAACAGCTGGTCCGAGAACGGCATGGTGCATCTCAGCTCGCTCATCACCGACAGCTACGACATCTACGCGACCTTCCCCGTGACCTCGATGGAGGATCTTCAGAACCGCAAGCTGAACGCGCCGGGCACCTCGGCGAACTGGCTGCGCGAGACCGGGGCCACGCCGGTCGACGGGGCGCTGACCACCTATTACACGAACATCCAGACCGGCGTGACCGAGGGAACCCTGTCCTTCGCCTCGGGCATCCGCCCGACCCGGGTCTACGAAGTCGCGCCAGAGCTGACGCGCGTGGGCATCGGGTCGATGTATTTCGGCGGCATCGCGGCCAACGAGGATTTCTTCGACGCCCTGCCGGAAGAGGTGCAGCAGGCGATGCGAGAGGCCGCGCAGGCCACCTCGGTGGCGCATGGGGACTATGTGGCCGATCTTGCCGCGACGGCGATCGACGAGATGCAGGAGGCCGGGCTGACCATTCACCAGCTGCCCGACGAGGAGAAGGCCAAGTGGGTGAACGGCCTGCCGAACATCGTGGAGCCGTGGCTGGAGCAGACCGGCGAGGACGGCAGGATCGTGCTCAAGGCCTATTTCGACGCGTTGCGCGAACGCGGCGCAACGCCGCTGCGGGACTGGGACGAAGGTCTCTGATCGGCTGAAGACAAGCAATGACAAGGCGATGCCGCCCGTCGCACCGCGCCGGGCGCATCCGTCATGGACGGCGGGATCGTGGCAATGAGCAATGACGACGCGGCCGGGCTGGAAGACGACGACGGCTTCGTTCCGGCCTTTTTCGACGCGCCGGTCGGCGCCGTGCTGGCCACGATCGCGGCGACGCTGTCGGCGATCGGGACCGCCGCGATCGGCGCGCTGATGCTTCTCATCGTGGCGGACGTGATCGGGCGGAATTTTCTGGACGCGCCCGTCACCGGCGTTTCCGAGATCGCCGCCCGCGCGGTGGTCGCGATCGTGTTCCTTCAGGTGCCTGCGGCGATCCTGCAAAAGCGCCTCACGCGCGCCGATTTCCTGCTGCGCCGGATCGAGCGCGTGTCGCCGCGCGTCCTCTGCCTGCTGGAGACGTTCTTCTGCATCGCCGGGGCCGTGGTCTTCGCGCTCATCCTGTGGCCGTCCTGGCCGAAACTCGTCGAAAGCTGGGCGTCGGCCGAATTCTTCGGCGTCCAGGGCGTCTGGACGATCCCCACCTGGCCGTTCCGCCTGATCACCGTGGTCGGATCGGCCGTGGCGGTGCTCTGCGCGCTTTACCGCGCGAGCGAGGAAATTCGAATGATGCGAAGACCGGCATGACCACGCTCGCCTTCGGTTTCGTCCTGATCGCCGTTCTGGTGGCCCTGGTGCTGATGGGCCTGCAGATCGCCTACGCGCTCTTCGGGGTGGCCTTCGTCGGAATCTGGCTGATCCGCGACAATATCGGGCTGGCGTTCCGCATGCTCGAGCTGACCGCCTATTCCGGGATCGCCGATTACCTCTTCGCCACGATCCCGCTTTTCGTTCTGATGGGCCTGCTCGTCAGCGTCTCGAATGTCGGGCGCGACACGTTCGAGGTGGCGGAGGAATTGCTGCGCCGGATGATCTGCGGGCTCGGGGTCGCGACCGTCGCGGCCAACACCATCTTCGCGGCCGTCACCGGCGTCTCCATCGCGTCCGCGGCGGTCTTCACCCGGGTCGCGGTGCCCGAGATGACGCGCCACGGCTACCGCCCGGCCTTTTCTGCGGGAACGGTCGCGGGCTCGTCCGTGCTGGGCATGCTCATTCCGCCGAGCCTTCTGCTGATCATCTACGGGGTGCTGGCCGAGGTTTCGATCGGCGGCATGTTCATAGCGGGCATCGTGCCGGGCTTCATGCTGGCGGGCGGCTTCGTCGCCATGTTGATCGCCATCACGATCGCCTTTCCGAAATTCGTGCTGATCGATCCCGAGGACACGAAGGCGCGGCGCCTCGACCGGGACCATACCCCGATGCCCGCGGGCGAGATGCTGCGCAAGCTCGTCCCGATCGTCCTGCTCGTGATCCTGGTTCTGGGGGGCCTTTACACGGGCTTCTTCACGCCGACCGAAGCCGGCGGGGTCGGGGCGTTCGGCGCGCTTCTCGTGGCGCTGTCGCGGCGCAGCCTGGATCGGAAACGGCTCTGGAAGGTGATGAAACAGACCGGCGTCATCTCCGTGTCCATCCTGCTTCTCCTGATCGCCGCGTCCTTCTATTCGCGCATGCTGGCCATCGCCGGGCTGCCCAACGCGATCTCGGGGCTCGTGACCGACTCCGGCTTCGGGCCCTTGGAGTTCCTCTTCTTCTACGCGCTCATCATCCTGCTGATGGGGATGATCCTCGACAGCACCTCGATCCTGCTGATCATGGTGCCGATCGCGGCGCCCATCGCCCAGGGCCTTGGGATCGACCTAATGCATTTCGGCATCGTGACCGTCATCGCGGTCGAGATCGGCCTGCTGACGCCACCGTTCGGCATATCCGTCTTCACCGTGCACAACACGCTGAACGATCCGTCCGTGACGGTGGAGCAGGTTTTCGGCGCGACGCTGCCCTTCATCGCGGTGATGCTGATCGTGCTGGTCATCGTGGCGCTGGTGCCGGGAACCGTCACGGTGTTCCTGTAGGCCGCATCGCGCCGGCGCCTGCGCTCCGACCCCCCCCCCCCCCGCGACGCCCCCTCGGCTTGGACCAGAAGACCGGCAAGGCCGCGGGAGGTCGGTCCGATCGGTGGGCGATCATCCCGGCCGCGCGGCCCCGTCAAGACGCCGTGCTTTTCCGTTGCCAATTTGTTATGCATGTGCAGCATTCAGAACCTGCGTGCGTGTGGCGCGGCGGCGGGGCCTGCCGCCAGAAGGGTGAGGCAGAGGTCGACCCATGTCCGGCTCGACAAGATTCCTGATCGCGGCGCTCGTGCTGGCTCTCTCCGGGGCGGCGCTCTGGTACGCGGTCTTGAGGGACGGTGACGACCTGCCGCCCGGCTTCGCGAAGGCCAACGGCCGCATCGAAGCCGGGCGCGTGGACGTCGCGACCAAGTTCGCGGGACGTCTTGCCGAAATCCTCGTGAGCGAGGGCGACCGGGTCGAGGCCGGGCAGATCCTGGCGCGCCTCGACGATGCGCAGATCAGGGCGCAGCTTCGCGAGGCGGAAGCGCAGGTGAGTTCGGCCCGCCAGACGCTGGCGGAGCGCCGCGCGGTCCTCGAGGAACGAAAAAGCGCCCTCGTTTTCGCGGAAAAGGAACTGTTCCGCGCGCGCGAACTGGGCGAACGCGGCTTCGCGCCGGAGGAACGCATCGATCTTCGCCTGTCCCAAAAGGAGTCCGCCGCCGCGGCCGTGACCTCGGCGAAGGCCGGCATCGCGGCCGCCGAAGCCCAGGTCGAGGCGGCGCAGGCCACCGTCGACCGGTTGCGCGCCGATCTCGAGGATTACGCGCTCCACGCGCCGCGGGCCGGGCGCGTGCAATACCGCCTGGCCGAGCCGGGCGAGGTTCTGGGCGCGGGCACGCGGGTGCTGACGCTGATCGACCTGACCGATGTGGTGATGACCGTGTATCTGCCGACAGGTGCCGCGGGCCGCCTGGCCTACGGTGCCGAGGCGCGGCTGGTGCTGGACGCGGCCCCCGAATACGTCATCCCCGCAAGCGTCACTTTCGTCGCGGGCGAGGCGCAGTTCACGCCCAAATACGTCGAGACGGAGGAAGAGCGCGAGACCCTGATGTTCCGCGTCAAGCTCCGCATCCCGCCGGAAATCCTCGCCGACTACCAGGATGTGGTGAAGACCGGGGTGCCGGGCGTGGCGCATGTTCGGGTCGATCCGTCCGCGTCCTGGCCCGAAGAGCTGACCGTCCGCCTGCCCGATGCCCGCTGAGCCGGTCGTCGCGGAACTCACCGGTCTCAGCCATCGCTACGGCGCGATCACGGCGCTGGACGATGTCAGCCTGAGCTTCTCCGAAGGGCGCATGGTCGGGCTGATCGGGCCCGACGGGGTGGGCAAATCGACCCTACTGGGGCTGCTGGCCGGGGTGCGCCGGATCCAGCAGGGCCGCGTCGAGGTGCTGGGCGGCGACATGGCCTGCGCCGCGCATCGCTCGGAGAGTTTCTCGCGCATCGCCTACATGCCGCAGGGGCTGGGACAGAACCTCTATCCCACGCTGTCGGTCCACGAGAATGTCGATTTCTTCGGGCGGCTCTTCGGACAGGGGGCTTGCGAACGAGAGGCGCGCATCGCGGAGCTGCTGGAAAGCACCGGGCTCGCGCCGTTTTCCGGCCGCCCGGCGGGCAAGCTTTCGGGGGGCATGAAGCAGAAGCTCTCGCTGTGCTGCGCGCTGATGCACGCCCCCGACCTGCTCATCCTCGACGAACCCACGACCGGCGTCGATCCGCTGTCGCGCAAGCAGTTCTGGGAACTGATCGACCGGCTGCGCGAGCGTCGTCCGGAGATGACGCTGGTCACGTCGACCGCCTACATGTCAGAGGCGGAACGCTTCGACCGGCTGGTGGCGATGGATGCGGGCCGGGTGCTGGCCACCGGAACGCCGGACGAGTTGCGCGGCGAGGCCGGGGCCGACACGCTGGAAAAGGCGTTCATCGCCTTCCTGCCGCCGGAAAAGCGCGAGGGCCATGGCGAGGTGCACCTGCCGCCGCGCCCCGAAGGCGACCGCCCCGTCGCGATCGAGGCCGAGGGCCTGACCAAGCGGTTCGGTGACTTCACCGCCGTCAACGATGTCAGCTTTCGCATCGAGAAGGGCGAGATCTTCGGCTTTCTGGGCTCGAACGGCTGCGGCAAGACCACGACCATGAAGATGCTCACGGGCCTGCTGGAGCCGACGGAGGGCCACGCGGAACTTTTCGGAAAGCCGGTCGACAGCTCCGACCTCGCGACGCGGCGGCGGGTCGGCTACATGTCGCAATCCTTCTCGCTTTACGCGGAACTCTCGGTGCGGCAGAACCTCGTGCTGCACGCGCAGCTGTTCCAGCTGAGCGCCGCGCGGCAGCGCGAGCGGGTGGCCGAGCTGCTGGAGCGGTTCGACCTCGGGGACGTCGCCGGCAGCCGCCCCGCGAACCTGCCGCTCGGCGTGCGCCAGCGCCTGCAACTCGCCGTCGCCGTGCTGCACGAGCCCGAGATGCTGATCCTGGACGAGCCCACCTCCGGCGTCGATCCGGTGGCGCGGGACCGTTTCTGGGAGTTGCTGATCGCGCTGTCGCGGGACGACGGGGTGACGATCTTCATCTCGACCCATTTCATGAACGAGGCCGAGCGCTGCGACCGGATCTCGCTGATGCATGCGGGAGAGGTTCTGGCGGTCGGCGCGCCCGGCGACCTGCGCGACCGCCGTGACGCCGAGAGCCTGGAAGAGGCGTTCATCGCCTATCTCGAGGAGGCCGCCGACGACGCCACGCCCGAGCAGGCGCCGGATCCGGGTTCGGAGCGGACAGGCGCCGGGCACCGGCGCGGCCTCTTCTCCGCGGCGCGGTCCTGGGCCGTCGCCCGGCGCGAGGCGATGGAGCTCGGGCGCGACCCGATCCGGCTGGCCTTCGCCCTGCTGGGGCCGGTCATCCTCATGATCGCCGTGGGCTTCGGCATCTCCTTCGACGTCGAGGACATCAACTACGCCGTCGTCGACCAGGACCGAAGCGCCGAAAGCCGCATGCTGGGGCGCCAGTTCTCGGGTTCGCGGTATTTCCTCGAGCAGGCCGAACTGGACACGCCCGCCGGGATGGACGCCCTGCTGCGGCGGGGCGAGATCACCATGGCGCTGGTCATCCCGCCCGACTTCGGCCGCGACCTGCTGGGCGGCGACGACCCCGAGGTGGCGCTGTGGCTCGACGGGTCGAACACGGTGCGCGCCGAAAGCGCGCGGCGTTACGCCGAGGCCGCCTTCGCGGGGTTCCTGAGCGAACTTGCGCAGATCGAAACCGGGCGTGTGCCCACGCTTTATCCCGCGACCATCGAGCCGCGCTTTCGCTACAATCAGAGCTTTTCCTCCGATTACGCCATCCCGCCGGGGGTGCTGATGATGATGCTGATCATGATCCCGACGATGATGACGGCGCTGGGCATCGTGCGCGAAAAGGAGCTCGGTTCGATCACCAATCTCTACGCGGCCCCGGTCCGGAAGCTGGAATTCCTGATCGGCAAGCAGGCCCCCTATGTCGCCGTGGCCATGATCAGCTTCGTGATCCTCGTGGGCATGCTTCTTGCGGTGTTCGGATTGCGGATCGAGGGCAGCCTGCCGGCGCTGGTCCTGGGCGCCCTGCTCTACACGGTGGCGGCGACGGCCTTCGGGCTGGTGATCTCGACCTTCGTGCGCAGCCAGATCGCCGCGATCTTCGGCAGCGCGATCATCGTCATCATCCCGACGGTCAATTTCTCGGGGATGCTCTACCCCGTCTCGACGCTGGACCCGCTGACCCGGACGATCGGGCAGTCCTTTCCGCCGTTCTACTTCCAGCGGATCAGCACCGGCGTGTTCAACAAGGGGCTCGGGGCCGGTGATCTCTGGCTCAACCACCTTGCCCTCGCAGGGTTCTGCCTGCTGTTCTGGGCGCTTGCGGCGCTGCTGCTGAAAAAGCAGGAGGCTTGAGGCGATGCGCGCTCTTCGCAACATCTTCCGCCTCGGCCTCAAGGAACTGTGGAGCTTGTTCCGGGACCCGGTCCTGATGGCGCTGGTGGTCTACACCTTCACCGCGGCGGTCTACGCCGTGGCGCACGGCGTGCAGACGGAGGTGCGCAACGCCGCGATCGCCGTGGTCGACGAGGACAGGTCGATCCTGTCGGGCCGTATCCGCGGGGCTTTCCTGCCGCCGCAGTTCCGCGACGCCGACCTCATCGGGATCTCCGAGATGGAGCAGGCGCTCGATACGGGGCGCTACAGCTTCGTGCTGCACGTGCCCGCGCGGTTCGAGGCCGACGTGCTGGCCGGGCGCCAGCCCTCGCTGCAACTGAACGTCGATGCGACCGCGATGACGCTGGCGGGCAACGGCACGGCCTACATCCAGCGGATCGTCCAGGACGAACTGGCCGTCTTCCTGTCGGGCGACGACGCCGGCACCGCCCTTCCGGCGAGCCTCGTGCCGCGGGCGCGGTTCAACCCGAACCTGCAGTCGCAATGGTTCTTCGCGGTGATGCAGGTGATCGGCAACGTCACCATCCTGTCGGTGGTGCTGTCGGGCGCCGCCGTGATCCGGGAGCGCGAGCACGGCACGATCGAGCACCTGATGGTGATGCCGGTCACCGCGCTGGAGATCATGCTGGCCAAGATCTGGGCCAACGGGCTGGTGATCGTCGCCGCGGCGGTGCTTTCGCTTCTTGTCGTGGTCGAGGGGCTGATGGGCATTCCGGTGCCGGGGTCGATCCCCGTCTTCGCCGTCGGCGCCGCCGTCTATCTCTTCGCGGTCACGTCGCTCGGGATCATGCTGGCGACCTTCGCGACCACGATGCCGCAATTCGGGCTGCTCGCGATCCCTGTCTTCGTCGTTCTCTACCTGCTCTCGGGCGGGGTGACGCCGCTGGAGGCGATGCCCGACCTGCTGCGCAACCTGATGCAGCTGTCGCCCGCCACGCATTTCACGAGTTTCGCCGAGGCGGTCCTTTACCGCGATGCCGGACTGCTTCTTGTGTGGAAGGAACTCCTGGCCGTCGCCTGCATCGGCGGCGTTTTCCTCGCCCTCGCCCTCAGCCGGTTTCGCGGGACGATGGCGGCCGCACGCTGAGCGCGCCCCAGGCACGCGCCGGCCGGCGGCGATGTTCCGGTCTCGGCGACCGGCGGCGAAGGCGGGCTTTCACAGTGGGCCGCGATGGGCGGGCGATCCCGCGCCGGGAAGGGCAGGGCGCCTTCAGTGGGTGCTCGACCCGCGCCGGATCTCTCCGTGATCGAGGACCGGGGCGGCGTCGAGGTCGGCGGCGTTCAGCATCGAGGCCACGCGCTCGAGCGAGGCCACGATCATCGCCTGCTCCCAGTCCTCGAGCGCCTCGAAGGCCTTCACGTATTGCTGCTGAAGCGCGTCGGGCGCGCGCCCGATCACGTCGCGCCCGTTTTCCGTCAGTTCCACGTTGGTCTGCCTGCGGTCGGTCTCCGAGCGTTCGCGCCGGACCATGCCCTTGGCGGCGAGGCGGTCGAGCAGGGTCGAGATCGTCGCCTGGCTCACCCCCATCTGCGCCGAGATCTGTTTCGGCGTGACGACTCCGTGGGCCGAGACGATCTGCAGGACCCGGATCTGCACGGGGGTAAGGCCCGCGACGCGGGCAAGCTCCCGGCCGTACAGTTCGGTCGCGCGCAGGATGCGGCGCAAGGCGATCAGGCTCGTGTCTGTGCGGTCCACGTCGGGGCCCATCGGCTGGTGAAATGTCATGACTGTGTCAGCCTCCGTCCGGTCGGACAAGATATCATTAGTTAGTCTAATTAAGGAAAGCGCGGCAGGATTCCAAGGAAAAAGGCGCCGTCGCCATCCGGTAGCGAAGCCATGCAAAGGTATAAATACCAGAAGAACAAGATTTTAGACGTCACATGCCGTGATTTGTTTAGCCTAGTTGATTTTCTTTGCGTGATGCGTATATCTTCCGGCAACGCAGCAAGAGAGGAAGCAGTCCCGTGAACCAGATCCGCTCGATCGACATGCGCCGCCCCGGCGCAATCGCTTTTCGGAAGCCGATGCCGCAGGACGGTGCCGCGGTCTGGCAACTCGTGTCGGCCTGCAAGCCGCTCGACGAGAATTCGATGTACTGCAACCTGATCCAGTGCGACCACTTCCGCGACACCTGCGTGGTGGCAGAGCGCGACGGCGCGCTTCTGGGCTGGATCTCCGCCTACGTGCTGCCCAACGACCCCGAGACGCTCTTCGTCTGGCAGGTGGCCGTTTCCGAAGCGGCGCGCGGCGAGGGCCTCGCCGGACGCATGCTGACGCATCTGCTCTCGCGCGAAGAGGCGCGGGACGTGACGCGCATCCAGACGACGATCACCCGCGACAACGACGCGAGCTGGGCGCTATTCAAGCGTTTCGCAAGCAAGCACGGTGCAGAGCTCGACGCGCAGGCGCACTACGCGCAAGACACCCACTTCCAGGGCGCCCACGCCACCGAACACATGGTGACGATCAAGCTGCCCGCGGCGATGGGCCGCGCGGCCTGACGGCCGTCCCCAACACCCGCACATTCCAGAATTTCAAAGCGAGGATATCCTCATGACCGCTGACATGTCAGCCGACAAAGCCATTTTCCACCGACGCGAGTCGCAGGTGCGCAGCTATTGCCGCAGCTTCGACACGGTGTTCGCCTCCGCGAAGGGGGCGATCCTGATCGACACCGAGGGCCGGGACTACATCGACTTCCTGGCCGGGTGCTCGTCGCTCAACTACGGTCACAACGATCCGGACATGAAGGCCGCGCTGGTCGATCACGTCACCTCGGACGGCATCGCCCACGGGCTCGACATGTATTCGCGCGAGAAGGCGGCCTTCCTCGAGGCGTTCGAACGCATCGTGCTCGCCCCGCGCGGCATGGACCACAAGGTGATGATGACCGGGCCCACCGGCACCAACGCCGTCGAGGCCGCGATCAAGCTCGCCCGCAAGGTGACGGGCCGGACCGAGGTTGTTGCCTTCACCAACGGGTTCCACGGCATGACGCTGGGCGCGCTCGCGCTGACCGGCAACCGCGGCAAGCGCGCGGGTGCGGGCCAGCCGCTCGGCAACGTGACCCATCTGCCCTATGACGGCGCTCTGGGCGAGGATGTCGATACGCTTCCCATGATCGAGGCGATGATCGAGAACTCGTCGAGCGGGGCCGACCTGCCCGCCGCCTTCGTGGTGGAGCCGGTGCAGGGCGAGGGCGGTCTGAACGCCGCCTCGGCCGCGTGGCTCAAGGGGCTCGAGACGCTGGCGCGCAAGCACGGCATCCTGCTTATCGTCGACGACATCCAGTCGGGCATCGGCCGCGCCGGAGGCTTCTTCGCCACCGACGGCATGGACATCGAGCCGGACATGATCACGCTCGCGAAGTCGCTGTCGGGTTTCGGGCTGCCTTTCGCGCTCACCCTCGTCAGGCCCGAGCACGACATCTGGAAGCCGGCCGAGCACAACGGCACCTTCCGCGGCAACACCCATGCCTTCGTCACCGCCCGCGTGGCGCTGGAGAAGTTCTGGGCCGACGACGCCTTCGAGACCGAGGTTGCCCGCAAGGGCGCGCATCTGGAAAAGCGTCTGACCGAGATGGCCGCGATGATCCCGGGCGCCCGGCTGAAGGGGCGCGGCATGATGCGCGGCATCGACGTGGGCTCGGGCGAGCTGGCCGGCGAGATCTGCGCCCGCGCCTTCCGCGACGGTCTGGTGATCGAGACCTCGGGGGCCGACGACGAGGTGGTGAAGGTGCTGGCGCCGCTCACCATCGAGGACGCGGTGTTCGACCGCGGCCTCGACATCCTGGAGGCCGCGATCCGCGAGGAAACGGCGAAACCCATGGCGGCGGAGTAACACAATGATCGTTCGTGATTTCGAAGACCTGAAGACCGGCGACAGGACCGTGAGCGACGCGCAATGGACGAGCGTGCGCATGCTTCTGGCCGATGACGGGATGGGATTTTCCTTCCACATCACCTTCCTCGACGCCGGCAGCGAGCACACGTTCGAATACAAGCACCATTTCGAAAGCGTCTATTGCATGTCGGGCACCGGCGCGATCACCGATCTGGCCACCGGCGAGACCCACGCGATCAAGCCGGGCGTGATGTACGCGCTCGACAAGCACGACCGCCACACCGTGCGCGCCGATCCCGAGGCGGAACTCGTGATGGCCTGCGTCTTCAACCCGCCGGTCACGGGCAAGGAGGTGCACCGCGAGGACGGCTCCTACGCCCCGGCGGAAGAACAGGCCTGACCCTGCGCAAGGCCGCCGCGAACCGGCGGCAGGCAAACCTGAAATGATCCGCGACCGCGCGCGCCTCGCGCCCGGTCGCGGTTTCGAAAAGGCAAGAACCATGACCGAGCGCCACGCCCACACCGTCGAGAAGATCGGCGGCACCTCCATGAGCCGCTCTCGCGAGCTTCTGGAGCCGCTTTTCCTCCACGGCGGTGCAGACCCCTACAACCGCGTTTTCGTCGTCTCCGCCTATGGCGGCATCACGGATCTGCTGCTCGAGCACAAGAAGAGCGGCGAGCCGGGCGTCTATGCCCTTTTCGCCAACGCCGAGAACGATCACGGCTGGTCGGATGCCCTCAACCGCGTGGCCGAGGCGATGAAGGTCGCGCACCGCGAGGTGCTGGAAGCCCCCGGCGACATCCAGGAGGCCGACGATTTCGTGCGCGAGCGCATCGAGGGCGCGCGCTCCTGCCTGATCGACCTTCAGCGACTCTGTTCCTACGGGCATTTCCGTCTGGACCAGCACATGGGGCTGATCCGCGAGCTGCTTTCGGGGCTGGGCGAGGCGCATTCGGCGCAGGCGACCGCGCTTCTGCTGCGCCGCGCGGGCGTCAACGCGCGGTTCGTGGACCTCTCCGGCTGGCGCGACGAGGCCGAGGTCTCGCTCGAAGAGCGGATCGCGCGGGGGTTCGAGGATATCGACCTCGCGACGGAACTTCCCGTCGTGACGGGCTACGCGCAGTGTTCCGAAGGGCTGATGAAGCATTACGACCGCGGCTATTCCGAGGTCACCTTCTCGCGCATCGCCGCGGCCACCGGTGCGGCAGAGGCGATCATCCACAAGGAATTCCACCTCTCTTCCGCCGATCCGCGGCTCGTGGGGCTGGAGAACGTGCGCAAGCTCGGCCGCACCAATTACGACGTGGCCGACCAGCTTTCCAACATGGGGATGGAGGCGATCCACCCGTCGGCGGCCAAGACCCTGCGCCAGGCGGGTATCCCGCTGCGCGTGACCAACGCCTTCGACCCGGCCGATCCCGGCACGCTGATCGACGAGGCGCCGGCCGAGGCGCCGGCGGTGGAGATCGTGACCTCGCTGCCGGTGATCGCGCTCGAACTCTTCGAACCCGACATGGTGGGCGTGAAAGGCTACGACGCGTCCATCCTCGAGGCGCTCACACGGCACAAGGTGCGGATCGTGGCGAAGTCGTCGAACGCCAACGCGATCACGCATTACGTGGACGCCTCTCTGAAATCCGTGCGCCGCGTGGAAGCCGACCTCGTGCGGGTCCACCCCTCGGCCGAGGTCACCACCCGCGCGCTCGCGGTGGTCTCCGCCATCGGGCGCGATATCTCCGGCCTCCGGGCGCTCGGCCGCGGGCTGGTCGCGCTCGACCGGGCCGGTCTGGCGCCCGTCGCGGTCAGCCAGGGGCCGCGCAACGTCGATATCCAGTTCGTCATGGCGCGCGAGGACGCCGACACGGCGGTGAAGGCGCTGCACCGCGCGCTCGTCGAGGAGGCCGACGCGCAGGCCCCGGAGGCGCCCGAAGAGTCGGAGATCGGCGCCGCCGCCGCGCCCAAGCTCGTGGCCTGAGCGCAATTCACAAGTTGTTGAGGGCCCTTAAACGTCCGCCGGCGCGGCCTAAGTGACACATCAAGGCGTCGGTACGGAACACCGGCGTCTTACTTCACTGTCCCTCGTTCCGACACTGGCGCCCGGAATTTTCTCCGGGCGCTTTTTTGTGCGCCCCTGTGGCGCTACGCTCCGAGCATGAGTGAAACCCATCCCGACTCGGTCCTCCGAGAGATCCTGACCCGCACCCGCGTCATCGCGCTGGTGGGGATCTCGACGAACCCGGTGCGCCCGAGCGCCTATGTCGCGCGCTACCTCGCGCTCAAGGGCTTTCGCGTGATCCCCGTCAACCCTGGCCACGCCGGCAAGACGCTTCACGGCGAGACGGTGCGCGCCTCTCTCACGGAGGTCGCCGAGGCGGGCATCGAGGCCGACATGGTCGATATCTTCCGCCGCTCCGAGGCGGTGCCGCCCATCGTCGAGGAGGCGCTGGCGGTGCTGCCCGCGCTCCGGACGATCTGGATGCAGATCGGCGTCTCGCATCCGGAGGCCGCGGCCATGGCCCGGGCGCAGGGCGTCGACGTTGTAATGAACCGCTGCCCCAAGATCGAGTATCAGCGCCTCTTCGGCGAGCTTCGCATGGGCGGCTTCGCCACCGGCGTCATCTCCTCGAAGCTCTGAGCCGCGCGGGGCTACCCTTCGCGCCCCGCCTTTTCCTCGAGCCCCGATCGGCCCTGGCGCCGCTCGAGCTCGGCCAGCACCTCGGCGAGCGTCACGTCGCGGGCGCGCAGCATGACGATCAGGTGGAAGAGCACGTCCGCCGCCTCGGCGGTCAGCCTCTCGCGGTCGCCGCGCACCGCCTCGATCACGGCCTCCACCGCCTCCTCGCCGAACTTCTCGGCGCATTTCTCGGGCCCGGCGGCGAGAAGCCGCGCGGTCCAGCTTTCCTCCGGATCGCCGCCCATGCGGGAGGCCACCAGCGCGTCGAGCGCCTCGAGAATGTTCATGCGGCCCTCATGGGGATGCCGGCCGCGGCCATGTGCGCCTTGGCCTCGGCGATTGAATGGGTGCCGAAATGGAAGATCGACGCGGCGAGCACCGCGCTCGCGCCGCCCTCTCTCACGCCGGCCACGAGGTGGTCGAGCGTGCCCACGCCGCCGCTCGCGATCACGGGCACGTCCACCGCCGCCACCACGGCGCGGGTGAGCGCGAGGTCGAAGCCGTCGCGGGTGCCGTCCCGGTCCATCGAGGTGAGCAGGATTTCCCCCGCGCCCTCCGATTCCACCCGCCGGGCGAAGGCGAGCGCATCCACCCCGGTCGCGCGGCGCCCGCCATGGGTGAAGATCTCCCACCGGCCCGGCGCGACCTGCTTGGCGTCGATGGCCACCACGATGCACTGGCTGCCGAAGCGGTCGGCGCAGCGGCGCACCACCGTGGGGTCGGCCACCGCGGCGGAGTTGAGGCTCACCTTGTCGGCGCCGGCGAGCAGCAGCGCGCGCACGTCCTCGGGCCCTTTCACGCCGCCGCCCACGGTGAGCGGGATGAAGCACTGCTCGGCGGTGCGGCGCACCACGTCGAACATGGTGGCGCGATTCTCGTGGGTGGCGTGGATGTCGAGAAAGCAGATCTCGTCCGCGCCCGCGGCGTCGTAGGCCCGCGCCGCCTCCACCGGGTCGCCCGCGTCCACCAGGTCGACGAAGTTGACGCCCTTCACCACGCGGCCGTCGGCCACGTCGAGGCAGGGGATGAGGCGGGTCTTGAGCATGACCCGGGTGATACGCCCGCCACCCCGCCACGGCAAGGGCGGCACTCACCTCTGCGTGAGCAACGAATTCGTGACTGGCCGCGCCGGGCGGGGTGCCGGACTGTCGCTGCGCAGAACGCGGGAAAGGAGATCCCCATGCCGGTTCGCACTTCCCTCGCCGCGCTCGCATTGTCGCTGGCCCCGCTGCCATCGCTGGCGCAGGACATCGCGCGCGTTTCCGCCGACAAGAGCGTGGCGGCCACGGCCGACGCCTTCGTCGCCGCGGTCGAGGACGCGGGCGTGACCGTGTTCGCGCGGGTCGATCACGGCGCGGGCGCCCGAAGCGTCGGATCGGATGTGGGCGCCTCGCAACTCGTCGTCTTCGGCAGCCCCAAGGTCGGCACTCCGGCGATCGAGGCCGACCGGCTGGCGGGGCTTGCCCTGCCGCTCAAGGTGCTGGTCTACGAGGATCGCGACGGCCGGGTCTGGCTGGCCTATGAGCCGCCGGCCTCGGCGCTCGGCCGCTTCGACGGGATCGACCCCGATGCCCCGGTGATCGGGGCGATGGCCGCCGCTCTCGAAAGGTTCACGAAGGCCGCGGCCGAATAGCCTCAGCCCGCGAGCGCGGCGAGCGCCGCCTTCAGGTCGAGCTTCCCGTCATAAAGCGCGCGGCCCGAGATCGCGCCCGCGATCACGCCGGTGTCGCGAAGCGCGACGAGATCGTCGAGCGACGACACGCCCCCCGACGCGATGACCGGGATGGAGACCGCGCGGGCGAGCGCCGCGGTGGCCGCCACGTTGGGCCCGCCCATCGCCCCGTCGCGGTCGATGTCGGTGTAGATGATCGCGGCCACGCCGGCGTCCTCGAAGCGGCGGGCGAGGTCGGTGGCCTCCACCTCCGTCTCCTCGGCCCATCCGCGCGTGGCGACCCGGCCCGCGCGCGCGTCGATGCCCACCGCGACCTTGCCAGGGAAGGCCCGCGCGGCCTCGCGCACTAGCTCGGGCTGTTCCACCGCGACGGTGCCGAGGATCACCCGGGCGAGCCCCGCGCCCAGCCAGCGCTCGATCGTCGCCATGTCCCGGATGCCGCCGCCGAGCTGCGCGGGGATGCCGGGGCAGGCGGCGAGGATCGCCTCCACGGCGCCCGCGTTCACCGGCCGCCCCGCGAAGGCGCCGTTCAGGTCCACGAGGTGCAGCCACTCCGCGCCCGCCTCGACGAAGGCGCGGGCCTGCGCGGCGGGGTCGTCGTTGAAGACCGTCGCCTTCTCCATCTCGCCGCGCAGGAGGCGCACCGCCTTGCCGTCCTTCAGGTCGATCGCGGGGTAGAGGATCATGGGCGCGCTCCGTTTCGGGGTCGGGGCGCTTCTGCCCGGACGGCGCGGCGAATGCAATGTGCGCCCGCCGACGCGGGGTCACGCTTGATCGGCCGGGCGCGCGCCGCGCAGGATGCCGGCCGGGAGGACCGAAAAGGGAGGACAGGAATGACACGCATGCTCGCCGCCGTCGCGGCGCTCCTGCTCGGGGCCGACGCGGCGCTCGCCGATCCGGTGCTCGGCACCTGGCAGACCGAGCCCGACGACGGGGCCTTCGCCCATGTGAGGATGCAGCCCTGCGGCGACGCCATCTGCGGGACCATCGCGCGCACCTTCAACGCAGAGGGCGAATACCGCTCCGACACGATCGGGCGGCAGATCGTCCGCGGCATGGTACCGCAAGGGGACGGCCGCTACGAGGGGCGGGTCTGGCGGCCCTCCAACGACAAGGTCTATCTCGGCAAGATTGACCTCGCGGGGGACCGGCTGAAGCTGCGCGGCTGCGTGGCGGGCGGGCTCATCTGCGCGAGCCAGACCTGGGCGCGGGTGGACTGAGCCGGGCTGCGCGCCTCAGGGCCGCCAGCGCAGGAAATTGGCGATGAGGTGGAGCCCTGTCGCCGCGCTCTTTTCCGGGTGGAACTGCGTGCCGAAAAGCGTGTCGCGCCCCACGATCGCGGTCACCTCGCCGGCGTAGTCGACATGGGCGATGCGGTGGGCCGGCGCTTCGGCCACGAAGTGGTAGGAGTGCACGAAATAGGCGTGATCGCCGGTGGCGATCCCGTCGAGCACGGGGTGGGGCGTGTCGATCACGAGGTCGTTCCAGCCCATGTGCGGCACCTTGAGGCCAGGGTCGGCGGGCGCGATGCGCGCCACCGTGCCGGGGATCCAGCCGAAGCCCGGCGTCTCCTCGTATTCGAGCCCGCGCGAGGCCATCATCTGCATCCCAATGCAGATGCCGAGGAACGGCCGGCCGCGGGCGATCGCCGCCTCCTCGATCGCCTCGAACAATCCCGATTGCTCGAAGAGCGCCCGGCGGCAGGCCGGGAAGGCGCCGTCGCCCGGCAGCACGACGCGCTCGGCGCGTGCGACCGTCTCGGGATCGGCGGTGACCATGACCGCGCCCGCGCCCGTCTCGGCGGCCATGCGCTGGAACGCCTTC
This sequence comes from Rhodosalinus sp. 5P4, assembly GCF_041365695.1. Lineage (NCBI taxonomy): Bacteria > Pseudomonadati > Pseudomonadota > Alphaproteobacteria > Rhodobacterales > Paracoccaceae > Rhodosalinus > Rhodosalinus sp. 5P4. Next base: position 32,768 of record NZ_JBGFSJ010000001.1, read on the forward strand.
TCGGCCGAGTGGAGGTTGCCGCTCTCGTAATCGACGATGACGGTGGTCATGGGCTCAGAGCGCGCCCTTGGTGGACGGGATCGCCTCGCCCGCCCGCGGATCGGGCTCCACGGCCTGGCGCAGCGCACGCGCCACGGCCTTGAACGCGGCCTCGGCGATGTGGTGGCTGTTGATCCCGGCCCGCGCGGAGACGTGGAGCGTGATCCCGCCGCGGCTCGCCAGCGCCTGGAAGAACTCGCGCACGAGCTCGGTGTCGAAGGCGCCGATCTTCTGGGTCGGGAACGCCACCTCCCAGGCGAGCCAGGGCCGCCCCGAGAGGTCGAGCGCCGCCTCCACCCGCGCGTCGTCCATCACCAGCGTGAAGGCGCCGTAGCGGCGGATGCCGCGCTTTTCGCCGAGCGCCTCGGCGAGCGCCTGGCCGAGCGCGAGCCCGCAATCCTCCACCGTGTGGTGGTCGTCGATGTGCAGGTCGCCCTCGGCCGAGAGGTCGATGTCGATCAGCGAATGCCGCGAGAGCTGCGCCAGCATGTGGTCGAAGAAGCCCACGCCCGTGGCGATCTCGTGCGCCCCGGTGCCATCGAGCGCGACGCGGGCGGTGATCGCCGTCTCGGCGGTGGTGCGGCTGATGCGGGCCTCGCGCATGGGGCGGCTCCTCGGGTTTCGGGTGGCGCGGTTATAGGCTCCTGCGGGGCTGGCGGAAAGGCCCCGACCGGCGGGGATTGTGCCGGCGTGGCGGCTGTGCCAGCCTCGGCGCTCCCACAGGAGAGGCCCCGATGAGCACCTGCGTCTTCATCCAGATCCGCTGCAAGCCCGGCAGCACCTATCGCGTCGCCGAGGACATCGCGCTGCGCGAACTCCACTCCGAACTCTATTCCACCAGCGGGGAATACGATCTGCTCATGAAGCTCTACATCCCGGAGGGCGAGGACGTGGGCAAGTACATCAACGACCGCCTTCTCGATATCGAGGGGATAGAGCGGTCGCTGACCACGCTGACCTTCAAGGCGTTCTGATCCGCGCCCGTCTTCGGCCGGGGATCGCCCCCGCGCGCATCCTTCCACGACACGGTGCGGCCCGCGGCCGGTCCGGTCAGTGTCGATCTGTTGAAATTGGAGCGGGCGATGAGATTCGAACTCACGACCCTTACCTTGGCAAGGTAATGCTCTACCCCTGAGCTACGCCCGCATCCTTGGGTGAGGCGTGGGATAGTCAAACGCGCCGCGCGCTGCAAGGGGAAATTTCGGGAAAGAGAGTGTTTCCCCACGCCACTCTTCCATTACTTCACACGCGCACGATCGCCGGCTATGATGACGCTGCGTCAAGTATTCGGAGCGTTCCTGAGCGGGGGTGACATGATGGACACCGCGATCGATCTTCTGCCGGGTGATCCGGCGCCCTGGTTCCGGCAGCGCACGCCCTCCAACCCGCAATTCGCGTTCGACACGGCGGCGGGGCGCTACCTCGTGCTCTGCTTCCTCGGCTCCGCCGGGGACGCCCATGCCCAGGCCGCGCTGCGCGCCGTGGCCGAGCGGCCCGGTTTCTTCGACGACAATACCGCCTGTTTCTTCGCGGTCTCCGTGGATCCCGGCGACGAGACCGCCGTGCGGATCGACAACCGGATCCCGGGCTACAGGGTCTTCTGGGATTTCGATCTCGCGGTCAGCAAGCTTTACGGCGCGGTGCCGCCCGACGCGAAGGCGGGGCCCGAGGGCGTGCCGCATCGCCGGTTCTGGCTGGTGATAGACCCCACGATGCGCGTGCTCGCGCGCATCCCCTTCGGCCAGGACCAGCAAGACATCCCCGGCTTCTGACCTTCCTCGACACCCTGCCGCCGCCCGAACGTTTCGCCGGCTTCGAGGTGCCGGCGCCCGTCCTCGTTCTTCCCAACGTGTTCGAACCCGAGCTGTGCCGCCACCTCATCCAGCTTTACGAGCGCAACGGCGGGCAGGAGTCGGGCTTCATGCGCGACGTCGACGGCAAGACGGTGGCCCTTCACGATGCCAGTCACAAGCGACGGCGCGATTACCTGATCGAGGATCGGCGGCTCAGCGACGCGCTGCGCGCGCGGTTCGTGCGGCGCGTCGTGCCGGAAATCTTCAAGGTGCACCAGTTCCAGGTCACACGCATGGAGCGTTACATCGTATCCTGCTACGACGCCTCCGAGGGCGGGCATTTCTCGGCCCACCGGGACAACACGACGAAAGGCACGGCGCATCGCCGTTTCGCGGTGTCGGTCAACCTGAACGACGATTTCGAGGGCGGCCGGGTCAGCTTTCCCGAATACGGCCCGCGCGGCTTCAAGGCGCCCGCCGGTGGGGCGGTGGTCTTCTCGTGCTCGCTTCTTCACAAGGTCTCGCCGGTCACGAGCGGGCGGCGCTACGCCTTCCTGCCCTTCCTCTACGACGATGCCGCCGCGCGCATCCGCGAGGCCAACAACGCCCATCTCGGCGAGAACGTCGGCCAGTATCGCGGGGCGGCGCAAGACGCGTCCCCGGTGCCCAGCACGGCCGAAGGCGCCTGACGCGCGGCATCCGGCACGGCCGGCGGCCCGATGATGGGCCCTTCTGCGCGCGCCCGATCCCGCACCGGGGACGAGGCGGCCGCACCGCGCGTCCGCGGCAGGGCCGATGCCGGGCGACGGTGCGACCCGGTCACTCCTCGGCTTCGTATTCCACCAGAAGATCCTTGGCGTCGATCTGGCCTCCGGGCTGGACGTGCACGGTCTTCACCGTCGCATCCCGCTCGGCGTGGAGCCCGGTCTCCATCTTCATCGCCTCGATGGTGAGCAGCAGATCGCCCTCGGCCACCTTCTGGCCCGCGCTCACGCTCACGCTCGCCACGACGCCGGGCATGGGGGCGGCCACATGGGCCGCGTTGCCCGGCTCGGCCTTCGGGCGCTGGGCCGTCTGCGACTTCACCATGCGGTCGGGCACGCGCACCACGCGCGGCTGGCCGTTCAGCTCGAAGAAGACGCGGACCTCGCCGTCGTCATGGGTCTCGCCCACGGCCTGCAGGCGGACCTCGAGCGTCTTGCCGGGATCGATCTCGGCGGTGACCTCCTCGCCCGGCTCCATGCCGTAGAAGAAGGTGCGCGTGGGCAAGGTGCGCACGGGGCCGTAAAGGTCGTGCCGCTCTGCGTAGTCGAGGAACACCCTGGGATACATCAGGTAGCCGTTGAGGTCCTCGTCGTCGAACTCGCGCCCGTCGAGCTTGTCCGACAACTCCCGGCGCTTGGCCTCCAGATCCTCCGGCGGAAGATGGGCGCCCGGGCGCTCCGTGTTGGGGCGCTCGTTCTTGAGAACCTTCTTCACGATCGCCTCGGGAAAGCCGCCCGGGGGCTGGCCGAGATTGCCGCGCATCATGTCGATGACCGAGTCGGGAAAGCTCACCTCCTTCTCCGGGTTCTCGACATCGGCGCGGGTCAGGTGCTGGCTGACCATCATCAGCGCCATGTCGCCCACCACCTTCGACGACGGCGTGACCTTCACGATGTCGCCGAACATCTGGTTCACCTCCGCATAGGCGTGGGCGATCTCGTGCCAGCGCTCCTCGAGCCCGAGCGAGCGCGCCTGCGCCTTGAGGTTGGTGAACTGCCCGCCCGGCATCTCGTGCAGGTAGACCTCGGAGGCGGGCGACTGCAGGCCCGATTCGAACGCCGTGTAGTGCAGGCGCACCGCCTCCCAGTAGTTGGAGATCTCGCGCACCGCGTCGATGTCGATGCCGGTGTCGCGATCGGTGAAGGCCAGCGCCTCCACGATGGTGCCGAGCGTGGCCTGGCTCGTATTCCCGGAAAGCGCGTCCATCGCGCAGTCCACCGCGTCCACCCCGGTCTCGGCGGCGGCGAGGATCGTGCCGCAGGCGATGCCGGCGGTGTCGTGGGTGTGGAAGTGGATGGGCAGCCCCACCTCTTCCTTGAGCGCCTTGAAGAGCGTGCGCGCGGCGGCCGGTTTCAGAAGCCCCGCCATGTCCTTCAGCCCCAGCACATGCGCGCCCGCGTCGCGCAGCGCCTTGCCCATCTCGACGTAGTATTTCAGGTCGTATTTCGACCGGTCGGGATCGAGGATGTTGCCGGTGTAGCAGATCGCGCCCTCGCAGACGCGGTCGTTCTCGCACACCGCATCCATCGCCACGCGCATGTTCTCGACCCAGTTCAGGCTGTCGAAGACACGGAACACATCCACGCCCGAGGCGGCGGCCTGGCGCACGAACTCGCGCACCACGTTGTCGGGATAGTTCGTGTAGCCCACCCCGTTCGCGCCGCGGAGCAGCATCTGCGTCATGATGTTGGGCATCCGCTCACGCAGGTCGCGCAGCCGCTGCCAGGGACATTCCTGCAGGAAGCGGTAGGCCACGTCGAAGGTGGCCCCGCCCCAGCACTCGACGCTGAAAAGCTGCGGCAGGTTGTGGGCGTAGGCCGGCGCCACCTTGACCATGTCGAGCGAGCGCATCCTCGTGGCCAGCAGCGACTGGTGGGCGTCGCGCATCGTCGTGTCGGTGACGAGCAGCTTCGTCTGCGCCGCCATCCAGTCGGCCACCGCCTGCGGCCCCTTCTCCTCCAGCAGCGTCTTGGTGCCGGGCGGTGGCGTCTCGGCACGCAGCTTCGGCGGGCGCGGATCCTTCACGTCGGCGGGTGGGCGCGGGCGGCCCTTCGTCTCGGGGTGACCGTTCACCGTGATGTCCGCGATGTAGGTCAGCACGCGCGTGCCGCGGTCCTTGCGCTTGGGAAACTGGAACAGCTCCGCGGTCTCGTCGATGAAACGGGTCGTGTATTCGTTCGACAGGAATTTCGGGTGCTTGAGCAGGTTCTCGACGAAGGCGATGTTCGTGGCCACGCCGCGGATTCGGAACTCGCGCAGAGCCCGGTCCATTCGCGCGATGGCCTGGTCCGGCGTGGGCGCCCAGGCGGTGACCTTCACCAGCAGCGAATCGTAGTAGCGGGTGATGACGCCGCCCGCATAGGCCGTGCCGCCGTCGAGGCGGATGCCCATGCCCGTGGCCGAGCGGTAGGCGGTGATGCGCCCGTAGTCGGGGATGAAGTTGTTCTGCGGATCTTCCGTGGTGATCCGGGTCTGAAGCGCGTGGCCGTTGAGCGCGATGTCGCCCTGGCTCGGCATCCCGGTCGCCTCGGAGAGCGACTTGCCCTCGGCGATCAGGATCTGCGCCCGCACGATGTCGATGCCCGTGACCTCCTCGGTCACGGTATGCTCGACCTGGATGCGGGGGTTGACCTCGATGAAGTAGAAATTGCCGGTGTCCATGTCCATAAGGAACTCGACGGTGCCGGCGCACTCGTAGTTCACATGGGCGCAGATCTTGCGGCCGAGTTCGCACAGCTCGGCGCGCTGCTCCTCGCTCAGGTAGGGGGCGGGCGCGCGCTCCACGACCTTCTGGTTGCGCCGCTGGACCGAGCAGTCGCGCTCGAAGAGGTGATAGATGTTGCCCTGCGTGTCGCCGAGGATCTGCACCTCGACGTGGCGGGCGCGGGTGATCATCTTCTCGAGGTAGCCTTCGCCGTTGCCGAAGGCGGCCTCGGCCTCGCGCCGGCCCTCCAGCACCTTCTCTTCCAGCTCGTCGGGGCCGCTGATGGGGCGCATCCCGCGCCCGCCGCCGCCCCAGCTGGCCTTCAGCATGAGCGGATAGCCGATGTCCTCGGCCTCGCGGCGGATCGCCGCCATGTCGTCGCCCAGCACCTCGGTGGCGGGGATCACCGGCACGCCGGCCTCGATCGCCACGCGCCGCGCGCTGGCCTTGTCGCCGAGCTGGCGCATGGTCTCGGCCCGCGGCCCGATGAAGGCGATGCCCGCGGCGTCGCAGGCATCCACGAAATCCGGGTTCTCGGACAGCAGGCCATAGCCCGGGTGGATCGCGTCGGCGCCGCACTCCTTCGCCACGCGGATGATCTCGGGGATCGACAGGTAGGCCTGCACCGGTCCCAGACCCTCGCCGATGCGGTAGGCTTCGTCCGCCTTGAAGCGGTGGAGCGACAGCTTGTCTTCCTCGGCGAAGATCGCGACGGTGCGTTTGCCCATCTCGTTGGCCGCGCGCAGCACGCGAATCGCGATCTCGCCCCTGTTGGCGACCAGGATCTTGCGGAAGTCGGTCATCGGCGCTGTCCCTTTGCGTTCGCTATGCGATGTCTAGGCACAATCCCGCGCTTCGTAAACTCGGCGTGATCGCGCCGGTGGATTTTTACCCGTTGTCAACTCGCGTCTGGTTCGTTTGCGGCGTCACGTCGCCGGGTGCGCCATATGATCTTTCGCTATCTCTACTGGAGCACGGCACGCGGCGGCCAGCCCTCCGCCGACGAGGTGTCGGATATCCTCGCCGCCTCGCGGCGCAACAACACGGTGGCCGACATTACCGGCCTGCTGCTGCTGCACGAGGGAAGCTACTTCCAGGTGCTCGAGGGCGAGGAGACGGTGGTGCGCGCCTGCTTCGCGCGGATCGGCCGCGATCCCCGCCATCACGGGCTGGTCACGCTGCGCGCGGGCGCCGAGCCAGAGCGCGCCTTTCCCCATTGGCGGATGGGCTTCGCCCGGCTCGACAGCCTGCCGGGCACATGCCGCGACTCGGCGCTCGACCTGGCGAAGCTGGCACAGCGCGGCGAGGTGTCCGGCGAGCCCCGGATCGACCGCCTGATCCAGACCTTCCTCGCCGGCTTCCGCTCGCTGGGATACGAGGCCGGGCGCGAGTTGCGGGCAGAGGGCCTGACGGGTCAGTCGCGCACCAGGCGCGATGGCAGCGCGCCGTAATCGCGCGCGCCGAGCTGGCCCATGTTGGCCTCCAGATCCTTGCGCAGCAAGTCCACCAGATGCGTCGGGCCATCCGCCCCCAGCGCGGCGATCGCGTAGTGCCAGGGCCGTCCCATCATCACGAAATCCGCGCCGAGCGCGATGGCGCGCAGCATGTCGAGCCCGCCCTCGACGCCCCCGTCGAGGATCACCGGCAGCTTCGTGGCCGCGCGGATCGCGGGCAGCGCCTCGATCGTGGCGGGCGCGGCGTCGAACTGCCGGCCGGCATGGTTCGACACCCAGATCGCGTCCGCGCCCTCGGCCTGAAGCATGGCGGCGTCCTCGGCGCCCAGCACGCCCTTGACGACGAGCGGCCCCTCCCAGTTGTCCCGCAGCCAGCGCAGGTAGTCGCGGTCGGGCGAGGTGCGCAGAAGGTAGCCCACATGCGCGTTCGAGGGCAGCGCGCCCGAGGCGAGACCCTCCTTGTAGGGATCGAGCGTTCGCATCCGGGGCATCCCCGCCCGCGCGGTGGCGAGCGCCCAGGCCGGCCGCGCGGCCACCTGCAACGCCAGCCGCGGGGTAAGGCGCGGCGGGTTCGTCAGGCCAGAGCGCGTCTGGCGCTCGCGCCGGCTTGCCACCGGGACGTCAACGGTCAGCACCAGCGTGCGGAACCCCGCCGCCCGGGCGCGCCGCAGCATGTCGCGGCGGATGTCCTCGTCGCGCGGCGGATAGAGCTGGAACCAGCCGTTCTCCCCGGCCTCGGGCCCGACCTCCTCGGGGGTGGCGGTGGCGACGGTGGACAGCGTGTAGGGCAGACCCGCCTCCGCCGCGGCGGCGGCGAGCCTGCGTTCCGCCCCGGGCCAGATCAGGCCCGACATCCCCACCGGCGCGACGCCGAAGGGCAGGGCGTGGCGGCGGCCCAGAAGCTCGACGGAAAGATCCGGCGCGATCTCGCCGTGCAGGATGGAGGGACGCAGCACGACCCGGTCGAGCGCGGCGCGGTTGCGCGCCTGCGTGGCCTCCGCGCCGGTGGCGCTGTCGAGATATTCCCAGACGAAGCGGGGCAGCCGCGCGCGGGCGCGGGCACGAAGGTCCGAGATGGCGGGGAAGCGTGCGTCGAGGGTCATCGGCAGCATGTTTCCGTCAGCGGCGGGGGATTGTCCAGCACGCGGGCGCGGCCCGCGCCGCGGGCGGAACATACGCCGAACAATTCTTTAAACCCGCCGCCGGCTGCGCTAGATTGCGCGCCATGAGCAGTTTCGACGACGCCGACGCCTTCGAGGCGGCCTCGCTGTCCGCCCGTGCCATGGCCGCGCGGCCTGCGCCCTATCTTCACGAGCTGAACGCCGCGCAGCGCGCCGCGGTGGAGGCGCTCGACGGGCCCGTGCTGATGCTGGCGGGCGCGGGCACGGGCAAGACCAAGGCGTTGACCACGCGCATCGCGCATCTTCTCAACACCGGCCGCGCGCGCCCGGACGAGATCCTGGCCGTGACCTTCACCAACAAGGCCGCGCGCGAGATGAAGGACCGCGTGGCGCGCCTTCTCGGCCACGCGGTGGAGGGGGTGCCCTGGCTCGGCACCTTCCACGCGATCTGCGTCAAGCTGCTGCGCCGCCATGCGGAGCTTGCGGGGCTCAAGCCGTCGTTCACGATCCTCGACACCGACGACCAGCTTCGCCTCCTCAAGCAGCTCGTCGCGGCCGAGGGGATCGACGAGAAGCGCTGGCCCGCGCGCCAGCTCGCCGGGATCATCGATCACTGGAAGAACCGCGCCTGGACGCCCGAGCGCGTGCCCGCCTCGGAGGCCGGTGCCTACAATCGCCGCGGCGTCGAGCTCTACGCTCAGTACCAGGCCCGCCTGAAGGAGCTGAACGCGGTCGATTTCGGCGACCTGCTTCTCCATGTCGTCACCATCTTCCAGACCCATGACGACGTGCTCGAGCGATACCGCCGCTGGTTCCGCTACATCCTCGTGGACGAGTACCAGGACACCAACGTCGCGCAGTATCTCTGGCTGCGGCTACTGGCCGGCGGTCACCACAACATCTGCTGCGTGGGCGACGACGACCAGTCGATCTATGGCTGGCGCGGTGCGGAGGTGGGCAACATCCTGCGCTTCGAGACGGATTTCCCCGGCGCGAAGGTCGTCCGGCTGGAGCAGAACTACCGCTCGACCCCGCATATTCTCGCCGCCGCGTCGGGCGTGATCGCCGCCAACGAGGGGCGGCTCGGCAAGACGCTCTGGACCGAGGCCGAGGCGGGCGAGAAGGTCCGCCTCATCGGGCACTGGGACGGCGAGGAGGAGGCGCGCTGGATCGGCGAGGAGATCGAGGCGATGCAGGGCGGCACGCGGGGGATGCGGCCCTTCTCGCTCGACGAGATCGCGATCCTCGTGCGCGCCTCCCACCAGATGCGCGCCTTCGAGGACCGGTTCCTGACCATCGGCCTGCCCTACCGCGTGATCGGCGGGCCGCGCTTCTACGAGCGGATGGAGATCCGCGACGCGATGGCCTATTTCCGGCTCGTCGTCTCGCCCGCGGACGATCTGGCCTTCGAGCGGATCGTGAACACGCCCAAGCGCGGGCTCGGCGACAAGGCCCAGCAGAAGATCCGCGCCGCGGCGCGGGCCCGGGGCGTGAGCCTTCTGGAGGGCGCGCGGGCGCTGCTGGCCGAGAAGGGGCTCTCGGGCAAGGGCGCGGCGGAGCTTGCGAAGCTTCTCGACGGGCTCGACAGGTGGGGCCGGATGGCGGGCGATCCCGGCCTCAGCCACGTCGAGCTTGCGGAAATCGTTCTCGACGAGTCGGGCTACACGGGCATGTGGCAGAAGGACAAGACGCCCGAGGCGCCGGGGCGTCTCGACAACCTCAAGGAACTCGTCAAGGCGCTCGAGGAGTTCGAGAACCTCACCGGCTTCCTGGAGCATGTGAGCCTCATCATGGACAACGAGGCGGGCGCCGAGGGCGAGAAGGTCTCGGTGATGACGCTGCATGCCGCCAAGGGGCTGGAGTTCCCGGCCGTCTTCCTGCCGGGCTGGGAGGACGGGCTTTTCCCCTCGCAGCGGTCCATGGACGAGCAGGGCCTCAAGGGCCTCGAGGAGGAACGCCGCCTCGCCTATGTCGGCATCACCCGCGCGGGCGAGCTCTGCACGATTTCCTTCGCCGGCAACCGGCGCGTCTTCGGCCAGTGGCAGTCGCAGATGCCCTCGCGCTTCATCGACGAGCTGCCGGAGGAGCATGTCGAGGTTCTGACGCCGCCGGGGCTTTACGGGGGCGGCTACGGTGCCGCGGCCACGGCGGGCATCGAGCGCCGCGCGGCCGAGGCCAACGCCTACAACTCTCCCGGCTGGCGCCGGATGCAGGAGCGCGCCGGCGCGCGCCCGGTCAGCCAGCCGCGCGAGACGCGCGGGCAGGTGATCGACCTCGAAGCGGTCAGCGCCCACAGCGTGGGTGATCGCGTTTTCCACCAGAAGTTCGGCTACGGGACAATCAAGGGCATCGAGGGCGACAAGCTCGAGGTCGCCTTCGAGAAGGCGGGCGACAAGAAAGTGGTCGCCCGCTACGTCACCGGCGCCGACGACGTCCCGTTCTGAGCCAATCCGCGCGACCGGCGCAACGTCCGGCCGGGCGTGAAAATCGCTTTCGCCTGACGGGGAATCGGCTACGCTCGGTCGTGTCAGGGTGCCGCGGCGCGTGCGTCGCGGAGAATTGGGAAGCCGGTGAGACCCCGGCGCTGCCCCCGCAACGGTGAGGGCGGGATGCGACAGGCAATGCCACTGGGACCGCTCCCGGGAAGGCGCCTGGCGCGGGGCCACCGGCCCCACCCGCCCCGAGCCCGGAAACCAGCCCTGGCATGACGTCGAACCGCGGGTGGCGGTGTGGGCGGGGACGTCGTGCGGCGCCGCCGCGGTGCTGTCCCGCTCTTCCAGTCATCCGCTCCAATGGCCGCGGGGCGCGGCCCGGGAGATGAGAGATGGTTGACCGGACGGGCCGCGCAGGCCGGCGGGCAGGGCGCAAATGACGGCGCTGGCGATCATGGACGGGCTGCAAAGGCTCTCGCGAGAGGGCGACGCGGCCGAGCAGGCCGCGCGGCTCGGGTTCCTCGAATGGGTTTTTGCCCTGCCGCCGGACGCCAGCCCGCAGCAGGCGGCGAGCCGGGCGCTCGACGGGCTCGACCCGCCCGAGGCGCCCAGCGCCGCCGCGGCGGCCTTCCTGGAGTTTCTGGAACAGGCGACGCGGCCGAGCGTCGTGGGCGCGACTCGCCGGGGCGGGGCGCGCGGACGCCGTCGCGCGCTGCACTGACGCGCAGGCGCCGCGCCGCGACGGGAAATCACGGGACATCCCGTTTTTCGAAGCTTGGGAAAGAGAAACGGCGACGCCCGGGAGGAGGAGGAAGGCGCCGCCGTTTCGATTTCGAAGGCCCCAGGGAGGAGGAGAGGGGGCGCTTCGATCCTGTGTCCGCATCCCGCACCCGAGGGCGACGGGCTGCGTCGTATAAGGTGCGGCGGCATCGGGGAGGAGGAGAGATGCCGCCGCCAGTTTTCAGAAAACCCAGGGAGGAGGAGAGGGTTTCCTGATCCGTATGTCTGCGGGCGCCTGCCTTGCGTGTTGGCGTCAGCCTGCGCCGCGTTCCTTCCAAAGATACGTTTATGCTGCGCTTGCACAATAGCCGGCGGCTCAATGCTGCTATGCGGCAAATGCATATGACATACTGACCTTTTCCGGGCAGCTCTGCCCGTTCCTTGTGCGCTTCGTGAACGCTTGGGCTCGCCTGCCCACGCTGCGCCCGGGCTTGCCTGGAAGATGGGCGGCCTGTGCACGGCGACGCCCGCTCATTTCCCGTCGATGGCATCCGGCGGAATGCCGGAACGCCCGACTCGCGCCCGGCGAGCGATTCGCCCGGGCCGGGCGACGGATCTTCGGCGACGCGACAGTTTTCTGGATACGGGTGGGAAATCATGGGCCAAAAAGGGAGTCCGGAAATTCGCACCATATATGGAGCAGTTTTCAGAGACGGTCATATATATTGTATTTCAGTCCCGCGGGAGCATGGCAAAAGCCGCTCATGCAAGGCGCTGACACGTCTGCGGTTGCCTGTCGTCCCACAAAAACTTGTTGATTTCCATGAATTCCCATGGCATCCCTTTTCTCACGATGAGGGACGGGACGAAGGGGCGGAAAAGAACCCCGAACAAGGCTCCCATAAAAAGTCAGGTTTCATACAGGCACCCCGCTTTCATCGTGAAAGAGAGATCCGGTGCGCGGGCGAGCAGACATCCCCCCAGGTGGCGCGCGCAACCGGACACCCCGGCGACGGGACGAGGGCGGCGGATCGGGCTTTGGCAGCAGCTCGATCCGCCGTTTTCGTAAGGCGCCGGGCCTTCGGGGGCGAAGGTTGAAAGGGCGGTAGGGACAGTGGGCCGCAGGTTCAGAGGCGAGAGCCGCAACAAGGTGGACGGGAAGGGCCGGGTGTCGATCCCGGCCTCGTTCCGCCGCGTGCTCGAGGCCGCCGACCCGAACTGGACCGATGGGCTCAACCCCGAACTGGTGATCGTCTACGGCGACCACCGCCGCAATTACCTCGAATGCTACACCATGGAGGCGATCGCCGAGGTCGACGAGAAGATCGACGCGATGCCGCGCGGCTCGATGCAGCGCAAGATGCTGCAACGCCTCTTCCACGGCCAGAGCTATCCCACCAACGTGGACGAGACCGGCCGCCTCGTCCTGCCGGCGAAGCTGCGCCAGAAGATCGGGCTCGAGGGCGAGGCGTTCTTCATCGCCGCCGGCGACACGTTCCAGATCTGGAAGCCCGAGACCTACGACGCCGAAGAGCTGGCGCGGACCGAAGCCTGGCTCGACGAGCTGCCCGAGGATTTCGACCCGCTGATGCTGCTGGACGATCCGCAGCCCGGCGGCCCGGCGGGGGCGTAGGCCATGACCTGCCCGGCCGCGTCCGCCCCGAGCTCCGCGCCGCCCCATGTTCCGGTCCTGCTCGGCCCGCTTCTCGATCTCGTGGCGCCGGTGCGCGGCGTCTGGCTCGACGGCACCTTCGGTGCGGGCGGCTATGCCCGCGCGCTGCTGGAGGCGGGCGCGGACAAGGTCGTCGCGATGGATCGCGATCCGCTCGCCTTCGAACTCGCGGCGGGATGGGCCGGCGCCTATGGCGACCGTCTGGAGATGGTCGAGGACGTCTTCTCGAGGCTCGATGATTACGGCAGCGACCTCGCCGGCGTGGTGCTCGACCTTGGCGTCTCGTCGATGCAGCTCGACCGCGCCGAGCGCGGCTTTTCCTTCCAGAAGGAGGGGCCGCTCGACATGCGCATGGGGCGGGAGGGCCCGACCGCGGCCGATATCGTGAACGCCGCCTCCGAGAGGGAGCTGGCCGACATCCTCTTTCTCTACGGCGAGGAGCGCGCGAGCCGGCGCATCGCCCGCGCCATCCTGCGTGCGCGCGCCGAGGCGCCGATCGAGACGACGCTCGATCTCGCCCGCGTCGTCGAATCCTGCCTTCCGCGGGCGAAGCCGGGGCAGGCGCACCCCGCCACCCGCAGTTTCCAGGCGCTCAGGATCGCCGTGAACGACGAGTTCGGGGAGCTGTTCCAAGGTCTCGTCGCCGCCGAGCGCGCGCTTGCGCCCGGCGGCGCGCTCGCCGTGGTGACCTTCCATTCCATCGAGGACCGGATGGTGAAGCGCTTTTTCCAGGCGCGGGCGGGCTCCACCGGCGCGGCCAATCGTTTCGCGCCGGCGGGCACCCCCGAGCGTGCGCGCTTCGAGATCCTCACGCGCAAGGCGGTCGGCCCCGACGCGGAGGAGCTTGCCCGCAACCCCCGCGCGCGTTCGGCCCGGCTTCGGGTGGCGCGCCGCACCGATGCGCCCGCGGGCGCCCCCGATCCCGCCCGGATCGGCATGCCGGTCGTGAAAGGATAGACCAGATGCGCACCCTGCTTTTCGTGACCACCGCGTGCACCGTGATCGGACTCGCCTTCTGGGCCTACCACCAGAACTATCGCACCCAGCAGGCCATCGCCGAGACCGAGGCCCTGCAGCGCCAGATCGCCGAGACGCGGGCGCGCTTCGCGGTGCTGCGGGCCGAATGGGCCTATCTCAACCGGCCCGACCGGCTGATGGAGCTTGCCGAGATGAACTTCGACACGCTCGGGCTTCTGCCCTTCCGGCCCGAGCAGTTCGGCCGCGTCGAGCAGGTCGCCTATCCTGCTGAGGACGCGCCCGAGCCCATCGCCAACGTGGTCGAGATTTCCGAGCAGGGAGAGTCGACGCCATGATCCGCAAGCCGCTGCGCCCGCTCGCCCGGATCCTCGAGGCCCGCGCCAGGGGCGAAAGCCCCGACGCGATCGAGCGCGAGAACATCCGCCTGCGCCACGAGGAGATGCGCGACCGGCTGCGCCAGCGCGCCGAGGCGCGGCTGCTGGTGCTGGGCGTGGCCTTCGTCTTCGCCTTCGCCCTCGTGGGCGGGCGGACCGCGCATCTCGCGGCCTCAGAGCCCGAAGAGCCGCGCGTGCGCGCGCCGGGCGCCTCCATCCTCGCGCAGCGCGCCGACATCACCGACCGGCACGGCCGGGTGCTGGCCACCAACATGGGCACGCACAGCCTTTACGCGCAGCCGCCCCTGATGGTGGACCCCGACACGGCCGCGCGCGAGCTTGCGCGGATCTTCCCGGACCTCGATGCCGAGAAGCTGCGCGCCGATTTCACGGGCGCGCGCAAGTTCCTGTGGATCAAGCGAAAGATCAGCCCCGAGCAGAAGCAGGCGGTGCACGACATCGGCGAGCCGGGGCTGCTTTTCGGGCCGCGCGAGATGCGGCTTTATCCCAACGGACGCCTCGCGGCGCATGTGCTGGGCGGGGCGGGCTTCGGGCGCGAGGGCGTGCACGCCGCAGAGGTGATCGGCGTCGCGGGCGTGGAAAAGACCTTCGACGCGCGCCTGCGCGACCCGGCCCGTGCGGGCGCGCCGCTCGCGCTGTCGCTCGACCTCACGGTGCAGGCCGCCGCAGAGCGCGTGCTGGACGGCGGCATGCGGCTTCTCAACGCCAAGGGCGCGGCCGCGGTGCTGATGGACGTGAAGACCGGAGAGATCGTCAGCCTGGTGAGCCTGCCGGATTTCGATCCCAACGACCGGCCCGCGCCGCCGCCGCGCGGGGAGGCCGCCGACAGCCCGCTTTTCAACCGCGCGGTGCAGGGCGTCTACGAGCTGGGTTCCACCTTCAAGACCTTCACGGCGGTGCAGGCGCTCGAGCTGGGGCTCGCCGATGACGACACGCTGATCGACACCTCGGGGCCGATGCGGGTGTCCGGTTTCGCGATCCGGGAGTTCCGCAACAAGGATTACGGCGAGCAGACCGTGGACGGCATCCTCGTGCACAGCTCGAACCGGGGGACGGCGCGGCTCGCGCTGCAGATCGGGCCGGAGCGCCAGCGCGCGTTTCTCGACCGTCTGGGCCTGCTCGAGCCGGTTCCCGTCGAGATGCCCGAGGCGGCGCAGGGCGCGCCGCTGCTGCCCGAGCGCTGGACCGATCTTTCGGCGGTGACGATCTCCTACGGGCACGGGCTTTCGGTCACGCCGCTCCACCTCGCCGCGGGCTACGCGGCGATCGCCAATGGCGGCTTTCGCGTGACGCCGACGCTGCTGCGCCAGGACGCCCCCCGCCTCGGCGAGCGGGTGATGACGGCCGCCTCGGCGGACAAGGCGCGCACCATGCTGCGCCGCGTGGTCACCGAGGGCACCGCGAGCCTGGGCGAGGTGCGCGGCTATCGCGTCGGCGGCAAGACCGGGACCGCCGACAAGCCGCGCAAGGCCGGTGGCGGCTATTACGAGGACAAGGTGATCGCCGTCTTTGCCTCGATCTTTCCCGCCGACGACCCGCGATACGTGCTCGTCGTGGCGCTCGACGAACCGGTGGAGACCTCGGGCGCGGAACCGCGGCGTTCGGCGGGCTGGACGGCGGTGCCCGTGGCCGCCGAGATGATCCGCCGCGTCGCGCCGATCCTGGGGCTGCGGCCCGAGATTGAACCCGCCCCGCAGACTGGTGTAACGCTCACCGCCAACTGAAGGCACGGCACGCGTGCCGGGGCGGCGGGCAGGCATGGCACGAACGGAGCGGCAGGGCATGGGCGAGCGGGAGAAGGGCCTTTCGGAACTGGGCCTGACCGCGCAAGGCGGCCGTGCGGCCCGCGTCACCGGGATTTCCGTGGACAGCCGCAAGGTCGCGCCCGGCCATCTTTTCGCGGCGCTGCCGGGCACGCGCGCCCACGGCGCGGCGTTCCTGCCCGCCGCGCTTGCAAAGGGTGCCGCGGCGGTGCTCACGGATGCCGAGGGCGCGCGCCTCGCCGCCGAGCCGCTCGCGGCCTCCGCTACCGCGCTCGTGGTGGCCGAGGATCCGCGCCAGGCGCTCGCCCGCGCCGCGGCGCTCTGGTTCGGCGCCCAGCCCGAGGTGATGGCGGCGGTGACCGGAACCAACGGCAAGACCTCCGTCGCCAGCTTCCTGCGCCAGATCTGGACCGCGCTGGGCGAGGTCGCGGTCAATCTCGGCACCACCGGCGTGGAGGGCGCGTGGGATCACCCGCTCGGCCACACCACGCCAGAGCCCGTGACGCTTCACCGCGTGCTCGCCGAGGCCGCCGCCGCGGGTGTGACCCACGCGGCGATGGAGGCGTCCTCCCACGGGCTCGAGCAGCGCCGCCTCGACGGCGTGGTGCTGCGCGCCGCGGGGTTTTCCAGCTTCAGCCAGGATCATCTCGACTACCACGAGAGCCTGGAGGCGTATTTCGAGGCCAAGGCCGGGCTCTTTTCCCGCGTGCTGCCCGAGGACGGGGTGGCCGTGGTCAACCTCGACGCGGCGCGGGGCGAGGATGTCGCCCGGATCGCCCGCGCCCGCGGGCAGCGCGTGATCGGCGTGGGCCGGGGCGAGGCGGCCGATCTGCGCATCCTCGCGCAGCGCTGCGAGCCCCAGGGCCAGGAACTGCGCCTGTCCTGGGAGGGCCGCGCCTTTCAGGCGAAGCTCGCCCTCGTGGGCGATTTCCAGGCGTGGAACGCGGCGCTCGCCGCCGGGCTCGCCATCGGTTGCGGCGCCGAGGCCGAGCGCGTCCTTGCGTCGCTGCCCGCGCTCTCCACCGTGCGCGGGCGGATGCAGCTTGCCGCCACGCGCGCGAACGGGGCCGGCGTCTATGTCGATTACGCGCACACCCCCGACGCCATCGCGACCGCGCTGCGCGCGCTGCGGCCGCATGTGATGGGGCGGCTCGTCGCGGTGATCGGCGCAGGAGGCGACCGCGACACCACCAAGCGCGCGCCCATGGGCGCGGCGGCGGCCGCGCATGCCGATCTCGTCATCGTCACCGACGACAATCCGCGTTCGGAGGCGCCGGCGGCGATCCGCGCCGCGGTGATGGAAGGCGCCCCCGGCGCGGCCGAGGTGGGCGACCGGGCCGAAGCGATCCTGCGCGGGGTGGCCGCGCTCGGCCCCGGCGACGCGCTCTTGATCTGCGGGAAGGGCCACGAGACGGGCCAGGAGGTCGCGGGCACGGTCTATCCCTTCGACGACGCCGAGCAGGCGAGCCTCGCCGTCGCCGCGCTCGAAGGGCGGGCGCCGTGACGCTCTGGACCTCCGCCGACGCCGCCCGCGCCACCGGCGGGCGCGCGACCCGCGACTGGGCCGCCACGGGCGTCTCCATCGATACCCGCACGCTCGCGCCCGGCGACCTCTTCGTGGCGCTCACCGCGGCGCGGGACGGCCACGACTTCGTGGCCGACGCGCTGGCGAGGGGGGCCGCGGCGGCGATGGTCGCGCGCGTGCCCGAGGACGTGGCCGGCGACGCGCCGCTGCTGGTCGTGGAGGATGTGCAGGCCGCGCTCGAGGCGCTCGGTGCCGCGGCGCGCGCGCGCGCCACCGGGTGCAGGGTGGTCGCCGTGACCGGCTCGGTCGGCAAGACCTCGACCAAGGAGATGCTGAAGACGGTCTGCGCCGGGCAGGGGGTGACGCACGCCTCGGTGGCGAGCTACAACAATCACTGGGGCGTGCCGCTCACGCTCGCCCGGATGCCCGCCGACACGCGCTATGCCGTCATCGAGATCGGCATGAACGCGCCGGGCGAGATCGCGCCCTTGGCGCGCCAGGCGCGCCCCGACGTGGCGGTGATCACCACGGTCGCGCCCGCGCATCTCGGCGCCTTCGGCAGCCTGGAGGGCATCGCGGCCGAGAAGGCCTCGATCATGGCGGGGCTTCGCCCCGGCGGCACGGCGGTCGTGAACGGCGATCTGGACACCTCGCCCCTTCTCGAGGCGGCGGCGCGGCGGGCGGGCGCACGCCGCGTGGTCACCTTCGGCGAGGCGGCGCGCAACCACCACCGACTGCTCCGCGCCACCATCCGCGACACCGCCACCGTCTGCGAGGCGCGGGCCTGGCGGGCCCCGATCCTTTACAAGGTGCAGGCGCCGGGGCGGCATTTCGCGCTCAACGCGCTTGCCGTGCTCGCCGCGGGCTGGGCGCTCGGCCTCGACCGCGCGGTGGCGATCGCGGACCTCGCCCGTTGGCGGCCGGTCGCCGGGCGCGGCGCGCGCGAGGTCGTGCGGCTCGATCCCGTGGACAGCCGCCTGGCCATCGACCTCATCGACGAGGCCTACAACGCCAACCCGGCCTCCGTCGGCGCGGCGCTCGAGGTGCTGGCGGGCGCCGAGGTGCGCCACGACGTCGGGCGCAAGGCGCGGGGGCGGCGGGTGGCCTATCTCGGCGACATGAAGGAGCTCGGTGGCGGCGAGGCCGAGATGCACGCCGCGCTGGCCCGGCATCCGGCGATGGCCGGGATCGACGTGGTCCACACCGTGGGCCCCCTCGCGCGGCACCTGTGGGAAGCGCTGCCGCCCGCAAAGCGCGGCCGGCACGCGACGCGCGCGAAGGAGATGGCCGCCGGCGTGCGGCGCGATCTCGACGCGGGCGACGTGGTCATGGTCAAGGGGTCGCTTTCCACCGGGCTTTCGGCCGTTGTTGACGCTGTGCGGAAACTCGGGCATCCCGCCGCGCAAGCCCTTTCGGGAGACGAGTAGATGCTCTACTGGCTCACGCTGCTGAGCGACGGCGGGGATGTGTTCAACCTCTTCCGCTACATCACCTTCCGGGCGGGCGGCGCCTTTCTGACCGCGCTGCTGTTCGGCTTCCTGTTCGGACCGCCGCTCATCAACGTGCTGCGCCGGCGCCAGGGCAAGGGCCAGCCGATCCGCTCGGACGGGCCGGAAACCCATGTCACGAAGGCGGGCACGCCCACCATGGGCGGGCTGCTGATCGTGGGCGCGCTCACCGTCTCGACCCTGCTGTGGGCGCGGCTCGACAACGGGTATGTCTGGATCGTACTCTTCGTCACGCTGGCCTTCGGACTGATCGGCTTCGCCGACGACTACGCCAAGGTGTCGCGGCAGAACGTGAAGGGCGTGCCGGGCCGGCTGCGGGTCGCGCTCGGCGTCCTGATCGCGGGCATCGCGGCCTTCTGGGCGGCCCAGCTGCACCCCGCGGAGCTGACCAACCAGCTCGCCCTGCCGGTCTTCAAGGACACGCTGGTCAATCTGGGCATCCTCTTCGTGCCCTTCGCGATGGTGGTGATCGTGGGCGCGGCCAACGCCGTGAACCTGACCGACGGGCTCGACGGGCTCGCCATCATGCCCTCGATGATCGCTGCGGGCACGCTCGGCGTGATCGCCTACGCCGTGGGGCGGGTGGACTTCACCGAGTATCTCGACGTCCACTACGTGCCGGGCACCGGGGAGATCCTGATCTTCACCGCCGGGCTGATCGGCGGCGGCCTCGGCTTCCTGTGGTACAACGCGCCGCCCGCGGCGGTCTTCATGGGCGACACCGGAAGCCTCGCGCTGGGCGGCGCGCTGGGCGCGATCGCGGTGGCCACCAAGCACGAGATCGTGCTGGCCATCGTGGGCGGGCTCTTCGTGGTCGAGGCGCTGTCGGTCATCATCCAGGTGCTCTACTTCAAGCGCACAGGCAAGCGCGTCTTCCTGATGGCGCCCATACATCACCACTACGAGAAGAAGGGCTGGGCCGAGCCCACCATCGTGATCCGTTTCTGGATCATCTCGCTGATCCTCGCCGTGATCGGGCTGGCCACCCTCAAGGTGCGGTGATGCGCGGGCGGCGCGCGATCGTGAAGGCGGGCAAGGGGGCGCTGCCCCCGTCGCGCGCGGGGCGCGCGGCTCCCCCGGAGTATTTGGATCCAAGAAGAAGAAGGACGGCGCCCGGTGCGCGGCGCCGGCGCGGGAGGCCCGCATGATCCCGGTCTCCGGATTTGCCGGCCAGAGGGTCGCGGTGCTCGGGCTGGGACGGTCCGGGCTGTCGGCCGCACGAAGCCTCGCGGCGGGGGGCGCCCGCCCGCTTCTCTGGGACGACAGCCCCGAGGCGCGGGCGCGCGCCGAGGCGGAGGGCCTGCCGCTTCACGATCTCTCAAGCGCGGGCGCCTTCGAGGGCGTCGCGCGGCTCGTGCTTTCTCCGGGCATCCCGCATCTCTATCCGGCGCCGCACCCGGTGGTGGCGGCGGCGGTCGCGGCGGGGATACCGGTCGACAACGACGTGGGCCTTTTCTTCGCCTCCCTCGGGCGCGGCGACTGGGACGGCTTCGACACGCCGCCGAGGGTGGTGGCCGTCACCGGCTCGAACGGGAAGTCCACCACCGCGGCGCTGATCCACCATGTCCTGGGCGAGGCCGGGCGGCCCGCGCAGCTTGCCGGGAACATCGGGCGCGGCGTGCTCGACATCGACCCGCCCGGCGAGGCGGAGGTGATCGTGCTCGAGCTTTCCTCCTACCAGACCGAACTCGCCCGCGCGCTCACGCCCGATATCGCGGTGTTCACGAACCTGACCCCAGACCACCTCGAGCGTCACGGCGGGCTCGGCGGCTATTTCGCCGCGAAGCGGCGGCTCTTCGCCGAGGGCGGCCCGGACCGCGCGGTGATCGGGGTGGACGAGCCGGAGGGCCGCTTCCTCGCCGGCCAGCTCGCCGAGGCGCCGGGGGACGACCGGGTGATCCGCGTCTCGGGCGAGGGCAAGCTCGCCGGACCGGGCTGGTCGGTCTGCGCGCGCAAGGGGTTTCTGGCGGAGTGGCGCAAGGCGCGGCAGGTGGCCTCGGTCGACCTGCGCGGGATCAAGGGCCTTCCCGGCGCGCACAACCACCAGAATGCCTGCGCAGCCTACGCCGCGGCGCGCGCGCTCGGGCTCGGCCCGCGCCAGATCGAGGCGGGGTTCGCGAGTTTCGCGGGCCTGCCGCACCGCAGCCAGGTCATCGCGGAGGCAGGCGGGGTCACTTACGTCAACGATTCCAAGGCCACCAACATCGACAGCGCCGCGCGCGCGCTCGGCGCGTTCCCGCGGATCCGCTGGATCTGCGGCGGGCTGGAGAAGACGGGCGGGCTCTCGGCGCTCGAGGGGCGCATGGGCGCGGTGGTGAAGGCCTACGTCATCGGCCGCGAGGCAGAGCGCTTCGCGGTGGCGCTTCGCGGTGTGGACACGGAGGTCTGCAGCGTCATGGGCCGCGCGGTGGAGCGCGCCATGGAAGAGGCGGAGCCGGGCGACACGGTGCTGCTTGCGCCGGCCGCCGCGAGCTTCGACCAGTACGACAACTTCGAGCAGCGCGGCGAGGATTTCATCGCCGAGGTGCGCGCCCGGCTGGGCTGAGGCGCAGCATGCGCGGTCTTTGCGCTGGCGCGCGGGCGGTGTTTTCGTTATCCTTTCGTCCAAGTCCCGCCAAAAGGGACACGGACAGAGGCAGCGAGCGGCAGGACCCATGACGGAAATGGTCTATGGCTCCGTTCCGGTACGGGACGGCGAGCCCATCCTTTCGAAGTGGTGGCGCACGGTGGATCGCTGGACGATCTCCTGCGTGCTCATCCTGTTCGGCATCGGCCTGCTTCTGGGGTTCGCCGCCTCGCCGCCGCTCGCGGCGCGCAACGGCTTCGACGCCTTCCACTACGTCGAGCGGCAGGCGATTTTCGGGGTCGCGGCGCTCCTGGCCATGCTCGCGGTCTCCATGATGACCCCCCACACCGTGCGGCGCCTCGCCGTGCTGGGCTTTCTCGCCGCCTTCGTGGCGCTCGTCTTCCTGCCCGTCTTCGGCACCGATTTCGGCAAGGGGGCCGTGCGCTGGTACTCGCTCGGTTTCGCCTCGGTGCAGCCCTCGGAGTTCCTCAAGCCCGCCTTCGTCGTGGTCGCCGCCTGGCTCGTCGCGGCCAGCCAGGAGATCAACGGCCCGCCGGGGCGCACGTGGTCCTTCGCGCTGACCGTCGCCATCGTGCTCATGCTCGCGCTTCAGCCCGATTTCGGGCAGGCCGCGCTGGTGCTTTTCGGGTGGGGCGTGATCTACTTCGTGGCCGGGGCGCCGCTTTTCATTTTGGCCGGGATCGCGGGGATCGTGGTGCTGGCGGGCTCGGTCGCCTATTCCGGCTCGGAGCATTTCGCCCGCCGCATCGACGGCTTCCTCGCCCCCGAGGTCGATCCCAACACTCAGCTCGGCTTCGCCACCAACGCGATCCGCGAGGGCGGCTTCTTCGGGGTCGGCGTGGGGGAGGGGCAGGTGAAATGGTCGCTGCCCGACGCGCACACCGATTTCATCATCGCGGTCGCGGCCGAGGAATACGGGCTTGTCCTCGTGTTCGTTCTCATCGCGCTCTACACCACGGTGGTCGTGCGCGCCTTCTCGCGGCTGATGCGCGAGCGTGACCCGTTCATCCGCCTGGCCGGAACCGGGCTTGCCGCGATGTTCGGTGTGCAGGCCATGATCAACATGGGCGTGGCGGTGCGGTTGCTGCCCGCCAAGGGCATGACGCTGCCCTTCGTGAGTTACGGCGGATCGTCGATCATCGCCACCGGGATCGCGATGGGCATGCTGCTCGCCTTCACGCGGACACGCCCGCAAGGCGAGATCGGCGAGCTGTTGCGGGGCAGGCTGCGGTGAGCGCCGCGCCGCTTCTCGTCATGGCCGCGGGCGGCACGGGCGGGCACATGTTTCCCGCCCAGGCGCTCGCCGAGGAGATGCTGCGCCGCGGCTGGCGCGTGAAGCTTTCCACCGACGATCGCGGTGCGCGCTACACCGGCGGCTTCCCGCACAGCGTTCAGATCGACGAGATCGCGAGCGCGAGCGTCTCGCGCGGCGGCGCGCTGGCCCGGGCCGCGGCGCCCTTCCGGATCGCGCAGGGCGTGGCGACGGCGATCCTCGCCATGCGCGGCGACCGCCCTCTGGTGGTGGTCGGCTTCGGCGGCTACCCGACGATCCCCGCGCTGTCGGCGGCGGTGGCCCTGGGCATCCCGCGCATCATCCACGAGCAGAACGGCGTGCCGGGGCGGGTGAACGCGCTTTTCGCCAGGCGCGTGGACGCGGTCGCCTGCGGCACCTGGCCCACGGCGCTGCCCGGCGGCATCGAGGGCATCCATGTGGGCAACCCCGTACGCGGCGCCGTGCAGGAGCGGGCCGGCGCGCCTTACATCCCGCCCGGCGACTACCCGATGTCGCTTCTTGTGATCGGGGGTAGCCAGGGCGCGCGCATCCTGTCCGACACGGTGCCCGCGGCGGTGGTGCGCCTGCCCGAGGCGCTGCGCGCCCGGCTGCGGGTCAGCCATCAGGCCCGCGAGGAGGACCGGGCGCGCGTCGCGGGCTTCTATGCCGAGAATGGCATCGATGCCGAGGTTCGCCCCTTCTTCAACGACGTGCCGCGCCGGATGAGCGAGGCGCAGCTCGTCATCAGCCGCGCCGGCGCCTCCTCGGTGGCCGATATCGCGGCGATCGGGCGGCCCGCGATCCTCGTGCCCTATGCCGCCGCCACGGCGGATCATCAGACCGCGAACGCCCGCGCGCTCACCGAGGCCGGGGGCGCGATCCGCATCCCCGAATCCAAGCTTTCGCCGGAAAGCCTGTCCGAGCAGATCCGCCTGGTGCTGGACAATCCCGAGGGGGCGACCCAGATGGCCGCCGCCGCGCTGTCCTGCGCGGTGCCCGACGCGGTGGAGCGGCTTGCGGGCATGGTCGAGGAGCTGGCGGTGAAAGGACAGCGATGAGCGCAGCGACCAAACTTCCCACCGATGTCGGGCCGATCCATTTCGTGGGCATCGGCGGCATCGGCATGTCGGGCATCGCCGAGGTGCTGGTCAATCACGGCTACACCGTGCAGGGGTCCGACCTGAAGCAAAGCCCGATCACCGAGCGGCTGGCCGGCATGGGCGTGCGCGTCTTCGAGGGCCAGCGCGCCGGAAACCTCGACGACGCGGAGGTCGTGGTGATCTCCTCGGCCATCAAGCCCGGCAACGCGGAACTCGACGAGGCGCGCCGGCGGGGCCTTCCGGTGGTGCGCCGCGCAGAGATGCTGGCCGAGCTCATGCGGCTCAAGTCGAACGTCGCGGTGGCCGGAACCCACGGCAAGACCACGACGACGACCCTCGTGGCGACGCTGCTCGATGCGGGCGGGCTCGATCCCACGGTGATCAATGGCGGGATCATCCACGCCTACGGCTCCAACGCGCGGATGGGGCAGGGCGAGTGGATGGTGGTCGAGGCCGACGAATCCGACGGCACCTTCAACCGCCTTCCCGCCACCATCGCCATCGTCACCAACATCGACCCCGAGCACATGGAGCACTGGGGCGATTTCGCGCGGCTGAAGCAGGGCTTCCAGGACTTCGTCTCCAACATCCCGTTCTACGGGCTCGCCGTGCTCTGCACCGACCACCCCGAGGTGCAGGCCCTTGCCGGGCGGCTGACCGATCGGCGGGTGCTGACCTACGGGTTCAACGCGCAGGCCGACGTGCGGGCGGTGAACCTGCGTTACGAGGGCGGCGAGGCGCATTTCGACGTCGCGCTGCAGGCCGAGGGCAGGATGATCGAGGGCTGCCGGCTGCCCATGCCCGGCGAGCACAACGTTTCCAACGCGCTTGCCGCGGTGGCGGTGGCGCGCCATCTCGGCATCAGCCGGGCGGGCATCCGCGACGCGCTCGCCGCCTTCCGCGGCGTGAACCGCCGGTTCACGAAGGTGGGCGAGGTCGGCGGCGTGACGATCATCGACGATTACGGCCATCACCCGGTGGAGATCGCGGCCGTGCTCCGCGCCGCGCGCCAGAGCGGCGAGGGTCGCGTGATCGCGGTGCACCAGCCGCATCGTTACACCCGCCTCTCCTCGCTCTTCGAGGATTTCTGCGGCTGCTTCAACGAGGCCGACGTGGTCGCCATCGCCGAGGTCTACGCCGCCGGAGAGGACCCCGTCGCGGGCGCCTCGCGCGACGACCTGGTGGCCGGCCTCATCCGCCACGGTCACCGGCACGCCCGCGCCATCGGCGGCGAGGAGGACCTGGTGCGGCTCGTCCGCGAAGAGGCGCAGCCGGGGGACATGGTGGTCTGCCTCGGCGCGGGCAGCATCTCCGCCTGGGCCAACGCGCTGCCCGGGCGGCTCGGGGGGTGACGGTGGCGGCCGCCGCGCACGCGCACCGCACCGGGCCGGGTCTGCCGGCCGCCCCCGGCGTGGCGGAGAGCGCGGCTGTCGCGATCGATCGATCCGGCGGCGCGATCTCGCCGCGGCCCGGCCTGCCGGCCCACGGGCCACGCGTCTTCGAAGATGCGTTCGACGGGCGCGGGAGGCCAGGCGCCGCGCGCGGCCATGTCCCTGGAGCGACCCGCGCAAGCGCGACCCCCGTGGCGCGCCCCTTCGGATCGGGCGTGCCCGCGACCTGCCGCGCGGCCGGGGGGACGCCATGACGCTGTCGCTCACGCTCGCCTGCCTCTGGGTCGTGCTGGCCAATGTCGCGGGGATGCTCCCCTCGCGGGACAATCACTGGACCCGGGCCTACTGGCTGATCGCCGCGGGCATTCCGATCCTGGGCTTCGTCACCTACGAGAACGGGCCCTGGGCGGGGCTTCTCGCGCTCGCGGCGGGGATGAGCGTGCTGCGCTGGCCGGTCTGGTATCTCTGGCGCAGCGTCGCGGCCCGCCTCGGGCCGCCGCGGGGGCCGGACGGCGATGGTTAGCCTCGGCCCCGTCCTCGCCTATGGCGGCTGGGCGCTCGCGCCGCTCATGGCCTGGGTGGCGCTTGCCGCGGGGCTCGAGGGCAGGGCGGGGCGCTACCTCGCGCTCCTCGCCCTCTATTCCGGCTTCGCGCTCGTCACCTGGGCGGCGCTCGCGCGCAGCGAGGGCCCCGCTGTCGCGCCCGCCGCCGTCGCCATCGGCTGGGCGGGCGTGGCGGCCGTCTCCTCGGCGCTTTTCGCCTTCGGCCTCTGGGCCGGGCGGCACGGGCGGTGAGCGCGGGTGCAGGCCGCGGCGCCCTTGCCCGTGGCGCCGGCGAACGCTATCGCAAAGCCGCCGGGGCCGGCACGGACCCGGCGACGGGAGACGCCGAGATGAGCCGAACCACAGCCCCGCCCCCCGCCGCCCTGCCCGAGGTCCGCGGGCGCCTGACGCAAGGCAAGCCCCTGTCGGAGCTCACCTGGCTTCGGGTGGGCGGGCCGGCGGAGTGGCTTTTCCAGCCCGCCGACACCGGGGATCTCGCGGCGTTCCTGAAGGCGCTCGACCCCGCGGTGCCGGTCTTTCCCATGGGCGTGGGCTCCAACCTCATCGTGCGGGACGGTGGCGTGCGTGGCGTGGTGATCCGCCTCGGGCGCGGATTCAACCACATTCGGATCGAGGACGGCCGCGTCATCGCCGGGGCCGCCGCGCTCGACGCCCATGTGGCGCGGCGCGCGGCGGAGGCGGGGCGCGACCTGACCTTCCTGCGCACCATTCCCGGCGCGATCGGCGGCGCGGTGCGCATGAATGCCGGCTGCTACGGCACCTATGTCGCGAACCGGTTCGTGGAGGCGACCGCGGTGACGCGCGCGGGCGAGGTCGTGACGCTGGGGCCGGGCGAGCTGAATTTCCGCTACCGCCAGACCGACCTGCCCGACGGGTGGGTGCTCACCCGGGCGGTGTTCGAGGCGCCCGCGGGCGCGCCCGAGGCGCTGCGCGCGCGGATGGAGGAACAACTGGCCCGCCGCGACGCCACGCAGCCCACCCGGGCGCGCAGCGCGGGCTCCACCTTCCGCAACCCGGCGGGGTTTTCCTCCACCGGGCGGGCCGACGACACCCATGAGCTCAAGGCCTGGAAGCTCATCGAGGAGGCGGGGATGCGCGGTGCGCGGCACGGCGGCGCGGCGATGTCGGAGAAGCACGCCAATTTCCTGACCAACGCGGGCGGGGCCACGGCCGCCGAGCTCGAGGCGCTGGGCGAACGCGTCCGAAAAAGGGTTTTCCAAAACAGCGGAATAGAGCTAGAGTGGGAGATCATGAGGGTCGGCGAAACGGCCCCTGAAACAGGCACGATCCAGTTCGATAACGACAAGTCCTGACCGGGCTTCTGCCCGGGGACCAGGCGGAACGACACGGGCGCGAACGCCCGGGGCATTGAGGCGAGGGTATGTCGAGCAGGACAACCCCGAATGTGGCGGTGTTGATGGGCGGCATGTCCGCAGAGCGCGAGGTGTCGCTGTCCTCGGGCCGCGAATGCGCGTCGGCGCTGCGCTCCGAGGGATTCCGCGTCACCGAGATCGACGCGGGCCCCGACCTGCCCGCACGGCTCGCCGAGGCTCGGCCCGGCGTGGTGTTCAACGCGCTGCACGGCCGCTGGGGCGAGGATGGCTGCGTCCAGGGCCTGCTGGAGTGGATGCGGCTGCCCTACACGCATTCCGGCGTGCTGGCCTCGGCGCTCGCCATGGACAAGCAGCGCTCCAAGGAGGTCTTCGCGGCGGCGGGGCTGCCGGTGGCCGAGAGCGTCCTCGCGCCCCGGGACGAGGTGCGCGCGCGCCACGTCATGACCCCGCCCTACGTGGTCAAGCCCAACGACGAGGGATCCTCGGTCGGGATCTACATCGTCGACGCGGCGGCCGACGCGCCGCCCGCGCTCTCCGACGAGATGCCCGAGACCGTCATGGTGGAAGCCTTCGCGCCCGGACGGGAACTGACGACCACGGTGATGGGCGGCCGGTCCCTGGCCGTGACCGACATCCTGACCGACGGCTGGTACGACTATGCCGCCAAGTACGCGCCCGGCGGCTCGCGCCACGTCGTGCCAGCCGAGATCCCCGAGGTGATCGCGGCGCTCTGTCTCGACCACGCGCGCCGCGCCCACGAGGTGCTGGGCTGTCGCGGTGTGTCGCGCACGGATTTCCGCTGGGACGAGGCGAAGGGCGCTGACGGCCTCGTGGTGCTGGAACTCAACACGCAGCCCGGCATGACGCCCACCTCGCTCAGCCCCGAACAGGCCCGCGCCGTGGGGATGAGCTTCGGCGAGATGTGCCGCTGGATGGTGGAGGACGCCTCATGCGACCGCTGACGCGCTGGGTGCGGCAGGGCGATCCGGCGCCGTCGCGCCTGGCCTACCGGATGGAACGGCTGATGCTGACGCCGCTCTTCCGCGTCGCGTTGCGCCTGGGCGTGCCGCTCGTCGCCGTGGTCGCCGCGGGGGCGGTCTATTTCTCCGACGCGGCGCGGCGCGAGGCGATCGTCGGCGCCGTGGCCAACCTGCGCCACGCGATCGAGAGCCGGCCCGAGTTCCGGGTCGACCTCATGGCAATCGACGGCGCGAGCGCGGGCGTGGCAGCCGATATCCGCGAAATCCTCCAGGTCGATTTCCCGACGACGAGCTTCGATCTGGATCTCGACGCCATGCGCGCCCAGGTCCTCGAGCTTTCCCCGGTGGAGGCGGTCGCGCTGCGCATCCGGCCGGGCGGCATCCTGCAGGTGGACGTGACCGAACGCGTGCCCGCGGTGGTCTGGCGGCACCGCGACGGGCTCGATCTGCTCGATGCCGGTGGCGCGCTTGTCCACCCGGTCGACTCGCGCGCCGCGCGCGCCGACCTGCCGCTGGTGGCCGGTGAAGGGGCCGACGCCGCGGTGGCCGAGGCGCTCGCGCTCGTCGCCGCCGCCCGTCCCCTGCACGATCGGTTCCGCGGCCTCATCCGGGTGGGCGAACGGCGCTGGGACGTGGTTCTGGACCGCGGCCAGCGCATCCTGCTGCCGCCGACGGGCGCGCGCCGCGCGCTCGAGCGGGTGATCGCCATGGACCAGGCCGAGGACCTTTTTGCCCGCGATGTCGCGGCCGTCGACATGCGCCTGCCGGCGCGGCCGACGATCCGCCTGAACGCGGGCGCGGTGGAAGAGCTGCGCCGGATCCGGGCGCTGCAATGGGGAGAGGAGTGAGACGCCCATGATCGAGCTGTACGAGTCCCAGCGCGCCATGCGCAACATGCGTCGCGCCGCGATGCAGCGCGGCGTGGTGGCCATCCTCGACGTGGGCAGCTCGAAGATCGCATGCCTGGTGCTGCGCTTCGACGGGACCGCCGGGCGTGTGGGCGACGGCGTGGGCTCGCTTGCGGGGCAGGCCGGGTTCCGCGTGATCGGGGCGGCCACGACCCGCTCGCGCGGGGTGCGCTTCGGCGAGATCGACGCGATGGCCGAGACCGAGCGCGCGATCCGCACCGCCGTGCAGGCCGCCCAGAAGATGGCGCAGATCCGGGTGGATCACGTGATCGCCTGCTTCTCGGGAGCGGGGCCGCGCTCCTACGGGCTGGCGGGAGAGGTCGAGCTGGAGGGGCCGATGGTGACGGAGCAGGACGTGGCCCGCGCCCTTTCCTCCTGCGAGGTGCCCGAATTCGGGACGGGCCGCGAGGTGCTGCACGCCCAGCCGGTCAACTTCGCGCTGGACCACCGCACCGGCCTCGGCGATCCCCGTGGCCAGATCGGAAACCGCCTCGCCTGCGACATGCACATGCTGACCGTGGATGCGCAGGCGGTCCAGAACCTCGCCTACTGCATGAAACGCTGCGACCTCGAGCTTGCGGGGCTGGCCTCGTCGAGCTACTGCGCCGGTCTATCCGCGCTGGTGGAAGACGAACAGGAGCTCGGCGCGGCCTGCATCGACATGGGCGGCGGCGCGACGGGCGTGTCGATCTTCATCAAGAAGCACATGATCTTCGCCGACGCGGTGCGCATGGGTGGCGATCACGTCACCGGCGACATCTCGATGGGCCTCCAGATCCCGACGGCGAACGCCGAGCGGATCAAGACCTTTTACGGCGGTGTCGTGGCGACCGGCATGGACGACCGCGAAATGATCGAGATCGGCGGCGATACGGGAGACTGGGAACACGACCGCCGCACCGTCTCGCGCGCGGAGCTGATCGGGATCATGCGCCCGCGGGTCGAGGAGATCCTCGAGGAGGTGCGCGCGCGCCTCGACGCGGCGGGCTTCGACCATCTGCCCTCGCAGCAGATCGTGCTTACCGGTGCGGCAAGCCAGATCCCCGGTCTCGACGGGCTGGCGAGCCGCATCCTCGGCCAGCAGGTGCGCCTTGGGCGGCCCTTGCGCGTGCATGGCCTGCCGCAGGCGGCCACCGGTCCCGGGTTCGCCGGCGTCGTCGGCCTCGCCCTCTTTGCCGCGCATCCGCAGGACGAGTGGTGGGATTTCGAGATCCCGGTGGAACGGTATCCGGCGCGCAGCCTGCGCCGGGCAGTAAAATGGTTCCGCGACAACTGGTGACCGCAAGATGTCGCAATATGAGCGAAATCCCGCGAAAATGCGCCGCGGGGCATCCATATTTGGGGCTTTTCAGGCGTTTTTTGCGTGACGAAGCGGCACAGTCCCGGTAGACTCGCGTCAGGACAGGCAGAATTCCGACCCGAAACGAGGTCGGTCCTCGAAAAAAGCAGGCGGACAGATCGATGACACTCACCCTCTCGGTCCCGGGGCAGGACGAACTGAAGCCCCGCATCACGGTCTTCGGCGTCGGCGGCGCCGGGGGTAACGCGGTCAACAACATGATCGACAAGCAGCTCGGCGGCGTTGATTTCGTGGTCGCGAACACCGACGCGCAGGCGCTGCAGCAGTCGAACGCGGAACACCGCGTCCAGCTTGGCGTGAAGGTGACCGAAGGGCTGGGCGCCGGCGCGCGGGCGACGGTGGGCGCCAAGGCGGCCGAGGAGTCGATCGAGCAGATCGTGGACCACCTCGCGGGGGCGCACATGTGCTTCATCACCGCCGGGATGGGCGGGGGCACCGGCACCGGCGCGGCGCCGATCATCGCGCAGGCCGCGCGGGAACTCGGCGTGCTGACCGTGGGCGTGGTGACGAAGCCCTTCCAGTTCGAGGGCGTGAAGCGGATGCGCCAGGCCGAGGAGGGTGTCGAGGCGCTTCAGAAGGTGGTGGACACGCTCATCATCATTCCCAACCAGAACCTCTTCCGCCTCGCCAACGAGAAGACGACCTTCACCGAGGCGTTCAGCCTCGCCGACGACGTGCTCTACCAGGGCGTGAAGGGCGTGACCGACCTCATGGTCCGCCCGGGCCTGATCAACCTCGACTTCGCCGACGTTCGCGCGGTGATGGACGAGATGGGCAAGGCGATGATGGGCACCGGCGAGGCCGAGGGCGAGGATCGCGCGATCCAGGCGGCCGAAAAGGCGATCGCCAACCCGCTGCTCGACGAGATCAGCCTGCGCGGCGCCAAGGGCGTCCTGATCAACATCACCGGCGCGCACGATCTCACGCTGTTCGAACTCGACGAGGCCGCCAACCGCATCCGCGAAGAGGTCGACCCCGAGGCGAACATCATCGTGGGCTCCACACTCGACACCGAGATGGCGGGCGTCATGCGGGTGAGCGTCGTGGCGACAGGCATCGACGCGAGCGATGCCTCGCTCGAGGTTCCGGTGCCGCGCCGCTCGCTCGCGCGCCCGCTCACGCAGGAAGAGGCGGTCGCGCCCGACTGGGAAGACGCCCCCGCCGCCGACACGCCGCGCGTGGCCGCGACCGGCGAAGAGCCCTCGCTCTTCGAGGCGCTGCCGGACGACGACGCGGCAGGCGAAGGCCATGTCGACGAAGACGACGTTCCGCCGCCGGCCTACCAGCCGGATGTGGCGCGCTTCGAGCCGCGCGAGGACACGATCGAGGCCGATCCCGAAGCCTTCGTCGCCCCGCGCGCCCCGGCGCCCGGAACCCCGTCGCCCGAGGCGATGGACCGCCTGCGCGCGGCCGTGCGCCGCGGGGGCAGCGACTCCGCGCCGGGTGCGGCCCCCGCGCAGGATGCGCGGCCCGCCCCCGCCGCCTCGGGCGATCGCAGCCGCTTCGGTCTGGGCTCCCTCATCGACCGGATGACGGGGCACGAGAACGCGGACCGCGCGAGCGGCGGTGCACAGGTCGCGCGCCGCACGCCGCCGGTTCAGGCCGCGCGCCCGGCCGAGGCGCAGGAGCCCGCCCCGTCGAGCGAGCAGGACCCCGACCAGGAGCGGATCGAGATCCCGGCCTTCCTGCGGCGGCAGGCAAACTGAGCGGCAAATCCGCAACAGCGCGAAATCGGCCGGCCCTCGGGCCGGCCTTTTCGTTTCTGAAACATCATGATTATCAGGGGCTTGTGGTGAGTTTTTCATCGTAGGCGGGTTCATGCCGTCGCGGCGGGCGCCATGTTTCAGCCCGTTAGAAAGATTGAATTGAGCACACCCGCGCCCTCCGGTTACCACCATCCCGTCCAGGAAGGTGCATGCGCTCGACGGGATCCGTCACGCCGCACGCTTTGAACGAACAGGTTTCGGGGGTCCAGTTGCAGACCACACTCAAATCAGAGTTGCGCTTCGAAGGCCTGGGCCTGCACTCGGGCCGGCCGGCGAGGATGACGATCCGCCCCGCCTCGGCCGAGCATGGCATCTGGTTTCGGCGCTCCGACATTCTGGTCGGTGACGCGCTGGTTCCGGCGCGGTGGGACGCGGTGGAGCCGACGGCGCTTTGCACGCGGCTGCGCAACCGTGCGGGCGTCACCGTGTCCACGGTGGAGCATGTCATGGCCGCGCTCGCCGGGACGGGCATCCAGAACGCGTTGATCGAGATCGACGGCCCCGAGGTGCCGATCCTCGACGGCTCGTCCGCGCCGTTCGTCCAGGCGATCCTGTCCCGCGGCGTGCGCAGGCTTCACGCGCCGGTGCGCGCGTTCGAGGTGCTCCGCGAGGTGCGCGTCGAGACGGGGGCGGGCTGGGCCATGCTGTCGCCCGACGACCGTTTGCGGATCGCGTTCGAGATCGATTTCGAGGACGCGGCGATCGGCGCGCAGGCGCTGTCGCTCGACATGTCGAACGGGACCTTCGTGCGCGAACTGTGCGACAGCCGGACCTTCTGCCGGCAGGCCGACGTGGACGCGATGCGCGAGCAGGGCCTCGCGCTTGGCGGCACGCTGGAAAACGCGGTGGTGGTGGACGGCGCGCGGGTGCTGAGCCCTGGCGGCCTGCGCCACGCCGACGAGCCCGTGCGCCACAAGATGCTGGATGCGCTCGGGGATCTCGCGCTCGCCGGGGCGCCGATACTGGGCCGCTACACCGGGCACCGGGCCGGCCACGCGATGACCAACGCGCTTCTGCACCGCCTGTTCGCGGAAACGGACGCCGTGCGTCTCGTGGCCTGCGACGCGGATACGGCGGCACGGCTGCCGGGTGTGGGGGCCGCGCTGGCGGAAATCTCCGCGGTGGCGTGAGGCGAGCCGTCCAGCCTGGGCGCCGCCGCGCCGCCGGTGGATGCTCAAAGCCGTTTTGCCTCGTTTCTTTATGTGCTAGGACCGGCGCGTCCGGCCGGGCCGGACCGGAACCGGACAACCCGGACAGAGGTGAACGAGCATGACGGGCAAGGCGATACTGTCCAGAATGACCGCGGCGGCGCTGCTTGCCGCGCTCTTGGCAGGTTGCGGCGGTGGAGGCAGCGCCGATCGGGGAGGCTTTCTTGGCAGCAACGCGCCGCTCGAGTCGTTTTCGGCCCAGCAGATCTACGAGCGCGGCGAATACGAACTGCAGCGCGGACGCGAGGAAGACGCGGCCTTCTACTTCTCCGAGGTCGAGCGGCTTTATCCCTATTCCGAATGGGCGGAGCGTGCGCTCATCATGCAGGCCTACGCCTGGCACCAGGATCGCAGCTACGAGGAGTCGCGCGCCGCGGCACAGCGCTACATCGATTTCTACCCCGCCGAAGAGGATGCCGCCTACGCCCAGTACCTGCTGGCGCTGAGCTACTACGACCAGGTCGAGGACGTGGGCCGCGACCAGGGCGTGACCTTCCAGGCGCTGCAGTCCCTGCGCGAGGTGATCGAACGTTATCCCGACAGCGAATACGCCCGGTCCGCGATCCTGAAATTCGACCTCGCCTTCGACCACCTCGCCGGCAAGGAGATGGAAGTCGGCCGCTACTACCTGAAGCGCGGCCATTACGCCGCCGCGATCAACCGGTTCCGCGTGGTGGTGGAGGATTTCCAGACGACGACCCACACGCCGGAGGCGCTGCACCGGCTGGTGGAGTCCTACCTGTCCCTCGGCCTGACCGACGAGGCGCAGTCGGCAGGGGCGATCCTGGGCTACAACTACCGCGCGACCGACTGGTACGAGGACAGCTTCGCGCTGCTGACCGGGCGCGGGCTCGAGGCGCGGGCGCAAGGCGACAACTGGCTTGCCGCCATCTACCGCCAGGTCGTGCGCGGCGAATGGCTCTGATCGGGATGCCGGGCGGCTGAATGCCGCCCGCGCCCTTCGACCCCATGCTGCGCACCCTCGACATCCGCGACATGCTGATCATCGACCGGCTGGAGCTTGCCTTCGAGCCCGGCCTGAACGTGCTGACGGGCGAGACCGGGGCGGGCAAGTCGATCCTGCTCGACTGCCTGGGCTTCGTGCTGGGCTGGCGCGGCCGGGCCGAGCTTGTCCGCGAGGGCGCCTCGGAGGGTGAGGTGACGGCGGTGTTCGCGCTGCCCCGCACCCACCCCGCCCGCGCCGTTCTGGACGAGGCGGGGCTCGTGGCCGGTGACGAGTTGATCCTGCGGCGGGTGAACCGTACCGGCGGCCAGAAGACGGCCTGGGTGAACGATCGCCGGGTTTCCGGCGAGGTGCTGCGCCGGCTGTCGGAAACGCTGGTCGAGCTTCACGGCCAGCAGGACGATCGCGGCCTGCTCGACCCGCGCGGCCACCGGCCGATGCTCGACGACTTCGCCGCTCTCGGGTCCCTGATCGCGGCCACGCGCGCGGCATGGACGGGCCGGCGCCGCGCGGCCGCCGCGCTGGACGAGGCGGAGGAGGCGCTGGCCGCCGCCCGCGCGGAGGAGGAGTTCCTGCGCCACGCCGTGGCCGAGCTGGAGGATCTCGCGCCCGAGCCCGGCGAGGAAGAGGCGCTCGACGCGCGCCGCAGGCTCATGCAGGGGGCCGAGCGCACGCGCGAGGATGTGGCCCGCGCCCTTGCGGCCCTTGGCAATGACGGTGCGGAAGGGGCCATGGGCGATGCGCTGCGCTGGCTCGAGGGGGTGGCCGACCGCGCCGAGGGCCGGCTCGAGGCGCCGCTCGCCGCGTTGTCGCGGGCCATGGTGGAGCTGGGCGAGGCCGCCTCGGGTGTCGAAGAGTGCCTCGAGGCCCTGGCCTTCGATCCGCTCGAGCTCGAGAGCGTGGAGGAGCGGCTCTTCGCCATCCGCGGCCTCGCGCGGAAGCATCAGGTGATGCCAGACGAGCTGCCCGAGCTTGCCGGGACGCTGCGCGCGCGCCTCGATGCGCTCGACGCGGGCAGCGCGGATCTGGCGCGGCTGCGCGCGGCGCGGGACGAGGCCGAGGCGGCCTACGCCGAGGCCGCCGACGCGCTCGGCGCGGCGCGGCGGGAGGCCGCCGGGCGGCTCGACCGGGCGGTGGAGGCCGAGCTCGCGCCCCTGCGGATGGAGCGCGCGGCCTTCCGCACGGAGGTGACGGAGGCGCAGCCGGGGCCCGAGGGCCGCGACGCGGTTCAGTTCACCGTCGCCACCAACCCCGGCGCACCGTCGGGCCCGTTGAACCGCATCGCCTCGGGCGGCGAGCTGAGCCGTTTCCTGCTCGCCCTCAAGGTGTCGCTCGCCGCGCCCGAGGGGGGCGTGACCATGATCTTCGACGAGATCGACCGCGGCGTGGGCGGTGCCACGGCCGACGCGGTCGGCCGGCGCCTGAAGGAGCTGGCGTCGGCCGGGCAGGTTCTGGTGGTGACCCATTCGCCGCAGGTCGCCGCGCTCGGCCGTCATCACATGCGGGTCGAAAAGCACGTGGATGCGGACACGACCCGGTCCACCGTGATCCCGCTTTCGGGTGACGCGCGGGTGGACGAGCTTGCGCGCATGCTTTCCGGCGACCGGGTGACCGACGAGGCCCGGTCGGCGGCCCGCGCGCTTCTGTCGGGCTGAGCGGGTGTCCGGCCCGCCCACGTGTGCCGGTCACCGACGCGGGCTGCGGCTCCGCGGGCCGATGTCCGGACGGGCGCGTCCGCGGTCCCGTGAGCCGCGACGATGCGCGGCGGCGGTCTCGGGCGGCCGCGAGGCGGGCGCGCCGGAGGCGAAGCGTTCAGGGCTCCGGCACCAGCTTGCCGGGGTTGAGGATGTTCCGCGGGTCGAGAGCGCGCTTCAGGGTGCCCATGACCTGCCAGCCCTCGCCGTGCTCGGCGGCCATGTAGGACGTCTTGCCCATGCCGACCCCGTGCTCGCCCGTCGCGGTGCCGCCGAGCGCGAGGGCGCGCTCGACCATCCGGTGCTGAAGCCCCTTCGCCGCCTCGAGCTCCTCCGGGCGGTCGGGGTCCACGAGCAGCACCGCGTGGAAGTTGCCGTCGCCCACATGTCCGAGGATCGGACCCGGGACCGGGCCGGCGGCGATGTCGGCGCGCGTCGCCTCCACCGCCTTGGCCAGCCGCGATACCGGCACGCAGATATCGGTCACCAGCGCCCGCGCGCCCGGACGCTGCGCGAGGATCGCGTAATAGGCATTGTGGCGCAGGGCCCAGAGCGCGCTGCGCTCCTCGGCCTTGCGGGACCAGCGGAAGGCCGCGCCGCCATGCTCGGCCACGAGGGCGCCGAAGCTGTCCGCCTCGGCCTCCACCGTGGCGGGCGCGCCGTGAAGCTCGACCAGCAGATGCGGCCGTTCCGGCAGATCGACCCCGGCATAGGCGTTGAAGGCCGCCGCCGTGGCCGCGTCCACGAACTCGATCCGGGCCATCGGCAGCGCGCACTGGATGGTCTCGATCACGCAGGCCACCGCATCCTCCATCCGGTCGAAGGCGCAGATCCCGGCGGCCACCGCCTCGGGCTGGCCGTGCAGGCGCAGCGTGAGCGCGGTGATGAGGCCCAGCGTGCCCTCCGAGCCCAGCATGAGCGCCGTGAGGTCGTATCCCGAGGCCGATTTGCGGGCGCGCGAGCCCGTGCGGATCACCCGCCCGTCGGCCAGAACGACCTCGAGGCCCAGCACATTGTCGCGCATCGAGCCGTAGCGCACGGTCGTGGTGCCCGAGGCGCGCGTGGCCGCCATGCCGCCCAGCGAGGCGTTCGCGCCGGGATCGACCGGGAAGAAAAGCCCGGTGTCGCGAAGCTCCCGGTTGAGCGCCTCGCGGGTCAGGCCCGGCTGCACCGTGCAGTCCATGTCCTCGGCGCGGATCTCGAGGATCCTGTCCATGCGGGCGAAATCCACCACGAGCCCGCCCCGCGCGGCGAGCGCGTGCCCCTCGAGCGAGGTGCCCGCCCCCCAACCGACGACCGGGCAGGCGTGGGCCGCGCAGATCCTGAGGATCTCCGCCACCTCCCCGGTGGTCTCGGGCCAGGCCACCGCGTCGGGCGGTGTCGGGGGAAAGTGGCTCTCGGAGCGGCCATGCGCCTCCAGATCGGGGTTGGAGCGGCTCAGGCGTTCGCCTAGTAAGGACGACAGGGCTTCGAGCGCGTCAGGGAAGGGCATGTCAGGGCTCCGGCAATCGCGGCAAATCCTAGGGCGTCCCAGCGGGCGGGGAAAGGCGCGTGCACCGCGCCGTCCCGTCACGCGCTGAGGCGGGCATGGAGGAGGACCCGCGCCGCCCGATCCTGCGAGAGCTCTCCGAGATGCGGGCGGCGTTCCGCAAGGGCTGGCAGCTCTTGCGCCAGCGCGGTCCCAGCCAGATCCAGTTCTGGTTCATCGCGCTGCTCGTCGGATCGGCGGCGGGGGGAGCCGCGGTCCTTTTCCGCTTCGGCATCAACGAGTTGCAGAGCCTCGCCTACGGCACCGAGGACCTGCACATGCTGCACAGCTTCGCCGAGACGCTGGACTGGTGGTGGGTGCTGACGGTGCCGGTGCTGGGCGGGCTCGCCGTGGGGGTGCTGCTGCATCTCTTCACCCCCGACGGGCGCGTGCGCTCGGTGGCCGACGTCATCGAGGGCGCGGCGCTCAACGACGGCCGGGTGGAACGGCGCGCGGGGCGCACCTCTGCGCTCTGTTCGCTGATCACGCTCTCGACCGGGGGCTCGACGGGGCGCGAGGGGCCGGTGGTGCACATCGCCGCGCTGATCTCCACCGCGGTGTCCAACGCGATCCGGGCCGACGGGATCACCGGGCGCGATCTTCTGGGCTGCGCCGTGGCGGCCGCGGTCTCGGCCTCTTTCAACGCGCCGATCGCGGGCGCGCTCTTCGCGATGGAGGTGATCCTGCGCCACTTTGCGCTCCACGCCTTCGCGCCCATCGTGATCGCCAGCGCGGCGGGCACGGTCATCGGCCGGCTGGCCTTCGGCGACGTCACCAACTTCGTTCTGCCCGGCGGCTCGGCGCTCGAATTCTACATCGAGATGCCGGCCTTCCTGCTCCTCGGTCTCGTCTGCGGCTTCGTCGGGGTGATGACGATGCGGGCGATCTTCCTGGCCGAGGATGTCGGAACCCGCCTCCAGCGCGGCACCGGGATGCCGATCTGGCTGCGCCCGGCCTGCGCGGGTCTTCTGCTCGGCGGGATCGCGATCTTCTTTCCGCACATCATCGGGGTGGGCTACGAGACGACGACGGCGGCGCTCACGGGCCAGCTTCTGCTGCACGAGGCGATCGCCTTCACCGTCGTCAAGGTGATCGCGGTCGCGGTGACCATGGGGGGCCGGATGGGCGGCGGCGTCTTCTCGCCATCGCTGATGCTGGGCGCGCTCACCGGGCTGGCCTTCGGGATCGTCGCCACCGGCATCTTCCCCGAGGTGTCGGGAAGCCCCACGCTCTACGCGCTCGCGGGGATGGGGGCGGTGGCCGCGGCGGTGCTGGGGGCGCCGATCTCCACCACGCTCATCGTGTTCGAACTGACCGGCGACTGGCAGACGGGCCTTGCGGTGATGGTCTCGGTCTCGACGTCCACCGCGCTTGCCTCGCGGCTGGTGGACCGCTCCTTCTTCCTCACGCAGCTCGAGCGGCGGGGCGTGCACCTCGCGGCCGGCCCGCAGGAATACCTGCTGCAGATGTTCCGCGTGGCCGGCGTCATGCGGGGGCCGCTCGACGATCAGGCGGCCGACGAAGATCGCTGCTGGGAGCTTGTCCGGAGCGGCGTCTACGTGGACGCCAACGCCACGCTCGACGCGGCGATGCCGATCTTCGAGAAATCGGGCCTGCCCTTCATTCCCGTGGTGACGCTGTCGGGCGAGGGCAAGGCGCCGGAGCTTCAGGGCGCGCTCTTTCACGTGGATGCGCTCAGGGCCTACAACCGGGCGCTCGCCGCCACGGCGCAGGAAGAGCATTCCTGAGCGCGGCGTGACCGGCGCGAGCGCCGCCGCGCGGACGGGCTTCGCGCCCCTTCGGCCGAAGCGCCGCGGGCTGCGCCGCGCATCCTGTCCAGATCGGCGGGTCGTGGGCGCCGCGCAGGGGCGATCGCCTGGGCTCCGCGCTGGGCTCCGGGTGAAGGCGAACGCGACGCGGCCCGTGCCGCCGCGGCTTACAGGCGCTCCACCGTCACCATGTCGGACTCGTAAAAGGCGACATGCCCCGCGATCTCGGAAACGCCGTCGACGGGCGCCTCGTAGGACCATGCCGCATCGGGAATCGTCGTGGATTTCGTGACGATCGAGAACCAGCTCGCATCGCCCTTGTGGGGGCAATGGCTGCTGCGCTCGGTGGGCTCGAGGAACGCCATCGCGAGATCCTCGCGAGGGAAGTAGATCACGGGGGCATGGCCCTCTTCGTCCAGTTCGAGCGCCGCGCTCGACTCGCCCAGGACCGCGCCGCCCGCGCGTACGCTCCATTTTCCCTGAGCCGGCCTGATGATGATCCTGGCCATGCGGTTCTCCCTCGTGTTTTCGCCGCGCTGCGCGCCTGCTGCGGCGTTGGCTGGCGTCGGCCTGTTTCCTGCCCGCGGGCTGCGCCTCAGATCGGCGCGGTGGCGGCATCCAACCATGTTTTCGCGGCGCTGCCCAGCCTTGGGCCGATCTTGGATCGCACCAGCGCATGATAGGCGTTGAGCCATGCCCGCTCGGGGCCGTGCAGCATCTCCGCCTCCACGAGGCGGCGCTCGAAGGGCACATAGGTCAGCGTGTGGAAACGCAGCATCTTCGCCACGCTGCCGCCCGGGAGTTCCGGTGCGTCCTCGACCACGATCAGGTTCTCCAGCCGGATGCCGAAGGCGCCCTCCCTGTAGAAGCCGGGCTCGTTGGAAAGGATCATGCCGGGCAGGAGTTCGGCCTCGCCGGCGCGCGCGATTTTCTGCGGCCCCTCGTGAACGGACAGGTAGGCGCCGACGCCGTGGCCGGTTCCGTGGGCATAGTCCTGCCCGGCCAGCCAGAGCGGCATCCGCGCCAGCGCGTCCAGATCCCGCCCGGCGAGCCCGGCGGGCCAGCGCAGCCGCGACAGAGTGATGAGGCCCTGCAGCACGCGGGTGTAGCAGGCGCGCATCTCTTCGGTCGGCGTGCCGATGGCCACGGTCCGGGTGATGTCGGTGGTTCCGTCGAGATACTGACCGCCGCTATCCACGAGGTAAAGCTCGCCGGCCTTAAGCGGGCGATTCGTCTCCTCGGTGACGCGGTAATGCATGATCGCGCCGTGCGGCCCCGCGCAGGAGATCGTGTCGAAGGAGATGTCCTCGAGCTTTCCGGTCGCGCGGCGGCTCTCTTCGAGTTTCGTGACGGCGTCGATCTCGGTCAGGCTGCCCGCCGGCTGATCGGCGAGCCAGGCGAGGAACTCGCACACCGCCGCGCCGTCGCGAAGATGCGCCTCGCCCGCGCCGCGGATCTCGGCCGCGTTCTTGCACGCCTTGGGCCGGACGCAGGGATCGGGGCCGCGTGCCACCTCCACGCCGGCCTCCTCGAGCGCGCGCATCACCGCGAGCGGCGCGCTTGCCGGATCGATGCGGACCGGGCCGGACAGCTCGCCCAGGGCGGCGGCGAAGCGCTCCGGCCGGTGCGCGGCGACCTCGGGGCCCAAGTGGTCGCCCAGGCCCTCGAGCTTTTCCTCGGCCATGAAGAGATCCACCCGCCCGTCCTCGTGCAGGACGGCGAAGCCATGGGCGAGGGGGGCCCGCGGCACGTCGGACCCGCGGATGTTCAGAAGCCAGCAGATGGAGTCGGGCAGGGTGATCACCGCCGCGCGGTGTCCGGCGTCGCGAAGCTCGCGGCCGAGGCGCGCGCGCTTTTCCGCCGCCCCCTCCCCCGCGAGGTCGAGGGGGTGCGCGCGTGCCCGGCCGAGCGGCGGCGCGGGCTGGTCCTGCCAGATCCGGTCCACTAGGTTCGCCGTCTCGCGCAGGCTGACGCCGCTGCCCCGAAGCGCGGTTTCGAGCTTTTCCACCTGCTCGACGGTGTGAAGCCACGGGTCGATGCCCACCACGCCACCGTTGGGCAGCGTCTCGCGCAGCCAGTCCGACGGCTTGACCTCGGGCCAGTCGACCGGCGTGAAGTCCTCGGCCACCTGCGCCTTGACCTGCACCCGGTAGCGCCCGTCCACGAAGACGCTCGCCACCGAGGGCAGCACGACCGCAAAGCCGGCCGAGCCGGTGAACCCGGTCAGCCAGGACAACCGCTCGTCCCGGGGGGCGACATACTCGCCCTGATGTGCGTCCGCGCGCGGCACCCAGAACCCGTCGAGGCCCTCGCGGGCCATCTCCTCGCGCAGCCGCGCGAGGCGCGGCGGTCCCTGATCGGGCCGCGACGTGGCCTTGAAAGACTGA
Source organism: Rhodosalinus sp. 5P4 (assembly GCF_041365695.1). Classification (NCBI taxonomy): domain Bacteria; kingdom Pseudomonadati; phylum Pseudomonadota; class Alphaproteobacteria; order Rhodobacterales; family Paracoccaceae; genus Rhodosalinus; species Rhodosalinus sp. 5P4. The sequence continues at coordinate 74,449 of NZ_JBGFSJ010000001.1, forward strand.
AGCATCCGCCCCTCCGCTGTGATCCGCGGCAACTTTGGGCATCCGCGCGGCGGATGCAAGCGCCTCGGCCGCGAAGCCGGGGCGCCGTCAGGACGCCTTGCGGATGCCGACGAGGCGCGCGCGGGCGCGGGGGTCGGAATCGAACAGGCTGGCAAGCTGTTCGGTCATCGCCCCGGCAAGCTGGTCCACGTCGGTAATGGTCACCGCGCGGTGGTAGTAGCGGGTGACGTCATGGCCGATGCCGATGGCGATGAGTTCGACCGCGCTTCGCCGTTCCACCATCGCGATCACGTCGCGCAGATGCTTCTCGAGGTAGTTCGCGGGGTTCACGGACAGCGTCGAATCGTCCACCGGCGCGCCGTCCGAGATCACCATGAGGATCTTGCGGCTTTCCGGGCGCATCATCATGCGCCGGTGCGCCCATTCGAGCGCCTCGCCGTCGATGTTCTCCTTCAGAAGCCCCTCCTTCATCATCAGCCCGAGATTGTCGCGCGCGCGCCGCCAGGGCGCGTCGGCGGGCTTGTAGACGATGTGCCGCAGATCGTTGAGCCGCCCGGGTGCGAGGGGCCGGCCCTCGTTCAGCCACGCCTCGCGGCTCTGCCCGCCCTTCCAGGCGCGCGTCGTGAATCCCAGGATCTCGACCTTGACCGAGCAGCGCTCGAGCGTGCGCGCCAGCACGTCGGCGCAGATCGCGGCGATGGAGATCGGCCGCCCGCGCATCGAGCCCGAGTTGTCCAGAAGCAGGGTCACCACCGTGTCGCGGAACTCGGTGTCCTTCTCGACCTTGAAGGACAGCGGCGTCGTGGGGTTCGCCACGACCCGCGCCAGGCGACCGGCGTCGAGGATGCCCTCCTCGCGGTCGAACTCCCAGCTGCGGTTCTGCTGCGCCTGAAGGCGGCGTTGCAGCTTGTTGGCAAGCCGCGAGACCGCGCCCTTCAGCGGTTCGAGCTGCTGGTCGAGATAGGCGCGCAGGCGCTCGAGCTCGATGGGCTCCGCGAGATCCTGCGCCGCCACCTCCTCGTCGAAGGCGGTATTGAAGACCCGGTAGTCGGGGTCCGCATCCGAGACGGGGGCGGGCGGCGGCGGCTCCTGGGGGGCCTCGCCCTCGGGCATCTCGGTCTCTTCGCCGAGTTCCTGGTCGGCCAGCTCGTCCATGCTGACCTGCGCCTGGCTTTCGTCCTGCGTCTCGTCCTGGGACTGCTCGGGCGAGGCTTCGGCATCGTCCTGGCTGTCGTCCTGGCCGGTGCTGTCGGGTTCCTCTTCCTCCTCGGCGCCGTCCTCGGCCTCTTCCTGCTGGTCGTCGTCCTGCTGGTCGGGATCGTCGCCCAGCTGGTCGCCGTATCCGAGATCCTCGATGACCTTGCGCGCGAAGCGGGCGAAGGCGCCCTGGTCGGACAGGTTGCCCTCCAGCGCTTCGAGCGTCTCGCCCGCCTGGCTTTCGATGTAGCCGCGCCAGAGCTCCATCACGTTCTGCGCGGCCTCGGGCAGCTCGCGCCCGGTGGCAAGGTGCCGGATGAGGTAGCCCGCCGCCGTGGGCAGCGGCACGTCGCCCGGCTCGCGCGCCTCGGCGTAGCCGCGCCGCGCCGCCTCGGCGCCGATCTTGGCGTCGATGTTGGTGGCGGTGCCGGGCATGTCGCGTGCGCCCATCGCCTCGCAGCGGGCGGTTTCCATCGCCTCGTAGAGATCGCGCGCCATCTCCCCCGGCGGGCAGTAGCGGGCATGGGTTCCCGCGTCGTGATAGCGCCGGTGCAGCGCGAGCGCGTCCGCCGTCCCGCGCGCCACCAGAACCTCGTCGCGGCTCATCCGGCGGCTGACTTGCGGCAGGCGCATGGTGTCGCCGGTGATCCCCGACGGATCCACCGAATAGCTCACGCTGAGTTCGGGGTCGTGCGCCATGACCCGCGTGGCCTCGGCGAGCGCCTTCTTGAACGGATCGGCGGGATTGTCGGGCTTCTGCATGAGGGGCTTCGCACGTCCTAGTGTCTGTCGCGGGGAAGCTAATGCCTTGCCGGGGGGATGACCAGTGGCGGCGCGTTTTCCGTGAGCGTCGCACCGGCAGGCACGGCCGCAGCGGTCCCGCGCCCCTTCCGCGACGCAGATCCACGGCGCCGGTCAAGCAGGTGGCACAACACCCTGCGACCGCGCGGCGCGGCCCGCGGGTCGGCAAATGAAAACGGGCCGCGCCGGGCTGGTGCGACCCGTTCTGCGAGGTCGTGAAATCGCGCCGGGATCAGCCGAAACTGCCGTGCGCGGCGCTTTCGGGAAGTTCCTCGTTGAAGCAGCGCTGGTAGAATTCGGCCACCGTCTGCCGCTCCAGCTCGTCGCACTTGTTCAGAAAGCTCACCCGGAAGGCATAGCCCACGTTGCGGAAGATCTCCGCGTTCTGCGCCCAGGCGATCACCGTGCGCGGGCTCATCACCGTGGACAGATCGCCGTTCATGAAGGCGGTGCGGGTCAGGTCGGCCACGGTGACCATCTGCTTGACGGTCTTGCGGCCCTTCTCGGTGTTGTAGTGCGGCGCCTTGGCCAGCACGATCGCCGCTTCCGCGTCGATCGACAGGTAGTTGAGCGTCGCCACCAGGCTCCAGCGGTCCATCTGGCCCTGATTGATCTGCTGGGTGCCGTGGTAAAGGCCCGTCGTGTCCCCGAGGCCGACCGTGTTCGCCGTGGCGAAGATGCGGAAATACGGGTGCGGGGTGATGACCTCGTTCTGGTCGAGCAGGGTCAGCTTGCCGTCGGCTTCCAGTACCCGCTGGATCACGAACATCACGTCCGCACGGCCCGCGTCATACTCGTCGAAGACGATCGCCGCAGGATTGCGCAGCGCCCAGGGCAGGATGCCTTCCTGGAACTCGGTGACCTGCATGCCGTCGCGCAGCTTGATCGCGTCCTTGCCGATCAGGTCGATCCGGCTGATATGGCTGTCGAGGTTCACGCGCACGGTGGGCCAGTTGAGCCGCGCCGCCACCTGTTCGATATGGGTGGACTTGCCGGTGCCGTGATAGCCTTGGATCATCACGCGGCGATTGTTGCGAAAGCCTGCGAGGATCGCGAGCGTGGTGTCCGGGTCGAACTTGTAGGTCGTGTCGAGATCGGGCACGCGCTCGGTCCGTTCCGGGAATCCGTGCACGATCATGTCGGTGTCTATGCCGAACACCTCGCGGACCGAGACCTCTTCGGTGGGTTTCGCGTTGATGTCGATGCTGCCGTCCGCCATGACCGTCCCTGATCCTTTTCGTGCATGTCTGCCGCCGCGATGCGCGGTCCGTGGTGCAACATATTCCCGGGCGGGGCAAGGGGAAGGGCGCGCGCCGCACGCGGCATCCGGCCGCCCGCTGCGGGGTGTGCCGCCGCCCGTACCGTCCGGCGCCGACCGCGCACGCTCACGCGGTTGTGCGGGCGCGGGACTTGCCCCGGCCTGGAGGCGCCCGCTAGCCTTAAGCGTGCAACGGAGGTGCATCCATGGAACGCCGATCCTTTCTTGCGACGCTTGGCGCCGCGCTCGGGCTTGGCTCGGCGGCGAAGGGGGCCGAGACCGGGTTCGAGGTCTCGCGCTCCGACGCCGAGTGGAAGGCGATGCTCAGCGATCTGGAATACCGCGTGATGCGGGAGGAGGATACCGAGCGACCCTTCACCTCACCGCTGAACGAGGAGAAGCGCGCGGGCACCTATCTTTGCCGGGGCTGCGAGCAGCCGCTCTATTCTTCCGAGCACAAGTTCGACAGCGGGACCGGCTGGCCGAGTTTCTGGCAGGCCCTTCCCGGCGCGATCGGCACGCGGACCGACTGGAAGCTGCTGTTCCCGCGCACGGAATGCCATTGCAGCCGCTGCGGCAGCCATCTGGGCCACATCTTCGACGACGGCCCCCAGCCGACCGGCAAGCGGCATTGTATCAACGGGGTCTCGCTGGTGTTCCGCGCCGACGCCTGACCGCCGCCGCCGCTCACTTGAAGTTGCGGCTGTCCTTGATCTGATCCCAGGCCCACATGACCTGCTGCAGCTGTTCTTCCTGCGAGCGGTCGCCGCCATTCATGTCGGGGTGCAGCACCTTGATGAGCGCCTTGTAGCTCTTGCGCACCTCGGCCTTGCTCCAGTTGTCCTTGGCGTCGAGGATCTCGATCGCCTTGCGCTCGGGCGCGGGCAGGCGGCGGCTGTGGCCGTCCGAGCGGCTGCCTGGGTTGCGCGTGGCGTTTTCGCCCAGCACCTGATGCGGGTCCTCGATGCCGAGCCGCGCCCAGGCGCGCGCCTCGGGGTCGCGGAAGTCGCGGGTGTTGCGCTCCCACACCTTGTCCTTCGACATCTGAGCGTTGAGCTCGGCCTCGGTCGTGCCGTCGAAGAAATTCCATTTCAGGTTGTACTCGCGCACATGGTCCTTGCAGAACCAGTAATAGTCGTCGAGCACGTCGGGGGCCTTGGGTGCGCGGTAGAGGCCGGCTTCGCGGCATCCCTCCTTCTCGCACAGACGAGTCGAGGTTTCGGAAGCCCCGGACATGCCGCGCCTGCCGCGGGAATTCTTCTTCTTCGCCGCGGAAACCGACATGTCGAAACCGAACGGATCAGGTCTGCTCATGCTCTCACCTTTTCGACTCGGACGTGTGAGTTTAATCTGCCCCGACACGATTTGAAGAGGCCGGAGGTAAAATTTGACACGCACAGACGCGATCCGCGCGGCGCTCGAGGGTGCCTTTGCGCCGACCCGCCTCGAGGTGGTGGACGAAAGCGAGCGCCACCGCGGCCACGCGGGCTACCAGGAAGGCGGCGAAAGCCACTTCCGGGTGGTGATCCGCGCCCCGGCCTTCGCCGGCCAGTCGCGGCTTGCCCGGCACAGGGCGGTGCACGAGGCGCTCGGGCCCGACCTCGTCACCGCGATCCACGCGCTCTCCCTCGACATCGACGCCTAGCCCCGGGGCCGCGGCGACGGATCCGGTCCTTCGGCGCCGCCTCCTTCACCGGCATCGTCCGCGTCGTCATCGCGCGCCTCCCGCTCAGGTTTCCGTGCCAGCACGCGGGGCAGGGCGATCGGATCCTGCGCCGGCCCCGCGCCGGCCCCGGAGGACGCGTCGGCGCTTTCGGCGTCTTCCCCTTCCTCGACCGCGCGGGCGCGGCGTGCCGCGGCCGACCGCGTCAAGGGCGGCATCGGCGGGAACCCGTCGTCCGGTGGCGGCATATGTCCCTCCGGCGCTTCGGCCGGCGCGGCGAGCAGTCTCGGCGTGTCGCGGCTCGCGCCCCCGTCCGCCGCGCCGCGCAAGCGGCGGAAGACCAGCAGGTTGCGCCACTGCGTCGCGGTGCCCGTGAGCCCCGCGCGTTCTTCGCTCGGCAAGGTTTCGGCCCGCACATACTCCCAGCCGTCCTCGCCCATCTCGTTCATGAGCCGCTCGATCGCCAGCGCGAACCGCGCCTCGGCCGTCTTGACGCCGCGCGCCTTCTCGCCCCGCTGAGGAGCCGGGACCACCTTGTACTCGTAGTACGCCACCCTGCACCTCCCAGCCGCTCAAACCGGCGGGACGCTATCAGTTCAGGCGCGAAAGGGCCAGAGCCGACCCGGCGGGCGGCGTCACTCCGCCGGCGGGCGGCGGCGCGCATCGATGCGCCGCGCCTCCCCGCGCAGGAGCGCGATGCCGATGCCCGCCACGGCGAGCGCCACGAGAGGGACGGCGAATTCGAACATCGTCATGCGCGCGGCTCCTTCCTCAACAAGCGCAGAATATAGTGCGCCGCAACATGACGCGTCAGCCCGGCGCCACTCCACCACGCGGTGAGCCGGGAGAGCGCGGCACCCCCCTCCACAAGCGGGCGGATCAGGGCGAAGCCGATGAGCCCAGCCCCACCGCGTTCAGGAAACCCGAGAAGAGCGTCACCCGCTCGTTCTGGGCGAGGATCTCGTCGCGGAGCGGGCGCATCGGTTCAGAGGCCGAGCTTGCCGGCCACGATCTCGTTCACCGCCTTGGGGTTGGCCTTGCCGCCGGTGGCCTTCATCACCTGGCCCACGAACCAGCCGGCGAGCTTGGGGTTTTCCCTGGCCTTCTCCACCTGGGCGGGGTTCGCGGCGATCACCTCGTCCACCGCGGCCTCGATCGCGGCGGTGTCGGTGACCTGCTTCATCCCGCGCGCTTCCACCACCTCGGCCGGATCGCCGCCTTCGGTGTAGACGATCTCGAAAAGGTCCTTGGCGATCTTGCCCGAGATCTCGCCCGCCGAGATCAGGTCGATGATGCCGCCAAGCTGCGCCGGCGAGACCGGGCTCTCGGCGATGTCGAGGTCGTCCTTCTTCAGCCGGCCGAAGAGTTCGTTGATGACCCAGTTCGCCGCCGCCTTGCCGTCGCGCCCCTCCGCGACCTTCTCGAAATAATCCGCCGCCGCGACGTCGGCGGTCAGCACACCGGCGTCGTATTCCGACAGCCCCAGCGCGGTGACGAAGCGCGCCTTCTTCGCGTCGGGCAGTTCGGGCAGGCTTTCGGCGATCGCGTCCACCCAGCCCTGCTCGAGTTCGAGCGGCAGCAGGTCGGGATCGGGGAAATAGCGGTAGTCATGCGCCTCTTCCTTGGAGCGCATGGAGCGCGTCTCGCCCCGGTCCGGATCGTAGAGGCGCGTCTCCTGCACGACCCCTTCGCCGGCCTCCAGCAGCCGGATCTGCCGCCGTGCCTCGTAGTCGATCGCCTGCTGGATGAAGCGCATCGAGTTCATGTTCTTGATCTCGCACCGGGTGCCCAGATGTGCGGGATCGCCGGTTTCGGCGAACTTCTCGTAGGCGCCGGGGCGACAGACCGACACGTTCACATCCGCGCGCAGGTTGCCTGACTGCATGTTGCCCTCGCAGGTGCCGAGATAGCGCATGATCTGGCGCAGCTTCGTCAGGTAGGCGGCCGCCTCTTCCGGGCCGCGGATGTCGGGGCGCGAGACGATCTCCATCAGCGCGACGCCGGTGCGGTTGAGGTCCACGAAGGAGGCGCCGGGGTCCATGTCGTGGATCGACTTGCCCGCGTCCTGTTCGACGTGGATGCGCTCGATTCGCACGCGCCGCGCGACGCCGGGCGCCATGTCCACCAGCACCTCGCCCTCGCCCACGAGCGGGTGATAAAGCTGGCTGATCTGGTAGCCCTGGGGCAGGTCGGGGTAGAAATAGTTCTTCCGGTCGAAGGCGGAGCGCAGGTTGATCTTCGCCTTCAGGCCGAGGCCGGTGCGCACCGCCTGCTCGATGCAGAACTCGTTGAGCACGGGCAGCATGCCCGGCATCGCCGCGTCCACGAACGAGACGTTGGAATTGGGCTCGGCGCCGAACTCGGTCGAGGCGCCGGAAAAGAGCTTGGCCTTCGAGGCGACCTGGGCATGGACCTCCATCCCGATGACCAGTTCCCAGTCGTGCTTTGCCCCGGCGATCACCTTGGGCTTCGGAGGCTCGTGGGCGAGATCGAGCATGGCGGGTCCCCTGCGGCTGATGGCACCCGATGGCCTTAGCCAAAGCGCCGCGCGGTTGCAATTCCCCGCGCGTCGCCTGGCCCCGTCAGGCCGCGGCGAGCGCGGCGCGGGCGAGCGCTGTGCCCTCGGCCACGCGGCGCGGGCGCGGGGGCACGGGCCGTTCGGGGCCGATCGCGGCGGCGGTCTCCGCCCAGACCAGAGGGTGTATCTCGTGCAGGTGGTCGCGGCAGACGCCCGGCGCCCGGTCGTGCACCGCCGCACGCCGCGGCGCGATCGCGGGGTTTAGCCGCGCCCGGCCGTGATGCGGCGCCATGGTGAGGGCGCAGAAGGCGGCCACGGTGTTCGCCGCGTGCTGGTCGCCATGCCGCGCAGCGGCGGCGTCGAGCCCGGCCAGGAACCACTCGAGGTCCAGCCGCTCGAAGACGCGTTCGTCCTCGGCCAGCGCGTCCATGTGCGCCCAGAAATAGCCCGCCGGGCCCAGCTTCGCCTCGGAGAGGGCTGCGGCCTCCCGCGCCGCCCGTTCCAGCGTGGCCAGCGTGCCGGTGCGCCGGGGCAGAAGGCTGCGGCCCATGTCGCGCAGGTGGCGCGGGTTCGCGGGGTCGCGCGCCACGAGGTCGAGATAGGCGCGGGCCCGCGCCTCCGGCCCGGGCCGACGCGCAGGAAGCTGAAGGCAGCGCGCGGCGGCGAAGGCTGCGCTGTCGCCCGCGGCCTCGGCGAAGCGGTCGAGGATCTGTCCCGCGCGTGCGAGATGGGCGTGGAGCGCGGCACGCGCCTCGGGCCGCGCCGGTTCCGTCGCCGCCTCGCGCCGCGCGGCCCATCCCAGGCTGAGATGCGTGTGCACCAGCACGAGCGCGACGCCCGGCGCACGGGGATGCGCGGCCAGCGCGTCCTCGAGCTGGGCCACGCCGCAGCCGGTGCGGCGCATCCGCTCGTCGGTGTCGAAGCCGGCCTCGGCCGTCCAGAGCACGTCGGAAGCCGCGCCGAGCGCGAGACGCTGGGCCACGGGCTGCCCGTCCGGGAGGGCGGCGCGGCGACGGTCGCAGGAGCGAACAAGCGTGTCGAGCTCGTCCCAACGCTCCTGCCGGGCGAGAAAGAGGCCCTGCGCCTCGTGGGTGGCCGCCTCCCGTTCCAGCGCGGTTTCCTCGATCACGGGCAGCGCGGCGCCGGCGGCGGGCCGGCGTGGCCGGGCGGGCGCCGCGGGGCGGAACCCCGTCCTGGCGAGACGGAGCAGCGGTGCGAGGGCGGGCGCGAGGGCGATGGATCTGGACATGATCCGAACGTCGCCGCGCAATCGGGCGCGGAAAGGGCGAAGTCGCGGAGAAAGCGGTAAATTCCCGCGGCGGAGATGCGGTCAGTTGGAGTCGAGCTGACGGATCCAGGAGGGACGCCGGGTGTTGTCGAGGAGCGAGACCGTGGGCGCCCGCGGCCCGCCGAGGGCCAGCGTCGCGCGCCGCATGAGTTCGATGCCGTCTTCGGATTTCGCGGGGAGCGATGCGGGCGAGATCGGTTCGCCCACGGTCACCCGGAAGGGCTGCCGGTGCTTGTTCAACGTCTCGTGGAAGAGCGTGATGTCGCGCAGGCTGGGGTGAATGAAGTCGAAGAGGTAGAAGAGCGCCGAGTTGCGCGCGCGGATGTTCACAGGGATCACCGGCAGCTCGAACTTGCGTGCGATCATCGCCGCCGACGCCATCCAGGGCCGCTCGTGCAGCGACAGTCCGCGGCGCTTGGCCAGCCGTCCCGACGGGAAGATGACGCCGAGACGCCCCTCCTCCACCGCGCGGCGGGTGTAGGCCATGGTCTCGCGTGTCTTGCCGTGGCTGCGCCGATCCCGTCGCCACTCGACCGGCGCGATCATGTCGGTCATCTGCGGCAGCACGCGCAGGATGTCGTGGTTCGCGAAGTAATAGACATCGGGACGCAAATCCCCCAGCACCGCATGCAGCATGATCCCGTCGGCGATGCCGGTCGGATGGTTCGCGACGACCAGCGCCGCGCCGTTGCGGGGGATGTTGTCGAGGCCCGCCGCCTCCACGTCGCGGGCGAGTTCGCGCGTCATTGCCGCCATGATCCGGTCGGCGGGCAGATCCCGAAGCGCCGTGCCGAGCGCCACGGTCTTGTCGTAGCCGAGCAGCCGGTTCAGCACCCCACGGGCCGGCGCGACTGCCGGATGCTCCGAGAAAAGCCATGGCGCCCGTTCGGCGATCAGGGGGTCGATCCGGTCTTTCATGGCGCGAAGAAATCCACAGAGCTGCGACAGTGGTGTGACACCCATGTCACCATTGCACGGATTCGCGGCGACCGGAAGCCATTGGGCGGCGCAACGGCGGGAAACTGCAAGCCCTTCTAGAAAAGGGAAAAATGATGCCGCTCGGTGGAAACGCCGCGGGCGGCCAGCGCGGATTGAAGCTCGGCCAGCCGTGGCAGGCACTCCTGCGGCAGGCGGATGCGGCGGCCGGACCGAAGCACCAGCGTCACCCGCACGGAGAGGTCGAGCCTCGTGTCGAAGCGCGCGGTCTCGATCTGCGCCAGCGCCACCTCGCCGCTCCGGCGGCCGGCGTGCCACGCGATCCGCTCGGCGCCGAGCGCGAGGCCGGCGCGGCGATCCGAGATCAGGTCCCAGAGCGCGGGCAGCGTGAAGAGCGCCGGGATGGCCAGCACCCAGAGCGCGGCGTCGATCCAGAGCACCGCCGCGGCCATCGCGGCCCACGCGCCGGCGAGCGCCAGCGCCGTGCGGCGGTTTCGGCCGCGGGCCTCGTGGCGGAACTCTTCCGCCACCGGGTCAGCCGAGCATCCGGTCCAGCATCTCGGCGCTGTCGCGCGAGAGGTCCGGCGCGGCGCGCATCCGCTCGAGCTCGGCGCGGATCAGCGCCTGGCGATTCGCGTCGTAGCGCCGCCAGGTCTGGACGGCGCTCATCATCCGCGCCGCGGTCTGCGGGTTCACCGGGTCGAGCCGGACGAGCCAGTCCGCCAGCAGGCGGTAGCCCGCGCCGTCGGCCCGGTGAAAGCCCGCGTGGTGCATGGCGAGCGCGCCCATCACCGCGCGGAAGCGGTTCGGGTTCTTCCACTCGAAGGCGGGATGCTCGGTGAGGCGGCGGGCGATGTCGGCCGTTTCGGCCGGGTCCGACTGGATGATCTGGAGCGAGAACCACTTGTCCATCACCAGCCGGTCGTGCTGCCAGCGGTCGTGGAAGGCGTCGAGTTCCGGCCCGCCCTTTCCCGCGCGCAGCAGGCAGCCGAGCGCCGAGAGGCTGAGCGTCATGTTGTCGGCCTCGGCGTATTGGCGCGCGGCCGCCGCGCCACCGTCGCGCCGCGTGACGAGGGCGAGCATCGCGCCCGCGAGCGCGCGCTTGCCCGACTGCTCGGCGTCGGGCGCGTAGGGCGCCGCCACCCGCATCGCGTCGTGAAGCGCGGGCGCGAGATCGGCGAGTTCCTCCGCCATCGCGTCGCGCAGCGCCTCCGTCGCGGTCCAGATCGCGTCGGGGTCGGGCGTCGTGCCCGCCCGGTGTAGCGCCTGGGCGAGTTCCGACTGGGTGGGCAGCCCCGTGACCTGCGCGCGGAAGGCCGGGTCGAGGCTCTCGTCCCGCAGAAGCGCGGCGAGCCCCGACAGCCAGTCGGCATCCGGTGCCGCGCCCTCGCCGATCGTCGCCATCAGGCTTTCCCGCGCGAGGCTGCGGCCCGCCTCCCAGCGGTTGAAGGCGTCGGTGTCGTGGGCCATCAGGAAGGCGCGTTCGCTCCGCGAGGTCACGCGCTCCAGCACCACCGGCGCCGAGAAGTCGCGCAGGATCGAGGGGACGGGCTTTGCCGCGAGCCCCTCGAAGGTGAAGCTCTGGCGTGTCTCGGTCATCTCCAGAAGGCGGGTCGGCACCGCCTCGTCGCCGTTGGGCGACAGCAGCCCGACGGCGATCGGGATCACCTGCGGCGCCGTCTCGGGCTGGCCGGGGGTGGGCGGCGTCTCCTGCGTGAAGGTGAGCGTGTAGGTGCCGTCCTGCCAGTCCTCCTCCACCGAGAGGCGCGGCGTGCCCGCCTGCGTGTACCATCGCTTGAACTGCGACAGGTCGCGGCCCGTCGCGTCCTCGAAGACGCGAAGCCAGTCCTCGATGGTGCAGGCCTGCCCGTCATGGCGCTCGAAGTAGAGATCGAGCGCCTTGCGGTAGCCCTCCTCGCCGACGAGGCGCTTGAGCATCCCGATCACCTCCGCGCCCTTCTCGTAGACGGTCGCGGTGTAGAAGTTGTTGATCTCCTGGTAACTTTCCGGCCGGACGGGATGGGCGAGCGGGCCCTGGTCCTCGGGGAACTGGCGGGCGCGCAGCATCGACACGTCGTCGATCCGCTTCACCGGGGCGGAGCGCATGTCGGCGGTGAACTGCTGGTCGCGGAAGACGGTCAGCCCTTCCTTGAGGCAGAGCTGGAACCAGTCGCGGCAGGTGATCCGGTTGCCCGTCCAGTTGTGGAAATACTCGTGCGCGATGATCGATTCGATGCGCTCGAAATTGGCGTCCGTCGCCGTCTCGGGGCTGGCGAGCACGGCGGCGGAGTTGAAGATGTTGAGCCCCTTGTTCTCCATCGCGCCCATGTTGAAGTCGTCCACGGCGACGATGTTGAAGACGTCGAGATCGTATTCGCGCCCGTAGACCTCCTCGTCCCAGCGCATCGATTTCTTGAGCGCCTCCATGCCCCAGGCGCATTTGTGCTCGTCGCCCGGCCGCACCCAGAGCGCAAGGTCCACATCCCGCCCCGAGCGGGTGGTGAACGTATCCCGCTGCGCCACCAGATCGCCCGCGACCAGCGCGAAGAGATAGGCGGGCTTCGGCCAGGGATCGTGCCATTCGGCCCAGCCCTCGCCAGCCGCTCCCGGGTTGCCGTTGGACAGCAGCACCGGAAGATCGCCCTCGATCCGCACGGTGAAGGGCGCCATCACGTCGGGGCGGTCGGGATAGTAGGTGATCTTGCGGAAGCCCTCGGCCTCGCACTGGGTGCAATACATGCCGCGGCTCATGTAGAGCCCCTCGAGCGCGGTGTTGGTCTCGGGCGAGATCTCGACCTCCGCCTCCCAGGTGAAGGGCGCGTCGGGCACCGCGCAGGTCAGCCCCTCGTCGGTGATCTCGGGTGTGACTGGCGCGCCGTCGATCCGGGCCGCGAGAAGCGAAAGCCCCTCGCCGTGCAGGAAGAACGCGCGCGAGCGGGCGTCGGGGTTCGGGCGGAAGCGGATCCGGCTTTCGACCCGCGTCGCGCGGGGGGCGAGGCGGAAGGTCAGCTGGACCTCGTCCACCAGATACGCGGGCGGCGCGTATTCGTTCAGGTAGACGGTCTGCGGCGCGGCGTCCTTCATGGCGGTCTCCTTCGGGCCGGGGTTTCCGGGCGGGTCGCGTGACCTAGACTTCCTAAGTCTCGGCAAGAAGCACGGCAAGACGATGGCTGGAGCGGTATCTGGAACGACGATCCTGTGGTTCAAGCGCGACCTCCGGGTGGACGACCACCCGGCGCTCGCCACCGCCGTGGCGCTCGGGCGCCCGATCCTGCCGCTTTACATCCTCGAACCCGGCCTCTGGGCGCAACCCGACGCGAGCGGGCGGCACTTCGCCCTCCTGTCGGAGGCGCTGGACGCCCTCGAAGACGCGCTCGCCCGGCTGGGCGCGCCGCTGGTCCGCCGCGTCGGCGCGGCGACGGACGTGCTGGAGGATCTGCGACGCGGGCATGGCGTGACCTGCCTGACCAGCCACGAGGAGACGGGCAATGGCTGGAGCTATGCCCGCGACCGAACGGTGGCGGACTGGGCGCGCGCGCAGGGCGTGACGTGGAAGCAGGTGCCGCAGTCGGGTGTCGTCCGCAGGCTGGCCAGCCGCGACGGCTGGGCGGCGCGTCGCGACCGGTTCGTCTTCGCCGAGCCGGTTCCGGCCCCCGGCGGCCTGCGGTCCGTGCAGGCCGAAAGCGACCCCTGGCCCGGGCCCGCGCGCCTTGGCCTCCGGCCGGACCCGTGCCCGGGACGGCAAAGCGGCGGGCGCGCGGCCGCCCTCGGGACCCTCGACAGCTTCCTGACGGAGCGCGGGCGCGACTATCGCCGCGCCATGTCCTCTCCGCTCGATGGCGCGACGGCCTGCTCGCGCCTGTCGCCCCACCTCGCCCTCGGCGAGCTTTCGGTGCGCGAGGCGGCGCGCGCCGCCGCCGCGCGGCAGCGCGCGGTCAGGGGCACGCGCGAGGGCTGGGCCGGCAGCCTCAGAAGCTTCCAGTCCCGCCTCGCCTGGCGCGACCATTTCATGCAGAAGCTCGAGGACGAACCCGCGCTCGAACATCGCTGCCTGCACCCGGCCTACGAGGATCTGCGCCCCCGCGTTCCCGACGCTGACCGCCTCGCGGCGTGGGAGCGCGGCGAGACCGGGCTGCCCTTCGTGGATGCCTGCATGCGGATGCTGACCCACACCGGCTGGATGAACTTCCGCATGCGCTCGATGCTGGTGGCGGTGGCCTCCTACCACCTCTGGCTCGACTGGCGGGCCACGGGTCCGATCCTCGCGCGCCTTTTCACCGATTACGAGCCGGGCATCCACTGGCCGCAGATGCAGATGCAGTCGGGCACGACCGGCATGAACACCATCCGCATCTACAACCCCGTGAAACAGGGCCGCGACCAGGATCCGACGGGCGCCTTCACCCGCGCCTGGCTGCCGGAACTGGCGCCTGTGCCGGACCAGTATCTGCAGGAGCCGTGGCGCTGGGAGGGTGCGGGCGCGCTTCTGGGGCGCGCTTACCCCGAGCCCGTCGTCGACGTCCCCGCCGCGGCCCGCGCCGCGCGCGAGGCGGTCTGGGCCGTGCGCCGCGGCGAAGGCTTCCGCGATACCGCCCGTGGCCTCGTGCACAAGCACGCCAGCCGCAAGGACGGCACTGGCCGCTTCGTGAACGACCGCGCCCCGCGCCGCCGCCGCAAGGCCGCGGACGACCGGCAGGGGAGCTTCGGCTTCTGATGGGCGGCATGCGGCGCAAGGGCGATCTGCCCGTCAAGACCTGTGCCACCTGCGGCCGGCCCTTCGCGTGGCGCAAGAAATGGGCCCGGGTCTGGTATGAGGTGCGGTATTGTTCCGAGCGGTGCCGCCGCGCGCGCAGGCAGAACGGGGCCTAGCCCCGCCCGGCAGGCAAGGCCGGGGTTCCGCTTCGCCCGTAGCTGCCCTAGATTGTGGCGACGCGAGAGGTGAACATCATGGCACGGCCCGTCGTCGGCATCATCGGCAACCAGTACCTCATCAACGACCAGTACCCGACCCATGCGGGCGGGCAGATGAACTCGGCCGCCGTCTCCGGGGTCGCCGGATGCCTGCCGCTCGTGATCCCCTCCGACCCGGGGATCGTCTCGGTGGAAGAACTGCTGGAGGTCTGCGACGGGTTCGTGCTGACCGGGGGGCGGCCCAACGTGCACCCCGAGGAATACGGCGAGGCCGAGACCGAGAAGCACGGCGCGTTCGACCGGTGCCGCGACGCGGTCACCCTGCCGCTCGTGCGGGCCTGCGTGGCGCGCGGCCAGCCCTTTCTCGGCATCTGCCGCGGCTTCCAGGAGGTGAACGTCGCCATGGGCGGCTCGCTCTACCCCGAGATCCGCGAGCTGCCGGGGCGGATGAACCACCGGATGCCGCCCGACGGGACGCTCGAGGAAAAGTTCGCGCTTCGCCACAAGGTGAGGTTCGGCGAGGGCGGGATCTTTCACAGGCTCATGGGCGCGCGCGAGGTGATGACGAACACGCTGCACGGGCAGGGCGTGAAGGACGCGGGCGCGCGCTTCGTGATCGACGGCTGGGCCGAGGACGGCACGCCCGAGGCAGCCTACGTGGCCGACGCGCCGGGGTTCACCCTCGCGGTGCAGTGGCACCCCGAATGGAACGCGGCGCGCGACCCGGTGTCGCGCCCGCTTTTCGAGGCGTTCGGAGACGCCGTCCGGCGCTGGGCGGCGGGCGGCCGGGACCGCGCGGCGCGGCTCAGCGCTTGATCCTGCTCAAGGTGCGGGCCGCCGGGCCGGGCTATGCTGCGCGCGTCCGGTTCGGGAAGACGCGCCATGAGGCTTCTGATCGTCTACGCCACCACGGAGGGACAGACCCGCAAGATCGCGCGGTTCTGCGCCGATCGGCTCTCGCAGGCCGGCCACGCGGTGGAGCTTCTGCCCGCGGCCGACGCGGAGGGGATCGACTGGCCCCGCATCGCGGGCGCGATCCTCGCCGGTTCGGTGCACATGGGCCGGGTGCAGGAGGGGCTGGAGCGGTTCGCCGCCGCCCATGCCGGGGACCTGGGCGCGCGGCCGTCGCTATTCCTCCAGGTCTCGCTCGCGGCCGCGGGCGACGACCCCGAAGAGCGCGCCGACATCGAGCGCATCGCGGACGATTTCTGCGCGCGCACCGGATGGCAGCCCGACCGCACGCTTCAGGTCGCCGGCGCCTTCCGCTTCACGCAGTACGATTTCTTCCGCCGCTGGGCGATGCGCTGGATCGCGTCGCAGAAGGGCGAAAGGATCCGCCCGGGCGAGGACCGGGAATACACCGACTGGACGGAACTGGCGGACGCGCTCGACGCGTGGCTCGCCGCGACTTCTGAGCGAGAGGAGACAGCGAAATGAACGTGGACCGTGCCGTGATGGCCTTCGCCGGGGTGATCGTGCTTCTGTCGGCGCTGCTGGCCTGGCAACACTCCCCCTGGTGGCTTCTGCTGACCGGCTTCGTGGGGCTCAACCTGATCCAGTCGGCCTTCACGGGCTTCTGCCCGGCCGCGACCGTCTTCCGCAAGCTCGGGCTGCGACCGGGTTCGGCGTTCCAGTGAGCGCCTAGGTCACGAAGTCGAACCGCCGGGCGAGCGGCAGTTCGCGGACGCGCTCGCCGGTGAGGTCGAAGACGGCGTTGGCCAGGGCGGGCATCGACGGCGGCGTGCCGGGTTCGCCCACGCCCGACAGGCGCTCCGCGGTTTCCAGCACGCGGACCTCCACCGCGGGCGCGCTATGGATGCGAAGCGCGTCGTAGTCGGGGAAGTTCCCCTGCTGGGCTTCGCCGCCCTCGAAGGTGATCTCGCCCATGACGGCGGCGGAGAGACCGTAGAGGAGCCCCGAGACCATCTGGCTTTCGACGATGCGAGGGTCGAGCGCGGTGCCGACGTCGCAGGCGATCCAGGCCCGGGCGATGCGGATCGCCCCGTCCTCGTCCACCACTTCGACGACCTGCGCGGTGGGCGTGCCGAAGGAATAGGTGAACGCTACGCCGCGCCCGGTGCCGTCGGGCGTCTCGCCCGTCCAGCCCGACATCTCGCGCACCGCGTCCAGCACGCCTGCCGAGGGCGCGTGCACCTCGCGCATGTGGGCGAGGCGAAACTCCAGCGGATCGGCGCCCGCGGCGTGGGCCAGCTCGTCGATGAAGCTGTCGTGGAAGAAGCCGTTGAAGGAGGCCCCGACCGCGCGCCAGAAGCCGATCGGCAGCTTCATCTCGGCCAGGTGCCCCCGGATGCGGTAGTTCGGGATCGCGTAGGGCTGGTCGTAGGCGCCTTCCACGTGGCCCTTGTCCGCCCCGGGCGGGGCGAAGCCGGCGAGGCGCTGGGCGCTCTCGCGCGTGACCGACTGCGCGGCGATCGCCCCGTCGAGGAGCACCGCGCGCCCGTCGCGCACCGCGCCGCGGAAGCGGGCGAGCGCGCCGGGGCGGTAGAAGTCGTGGCCCATGTCCTCCTCGCGCGACCAGGCGACCTGCACCGGCTTGCCCGGCATCTCGCGGGCGACGATGGCCGCGAGCACGGCGAAATCCACCTCGCCGCGACGGCCGAACCCGCCGCCCAGATAGGTGGTGTGGACGCGCACGGCCTCGGGCGCGACGCCGGCCGCCTCCGCGCAGTGGTCGCGCACCAGGGTGGGCGACTGGAACCCGCCCCAGACCTCGAGCCGGTCGCCGTCGAGGAGCGCGGTGGCGTTCACCGGCTCCATCGTCGCGTGGGCGAGGTAGGGCACGCGATACTCGGCGGCGATCTCCGTCGCGCCCTCGGGCAGGGTGTCGGCGTCGCCCTCGTCGCGCAGCGCCGAGTTCGGCGCGGCGTCGAAGGCCCGCGCGATTTCCGCGAAAAGCGCCTCGGTCGTGTCGGGGTAGGGCGCCTCGGCCCAGTCGATCTCCACCGCCGCGGCGGCCCGGAAGGCGAGCCAGGTATTCGAGGCGACGACGGCGATCCCGGTGCCGAGGTCGATCACCCGCTCGACCCCCGGCATCTCCTCGGCCGCGGAGGCGTCGAAGGACCGCATCGGCGCGCCGAGGCGCGGGTTCATCCGCACCGTGGCGAACTTCATTCCCGGCAGCCGCACGTCGAGGCCGAAGCGGGCGGTGCCGGTGGCCTTCTCCACCATGTCCACGCGGGGCTGCGATGTGCCGAGGATCCGCCACTCCGCGGCGGGCCGGAGCGCGGGCGCGCGCGGCGGGTCGATCCGGGCGGCGGCCTCGGCGAGCTCGGGATAGGGGAGCCGCGCGCCGTCGGGCGCGATCACCGCGCCCGCCCTGGTCGAGAGCGCGTCGGCGGGCACGCCGAGCCGTTCGGCGGCGGCGGCCTTCAGCGTCTCGCGCGCGGCGGCGCCCGCGTGGCGCATCTTGTCGAAGGCGTCCACCGTGGAGGTCGAGCCGCCCGTCACCTGCAGCCCGAGCGCCTTGCCCATCACGCCCATCTGCTCGCGGATGGCGTGCTGGAGATCGGACATGGCGTAATCCTTGAAGGGCAGGCCGAGCCCGGCGAGGGCGCCGTTGTAATAGGAGTCCGAGGCCGGCCCGTGGAGGGTGCGGATCGCGTCCATCTCCACGTCGAGCTCCTCGGCCACCAGTGCGGCGAGCGTGGTGCGCACGCCCTGGCCCATCTCGGCGCGCGGCACGACGATCGAGACGCCGGCCCGGTCCACGATGACATAGGGGTTGAGCGCGAGTGCCTCGCCCTCGGGGTCGAGCGGATTGTCCACGGGCTTGCGCGCGTACCAGACGCCGAAGGCGACCCCGCCCGCCACGGCGGCGGAGCCGATGAGGAAGCTGCGGCGGGCGATCTTTCCGAGGCTCATGGCTCAGCCCTCCGACAGGCGGGCCGCCGCGGCGTGGATCGCCGCGCGGATGCGGGGATAGGTGCCGCAGCGGCAGAGGTTGCCCTGCATGGCGGCGTCGATGTCGTCGTCCGAGGGCGCGGGCGTCTCGGCCAGGAGCGCCGCGGCCTGCATGATCTGGCCCGACTGGCAGTAGCCGCATTGCGCGACCTGCTGTTCGACCCAGGCCGCCTGCACGGCGTGCATCGCGTCGGGCGTGCCGAGCCCCTCGATCGTCGTCACCCCGCCCCAGACATCGGCGAGCGCGACCTGGCAGGAGCGCACCGCCTGCCCGTCCACATGCACCGTGCAGGACCCGCAGGCGGCGACGCCGCAGCCGAACTTCGTCCCGGTCAGGTCGAGCGCGTCGCGCAGCACCCACAGAAGTGGCACGTCGCCCGGCAGGTCGACCTCCCGGCGCTCGCCGTTCACGGTCAGGGAAAAGGCCATGAGCATGCTCCTGTCTCGGCTTCGCCAATGAAGCGTATGGGTCGGCGACGGAATGGCAAGAGGAGACCGCCGGCAGGGCGCCGGCGCCGCCGGCCTTGTGCGCAGGCGCACAGAGCGTCTGACGCGGGCGGGAATGGTTTTTCGAGTCTACGGCGCGCATCTGGTGTGCCATCGCGGGGGCACCCCGTTCCCGCCCGACGCTCACAGGGAGACGACAATGACCACCACGACCGACCGGACGTCCGCAGGAAAAGCAGGGTTCGAAAGCTGGGCCGCTCCCGCCGGCCGCCTGATGCTCGCCGCGATCTTCGTGATCGCCGGGATCAACAAGCTGGGCGGCTACGCCGGCGTGCAGGGATACATGGAGGCGTTCGGCATCCCCGGCGCGCTGTTGCCCGTCGTGATCGCACTCGAGCTCGCGGGCGGCCTGGCCCTCGCCCTGGGTTACAAGACGCGCCTCGCGGCGGTGTTGCTCGGGGCGTTTTCGCTGGTCTCGGGAGTGATCTTCCACCTGCTGCCCGGCCTCGAGGCCGAAGGGCTCGCCGCGCAGAACGACATCAACCACTTCCTCAAGAACGTGGCGCTCGCGGGCGGCATGGCGATGATCCTGGCCTTCGGACCCGGACGGTTCTCGATCGACGCGCGCTGAGGCGTGCCGCGCGCCCGGCGTCCCTTGCGGCGCCGGGCGTCAGAGATGCGTGCGCAGGTGCCAGAGTTCGGGGAAGAGCTCCACCTCCAGCATCTTCTTCAGGTAGCTCACGCCCCCGGTTCCGCCGGTGCCGCGCTTGAAGCCGATCACCCGTTCCACCGTGGTGACGTGGTTGAAGCGCCAGCGACGGAAGTAGTCCTCGAGATCCACCAGCTTCTCGGCCAGCTCGTAAAGTTCCCAATGCGCGTCCGGGTCTCGGTAGACCCGCGTCCAGGCCTCGGCCACGGCCGGGTCTGGCGCGTGCGGGCGCGAGAGATCGCGCTCGCGGATATGGCCGGGCAGGGGCGCGACCTCCGCGTCGAGCCGCGCGAGCGCCGCGTCGTAGAGCGAGGGGCGGGCAAGTTCCGCCTCCAGCCGCGCAACGATCTCCGGCCGGTGCGCGTGGGGCCGGATCATGGCGGGGTTGCGGTTGCCCAGGGTGAACTCGATCAGCCGGTATTGCCAGGACTGGAAGCCCGAGCTCTGGCCCAGCGCCTCGCGGAAGGTGGTGTAATCCGAGGGCGTCATCGTGCGCAGCACGTCCCAGGCCGCGTTGAGTTGTTCGAAGATGCGCGAGACCCGGGCGAGCATCTTGAACGCGGGGCGCGCGGCGCCGCCCGAAAGCGCCGCGCGGGCCGCGCCGATCTCGTGCAGCGCAAGCCGCATCCAGAGCTCGGAGGTCTGGTGCTGAATGATGAAGAGCATCTCGTCATGCGCGTCCGAAAGCGGATGCTGCGCGCCGAGGATCGCGTCGAGACGCAGGTAGTCGCCGTAGGACATGGCATCCTCGAACGACATGCGCGCGCCCTCGCGGGCCGGATCGTATGGATCGCTCATGCCGGGGCCCCCGCGCCGTTCGCCCGAGCCCACGGCGCGGGGGCGGCTGCAAGCCGCGGGCGCGTCACTGTCACGTCACCGCGGCCCGGGCCCGGTAGGCCGGGTCGTCCCAGAGGTCGCCCTCCATCACCTCGGCCAGAACGTCGACCGCGCGGCGGATGTCGGCCTCGTCGATGTAGAGCGGCGTGATCCCGAAGCGCATGATGTCGGGCGCCCGGAAATCGCCGATGACACCCCGGGCGATCAGCGCCTGCATGGCCGCATACCCCTCCGCGAAGCGGAACGACACCTGGCTCCCGCGCCGGTCCGGCGCGCGCGGCGTGACCAGCTGAAGCCGCGGGCAGCGCGCCTCCACCTCCTCGATGAAGAGCGCCGTGAGCTCCAGCGAGCGGGCGCGCAGCGCGGCCATGTCCACGCCGTCCCAGACGTCGAGCGCCGCGTCGAGCGCGGCCAGCGCCAGCACCGGCGGCGTGCCCACGCGCATCCGTTCGATCCCGTCGCCGGCGCGATAGCGCGGCTCGAAGGCGAAGGGCGCGGCGTGGCCGAGCCAGCCCGAGAGGGCGGGGCGCGCGTGGTCGGCGTGGCGGGGGGCCACATAGATGAAGGCGGGCGCGCCGGGGCCGCCGTTGAGGTACTTGTAGGTGCATCCCACCGCGAAATCGGCCCCCGCGCCGGACAGGTCCACCGGCAGCGCGCCGGCGCTGTGGGCGAGGTCCCACACGGTCAGCGCGCCCGCCGCATGCGCCTTCGCGGTCAGCGCCCTCATGTCGTGCAGCCGACCCGTGCGGTAGTCGACTTCGGTGATCAGCGCGACCGCCACCTCATCGGTGATGTGTTCGGCCAGCGCCTCGGGCTCCACCACGCGCAGTTCGTGGCCCTTGTCGAGAAGTCCCGCGAGCCCTTCGGCCATGTAGAGGTCGGACGGGAAGTTGCCGCTGTCGGACAGGATCACGCGGCGGTCGGGGCGCAGCTCCAGCGCGGCGGCGAGCGCCTGCCAGACCTTGATCGAAAGCGTGTCGCCCATCACCACGTGGCCGGCTTCGGCGCCGATGAGCCGTCCCACCCGGTCGCCGGTCCGGCGCGGCTGGTCCATCCAGCCCGCGCGGTTCCAGCCGGTGATCAGCATCTCGCCCCACTCGTCGCGTAGGGTGCCCTCGAGGCGCGCCGGGGCCGCCCGCGGCAGTGGCCCGAGCGAATTCCCGTCGAGGTAGACGATCCCCTCGGGCAGGTGAAACAGGCGCTTCGTGGCGGCGAAATCGGTCATGCGCGCCCTTTCCGGCAGGTGGTCGATGCGTGGGGCGCTTCGTGCCTAAAGCCGGGGGGCGGTCCTGTCCAGTCCGCGCGCGACCGTGACGCTTTACATTCGTATTCGCCTGCGTGAATTTGACGGCAGAGCATCGAGGGAGGAACGGATGAAACGCACGATCTTGGCGGCCATTCTGGCGGCAGGGGCGGTCCATGCCAGCGAGGACATTCCCGACCAGTATCCGCAGTCGGAACTCTACGAGAAGCCCGTCGAGGTGATCCCGCATGTCTGGTCGGCGATCGGCGCCACGGCGCCGCCCACCTACGAGAACGCGGGCCACAACAACAACCTGTCCTTCGTCGTCACGGGCGACGGGGTCGTGGTGATCAACGGCGGCGCGTCCGCGAAACTCGCCGAGGCGCTGCACGAGGAGATCAAGGCGGTCACCGACCAGCCGGTGAAGCTCGTGATCAACGAGAACGGGCAGGGCCACGCCATGCTCGGCAACTCCTACTGGGCGGCGCTGGGCGTGGACATTCTCGCCCATGTGGACGCGATCCACGAGATCGAGGAGAACGGGCATTTCATCCTGGAGGGGATGAAGGGGTACAACCGCGACCGCGCCGAGGGCACCGAGGTGGTGGTGCCGAACCTCTCCTTCGAGGACAGGCGCGTGGTCGAGATGGGCGACGTGACGCTGGAGGTGCTGCATCTCGGCCCCGCCCACGGGCCGGGCGACACGCAGGTGTGGATTCCGCAATGGGACATCGTCATCGCGGGCGACATCGCCTTTCACGAACGCATGCCGCCCATCTTCGCCGACACCTGCACGTCGTGCTGGATCGAGACCTTCGACGGCCCGTTCACCGAGCTCGGCGCGACCTACGTGATCCCGGGACACGGCCACCCCACGAACATGGCGCAGGTCACCCGCTACACCTCGGACTACCTCAAGGACATCCGGGAGAAGATCGGCGCGCATCTCGACGCGGGCGGCGACCTTGCCAGCGCCTATTACGTCGACCAGTCGCGCTGGGCGCATCTCGACACCTTCGAGGAACTCGCCACGAAGAACGCGGGCCGCGTCTTCGAGGAGATGGAGTGGGAATGAACGCCTCGGGCGGGCACAACCGGCGCCTCGCGGCTTCGCGGGCACGGATGACGTGGCGATGCTGAAATGGGTCGACATTCCGCCCGTCTGGCTCGCCGCCGCGCTCGCGCTGGCCTGGGCGCAGTCGCGGTGGCTGCCCATGGGGCTCGGGTTCGGCGCGGGGCCTGTGCCCGACCTTGTCGGCGGGCTTCTGGTCGGCGCGGGCGTGCTCCTGGTGCTGATGGCGGCGTTCGAGTTTCGCCGCGCGCACACCACGCTCCTGCCGCACGAGACGCCCGAGACGCTTGTCACCACGGGCATCTATAGCCGAAGCCGCAATCCGATCTATCTCGCCGATCTGCTGATCCTGGCGGGGTTCATCCTCTTCTGGGACGCGGTGCCGTCGCTCGTGCTGCTGCCCGTGCTGCTGTGGGTGCTGGAGCGCCGCTTCGTCCTGCCCGAGGAGAAGCGGATGCGCCGGGTGTTCCGGGCCGACTTCGCCCGGTACGCGCACAAGGTGCGCCGATGGATCTAGCTGTGGGACGCGGCGTGCGGCGCGCCTCGTCGCTTGTGGAGTGGCGATTCAGCGGGTAGGGATCGCCTGAGGTAAGCAAAGCCCGGGGCCGCCGGGCCCCGTCAACGGGGGGACGTGACAGGTGAAGATCGGAACACCCAAGGAAGTGCTGGAGGGCGAGGCGCGGGTCGCGATGACACCGCAAAGCGCCCGCGACCTGCAGAAACTCGGCCACGAGTGCCTGATAGAGACCGGCGCGGGCGAGCGCGCGGGCTTCTCGGACGCGCTTTACGAAGAGGCCGGCGTGAAGGTCGTCCCCGGCGCCGAGGCGCTCTGGGCGGAGGCGGACGTGATCGCGAAGGTGCGCCCGCCCACCGACGCGGAAGTGAAGCGTTTCCGCAAGGGCCAGACGCTCGTCTCCTTCTTCTGGCCCGCCTCGAACGAGGCGCACATGACCGCGCTGGCCGAGAAGGGCAGCACCGTCATCGCCATGGACATGATCCCGCGGATCAGCCGGGCGCAGAAGATGGACGCGCTGTCGTCCATGGCCAATATCGCGGGCTACCGCGCAGTGATCGAGGCCGGCAACAATTTCGGCCGCTTCTTCACCGGCCAGGTCACGGCCGCGGGCAAGGTGCCGCCGGCGAAGGTGCTCGTGGTGGGCGCGGGCGTCGCCGGCCTCGCCGCGATTGGCACCTCGACGTCGCTCGGCGCGATCACCTACGCCTTCGACGTGCGTCCCGAGGTGGCCGAGCAGGTCGAATCGATGGGGGCGGAGTTCGTCTATCTCGACTTCGAGGAGGACGTGGAGGACGGCTCGGCCAGCGGCGGCTATGCCAAGCCCTCAAGCCCCGAGTTCCGCGAGGCGCAGCTGGCGAAGTTCCGCGAACTGGCGCCGGAGGTGGACATCGTCATCACCACCGCGCTGATCCCCAACCGCGAGGCGCCCGAACTCTGGACCGAGGACATGGTCGCGGCCATGAAGCCCGGCTCGGTCATCGTCGACCTCGCCGCGGAACGCGGCGGCAACTGCAAGCTGACCGTGATGGACGACAAGATCGTCACCGACAACGGCGTGACGATCATCGGCTACACCGACTTCCCCAGCCGGATGGCCACGCAGAGCTCGACGCTCTATTCGACCAACATCCGCCACCTGATCACCGATCTGACGCCCGAGAAGGACGGCCGCATCGATCACGACATGGAAGACGACGTGATCCGCGGCGCGACCATCGCCCATGAGGGCGACGTGACCTTCCCGCCGCCGCCGCCGAAGGTGCAGGCGATCGCGGCGCAAAAGCCCAAGGAAAAGCCGAAGGAGCTGACCCCCGAGGAGAAGCGCGCGCAGGAGATCGCGGCCTTCAAGGCGCAGACGCGCAACCAAGTCACGCTGATCTCGATCGGCGCCCTGGCCGTGCTCGCCGTGGGCCTCGTCGCGCCGGCCAGTTTCATGCAGCACTTCATCGTCTTCGTGCTGTCGGTGTTCATCGGCTTCCAGGTGATCTGGAACGTGGCGCATTCGCTGCACACGCCGCTCATGGCGGTCACGAACGCGATCTCGTCGATCATCATCCTGGGCGCGCTGATCCAGATCGGATCCTCCTCGCTGCTGATCACGATCCTCGCCGCCGCGGGGGTGCTCATGGCGTCCGTGAACATCTTCGGCGGCTTCCTCGTGACACGGCGCATGCTCGCCATGTTCCAGAAATCCTGAGCGCGCAGGGGTAGAGACAATGGAATTCGGATTCACCATTGCGGCCTATGCCGTGGCCGCCGTCCTCTTCATCCTGTCGCTGGGCGGGCTTTCGGGGCAGGAAAGCGCGAAACGCGCCGTCTGGTACGGTATCGCCGGCATGGCCATCGCGGTCGTCGCGACCATGATCGGCCCGGGGCAGGGGCTCTGGCTCGTCTCGCTGGTGCTGATCGCGATCGGCGCCGTCGTGGGCCACCAGCTCGCCACGCGGGTGCAGATGACGCAGATGCCCGAGCTGGTGGCGATCATGCACAGCCTCGTGGGCCTGGCCGCCGTCGTCGTGGGCTTCAACGCGGATATCGAGATCGGCCGCGTCGCCGCCTCCTTCGCCGAGGCGGGCGTGCCCTTCCCGCGGCCTGACGAGGTGACGACCGAGGGCGCGGCCTTCGCCAGCGGCTTCAGCGGTTTCGCGGGGATCGTGGCCAAGAAGACCGCCGTCGAGATCACCATTCTCCAGATCGAGCTGATGCTCGGCATCTGGATCGGCGCGGTGACCTTCACGGGCTCCGTCATCGCCTATGGCAAGCTTGCCGGCCGCGTGGACACGTCCGCCAAGAAGCTGCCCGGCGGTCACATGCTGAACGCCGGCGCCGCGGCGGCGTCTCTGCTTTTCGCCGCGCTCTATCTCGGCGACGCGGGCAGCTGGACGCTCGTGATCCTGGCGCTGCTCGCCTTCTTCATCGGCTACCACCTCATCATGGGGATCGGGGGCGCGGACATGCCCGTGGTCGTGTCGATGCTGAACAGCTATTCGGGCTGGGCGGCGGCGGCGATCGGCTTCTCGCTCGGCAACGACCTGCTGATCGTGGTGGGCGCGCTGGTGGGCTCCTCGGGCGCCATCCTGAGCTACATCATGTGCAAGGCGATGAACCGGTCCTTCATCAGCGTGATCCTCGGCGGCTTCGGCGGTGCGACCGGCGAGGCCGCGGCGATCGAGGGCGAGCAGGTCGCCATCGATGCCGAGGGCGTGGCCAGCGCGCTCGACGAGGCGGACAGCGTCATCATCGTGCCGGGCTACGGCATGGCGGTGGCGCAGGCGCAGAACGCCGTGTCGGAGCTGACGAAGAAGCTGCGGGGCAAGGGCAAGGAGGTGCGTTTCGCCATCCACCCCGTCGCGGGCCGGCTGCCGGGGCACATGAACGTGCTGCTGGCCGAGGCCAAGGTGCCCTACGACATCGTGCTGGAGATGGAGGAGATCAACGACGATTTCCCCGACACCGACGTGGTGATCGTCATCGGCTCCAACGACATCGTGAACCCGGCGGCGCAGGACGACCCGAACTCGCCCATCGCCGGGATGCCGGTGCTCGAGGTCTGGAAGGCCAAGAACGTCTTCGTCTCGAAGCGCGGGCAGGGAACGGGCTATTCCGGGATCGAGAACCCGCTCTTCTTCAAGGAGAACACGCGGATGTTCTACGGCGACGCCAAGGAGAGCCTGAACAAGCTGCTGGCGCTCGTCGACTAGGCGCCGGTCCCGGCCTATCCGTGGAAGGGCGCCCATCCGGGCGCCCTTTCGCTTTTCGAATCAGGACCTTGGGCGAAAATTGCGTCCGGGCATACCGTAGTGCACCCCTAAGCCCATGATATCGAACGGGTTTCCCGCTTTACATTTCCGCGCTGCAGCATAGGCTCGACGCAACCAGGAGAGTGCGATGCCGCCGATTTCCGATCACCCTCTGCGCTACCAGCTTGCCAACGAGCTTCACGCGCGCCCGTTCCCGACGCTTCCGGCGACCGGCCGGGCCGTGTTCATCGCCATCAAGCAGCCGGACGAGGCCCCGTCGCGGGACCGGCAGGCCGATCTCGACCACCTGATCGCGCTGCTCGACCGGCACGGCGCGGACCACCCCAAGCCGGGTGCGACGCACTGGTTCGGCCAGATCGGCAAGCACCGGATGAAATGGGAAAGCCACACGGAATTCGTGACCTACACGGCCTTCCTCGACGGGCCGGGCGAGCGGCCGTTCGACCCCGATGATTTCGCGGTCTTCCCGAGCGACTGGCTGGAGGCCGCGCCCGGCCAGCGCATCACCTCGGTCATGGTCCGTGTCGAGAACCGCCCGGAGACCGAGGCCGAGATCACCGCGCGCCTCGCCGACTGGTTCGTCTCCGAAAGCGTCGCGATCAGCCATGTGGTCGATGACGCGGCCGTGGTGGCCGGCGATTTCCGCATCGATCCGGCCGGGCATCTGCGCTTCGCCGTCTTCCCGTCCGAAGACACCGGCCGGCGGCGGGTGGGGCGGATCGTGCAGCGGCTTCTCGAGATAGAGACCTACAAGACGATGTCGATGCTGGGGTTCCAGCGGGTGCAGTCGCTCGGGCCGCGCATGCACGAGATCGACACGGAGCTCGGCCGCCTGATGTCCGGGCTCACCGAGGAAGGCGGAAGCGCCGAGGATACGCTCAAGGCCTTGCTGACAGTCTCGGCGGAGCTCGAGTCGCTGTCGGCCCAAAGCGCCTTCCGCTTCGGCGCCACGGCCGCCTATGAGGCGATCGTGACCCAGCGGATCGAGGTCCTTCGAGAGGAACGTTTCGCCGGCCGCCAGACCTTCGCGGAATTCATGATGCGCCGCTTCGATCCGGCGATCCGCACCGTGAAGCACACCGAGCGCCGGCTGCAGACGATGGCGGACCGCGCGATGCGCGCCGGCGACCTGCTGCGGACGCGGGTGGACGTGGCGCGCAGCGCGCAGAACCAGGCGCTTCTGGAAAGCATGGACCGCCGCGCGGACCTCCAGCTGCGCCTCCAGAAGACGGTGGAGGGGTTTTCCGTCGTCGCCATCAGCTATTACGCGGTCTCGCTTGGCGGTTATCTGCTCTACCCGCTCGCCGACGCCATTGGCGTGAGCAAGGGCACGGTCACCGCCGCGATCACTCTGCCGGTTGTGGCCGTGGTGTTCGTCGCGGTGCGCCGGATGCGCGGAAAGATCGGCTGAGCGGGCGCAGCGCGGCCTCGGTGAGGCGCGCGCCCGCCGCGATGGCGCAAAGCGCGAGAAGCGCGGCCACCGACAGGGTCGGGATGCCGGACAGTCCCGCCCCCACCGTGCAGCCGCCCGCAAGCACGCCGCCCACGCCCATCAGCGCCGCGCCGGCAAGGTAGCGACCCGTCTGCGCCGGTCCCTCGAAGCCCTGCCAGCGGAAGCTTTTGAAGAGAAGCGCGGCGGCGAGGCCGCCCCCGAGAACCCCGGCGATGAGCCCCGTGCCGAACCCCGCGGGGATCGAGGTCGCGGCGACCGTCCAGAAGAGGCTCTCGGCGATCGGCCCGGTGAACGAAAGGCTTTGCTGCGCGATCGGATCGAAATCGTCCTGCAGCACGAGCCCCGTGCCGACCCACCCCGCCGGCACCAGAAAACCCAGCGCCACGGCCAGCGCCAGTGTGCCGGCGCGGTTACCGGATCCCAGCGCCACCGCCAGCGCAGCCGCGCCGAGAAGCCCCGCCCAGACCGGCGCGCCGCCCGGAAGCGCCGCGAGGCTCGCCGCCTCGCCCAGCGGCAGCGTCACCGTGCCCAGCGCGACGCGGAGCGGCGCGAGCGCGCCGGTCATTGCGGCCTGGGCCGAGATGCCCGCCACCAGCAGCACGAGGACGGCACGCAGGTTGCCGCCGCCCGCAAGCACGGCGAGCCTCGAAAGGCAGCCGCGGGTCAGCACCATGCCCGCCCCGAACAGCAGGCCGCCGGCGATGACGGCGATCACGGGCAGGTCCGCGGCGTGGAACCGGTGATCGGAGAAGCCGATCCATCCCGCGGCCACCGCCGCCTGCGTGCCGAGAAGCGCCGCTGCGAGCGCCGCGAGCCAGACGCCCATTGCCGCGCGGCGGTCCTCCCCCACCAGCGCGCGGCGGAAACAGAAGCCCGTACGCTCGGCGAGCACGCCGAAGGCGAGGCCGAGCGTGAGCGCGAAGATCACCGCCGCTTGCGGCGCGGTGAGCGACTGGATGCCGAGCGTTTCGTACATGGGACATCTCCGTGGATCGGAATACGCGTCCAAATGATCCGGAAGAAACGGTGTGGCAAGAGTGTAGCGAGCCGCTTATGGGTGGTTTGCATGGGAAATTTTCCCGGCGCGCGACGGGGGGTCGGACGGGTGTCCGGCTTCGTGATCGGGCGCGGCATGATGATCCGCCGCCCGCGCCGCGAGATGGATAGGGTCCCTTTTTCGCATCCCCGTGGCCAAAGCGCCCCCTGTCCGCCCCCCATCGGCGGTGCTACATCTTGAAAGCTGCCAAGGGAGAGACCCGATGCCCGTCAAGAATCGCTTTGCTGAAATGCACGACGAAATCACGGCCTGGCGCCGCGACCTCCACGAGAATCCCGAGATCCTGTTCGACACGCACCGAACCGCGGGCCTGGTGGCCGAGAAGCTCCGCGCCTTCGGCTGCGACGAGGTGACCGACGGCATCGGACGCACCGGCGTCGTCGGCGTGATCCGGGGTCGAAGCAACAACTCCGGCCGCGTGATCGGCCTTCGTGCTGACATGGACGCGCTGCCGATCGAGGAGAAGACGGGCAAGCCCTACGCCTCCAGGACGCCCGGGGCGATGCACGCCTGCGGCCATGACGGGCACACCGCGATGCTGCTCGGCGCCGCGCGCTATCTCGCGGAGACGCGCAACTTCGACGGGACCGCCGTCGTGATCTTTCAGCCCGCCGAAGAGGGCGGCGGCGGCGGCAAGGAGATGTGTGACGACGGGCTGATGACGCGCTGGGGCATTCAGGAGGTCTACGGCATGCACAATTGGCCCGGCATGCCGGCAGGCAGCTTTCACATCCGTCCGGGGGCGTTCTTCGCGGCCACCGACCAGCTCGACATCCGCTTCGAGGGCAAGGGCGGGCACGCCGCGAAACCCCACGACACGGTGGACACCACGGTTATGGCCGCGCACGCCGTCACCGCGCTCCAGACCATCGCGAGCCGCAACGCGGACCCGGTGGAGCAGATCGTGGTCTCCGTGACGAGCTTCCAGACCTCGTCCACCGCCTTCAACGTGATCCCGCAATCGGTGCATCTTCGGGGCACCGTGCGCACGCTGAACCCCGCGATGCGTGACCTGGCCGAACGCCGGGTGCGCGAGATCTGCGAGGGCGTCGCGGCCACCTTCGGCGGGCGCGCGGAGGTGGACTACCAGCGCGGCTACCCGGTGATGGCGAACCACGAGGCCGAAACCACCTTCGCCGCCGAGGTGGCCCGCGCGGTCGCGGGGGATTGTGGCGAGGCGCCGCTCGTCATGGGAGGCGAGGATTTCGCCTTCATGCTGGAAGAGCGCCCGGGCGCCTATATCCTGGTGGGCAACGGCGACACGGCGATGGTCCACCACCCCGAATACGACTTCAATGACGAGGCGATCCCGGCGGGCTGCTCCTGGTGGGCTGAACTGGTGGAGCGGCGCATGCCCGCCGCCTGAGGCCCCGCCTCTGGCCATTCCCCAAGGCCTGGGCTAGGGGGCGGCAGCCGCCGCCTGCGAGGACAGCCCATGCATCGCGCCACCGTCGTCTGCATCAAGTGGGGCACCGCCTTTGGTCCCGACTATGTGAACCGCCTCTACTCGGGCGTGCGAAGGAATTTCGCCCGGCCCGTCCGGTTCCTCTGCATGACGGAGCACCCGGAGGGCATCCACCCCGACGTGGAGATCCTCCCGCTCCCCGCCGAGCCCTTCCAGCCCGAGATGGACCGCGCCCTCGCCGTGGCGAACCGGCAGGGCGCGATGCGCAAGGTCTCGCTTTTCCGCCCCGGCGCGATCCCC
Organism: Rhodosalinus sp. 5P4; assembly: GCF_041365695.1. Classification (NCBI taxonomy): domain Bacteria; kingdom Pseudomonadati; phylum Pseudomonadota; class Alphaproteobacteria; order Rhodobacterales; family Paracoccaceae; genus Rhodosalinus; species Rhodosalinus sp. 5P4. Next base: position 105,242 of record NZ_JBGFSJ010000001.1, read on the forward strand.
GACCACGCGGGGCCGGTGCTCGGCTTCGACCTCGACGTGGTCATCACCGGCGATCTGGAGCCGATCTGGGCGCTCGACCCCGCGAAGGTCGCCATGCGCCACGACTGGGTGGAGAAGCGGAAGGGCCGGCCCACCGGCCACGGCTCCGTCTTCCGCTTCGATCCGGATCGCCACGGCTACCTCTACGAAGACATGGCGGCGAACCCCTACGAGGAGGTCGCGCGCGCCCGCGGGTCCGAGCAGCGCTACACCTCTCACAAGGCGATGGAGCGGCACGCTTTTATCCATATCCCTCCTGAATGGGTGGTGAGCTTCAAGCACGACTGCCTGGGCCTGCCGCCCGCGAACTGGCTTCGCCCGCCGCGTCTGCCCGAAGACGCGCGCGTCGTCTGCTTCCATGGCCGCCCCAAGATGCCCGAGGCCGTCAAGGGCTATCGCGGTTCGCTGCTACGCCGATCGCTTCCCTGCGCGTGGTTGAAGGAGCACTGGATCAACCGCGCCCGCGCCGACCTCGGTGCCGGCTGGGCCTGAGCCGGCGGCGCGCGCTGACGCGCGCAAGGCTTCTGGCACTTCGTGCGATGGGGGCTCCGCCCCCGCCGCCTGTCGGCGGCTCCCCCGGAGTATTTTGTCCAAGAAGAACAGACCGCGACGCGGGCATCTTCTTCTTGGCGCAAATACTCGGGGGTGAATTGGGCATTTGCCCAAGAGGGGGCGAAGCCCCCTTGCAACGCCGAAGCCAAGTGCCCCGGGTGTTGAGGGGCGTCAACCGCCGGTGTGGCTCATGTGGCGGGAGACCTGCCCGTCGGGCCGCTGGCGGGAGTAGTCGAAATCGTGACCCTTGGGCTTGCGGTCGATCGCGGCCCGGATCGCGGTTTCCAGCGCGGTATCGTCGGCGGGGTTGTTTCTGAGCGGCGCGCGGAGGTCGGCCATGTCCTCCTGCCCGAGGCACATGAAGAGCTGGCCCGTGCAGGTGAGGCGGACGCGGTTGCAACTTTCGCAGAAATTGTGGCTGAGCGGCGTGATGAACCCGATGCGCTGGCCGGTTTCCTCCAGGCGGGCGTAGCGTGCGGGCCCGCCGGTACGTTCGGGCGTGTCGACGACGGTGTAGCGGCTCTCCAGCCGCGCGCGGAGATCGCGCAGCGACCAGTATTGGCCCACCCGGTCCTCGTTGCCGATATCGCCCATCGGCATGACCTCGATCCAGGTCAGGTCGATGTCGTTGCGCGCGCACCACTCGGTCAGCGTGAAGAGTTCGTCCTCGTTGAAATCTCGCAGCGCGACGGCATTGATCTTGACCCGAAGCCCCGCGTCCTGCGCGGCGCGGATGCCGTCGAGCACCTGCGGCAGGCGGCCCCAGCGCGTGACGCGGGCGAATTTTTCCTCGTCCAGCGTGTCGAGCGACACGTTCACGCGGCGCACGCCGGCGTCGTAAAGCGGCCTGGCGAAGCGGGCGAGCTGCGAGCCGTTTGTCGTGAGCGTGAGTTCCTTCAGGGCGCCGGTCTCGAGGTGGCGTCCCATCGCTTCGAAGAACGTCATGATCCCCTTGCGCACCAGCGGTTCGCCGCCGGTGATGCGCAGTTTTTCCACCCCCATCCGGATGAAGGCGGTGCACATCCGGTCGAGTTCCTCCAGCGTAAGCAACTCCGCCTTCGGCAGGAAGGTCATGTTCTCGGCCATGCAGTAGACGCAGCGGAAATCGCAGCGGTCGGTGACCGAGATGCGCAGATACTTGATCGCGCGCTCGAAGGGATCGATGAGGGGCGCTGTCATGCGCGGAACCTAGGCCGCGGGCCATGGCGCCGCAAGGGGGCGCGCGGCGTTGATGAAACGATCCGGCGGGGCTAGGCTGCACGCATGAAAGCGTTGCACGTCCTTCTCTCGGTGCCGATTCTCCTTGCCGGCTGTGGCGCGATCCAGCAGATGGCCACGCCGGCGCAGGCCCCCGCCGGGGTGGATTCAGAGGCTGCGGCGGTGCGACCCGTGGCGCGGCCGCGTGCCGATGCCCCGCAATCGGCCGAATCCTTCGACACGACAACCGCGGCGGAGCGCGCCGCGGCGGCCGCGCCGGCGCCGCAGGGCGCGCTGCGGCTTGGCACGACCGTGGCCTCGCTGGGCGATCCGACCGAGGCCGGGTTCTGGCTCAAGACGCCCCTGGTCGACGCGCCGGCGCCGGGTCGCGTGGTCGCGACCGGCACCGGGCAGTCCGCGCGGGTGGAGCTTCGCCCGCTCGCCGCCGAGCCCGGCTCGGGCAGCCAGATCTCGCTTGCCGCCATGCGGCTTATCGGCGCGCCGCTGACCGGCCTTCCCGAGATCGAGGTCTTCCGGCTGCCCGGCGGCTGAGCCTGCCGCACCCGGCCGCGGCGTCACTCCACCGTGACGGATTTCGCGAGGTTCCGCGGCTGGTCCACGTCCGTGCCTTTCGCCACGGCCGTGAAATAGGCCAGAAGCTGGGCGGGGATCGCGTAGAGAAGCGGCGTGAGGATCGGGTCGGCGGCGGGCATCACGAGGCTGTGCCAGGCGTCGGAACCCGCGACCGCCGCGCCGGCGGGATCGGTGATCAGCAGCACCTTGCCGCCACGGGCCATCACCTCCTGCATGTTCGAGACGGTCTTGTCGAAAAGCGCGTCGCGCGGCGCCATGACCACCACGGGCACGTTCTGATCGATCAGCGCGATGGGGCCGTGCTTGAGTTCCCCGCTCGCATAGCCTTCGGCATGGATGTAGCTGATTTCCTTGAGTTTCAGAGCGCCTTCGAGCGCGAGGGGATACATGAGCCCGCGGCCGAGGAACAGGATGTCGCGCGCTTCGGCGAGGCTGCGCGCGATCTCCTCGGCGGCGCCGCGGGTCTCGAGCGCCTGGCCCAGCAGGGTGTGCAGCCCGCGCACGCCCGAGAGCCTATCCGCCAGCGCCTCGTCGTCGAGCCGCCCGCGGTCATGCGCGGCCTTGAGCGCCAGCAGCAGAAGCACGGCGAGCTGGCAGGTGAACGCCTTGGTCGAGGCCACCCCGATCTCCACGCCGGCATGGATCTGCAGGTCGAGATCGGCCTCGCGCGCGATGGAGCTTTCCGGGACGTTCGTGACCGACAGGATGCGCGCGCTCTTGCCCTGGCAGTAGCGCAGCGCGGCCAGCGTATCGGCGGTCTCGCCCGACTGGCTGACGAAGACGGCCCAGCTTCGGGCGCTCACCGGCGGTTCGCGATAGCGGAACTCCGAGGCGACATCCACCTCGACGGGAAGCCCCGCGATCTGCTCGAACCAGTATTTCGCCGTGAGGCAGGCGTAGTAGGCGGTGCCGCAGGCCACCATGGTGAGCCTTTCCACGCCGGCGAAGTCGACCGTCTGCGGCAGGCGGAGCGCCTGCCCGTCGGCCGAGAGATAGGCGGCCACCGCCTCGCCCACGGCCCAGGGCTGCTCGGCGATCTCCTTGGCCATGAAGTGCTTGTGCCCGCCCTTGTCGAGGCGTGCGGCCTCGAGGCGGATCTCTCGCACCGCACGGGTCACGGGACGGCCCTCGGCATCGAAGATCTCGGCGCCCGCGCGGGCGATCACGGCGCGATCGCCCTCTTCGAGATAGGTCATGCGGTCGGTGAGAGGCGCGAGCGCGATGGCGTCCGAGCCCACGAACATCTCGCCCTCGCCCCAGCCGATGGCAAGCGGGCTGCCCTTGCGCGCGGCGACGAGAAGATCGCCCTCGCCCTCGAACAGGAAGACAAGCGCGAAGGCGCCCTCCAGCCGGTCCAGCGTCGCGAAGGCCGCCTGCACGGGCGAAAGCCCCGCCTCCATCTCGCGCCGTGCCAGAAGGGCCACCGTTTCGGTGTCGGTGTCGGTCTCGCAGGCATAGCCCGCCTCGGCGAGTTCACGCCGCAGCGCGCGGTAATTTTCGATGATGCCGTTATGGACCACCGCGACGGGCCCCGCGCGGTGGGGATGGGCGTTGTCCTCTGAGGGCGCGCCGTGGGTGGCCCAGCGGGTGTGCCCGATCCCGGCCTTGCCGGGCAGCGGGTCGTGCACCAGCAGGTCCGAGAGATTGACCAGCTTGCCCACGGCGCGGCGCCGGTCCAGCCGGCCCGCGTTCACCGTGGCGATGCCGGCGCTGTCGTAGCCGCGATATTCCAGCCGTCGCAGCCCCTCCAGGATCGCCGGGGCGACCTCGTGATTGCCCAGTATCCCGATAATGCCGCACATCAGCCTGCCTCCTTGCCGCGCCGCGACGCCTGCGCGCGCAGCCGGTCCATGAGTTTCCGCGCGAGTCCGGGCTTCGTCTCCTGGCGGGCGCGCCCGATGGCGAGCGCCGCGTCGGGCACGTCGTCGGTGATTACCGAGCCCGAGGCCGTGAGCGCGCCCGCGCCGACGCGCACGGGCGCTACGAGCATGGTGTCCGACCCGATGAAGGCGCCCGCCCCGATCTCGGTGCGGTGCTTGGAGACGCCGTCGTAGTTGCAGGTGATCGTGCCCGCGCCGATGTTGGCGCCCGCGCCCACCTCGGCGTCGCCGAGATAGGCCAGGTGGTTGGCCTTGGCCCCGGCGCCGAGCCGCGCGTTCTTAACCTCGACGAAATTGCCCACGCGCGCGTCCTCTTCGAGTTCCGCGCCGGGGCGCAGCCGCGCGTAGGGGCCCACTTCCGCGCCGCGCGCGACGTGGCAGCCCTCGAGATGGGAAAAGGCGCGGATCCGTGCGCCCGTTTCCACCGTGACGCCGGGGCCGAAGACCACGAAGGGCTCCACCACCGCGTCCCGCCCGATCGCGGTGTCGAAGGCGAAATGCACGGTTTCAGGCGCGGCGAGGGTGACGCCCGTCTCCAGCGCCTCGGCCCGCGCGCGGGCCTGGAAGGCGGCCTCGGCGGCGGCAAGCTCTGCGCGGGAGTTGATGCCGAGCGTCTCGGCCTCGTCGCAGGCCACCACCCCCGCCGTCAGCCCGCGCGCCGCGCCAAGGGCCACCACGTCGGTCAGGTAGTATTCGCCCGAGGCGTTGTCGTTGCCGACCGCGGCCACGAGGTCCATGAGAGCCGCGGCTTCGGCCGCCATCACGCCCGAATTGCACAGCGTGATCGCGCGCTCCGCCTCGGTCGTGTCCTTGTATTCCACGATGCGCTTCAGGCGGTCGCCCTCGGTCACGAGCCGCCCGTAGCGGCCGGGATCGGCGGCGTCGAAGCCCAGCACGACGATGTCGGCGCCTCCGCGCGCGGCGGCCATGGCCGACAGCGTCTCGGGGCGGATGAAGGGCGTGTCGCCGTAAAGTACGACCACGTCGCCGGCAAAGCCCTCGAGCGCGGGCGCGGCCTGCGCCACGGCATGGGCGGTGCCCAGCTGTTCGTGCTGACGCACCACCTGCGCCTCGGGCTCGACCTCGCGCGCCGCGGCCTCCACCGCCTCGGCGCCGTGCCCGGCGACGACGATCACGCGCTCCGGCGCGAGGGCCCGTCCCGCCCGGATCGCGTGGGCGAGCAGGGAGGTGCCGGCCACCTCGTGCAGCACCTTGGGCAGATCGGAGCGCATGCGCGTGCCGAGCCCGGCCGCCAGAATGACCAATGCAGTGCCCATGCCTGTTCTCTCGCCCCGTTCCCGGTTGTGATCCACCACCGCCCGTTCTATCGGTCTGGCAAGGCGTCGCAAGCCCGGTCGGGTTCAAGATCCGTTTCGGGAGATGACAGTGGCGGCGCGCCTTGCGGGGATGCGGTATGCGCACGGTGATATTCGATCTCGACGGCACGCTGGCCGATACGAGCGGTGATCTCATCGCCGCGGCCAACGCCTGCTTCCGCGCCATGGGGGCGGGCGACGTGCTCGACCCCGCGCGCGACGCGGGCACGGCGCTGCGCGGGGGGCGGGCCATGCTCCGGCTCGGCCTCGAGCGGTTGGGGCGGGCCGAGGACGCGGCGGAGATCGACCGGAACTATCCCCTGCTGCTCGAAGCCTATGGCGGGGCGATCGACGTGCACACCACGCTCTATCCAGGGGCGATGACCGCCGTGGCCGCGCTGGGGTCGGCGGGATACCGGGTCGGCATCTGCACCAACAAGCCCGAGGCGCTCGCCCATCTGCTGATGACCCGGCTGGGCGTGCGTGACGCCTTCGCCTCGCTCGTGGGCGCGGACACGCTTGCGGTGCGCAAGCCCGACCCCGAGCCGCTGCGCGAGGCGGCCCGGCGCGCGGGCGGGGACCCGGCGCGCAGCCTGCTCGTGGGCGATTCCGAGACCGACCGCGAGACGGCCCGGGCCGCGGGCGTGCCTTCGGTTCTGGTGGGCTTCGGCCCCGGGGCGGCGGCGGTACCGGCGCTGTCGCCCGAGGCGGTGATCGCGCATTTCGACGAGCTGCCCGGCGTGGTGGAACGCCTGATCGGGTGACGTTGCGCGCCGCAAAGCGCTGAAAAGGCGTTTTTTCCAAGGTTATCCCCAGCAGGACTTGTGGATGATCTCGCGCGGGGTGCCCGATTTCTGCCGGCAATGATGTCGCCCCAATCGGCGTTGCGCCGGGCTGCATCGCGCATCGGCCCATACCGGTGCGCGTCTCTTGCTGGAACTCTCATTCATTGAATTAAAAGAATGGCTTTCCGGCCGATCCTCAGGCGGTCGCAGGGCGTGGGTCCCCGGTTTCCGCCGAAAGACGGTCGCCCGCGGGATCTCCGCGCCCTTTCGCCCGGTGGCCGATCGGGTCCCGCGGCCGTTGACGGCTGCCGCGCCAATGGTCACTGATACCACATGGACGAGAAATTCACCGGCAGTTTCACGCAGCAGGAACCGATTCCCGATGCCGGCATCTCCGCGGCGGTCGAGATCATGCGCAGCGGACGGCTTCATCGCTACAATCTCGTGCCTGGCGAGGCGGGGGAGGTGAACCTGCTCGAAGAGGAGTTCGCGGCCTTCACCGGGGCGCGCTACTGCCTTGCCGTGGCCTCGGGCGGCTATGCCATGGCCACGGCGCTGCGTGCGGTCGGGGTGGGGCCGGGCGATCCGGTGCTGTCCAACGCGTTCACCCTGGCCCCGGTGCCCGGCGCGATCGCCGCGCTCGGCGCGCGGCCCGTCCTGGTGGAGACGACGCGCGATCTGACCATCGACCTCGACGATCTGGAGGCCAAGGCGGGCGCGGCGCGGGTGCTGCTGCTCAGCCACATGCGCGGGCATATCTGCGACATGGACCGGCTCATGCGGATCTGCGACGCGGCGGGCATCACCGTGGTGGAGGATTGCGCGCACACCATGGGCGCGGCGTGGCGTGGCGTGCCCTCGGGCCGGCACGGCGCGGTCGGATGCTACTCCACGCAGACCTACAAGCACATCAATTCCGGCGAGGGCGGGCTGCTCGTCACGGACGATCCCGAGATTGCGGCGAGGATGATCGTCTTGTCGGGTTCCTACATGCTTTATGACCGGCACACGGCGTCTCCCCCTGTGGAAATGTTCGAAAAGGTCAAGTGGGAGACGCCCAACATTTCGGGCCGGATGGACAATCTGCGCGCCGCGATCCTGCGCCCGCAGCTGGCCGCGCTTCCCCGAAGCTGCGCGCGCTGGACCGATCGCTACCGGGTGGTCGAGGCGGGCCTGCGCGACACGCCGGGACTGACGCTGGTCGAACGTCCGCCGGAGGAGCGCTTCGTCGGATCGTCCTTCCAGATCCTGCTCGAGGGCTGGCCCGGGGCCGCGGTGCGCGATGTGGTGCAGCGATGCGCCGCGCGCGGCGTCGAGCTGAAATGGTTCGGAGAGGTCGAGCCGCGCGGCTACACCTCGCGCTACGACAGCTGGCGCTATGCGCCGTCCGCACCCATGCCCGCGACCGACCGTATCCTCGCCGGGCTTCTGGACATGCGGTTGCCGTTGACCTTCAGCCGGGAAGACTGCGCATGCATCGCGCGGATCATCCGCGCGGAGGTGAGCGCGGTGTTCCAGCACGGCGCGGCGCCGGCCGGCGCGGACCATTGACCGGCGCGGCTGTCGGGCGTAAGATTTGAACGCATGTTCAATTATCCTCGGGGGGAGGGGAGATGTTCACGGCTTCGATGACGTTCGATCTCGGCGAGGATGTCGCCGCCCTGCGCGAGACGGTCCACCGCTGGGCGCAGGAACGGGTGAAGCCGATGGCGGCCGAGATCGACCGCGAGAACCTGTTTCCGCACAGGCTCTGGCGCGAGATGGGCGAGCTTGGCCTCCTGGGCATCACGGTGGAGGAGGCGTATGGCGGCGCCGACATGGGCTATCTCGCCCATGTCGTGGCGATCGAGGAGATCGCCCGCGCCTCGGCCTCGGTCTCGCTGTCCTACGGGGCGCATTCCAACCTCTGCGTGAACCAGATCCGCCTGAACGGAACCGAGGCGCAGCGGCGCGCCTACCTGCCCAAGCTCGTCTCGGGCGAGCATGTCGGCGCGCTCGCCATGTCAGAGGCCGGCGCGGGTTCGGACGTGGTGGGCATGAAGCTCGCCGCCGAGAAGCGCAACGACCGCTACGTGCTCAACGGCACGAAATACTGGATCACCAACGGGCCCGACGCCGACGTGCTGGTGGTCTACGCCAAGACCGACCCCGAGGCCGGATCGAAGGGGATCACCGCCTTCCTGGTCGAGAAGGACATGAAGGGCTTCTCGACCTCGCCCCATTTCGACAAGCTCGGGATGCGCGGGTCGAACACCGCCGAGCTCGTCTTCGAGGACGTGGAAGTGCCGTTCGAGAACGTGCTGGGCGCCGAGGGGCAGGGCGTGCGCGTGCTGATGTCCGGCCTCGATTACGAGCGTGTGGTGCTCTCGGGGATCGGCACCGGCATCATGGCGGCCTGCCTCGACGAGATCATGCCCTACCTGCGCGACCGCAGGCAGTTCGGCCAGCCCGTCGGCAATTTCCAGCTGATGCAGGGCAAGATCGCCGACATCTACACCAAGATGAACTCGGCCCGTGCCTACGTCTACGAGGTGGCCAAGGCCTGCGACCGGGGCGAGGTGACCCGCCAGGACGCCGCGGCCTGCGTGCTCTACGCCTCCGAGGAGGCGATGGTCGTCGCGCACCAGGCGGTGCAGGCGATGGGCGGCGCGGGGTTCCTCTCGGACACGCCGGTAAGCCGCATCTTCCGCGACGCCAAGCTGATGGAGATCGGCGCCGGCACCTCCGAGATCCGGCGCATGCTGATCGGGCGCGAACTGATGGGGGCGATGGGGTGACGCCCGCCCGCGCCGTCGCCTTCGGTTTCGCGGGTCTTCTGGCCGGGGCCGGGGCGCTCGGCGCGGGGCTCGGATGGCGGACGGCGGAATTGGGCGAGACCCAGATCATCGAGCATTACGCCGCGCTCTACGCCGCGCGCGGGCCGGGGGCGGAGCGCGGGCATTGCCACGCCGAGCCGGGCCGCGCCATGCTGGAACGGCTGGTGGTGGTCTGCGCCCCGCCCGGCCGGCCCGAGGCGCGGGTGGCCTACCACGTCGCGCCCTGGGGTCAGCTCTGGCGCGTGGACACCCCGGCGGACCGGGCCGCATTGCCGAAGGAGCCGCGGACATGACCGATTTCAGCGATCTCAGGGCGCTTTACGTCAACACCTCGCTCAAGAAAGAGGCTGGCGAGAGCCACACGCGCCTTCTCATGGGCGCCTCGCAGGCCATCATGGAGAAGCAGGGCGTCACGGTGGAGCATGTGCACATGCTGGATCACCAGGTGCCGCCGGGCGTCTACCCGGACATGACGGAGCATGGCTGGGCGCGGGACGACTGGCCCGCGCTCTGGGAGAAGGTGAAGGCCGCCGACATCCTCGTGATCGGCACGCCGCTCTGGCTCGGCGAGGAAAGCTCGGTCTGCCGGGTCCTGATCGAGCGGCTTTACGGCATGTCGGGCCAACTCAACGACAGGGGCCAGTCGATCTATTACGGCAAGGCCGGGGGCTGCGTGGTCACCGGCAACGAGGACGGGGTCAAGCACGCCGCCATGACGCTGTGCTACGCGCTGTCCCATCTCGGCTACACGATCCCGCCGCAGGCCGATTGCGGCTGGATCGGCGAGGCCGGGCCCGGTCCCTCCTACGGCGACGAGGTGGAGGGCGCGCCCGCGGGCTTCGACAACGAATTCACCCAGCGCAACACCACGATCATGACGTGGAACCTCATGCATCTCGCGCGGATGCTGAAGGGCGCGGGCGGCTACCCGAGCGAAGGCAACGACCGCCGTGCGTGGCAAGCGGGCTGTCGCTTCGACTACGAGAACCCGGATTACAGGGCCTGATGCTGGCGCGGGCGGAAACATACGAGGCGCTCTTGCAGGGCTTCCGCTGGGAGCTGCCCGCGACGCTAAACATGGCGCGACAGGCGCTCGACGGCTGGGCCGAGCGCGAGCCCGAGCGCCTCGCCGTGCTGGATCTTTCCGAGGGCCGGGAGGCGGTGAGCTACGACCGCCTTCGCGAGATGGCCGATGGGCTGGCCGGCGCCTTCGCGGCGCGGGGCGTCGGGCGGGGCGACCGGGTGGGCGTCCTGCGCGCGCAGGGCGCCTGGACGCTCGCCGCGCATCTCGCGGCCTGGAAGCTCGGCGCGATTTCCATCCCGCTCTTCAAGCTTTTCGGGCGCGACGCGCTTCTCACGCGGCTCTCCGACGCCGGGGCGGCGCTCGTCGTCGCCGATCGCGACCCGCCCGCCGGGCTTGCCGCATGGGAGGGGGCGGTCCTCGTGCCGGAGGAGACGCGGCTCCTCACCGCGCCGGTGGAAACCTGCGAGACCGGGCCGGAAGATCCGGCGGTGCTGATCTACACCTCCGGCACCACGGGCGCACCCAAGGGGGCGCTTCACGCCCATCGCGTGCTCACCGGCCACCTGCCGGGGGTCGAGATGAGCCACGATTTCCTCGGCCAGCCGGGCGACTGCCTCTGGACGCCGGCCGACTGGGCCTGGATCGGCGGGCTCTTCGACGTCGCCATGCCGGGGCTCGCCCTCGGCGTGCCGGTCGTCGCCGCGCGGCGGCCGAAATTCGACCCCGCCGACGCGCGCGAGATCGTGCGGGCGGGCGGGGTGCGCAACGTCTTCTTCCCGCCGACTGCGCTGCGCATGCTGAAGGCCGCGGATGTGGCCATTCCCGGCCTGCGCTCCGTCGCTTCGGGCGGAGAGCCGCTCGGCGCGGAGATGCTGGCGTGGGGGCGGCGCGCCTTCGGCCTCGCCATCAACGAGTTCTACGGCCAGACCGAGTGCAACATGGTGGCGTCTTCCTGCGGCGCGCTCTTCCCGCCCCGGCCGGGCTGCATCGGCCGCCCGGTGCCGGGCCACGAGGTCGAGGTGATCGGCGAGGACGGGGCGCCCGTGGCCGGCGAGGGCGAGATCGCCGTCCGGCGCGGCTCGGCCTCGATGATGCTCGGCTACTGGAACCGTCCCGAGGAGACCGCGGCGAAGTTCCGCGGCGACTGGATGCTGACGGGCGACCGCGGCCTGCGAGAGGGCGACCATCTGCGCTTCCTCGGCCGCGACGACGACGTCATCACCTCGGCAGGCTACCGCATCGGCCCCTCCGAGATCGAGGATTGCCTGCTCACGCACCCGAAGGTCGCCTCGGCGGGCGTCGTGGGCAGGCCCGATGCGTTCCGCACCGAGATCGTGGTGGCCTTCGTCGTCCTGCGCGAGGGCGCGGCGCCCGGCGACGCGCTGGCCGAGGAGCTTCGGGGCTGGGTGCGCGAGCGTGCCGCTGCCCATGCCTATCCGAGGGAGTTTCGTTTCGTGGAGAGCCTGCCGATGACGGTGACGGGCAAAGTGCTGAGGCGGGAGCTGCGCGCGCGCCTCGATGCAGAGGCGGAGGGTGCGGCATGAAAATCGGCTCGAAGATCCTGACCGGCTCGGACGAGTTCCGCGCCAATCGTGCCGCGCATCTGGAAATGCTGGCCGAGGTCGAGGCCGCCGCGGCCGAGGCCGCCGCGGGCGGCGGCGCGCGCGCCCGCGCCCGCCACGAAGAGCGGGGCAAGATGCTGCCGCGGGACCGGGTGGCGGCGCTTCTCGACCCCGGAAGTCCTTTCCTAGAGGTGGGCGCGACCGCCGCGCACGGCATGTATGACGGCGCCGCGCCCGCGGCCGGCGTCATCGCGGGGGTGGGCCGCGTGGCCGGGCGCGACTGCATGGTGGTCTGCAACGACGCCACGGTGAAGGGCGGCACCTACTACCCGATGACGGTGAAGAAGCATCTGCGCGCCCAGGAGATCGCGGAGCAGAACCGGTTGCCCTGCGTCTACCTGGTGGATTCGGGCGGCGCCAACCTGCCCAACCAGGACGAGGTCTTCCCCGACCGGGACCATTTCGGCCGCATCTTCTACAATCAGGCGCAGATGAGCGCCAAGGGGATCGCGCAGATCGCGGTGGTCATGGGGTCCTGCACCGCCGGCGGCGCCTACGTGCCCGCCATGTCGGATGTCGCCATCATCGTGCGCGAGCAGGGAACGATTTTCCTCGCCGGGCCGCCGCTGGTGAAGGCCGCCACCGGCGAGGTCGTGACCGCGGAGGAGCTGGGTGGCGGCGACGTGCACACGCGCCTCTCGGGCGTCGCGGACTACCTTGCGGAGGATGACGCACATGCGCTGGCGCTTGCGCGGCGCGCGGTGGCGAATCTGGGCCCCGCCCGGGACGCGACGGTGGGCTGGCAGGCCCCCGAGCCGCCCGCCTACGACCCCGACGAGATCCTGGGCGCGGTGCCGGCCGATCTGCGCACGCCCTACGACATCCGCGAGGTGATCGCCCGGATCGTGGACGGCTCGCGCTTCGACGAGTTCAAGGCGCGCTTCGGCGAGACGCTGGTGACGGGCTTCGCCCATGTCGAGGGCTGCCCGGTGGGCATCGTCGCCAACAACGGCGTGCTCTTCTCCGAGGCGGCGCAGAAGGGCGCGCATTTCGTAGAGCTCTGCTCGCAGCGGAAGATCCCGCTGGTCTTCCTGCAGAACATCACCGGTTTCATGGTGGGCCGGCGCTACGAGAACGAGGGCATCGCGCGCCACGGCGCGAAGATGGTCACCGCCGTCGCCACCACCGCGGTGCCCAAGATCACGTTGCTGGTGGGCGGTTCCTTCGGGGCGGGGAATTACGGCATGGCGGGGCGCGCCTACTCCCCCCGCTTCCTCTGGACCTGGCCCAATTCGCGCATCAGCGTGATGGGCGGCGAGCAGGCGGCGGGCGTCCTCGCCACCGTCAAGCGCGACGCCATGGAGCGCACGGGGGAGGACTGGCCCGCCGAGGAGGAGGAGGCCTTCAAGCGGCCCACGATCGAGATGTTCGCGCGGCAGAGCCACCCGCTTTATGCCGCCGCGCGGCTCTGGGACGACGGCGTGGTGGACCCGCGCAAGAGCCGCGCCGTGCTGGCGCTGTCGCTGCGGGCCACGCTCAACGCGCCGATCGAGGAGACACGCTTCGGCGTGTTCCGGATGTGAGGCGGCATGGCGCGGCGGCGCTACAACTCGGCGCCTGTCGGTCGGGGCGATCGGGCGCGACACGGGCGGAACACGGGCCGTCCGCCGCGACGGCCCCGGCCAAGGCGCGGCGGACGCGCCTTCGGCTGGGCCGTCGGCCTCGTTGCCGCACTGTTCCTGTTCGCGCCATTGGGCGATGCGGTCAACGGGTTCGTGACCCCGCACGTGGGGTGCCGGATCGTCACCGTGATGGACGGCGATACCGTGAAGATGATCTGTCCCCGCAGCGGATGGCGAACGGGCCGCATCCTCGCATACGATACACCGGAAACCCAGGGGAGGTGCGCGCGCGAAACCGGCTTGGCGGTGGCCGCGACATACTACCTGCGCTGGATTCTCTGGACGGGAGGGCACATCGAGGCGCGGACGGAGGGCACAGACCGATACGGCCGCGCCCTCACGCTGCTGCTGGTCGATGGCGAAGGCGTGGCGCGCCGCATGGTCGAGGCGGGGCTCGCGCGGTGGTACGATGGGGGCCGGCGCGCGAGCTGGTGCGACTGAGGAAGCGGACATGTTCGACAGCGTTCTGATCGCCAACCGCGGGGAGATCGCCTGCCGCGTCATCGAGACGGCGCAGGCGATGGGGCTGCGCAGCGTGGCGATCTACTCCGATGCCGACGCGGGCGCGCGTCACGTCGAGATGGCCGATGAAGCGGTGCGGATCGGGCCGCCGGCGCCGGGCGAGAGCTATCTCCGGGGCGACGCGATCATCGAGGCCGCGCGCGCCACGGGCGTGCAGGCCATCCATCCGGGCTACGGGTTCCTGTCGGAGAACCCCGACTTCGTGGCCGCGGTGGAGGCGGCGGGGCTCGTCTTCGTCGGCCCCTCGGCCGAGGCGATCCGGGCCATGGGCCTCAAGGACGCGGCCAAGGCGGTGATGGAGCGCGCCGGAGTGCCGGTGGTTCCGGGCTATCACGGCGAGAACCAGGACGACGAGCATCTCTCGGGGGCCGCGGACGCGATCGGCTACCCGGTGCTCATCAAGGCGGTGGCGGGCGGCGGCGGCAAGGGCATGCGCCTCGTCGAGCGGGCGGAGGACTTCCCGGCGGCGCTCGCCTCGGCGCGGGCGGAGGCCCGAGGCGCCTTCGGCAACCCGGCCGTTCTGGTGGAGAAATTCGTCGCCAAGCCGCGCCATATCGAGGTCCAGGTCTTCGGGGACGGGGCGCGGGCGGTGCATCTCTTCGAACGGGACTGTTCGCTCCAGCGCCGTCACCAGAAGGTGATCGAGGAGGCCCCCGCGCCCGGAATGACCGCCGAGATGCGGGCGGCGATGGGGCGCGCGGCCGTGCGCGCGGCGGAAGCCATCGGCTATCGCGGCGCGGGCACGGTGGAGTTCATCGTGGACGCCTCCGAGGGACTCCGGCCCGACGGGTTCTGGTTCATGGAGATGAACACGCGGCTGCAGGTGGAGCACCCCGTCACCGAGGCGGTCACGGGCGTCGATCTGGTGGAGTGGCAGTTCCGCGTGGCGGCGGGCGAGCCTCTGCCCGCGCGCCAGGAGGAGTTCGCGCTTTCGGGCCACGCCTTCGAGGCGCGGCTCTATGCCGAGGATGTGCCGAAGGGGTTCCTGCCCGCGACGGGCCGGCTGTCGCATCTGGGTTTTCCCGCGGCCGTGCGCGCGGACACCGGGGTGCGCGCGGGCGACGAGATCACCCCGCATTACGACCCAATGATCGCGAAGCTCGTGGTCCACGGACCCACGCGGGACATCGCGCTCTCGAAGCTCCGGCGCGCGCTCGATGAGACGGAGGTGGCGGGCACGGTGACGAACCTCGCCTTCCTGCGCGCGCTCGCACGCCATGACGGGTTCGGCAAGGGCGACGTGGACACGGGGCTGATCGCGCGCGATCTCGACGCGCTCGCCACGGCGCCCGCGCCGTCGCCCGAAACCCGGGCCGAGGCGGCGCTCGCCGCGGCCGGGCTTCTCGCGCCGGCGGGCCCCGCGACGGGCTTCGCGCTGTGGGCGCCGCTGCGGTGGCGCGTCGCGCTCCGCCTTGGCGAGACGGATATCGAGGCCGGGATAACGTGCCTTGGCCCCGATCGGCGCGTCGTGGAGATCGCCGGGACGGAACTGTCCTGCGAGCGCCGCGACGGCGCCTGGCGGATCGGCGGCCGGCCGGCGGCCGGAACCCATGTCGCCGCCGGCACGGTCACGGTTTTCGGGGCCTCCGGGGCGGAGTTCGAGATCGTCGATCCGCTGGCGCAGGCCTGGGCGGCCGGACACGGGGCGGACGTAATCGAGGCGCCGATGCCGGGCCTCTTGCGCGCGATGATCGCCACGCCCGGCCAGACGGTGCGTGCGGGCGAGCGGCTGGCCGTGCTCGAGGCGATGAAGATGGAACACGCCCTCGCCGCGCCGCGCGACGGGGTGGTGGCCGAGGTGCTGGCGGCCGAGGGCGCCCAGGTCGAGGCGGGCGCGGCGCTGGTGCGGCTCGAGGCGGAGGAAGGCTGAGGAGCGCAGGCCATGGCGGAACGGGTGGAGATCTTCGAGGTGGGCCCGCGCGACGGGCTTCAGAACGAGACGGCGCCGATCCCGACGGCCGACAAGATCGCGCTCGTCGATCTGCTGAGCCGCGCGGGGTTCCGGCGCATCGAGGTGGCGAGCTTCGTCTCGCCGAAATGGGTGCCGCAAATGGCGGATGCGGCGGAGGTGCTCGCGGGCATCCGCCGCGCGCCCGGCGTCTCCTATGCCGCGCTCACCCCCAACATGCGCGGGCTCGAACGGGCCATCGCGGCCCAGGCCGACGAGATCGCGGTGTTCGGGGCGGCCTCGGAAGGCTTCTCGAAGGCCAACATCAACGCGTCGGTCGCTGGGAGTCTAGAGCGGTTCCGGCCCGTGGTCGAGGCCGCGCGGGCCGCGGGCCTGCCGGTGCGGGGATACGTCTCCTGCGTGACGGACTGCCCCTATGACGGGCCGGTCCCGCCGGCGAAGGTGGCGGAGGTCGCGGGCGCGCTCGACGCGATGGGCTGCTACGAGATCAGCCTCGGCGACACGGTGGGGCAGGGCACGCCGGAGCGCGTCGGCGCAATGTTCGAGGCGGTGGTGGCGGCCGTTCCGGCCGCGCGGCTGGCCGGGCATTTCCACGACACGGCTGGCCGCGCGCTTCGAAACATCGAGGTGGCGCTCGACATGGGGTTGCGGGTTTTCGACGCGGCGGTCGGCGGTCTCGGCGGCTGCCCCTATGCGCCGGGCGCGGCGGGCAACGTGGCGACCGAGCGGGTGGCCGCGCGGCTTGCCGAGCTAGGTTACGCGACCGGGCTCGACATGGACGTGCTGGGCGAGGCCGCGGCGATGGCGCGCGCGATGCGCGGGGCGTGAGGCAAGGCTTTTCGAAAAGCCTTGCGCGACCCGCTGCGCGGCCGGGCTCGAAAGCGCGGCCGTCCGGCACGCGGCCCGGGGGCCATGTCGTGCCGGGACATCCCGCGGCAGGTGCTGGCAAGGCTTTTCGAAAAGCCTTGCCCCGGTGAGGCGGAGGCAGTCGGGAGCGGATGACATGCAGGACTTCGAGACGATCCGGATCGGCCGCGACGGGCGCGGCGTGGCGACGCTGACGCTCGCGCGGGCGCAGAAGCACAACGCCATGTCGGCGCAGATGATCGCCGAGCTCTCCGCGGCCGCGGGGCGGCTGGGCGCCGACGAGGAGGTCCGCGTGGTGGTCCTCGCCGCCGAGGGCGAGAGCTTCTGCGCCGGCGGTGATCTCGGCTGGATGCGCGCACAGATGGAGGCCGGCCGCGAGACGCGGATGGCGGAGGCGGGCGCGCTCGCGCGGATGCTGATGGCGCTCGACCGGCTGCCCAGGCCGCTCGTCGGGCGCATCCACGGCAACGCCTTCGGCGGTGGCGTGGGCCTCGCCTCGGTCTGCGACGTCGCGGTGGGCGCGGAAGGGATCCGCATGGGGTTCACCGAGACCCGGCTGGGGCTCATCCCGGCCACCATCGGGCCCTACGTCGTGGCGCGCATGGGCGCGGCGCGGGCGCGGCGCGTCTTCATGTCGGCGCGGCGGTTCGGCGCGGAAGAGGCCGTGGCGCTCGGTCTTCTGGCCCGCGCCGTGCCGGTCGACGACCTCGATGCCGCCGTCGAGGCCGAGGTCGCGCCCTATCTCGCCTGCGCGCCGGGGGCGGTGGCGGAGGCCAAGGCGCTCTTGCGCGCGCTCTCGCGCCCGATGGAGGAGGCGGATATCGCGCAAACCGTCGCAGCACTCGCCGATCGCTGGGAAAGCGCCGAGGCGGCCGAGGGCATCGCCGCCTTCTTCGAGCGGCGCGCGCCCGGCTGGGCAGAGGGGTAGCCGCCAGGCTTTGCACCGGCCGCATGCGGCGGTATGCAGCATGTGTCGCCGCGGCCGGATCGGGTGCCGCGGCATCGGCGTCGGTTGACCGCCCCGGGGGTGGAGAGTAGATCGTTGCCTGACGGGCGCGGCGCGCTGCCGCCGCCTGCGGGCGGGCATGACAAGGAGAGCTCCGTGGAAGAGACGCTCAGGGAATACCTCCCCATCCTCGTTTTCCTGGCCATCGCGATCGGGCTCGGGCTGGTGCTGATCCTCGCGGCCACGGTGATCGCGGTGCGAAATCCCGACCCCGAGAAGGTGTCGGCCTATGAATGCGGCTTCAACGCCTTCGACGACGCGCGGATGAAATTCGACGTGCGCTTCTACCTGGTGTCGATCCTGTTCATCATCTTCGACCTCGAGATCGCCTTCCTGTTCCCGTGGGCGGTGGCCTTCCAGGACATCTCGATGACGGCGTTCTGGTCGATGATGGCGTTCCTCGCGGTGCTGACCGCAGGCTTCGCCTATGAATGGAAGAAGGGGGCCATGGAATGGCAGTGACCACGGGCGCGAACACGGCCGGCCCGGATCCCGAGCACGGCACGCAGCTTCTGAACCGCGAATTGCAGGACAAGGGCTT
Organism: Rhodosalinus sp. 5P4; assembly: GCF_041365695.1. NCBI lineage: Bacteria > Pseudomonadati > Pseudomonadota > Alphaproteobacteria > Rhodobacterales > Paracoccaceae > Rhodosalinus > Rhodosalinus sp. 5P4. The sequence continues at coordinate 123,534 of NZ_JBGFSJ010000001.1, forward strand.
CCTCGTCACGACGTCGGAGGACCTCATCAACTGGGCGCGCACCGGCTCGCTGCACTGGATGACCTTCGGGCTGGCCTGCTGCGCGGTCGAGATGATGCACACCTCGATGCCGCGCTACGACGCCGAACGGTTCGGCGTCGCGCCGCGCGCGAGCCCGCGCCAGTCCGACGTGATGATCGTCGCGGGCACGCTCACGAACAAGATGGCGCCGGCGCTAAGGAAGGTCTACGACCAGATGCCCGAGCCGCGCTACGTGGTCTCGATGGGATCCTGCGCCAATGGCGGGGGGTATTACCACTACAGCTATTCGGTGGTGCGCGGCTGCGACCGGATCGTGCCGGTGGACATCTACGTGCCCGGCTGCCCGCCCACGGCCGAGGCGCTGCTCTACGGCATCCTCCAGCTTCAGCGGAAGATCCGCCGCACCGGCACCATCACGCGCTGACGCGGCCGGCCCCTAACGGAAAGGTAAGCATGACCGACGCTCTCAAAGAACTCGGCGCCCATGTCGAGGCGAAGCGACCCGACTGCGTGCTGTCCTGGCAAGTGACCCGCGGCGAGCTGACCGTGTCGGTCACGCCGGCGCGCATCGCGGGGCTGGTGGAGTTCCTGAAATCCGACGCGGCCTGCGGCTTTTCCACCCTCGTGGACATCACCGCGGTCGATAGGCCGGAGCGGCCCAAGCGCTTCGACCTCGTCTACCACCTGCTGTCGATGTACCAGAATCACCGCATCCGCTTGCGGGTCCCGGTGAGCGAGGACGACATGGTGCCCTCGATCACCGACGTGCACCCCTCGGCCGGCTGGTTCGAGCGCGAGGTGTTCGACATGTTTGGCATCCTCTTCTCCGGCCATCCGGACCTGCGCCGCATCCTCACCGATTACGGCTTCCGCGGTCATCCGCTGCGCAAGGATTTCCCGACCACGGGCTATACCGAGGTGCGCTATGACGAGGTGCAGAAGCGCGTGGTCTACGAGCCCGTGAAGCTGGTGCAGGAATACCGGCAGTTCGATTTCATGAGCCCCTGGGAAGGCGCGGATTACATCCTGCCCGGCGACGAGAAGGGTGAGGAGGCCGCGAAATGATGGGGCCGATGAACGGCGGCGGCCTGATCGGACTGCTCTTGGTCGCGGTGCTCGTCGTCGTACCCTTCTGGAAGCTGCTGCCGCGGTTCGGGATGCCCGGCTGGCTTGCGCTGGCGGCGCTCGTGCCGCTCGGGGCGGTGGTGCTGCTGTGGGTCATGGCCTTCAGGGACGACGTGTCCGCCAGGCGCGGGTAAGGCGCGCCGCATGGCCCAGCCCCTGCTTCTGTTCGGCCTCGGCGCCACGAAGGCTGGCAGCGGCTGGCTTTACCGCTACCTGCGGGGGCACCCGGAGTGCAGGATGAAAAGCGTGAAGGAACTTCACTTCTTCGACACGCTGCAGGCGGGCCGGCGGCCGCGCCGGCTGCGCAAGCTCGACGCGGCGATCTCGGCCGAGGCGCGGCGGGCGGATGGCGGGCAGACCCGCGCGCTCCGCCGCGTGAGCGACCTGCAGGAGCTGGCCGAGGTGACCCATGCCGCGACCGACGCCGCCTATCTCGATTACCTGATGCGCGGGCGCGGTGAGGCTAAGCTGGTGGGCGACATCACGCCCGCCTACGCGTTGCTGCCCGCCGACTGGCTTCGGCGCATGCAGGCGCTCAGCCCGGGCACGCGCTTCGTCTACCTGATGCGCGACCCGCTGGCGCGGCTCTGGTCCAACCTGCGCATGGTCGCTCGGCGCGATGCCGAGGGCGCGGCGCTCGCCCCGCGCGCCAACCGGCTCATGGCGGAGTGGCTCGACGGCGGGCATCGCGACGTGGCGGCGCGGGGCGACTATGCCGGCGTCCTGTCGCGCCTCGATGCCGCGCTGGAACCCGCGCGGCTCTTTCTCGGCTTCTTCGAGGAGGTCGTCACCGCGCCCGTGCCCGACGCGCTGTGCCGTTTCCTCGGCCTGACCCCGCGCCCCGCGGCCGCGACCCCCGTGCACGAGGGCGTGCCCGCGACGCTCGACCCCGACCTGCGCGCCCGCGCGCTCGCGCGCCTCGCCCCGCAATACGATACCGTTGCGGCCCGCATGGGCCGCCTTCCCGCCAGTTGGGAAGCCAATCTCGAGAGGTCATAGAATGGACGGCCAGTTCGACGACGTGCTCACCGGCGAGCAACGGATCCGCAACTTCAACATCAATTTCGGGCCCCAGCACCCGGCGGCGCATGGCGTGCTGCGTCTCGTGCTGGAGCTCGACGGCGAGATCGTGGAGCGGTGCGATCCGCATATCGGGCTGCTGCACCGCGGCACCGAAAAGCTGATGGAAAGCCGGACCTATCTGCAGAACCTGCCCTATTTCGACCGGCTCGACTATGTCTCGCCGATGAACCAGGAACATGCCTGGTGCCTCGCCATCGAGAAGCTCACCGGCGTGGAGGTGCCGCGCCGGGCGAGCCTGATCCGGGTGCTCTACTCCGAGATCGGACGGGTGCTGAACCACCTGCTGAACGTGACGACGCAGGCGATGGACGTGGGCGCGCTCACCCCGCCGCTCTGGGGGTTCGAGGAGCGCGAGAAGCTGATGGTCTTCTACGAGCGCGCCTGCGGCGCGCGGCTTCACGCCGCCTATTTCCGCCCGGGCGGCGTGCACCAGGATCTGCCGCCCGCGCTCCTCGACGACATCGAGGCATGGTCCGAGACCTTTCCGGCCGTGCTCGACGACATCGACGGGCTTCTGACGGAGAACCGGATCTTCAAGCAGCGCAATGTCGATATCGGCGTGGTCAGCGAGCAGGAGATCCTCGACTGGGGCTTCTCGGGGCCGATGGTGCGCGGCTCCGGCCTTGCCTGGGACCTGCGCCGCGCGCAGCCCTACGAGTGTTACGACGAGTTCGACTTCCAGGTGCCCGTGGGCAAGAACGGGGACTGCTACGACCGCTACCTCGTGCGGATGGCCGAGATGCGCGAGAGCGTGAAGATCATCCGACAGGCGATCGTGAAGCTGCGCGCGGAACCGGGCGAGGTGATCGCGCGCGGCAAGATCGCGCCGCCCTCGCGCGGCGACATGAAGACCTCGATGGAGGCGCTGATCCATCACTTCAAGCTCTACACCGAGGGATTCCACGTCCCCGAGGGCGAGGTCTACGCCGCGGTCGAGGCGCCCAAGGGCGAATTCGGGGTCTACCTGGTGGCTGACGGGACCAACCGGCCCTACCGCGCGAAGCTGCGCGCGCCGGGCTTCCTGCACCTGCAGGCGATGGATCACATCTCGCGCGGCCATCAGCTGGCCGATGTGGCGGCGATCATCGGCACGCTCGATGTGGTGTTCGGAGAGATCGACCGCTAAGACGGCGCCCGGGGGCGACCTCGGAGCAAAGAAGGGGACGGGGAAGAATGACGACGACGACAGAATTGGGCCTGCCCCGCGCCGCCGTGCTCGCGGTCGCCGCGGCCGCTGCGCTCGCGGGTTGCGCGATGCCGCCGGAGAACGTGAGCGACGCGCAGCTTGCGGATTACGATCTCGCCGTGGCCAGCATCGGCTGTGAGCTGCGTTACGAATCCGATTACGCGCCGGTCGAGCTTCAGGCCGGCCTCACCCGCCAGCAGGTTCTCGACATCTCGCAATACCGCCTTGCCAGCGACCAGGCGGTGCGCACGTCCGAGGGCGGCGTGCGGCTCGTCTCCGGGCCCTGCGCCCCCGCCGCCTGAGCGATCAACCGAGGGAGCGTCCATGCTTCGCCGTCTTCACCACGAACAACCGGAGAGTTTCGCCTTCACCCCCGCCAATCTGGAATGGGCGCGGGCGCAAATGACGAAATATCCCGAGGGCCGGCAGGCCAGCGCCATCATCCCGCTTCTGTGGCGCGCGCAGGAGCAGGAGGGCTGGCTGTCGCGGCCGGCCATCGAATACGTCGCCGACCTGCTGGGCCTGGCGCATATCCGCGCCCTCGAGGTCGCGACCTTCTACTTCATGTTCCAGCTCGCGCCGGTGGGCTCGGTCGCGCATGTGCAGGTCTGTGGCACGACCTCCTGCATGATCTGCGGCGCCGAGGACCTGATCGGCGTCTGCCGCGAGAAGATCGCCCGGGAACCGCACGAGCTGAGCCCTGACGGCAAGTTCTCGTGGGAGGAGGTCGAGTGCCTCGGCGCGTGTTCGAACGCCCCGATGGCGCAGATCGGCAAGGATTATTACGAGGACCTGACCGCCGGGCGGCTGGGCGAGATCCTCGATGCGCTGGCGGCGGGCGAGGTGCCCTTGCCGGGGCCGCAGCGGGGGCGCTACGCGTCCGAACCCGCGGGCGGGCTGACGAGCCTGCACGCCCATGGCGAGGACCGCCTGCCGCGCAACGCCTCCGTCGCGCTCGCCGAGGAGCTGGGCGACACCGTGAAGCGGATCGACGGCAGCGAGGTGCCTCTCGTGACCCCGTGGCGCGACCGGTCCGGCAACGACACCGCGCCCGAGCCCGACCCGCACTCGCCGGTCCTCGCCGAGGAACTGCCCGCCGACGACACCGGGATCGACCGGCGCGAGGCCCCGGTGAAGGGCCGGGGCAAGCCCGAGAGCGGCGCGCCGGCCCCCGAGGCCAGGCTCGACCCCGACGCGCCGCGGCCCGAACCCGATGCCGCCGATCTGGGCACGCGACCCGAGGGCCTGGAGGCCCCGCGCGAAGGCGGGCCGGACGACCTGAAGAAGATCAAGGGGATCGGCAAGAAGCTGGAAAAGCTTCTCCACGGTCTGGGCTTTTACCATTTCGACCAGATCGCTGGCTGGACGGCAAAGGAGATCGCCTGGGTCGACCAGAACCTCGAGGGCTTCAAGGGCCGCGTCACGCGCGACAACTGGGTGGAGCAGGCACGGGTTCTTTCCGAAGGGGGAGAGACGGATTTCTCGGAGCGTGTTAGTAAGGGTGATGTCTATTGACGGTGCCTTGCAAACCGACATCTGAGGGGGAATGGGAATGACGACCAGCAGCAAGGACGATACCTGCCTCAAGTTCTGCTGGGGCCTCGCCGCCGTGGCCGGGCTTGGCATGGTGGTGGCGCTGAACGACAGGATGTGGTTCCTGGTCGCGCTCGTTCTGGGCGGCGCGTTCGGGGCCGGCATGGGCGTCGTGCTTCAACGCAAGGTCTGCGGCATACTCGGCAATCCGCTGGAGGACACCACGCTTGGCGAGCTGACCGGGATGGAGCCGCTTCGCCGGGAAAAGCTGGAGGCGCTGGACATGGCCGAGACCGAAGCGCCGGCGCCGCGCCACGTGCCGCCGGCGTCGTCCGCCCCGGCCTCCGCAACGCCGCCCGCCGCGAAGGCCGCCGCCAGCACCGCCGCGCCGAAATCGGCCGGTCCGGAAGATAGCGCCGGCAAGACCGGCGCTGCCGCGGCGAAGGAGGCCGCCGGGGCCGGGGGCGGGACGAAGCCGGCGACACTGTCGGCCCCCCGTGGCGGCCAGGCGGACGATCTGAAGAAGATCAAGGGCGTCGGCCCGAAGCTCGAGACGCTGCTGAACGGCCTCGGCTTTTACCATTTCTACCAGATCGCGGCATGGTCCGAGGACGAGATCGCCTGGGTCGACGAGAACCTCGAAGGCTTCAAGGGCCGGGTGACCCGTGACGACTGGGTGGCGCAGGCGAAGGACCTGGCCGCCGCAAAGAGCGATTGACCACGGGGGCGCGATGAGCTCGGAGGACCGGCAGCGACGGATCGCACGGCAGGGGCGGATCGCCGCGCTCGTGATCGCCGGCGCCGGTCTCGCCGCGATCCTCGCGCCCTGGCTCGTGGCGCTTGCAGGTTTGCCTGTGCGCTACGAGATGCTGATCTATTTCGCCTCCATGGGCGCCTTTCTCTGGGCGCTCGTGGTGGCGGCAAGACTGTGGCGCGCCCGCGACCGATGAGGACGCGCCCGGAGCTGGGAAGGACTGTTCGATGCTGAAGGACGAAGATCGTATCTTCACCAACCTCTACGGCATGCATGACCGCTCGCTCGCCGGGGCGAAGGCGCGCGGCCACTGGGACGGCACCGGCGCGATCATCGCCCGCGGCCGCGACGCGATCGTGGAGGAGATGAAGAAATCGGGCCTGCGGGGCCGGGGCGGCGCAGGCTTCCCCACGGGCCTGAAATGGTCCTTCATGCCCAAGGAATCCGATGGTCGCCCGGCCTACCTCGTGGTCAATGCCGACGAGTCCGAGCCCGGCACCTGCAAGGACCGGGAGATCATGCGCCACGATCCGCACACGCTGATCGAGGGCTGCCTGATCGCGTCCTTCGCGATGGGGGCGCATGCCTGCTACATCTACATCCGAGGCGAATACATTCGCGAGCGCGAGGCGCTGCAGGCCGCGATCGACGAATGCTACCAGGCGGGGCTGCTGGGCCCCAACGCCGCCGGCTCGGGCTGGGATTTCGACCTCTACCTGCATCACGGCGCGGGCGCCTACATCTGTGGCGAGGAGACGGCGCTTTTGGAAAGCCTGGAGGGGAAGAAGGGCATGCCGCGCATGAAGCCGCCCTTCCCGGCGGGCGCGGGCCTCTACGGGTGCCCCACGACGGTCAACAACGTCGAATCCATCGCGGTGGTGCCCACCATCCTGCGCCGCGGCGCGGACTGGTTCGCGGGCTTCGGGCGTGCGAACAACACGGGCACCAAGATCTTCGCGATCTCGGGGCATGTGAACCACCCTTGCGTGGTCGAAGAGGAGATGTCGATCTCCTTCGAGGAACTGATCGAGCGGCATTGCGGCGGCATCCGCGGCGGCTGGGACAACCTGAAGGCGGTGATCCCCGGCGGCTCGTCCGTGCCGATGCTGCCCGCCTCGGTCATGCGCAAGGGGATCATGGATTTCGACTGGCTGCGCGAGAACCGGTCGGGCCTCGGCACGGCGGCGGTGATCGTGATGGACCAGTCCACCGACATCATCAAGGCGATCTGGCGGCTGTCGAAATTCTACAAGCACGAAAGCTGCGGCCAGTGCACGCCCTGCCGCGAGGGCGCGGGCTGGATGATGCGCGTGATGGAGCGTCTGGTGAACGGCGAGGCGGAAGTCGAGGAGATCGACATGCTGCTCGACGTGACCAAGCAGGTGGAGGGCCACACGATCTGCGCGCTGGGCGACGCGGCGGCCTGGCCGATCCAGGGCCTCATCCGGCATTTCCGCGACGAGATCGAGGACCGCATCAAGGCGCAGCAGACGGGCCGCGCGAGCGCGGTGGCCGCGGAATGAGAGGGCGGCGGCGCGCGATCATCGCGGCGCTGGCCGCGGCAGCGACGCTGGCCGCGTGCGGCCAGGGCCAGAGCCGCGTGGCGTTCGACGGCAACATCTATCCCGCCAGCGTCTCGACCATCGGTGGCGAGCGGGAGAAGTTCACGATCTCGGTGCGCAATGCCGGGCAGGGACTTGCCGGCGCCCGCGAGGCCGGCCGCTACGAGGCGACCGTCTACTGCATCCGCAATTACGGATCCTCGGCGGTGCGCTGGACGCTCTCGCCCGATGCCGAGGCGTCCGCGCTGCGGATCGAGAATGGCGCGCTCCTTCTTCAGGGAGAGTGCCTGGGCTGGTAGGACGGTATGGTCGCCAGAGAGGCGCGGCGGACCCCGTGTTATTGCATGACAGGCGATCATGTGTCGTCTCTTGGGCGACGCGCGGGACCACGATGCATCCCGCGAACCCGGGGAGAGTTCGACCATGCGAAGACCGATTGCCGCCGCCCTCGCCGCCCTGCTCCTGGCCGGCACCGCCACCGCCTCCGACGCGCGCCCGCCGTTGCGGGAGGTGAAGGAGATCGATGGCGCCCTCCTGGCCGTGGCCATCGCCGACGAGATCCGCACCCGCTGCGACACCATCGACGCGCGGATGCTTCGGGCGCTCGCCACGCTGAACCGGCTGGAAAACCGCGCCCGTGACCTCGGCTATACGAAGTCCGAGATCGACGCCTACGTGAACAGCAAGGACGAAAAGGCGCGCATCCGCGCCCTCGGCGAGCGCTATGTCCGCCAGCAGGGGGCCGACCCGGAAAGCCTGGCCGATATCTGCGATCTCGGCCGGCGGGAAATCGCCCGGGGCAGCGCCATCGGCGCGCTGCTGAGAGAGAAGTGAGGGCGGTGGTTCTCAGGCGGATGCGAGGGGGGTAAAATCCCTCCAGATCAAGGGTGTCGCGGCGGAAGCTCATGTTTGCGGATCGTAGAGATGTCGCGGTTCGCGACCGTCGTGGCGCAATGGGCGGGACCGGTTTCGCGCGAATCCACGCGACACCCGGGAGCTGAAGCCCCCGGGCGATCCGCCGAGAGGCCATCGCGCGGTCTCGTTCCGTCGAACGCCGCCCGAGGGGCGGAGGCGACCTTCCTCCCAAAAGCCCTGGAGACGTGGACCGCTCCCGGCGTGCACGCTGCGCATGTGTGCCCGACACGACAGATCATGCCGGGATGGCGGCCCTTCCGATCTGCGAGGCGCTTCTGCTGACGATGAACGATCGCGACCGGCTTCCCGAGGACGAGATCATGACGGTGCTCCGCGATGCCGCGGCGACCCAAGGGAATGCCTCCGGCCCGGACGCGGAAACGCACAGGGCGTTGGCGGCGCTCATCGACCGCATCATCGCCGGCGCCAATTCCGTCCGCAGGCCCTGAGCCCGGGCCAGCCACGGGGCGCGTCGGGATCGCGCCTCGGAATCCGTCTTCGCCATCGCCCAGCCGCAGGCCGCGGCCCTCGGGACGATCGGGGCATGCAGTCCGGCCCCGGGGACGACGCGCATCCCGGAGGTGCAACGCGGGTCTGGCAGGAGAGGCGCCCGACCGTCCCGGCATCGGCCGTCGCCACGGGTGCCGCCCGCCGTTCCCGCAATCACGGGGGGCATCTCCCCTGAAGACGGCGCAGAGCGGGGAGGGCGATGCGGGCCTGCGTGCCCTCCCGCCCGGTCTCTTACAGTCCGAGCGCCCCTCTGCGCAGCCACTCGTGGACGAAGACGAGCTTGCGCCAGGCGGCCGACGAAAGCACGAAGGGATAGACATCCGCGAGCCCCATAGAACGGTTGACGTGGTTGATGCCGGCGACGAGGGCGGCCGCGACGCGGATGAGGCGGTCGGCATCCGGCTCCGAGTAGGGATCCCAGCCGCGGGCCGGCAGGTCCGGCGACGAGAATCCCGCGGCGGCGACGCTGTCGGTGATGTCGGTCAGGTGCAGCAGATGCGCGGCGGTTTCGGCCCAGTCCTCGTGGGGATGCGCGGAGGCGTAGGTCGTTATGAAGCGCTCCCGCCAGTCCTGCGGCGGTCCGTTGCCGTAATGACGCTGCAACGCCGCCTGGTAATCCTCCCGTTCGTCGCCGAAGACGGCGCGGAATGCCTCGAGGAAATCGGCGCGCAGGCTGAGACGCCACCAGAGCATGTGCGCGATCTCGTGGCGCATGTGGCCGATCATCGTGCGATACGGCTCCTCCAGCGCCTCGCGGCGGCTGGTGCGCAGGACCTCGTCCGCCTCGGCCACGCTGATCGTCACGACGCCGTCGACATGGCCCATCGCGACCGGGGTCGGGCCTTCGGCCAGCATGTGAAAGGCCGGGCGCGTTCCCACATCCTCGGGGCGGAACCAGTGCCAGCGGCCGAGATTGTCGAGCACCCAACGCTTCGCCGCCTCGGTCTGGGCCCAGTTAGGGATCGCGTCGGGGATCGACGTGTCGGGGGCCAGCACCGTCATCGCGCAGGCGCGACAGAAGGCGCCCTGCTCCGGCGCGATCCAGTTGCACCCGATGATCTCGCGGTTCGCGCAGAAGGGCGGCGCAGCAAGGAACGCGCGCGCCTGCGGATCATATGCGACGGGGGTTCCGTCCGCCGTGGCGAGATTGTCGAACCAGAGCAAGCCTTGTCCGACAGGGTTGGAAAAAACGCGCATGTGGAAGTTGCTCCTTGGAGGTCCCGGGTCGGGCGATGCCGCTTGCCCCCGCAGGGGGCGGCGATCGTGCGGCGCTTGTGCGGCCGCCTGCGGCACAGTGCCTTGTCAGCGCAGGCGTTCCAAGAGCCCGCCGACATCCGAAAGCATCCGCGACACCGTCGCCTCGTCCAGGTAACCGGTGACGGCCAGGTCGCGGGCGCGCTGGAAACGGCGGATCGCGCGACGCGTCGCTTCGTCGAAAACGCCGTCGGCCGGCCCGGGCTCCAGCCCCAGCTGGTCCAGTCGCCGTTCGACCAGGGTGCGTGTCAGGATGTTGAGGCCCAGCGCCTCCTCGGCCTCTCGCGCCTGCTGCTGGCGCGCGCTGCCGTCGTCCTGCAGCGCGGCAATGCGGGCCTGCGCCTCGGCCGCGAAGGCGCCGTCCGGAAAGGCGCGCAGATACGCCTGATACGCGGCCACCGTGCCGGCGGCTCTGGCCTCCTCCCAGGCCAGGCGGTCGCGCTCGGCGGCCCGGTCGCGCTTGGCCGCCTCGATGTCCGCCAGGCGTTCGGTCGCGATATCCGCGAAGAGCCCGTCTGGGAAGCGTTGCAGATACGTCCGCAGGCCCGCCTCGTCGGCGCCCGAGCCGGTCGCCTCCCACGCCGCGCGATCGCGGCGCTCCTGCTCGAGGCGGCGGCGTTCGGCCTCGGCCTCGAGTTCGGCCTGCCGCCGCTCCGCCTGGCGGTCGAGCATCTCTATCTGCCGCGCGCTCAGGTAGCCGGTCTCGGGCAGGCCGGCGTCGCGCTGGAACCGGGTGATCGCGCCGCGGGTGCCGGGGCCGAAGATCCCGTCGATCCCGCGCGGCTCATGGTCCAGCAGGGTGAGATGACGCTGGATCTGCCGGCGCTCGTCGCGCGTGAGGTTCAGGGCGTCCTCGGCCAACCGGGCGGCGCGATCGGGCTCCGCCTCGATCTCCGCGATGGCCGCGCGCGCCGCGTCGGCGAACCGGCCGTCCGGATGGCGGTCGAGATAATCGCGGTAGGCGGCCGCGTCGTCGCGCTCGCGCGCCGCGTCCCAGCGCGCGCGCTCGGTGGCGTCGCGATCGGGTGCGGGTATCGCGGCGCGCTCCTGGCCCTCGGGGAGGAAGGGCACGCGATCGGTCACGAATCCGGTCGCGGAGACATCCCGCGCCGCGGCAAGGGCCGTCGCCAGCCGCTGTCCCGGCACCAGCAGATCCTCCGAGACGAAGCGCGCGACCGACGCCGAGGGTCCCTGAAGAACCGTCACGCCTTGCGGCACCGCGCCCGGCGTCGCACCGCGCCGCAGGCCGGCGCCGGGGTCCGGGCCGTTTCCGGCCAGCGCCAGGGCCACGACCGCCCCGCCAGGCGCCCGGCCGGCCACGGCGAGGACCGTCTCGACCGACAGCGCCGCGCCCTCGACGGTGACGAGGTCGAGTGGCCCCTCGGCCCCCGCCTCGGTCATCCAGCTGCGCCCGTCGTCCCGCAGGAAGGCGCCGGACAGGTAGATCACGATCCGCTCTTCCCCGTCCGCGACGGCTAGCAGATCCGACAGCGCGGACCGCGCTTCGGACAGGTCGTCCCCGGGGACCGCGACAGTCTCGAACCCCGCGGCGCGCAGCGCGGCCGCGACGTCGGGCCCGCTCGACGTTCCGAAAAGGCCTTGCCGCTCTTCCGGCATCGCGCCGATCACGAGCGCGCGGTCGGCGGCCGAAAGGGTGGGCAGGACCGCGAGCGCGGCACAGAGGGTCAGGGCAAGGCGGGCCGGGGTCTTCATCGAATCCTCCGCATGTCGGGCGATGGCATCGACCCTAGGGGCATACGCGGTTATCATACAATAACGCCCGCCATCGGCGCTAGCCCGCAGCCCCGCCGCTCCGGGCGCGCGCGGGTCCCGGAAAGCGCCCTTAATGGCGCGCGACCATGGGCGCGGCAGGCCTCGCGGGATGCCCGGGATGTGGTCGCGCCAGAAACCTCCCGTCTCGTCCTGTTCCCGCCGCCGTTTTCCCCGCGGCGGTCCCTCCTCGCCTTGCGGAACCGGGGTCCCTGCTCTAGCTTCTCGCACAGCAGGAGCCGGTCCCAAGAGCTGCGTCCATCTTGTTGCCTTGTTTGCGCAGCCCGACGCGGATGCTCCTTGAAAGCAAAGGCCCCGAAGGGTCTCGAGGCGCGTCTGAGAAAGAAGTGAGAGCATGAGCGAACTGCGCAAGATCGTCATCGACGGTCGGGAGATCGAGGTCGACCCGGCCATGACCCTGATCCAGGCCTGCGAGGAAGCCGGCATCGAGATCCCGCGTTTCTGCTACCACGAGCGGCTCTCGATCGCGGGCAATTGCCGCATGTGCCTCGTCGAGGTGGTGGGCGGCCCGCCGAAACCCGCCGCATCCTGCGCGATGCAGGTCAAGGACCTGCGCCCCGGTCCCGAGGGCGAGGCGCCGCAGGTCAAGACCAATTCGCCCATGGTCAAGAAGGCGCGCGAGGGGGTGATGGAGTTCCTGCTCATCAACCATCCGCTCGACTGCCCGATCTGCGACCAGGGCGGCGAATGCGATCTTCAGGACCAGGCAATGGCTTACGGGGTGGACTTCTCCCGCTACCGCGAGCCCAAGCGGGCGGTCGAGGATCTCGACCTCGGGCCGCTGGTCGAGACGCACATGACGCGCTGCATCTCCTGCACGCGCTGCGTGCGCTTCATCACCGAGGTGGCGGGGATGCCCGAGCTTGGCCAGACGGGCCGCGGCGAGGACGCCGAGATCACTTCCTACCTGGGCCAGACGCTCGAATCGAACATGCAGGGCAACATCATCGACCTCTGCCCGGTCGGCGCGCTGGTCTCGAAGCCCTACGCCTTCACCGCGCGGCCCTGGGAGCTGACCAAGACCGAGTCGATCGACGTGATGGACGCGCTCTGCTCCAACATCCGGGTGGACACAAAGGGGCGGGAGGTGATGCGTTTCCTGCCGCGCAACCATGACGGCGTGAACGAGGAGTGGATCTCGGACAAGACGCGATTCGTCTGGGACGGGCTGCGCCGCCAGCGCCTCGACCGGCCTTACATCCGCGAGAACGGCAAGCTGCGGCCCGCGGGCTGGGGCGAGGCGCTCGCGGCCGCCGCCGAGGCGGTGAAAGGGGCGAAGCGGCTTGCAGGTCTCGTGGGGGACCTTGCCCCGGTCGAGGCCGCCTTCGCGCTCAAGCAGCTCGTGGAGAGCCATGGCGGCGTTGTCGAGTGCCGGACCGACGGTACGAAGCTGCCCGCAGGCAACCGCTCGGGTTATGTGGGCACCGCCGCGGTGGAGGATCTCGAACATACCCGGCGCGTCGTGATCGTGGGCAGCGATCCCGCGCAGGAGGCGCCGGTGCTGAACGCGCGCATCCGCAAGGCCTGGGTGCAGGGCGCCGAGGTCACGCTCGTGGGCCGGCCGGTGGATCTGACCTACGGCTACACCCATGCCGGGACCGGGCGCGCGGCGCTTGCACAGCTCGCGGAGGCGCCCCCCGCGGAGTTTTCCGAGCACGAGAGCGTCGTGATCGTGGGCCAGGCCGCGCTGCGCGAGGATGACGGCGAGGCGGTGCTGGCCACGGCCATGCAGCTTGCCGAAAAGACCGGGTCGGGCCTTCTGGTGCTGCACACGGCAGCGGGGCGCGCGGGCGCGATGGATGCCGGCGCGACCTGCGAGGGCGGGATCGACGCGGCGCTCGCGGGCGACGTGATCTGGAACCTCGGCGCGGACGAGGTCGAGATCCCCGAAGGAGCTTTCGTGATCTACCAGGGAAGCCATGGCGATCGCGGCGCGCATCGTGCCGACGTGATCCTGCCCGCCGCGGCCTGGACCGAGGAGCAGGGGCTTTTCGTCAATACCGAGGGCCGTCCGCAGCTTGCGCTGCGCGCGTCCTTCCCGCCCGGAGAGGCCAAGGAAAACTGGGCGATCCTGCGTGCCGCGTCGGAAAGTGCGGGGGCGACGCTGCCCTATGACAGCCTCGCGCAGCTGCGCCAGAAGCTGGTGGCGGCGGCGCCCCATCTCGCGCGGATCGACGAGGTGCCCGAGAACGCGTGGGAGCCGCTGGCGCCCGCCGCGCTGGGCGAGGGCGATTTCGGCCTCGCGGTCGGGGATTTCTGGCTCACGAACCCGGTCGCGCGGGCGAGCGAACTCATGGCCGAGCTTTCGCGCCGCGCGAGCGATCGCGCGACCGACCGCCTCGCGGCAGAGTGACATGCGCGGCATCGCCGCCATAGCGTCCGCCGCCGTCACGCTGGCGGGGTGCGCACCGGAGCGGCCGCACGCCGCGGCCGCCGAGGCGGTCGGGCGGGCGGCACCGGACTATCGCGGGGTCGAGACGCGGCTTCTCGACCTCGACCTGCTGCGCGTCGACGTCGCGATGGGCGGCGCGGCCAGCCTCGAGGAGATCGAAGGCTACGCCCGCTGCGCGGCGGCGCTCGATACGCTGTCGCGGGCGCGGAAGTTCCTGCGCCATCTGCGGACAAATGTCGCCAAAGAGGGTGGCCTCTGGCGCGCAGATGCGGTTTACACCATCTCGGCGCGCCGGCCCGAGGGCCTTCGCACCATCGACGCCGAGGTCGAGGCCGCCGCCTGCGCCGAACGTGGGATACCGATGGTATGAGGACCTGATGGAAGCTTTCTTTTCCACCCCTCTCGGCACGGGCCTCATCATCGTCGCCCAGTGCCTGTCGGTGCTGGCCTTCGTGATGATCTCGCTGCTCTTCCTGGTCTACGCGGACCGCAAGGTCTGGGCGGCCGTGCAGATGCGGAAGGGTCCGAACGTCGTGGGCGCCTTCGGCCTGCTCCAGACGGTGGCCGACGCGGCGAAATACGTCCTCAAGGAGGTGGTGGTGCCCGCGGGCGCGGACCGCCCGGTCTTCATCCTGGCGCCGATGACGAGCTTCGTGCTCGCAGTGATCGCCTGGGCGGTGATCCCCTTCAATGAGGGCTGGGTGCTCGCGGACATCAACGTGGCGATCCTTTACGTCTTCGCCATGTCCTCGCTCGAGGTCTACGGCGTCATCATGGGCGGCTGGGCCTCGAACTCCAAGTATCCCTTCCTCGGCAGCTTGCGGTCGGCCGCGCAGATGATCTCCTACGAGGTGTCGATCGGCCTCATAATCATCGGGGTGGTGATTTCGTCGGGCTCGCTCAACTTCAGCCAGATCGTTGCCAGCCAGGATGGCGCCTACGGCTTCTTCTCGTGGTACTGGCTGCCGCATCTGCCGATCGTGTTCCTGTTCTTCATCTCGGCGCTGGCGGAGACGAACCGACCGCCCTTCGACCTGCCGGAGGCGGAATCCGAGCTCGTCGCGGGCTACCAGGTGGAATACTCGTCCACGCCCTTCCTGCTTTTCATGGCCGGCGAATACATCGCCATCTTCCTGATGTGCGCGCTGATGAGCCTGCTCTTCTTCGGCGGCTGGCTGTCGCCGATCCCGGGGCTGCCCGACGGGGCGCTCTGGATGGTGGGCAAGATGGCGGTCTTCTTCTTCCTCTTCGCCATGGTGAAGGCGGTGACGCCCCGCTACCGGTACGACCAGCTCATGCGGCTGGGCTGGAAGGTGTTCCTTCCCATGAGCCTGTTCTGGGTGGTGTTCGTGTCCTTCGCCGCGAAATTCGACTGGTTCTGGGGCGCCTATGCCCGTTGGACCGTGGGAGGCTGACATGCAGGAACTCAAGACGGCGATCCTGAACGCCCGCTACATCGACATGATGGATCTTGCCGCCGCGGCGGGAGAGGCCGCCCGGACGGCGCCGGAGGGGGACAACCAACTGGCCGGCCCGCGCGAACAGGCGATCGCTGCGGCGATCTTCCGCTGGGCCGCCGAGGGAATCGAAGGAGGTTCCGGATGACGAACATCGATTACGGCCGCGCCGCGAAGTATTTCCTGCTTCAGGATTTCTTCCATGGCCTCAAGCTCGGACTGAAGTATTTCTTCGCGCCCAAGGCCACGGTGAACTACCCGCACGAGAAGGGGCCGCTTTCCCCTCGGTTCCGCGGCGAACACGCGCTGCGCCGCTATCCCAACGGCGAGGAACGCTGCATCGCCTGCAAGCTCTGCGAGGCGATCTGCCCCGCGCAGGCCATCACCATCGACGCGGAGCCGCGCGCCGACGGCTCGCGGCGCACCACGCGCTACGACATCGACATGACGAAGTGCATCTATTGCGGCTTCTGCCAGGAGGCGTGTCCGGTGGACGCCATCGTCGAGGGCCCGAACTTCGAGTTCGCCACCGAGACGCGCGAGGAACTTTTATACGACAAGGCGAAGCTTCTGGAGAACGGCGACCGCTGGGAGGCCGAGATCGCGCGCAACCTCGAACTGGACGCGCCCTATCGATGAACGACACGCGCAACCCCTTTGAGGAGATGGTGTCGGCCATGCAGGACATGGCGAAGACCATGAACCCCGCGCTCGAGACCTTTTCGCCGAAGGGGGTCGAGGCGATGTGGCCCACGATGCCGCGCGACTGGATGGAGGTGCTGTTCGGCAACGCCTTCAACAAGGGCGGTCTCGATGCCCGGACCCGGCTGCTCTTGACACTCGCGGGTCTGACCATGCAGGGGGCGCAGGCGGAATCGCATCTGCGGCTGACCGTGCGCCATCTGCTTGAGGCCGGTGCCACTCGGCAGGAGATCGTCGAGGCCATCGGCATGATGTCGGTCTTCGCGGGGCTTCCGGCGAGCACGCGGGCCATGCAGCTCGCACAGGATGTGTGGCAGGACAGTGAGGAGCAGGAAGAATGACCGCCGCGGCCTTCGCTTTCTATCTCTTCGCGCTTTCCCTGATCACCGGCGCGCTCTTCACGGTGATCGCGCGCAACCCGGTGCACTCCGTGCTCTGGCTGATCCTCGCCTTCCTGAGCGCGGCGGGCCTTTTCGTGCTGCTCGGCGCGGAGTTCGTGGCGATGCTGCTGATCATCGTCTACGTGGGCGCGGTGGCGGTGCTCTTCCTGTTCGTGGTGATGATGCTCGACGTGGACTTCGCCGCCTTGAAGGCCGAGATGGCCAGATACATGCCGCTCGCGCTACTGATCGGCGTGGTGCTGCTGATGCAGCTGGGGCTCGCGCTGGGCACATGGGACGTAAGCGCCACCGCCGAGGCCGCGCGCGCGCAGCCCATCCCGGCCGACCGGCACAACACCGAGGCGCTGGGCATGGTGCTTTACGACGAGTATTTCCTGCTCTTCCAGCTCTCCGGGCTCATCCTGCTCGTGGCGATGGTGGGCGCGATCGTGCTGACGCTGCGCCACCGCGCGGACGTGAAGCGCCAGGACGTGCTGGCGCAGATGTATCGCGACCCCGCCAAGGCGATGGAGCTGAGGGACGTGAAGCCGGGGCAGGGCCTCTGAACGGACACGACACAACCCGGCGCGTGAACGCCGAGGACGGGACGGTACGATGATAGGACTGGAACACTACCTGACGGTGGCCGCGGCGCTTTTCGTGATCGGCATCTTCGGGATCTTCCTCAACCGGAAGAACGTGATCATCCTGTTGATGTCGATCGAGATCATGCTGCTCGCGGTCAACATCAACCTCGTCGCGTTCTCGTGGTATCACGGCGACCTCGTGGGGCAGGTCTTCACGCTCTTCGTGCTGACCGTGGCCGCGGCAGAGGCGGCCATCGGCCTCGCCATCCTCGTCTGCTTCTTCCGCAACCGCGGCACCATCGCGGTGGAAGACATCAACGTGATGAAGGGCTGAGACGATGGAGACGATCCTGCTTTTCGCCCCGCTCGTGGGCGCGCTCGTCGCGGGTTTCGGCTGGCGGCTGACCGGCGAGACCGCGGCGCAGTGGATCGCGACCGGACTTCTGGCCCTCTCCTGCCTTCTGTCGTGGATCGTTTTCCTGTCCTTCGACGGGGAAACCCAGCAGATCCAGATCCTGCGCTGGATCGAGAGCGGGACGCTCGCCACGGACTGGGCGATCCGGCTCGACCGGCTGACGGCGGTCATGCTGATCGTGATCACCACGGTCTCGGCGCTCGTGCACCTCTACAGCTTCGGCTACATGGCGCATGACGAGAACTTCCGCGAGGGAGAGCACTACAAGGCGCGCTTCTTCGCCTATCTCTCCTTCTTCACCTTCGCCATGCTGATGCTGGTGACGGCCGACAACCTCGCGCAGATGTTCTTCGGCTGGGAGGGCGTGGGCCTCGCCTCCTACCTGCTGATCGGCTTCTACTACCGCAAGCCCTCGGCGAACGCGGCCGCGATGAAGGCGTTCATCGTGAACCGCGTCGGCGATTTCGGCTTCGCGCTCGGGATCTTCGCGCTGTTCTTCCTGGTGGATTCCATCCAGCTTCAGGACATCTTCGAGGCCGCGCCGCAGATCGCCGAGACGCAGGTCACCTTCCTATGGGGATCCTGGAACGCGGCCGAACTCGTGGCCTTCCTGCTTTTCGTGGGTGCGATGGGCAAGTCGGCGCAACTCATCCTGCACACCTGGCTGCCCGACGCCATGGAAGGCCCGACGCCCGTCTCGGCGCTGATCCATGCCGCCACGATGGTGACGGCGGGGGTCTTCCTCGTCTGCCGGATGTCGCCCGTGATGGAATTCGCGCCCTCGGCGCAGACCTTCATCGTCTATCTCGGCGCCTTCACGGCCTTCTTCGCGGCCTCTGTCGGCCTCGTCCAGAACGACATCAAGCGGGTGATCGCCTATTCCACCTGCTCGCAGCTTGGCTACATGTTCGTCGCGGCGGGGGTCGGCGCCTACTCGGTGGCGATGTTCCACCTCTTCACCCACGCCTTCTTCAAGGCGCTCCTCTTCCTCGGCGCGGGCTCGGTGATCCACGGGATGCACCACGAGCAGGACATGCGGAAATACGGCGGCCTGCGCCGGAAGATGCCGATGACCTTCTGGGCCATGCTGGTGGGCACACTCGCCATCACCGGCGTCGGCGTGCCGGCGGTGCTTTTCACCGCCGGCGGGATTCCGATCGGCCTTGCCGGCTTCCAGTCGAAGGACGCGGTGGTGGAAAGCGTCTTCGCCGGCACGGATGGGGGCGCCGCCTTCTGGCTGCTGGTGGTCTCGGCGCTCTTCACCTCCTTCTACTCCTGGCGGCTGATGTTCCTGACCTTCTGGGGCGCGCCGCGCGGCGACAGGCACACCCACGAGCACGCCCATGAAAGCCCCACGGTGATGCTCGCGCCGCTCGGCGTGCTGGGTCTCGGCGCGGTGACGGCGGGCATGATCTGGTACAACGCCTTCTTCGGGCACACCGACACCGTGGCGAAATTCTTCGGCGTGCCCTATGCCGAGGCCGCGGCGGAAGAGGACCACGGCGAGGCCGAGGCGGGCAAGGGCGCGCATCACTACGTCTTCGCCGGCGAACCGGGGCAGGGCGCGATCTATGTCGCGCCCGGCAACGACGTGATCAACGAGGCGCACGAGGTGCCGAAATGGGTCAAGACGAGCCCCTTCCTCGCCATGCTGATCGGGCTGGGCGTCGCCTACTGGTTCTACATCGCGAACCCCGCGCTGCCCGGGCGCCTCGCGCAAAGCCAGCGGCCGCTTTACCTCTTCCTGCTCAACAAGTGGTATTTCGACGAGGTGTACGATTTCGTCTTCGTGCGTCCGATGCGGGCGACGGCGCGGGTGCTCTGGCGGCGCGGTGACGGCGACGTGATCGACGGCACCATCAACGGCATCGCCATGGGAGCGATCCCGTGGCTCACGCGGCTCGCGGGGCGCGCGCAGACCGGATACATCTTCACCTACGCGCTTGCGATGGTTCTGGGCCTCGTGGGGCTGATCGCCTGGGTCACCTTCGCCGGGGGGGCGCGCTGATGGACAACCTGCTTTCCATCGTCACCTTCACGCCGGCGCTCGCCGCGCTGATCCTGCTCGTCTTCCTCAGGGGCGACGACGAGGCCGCGCAGCGCAACGCCAAGTGGCTCGCGCTGATCGCGACCTCGGCCACCTTCCTCGTGTCGCTCTTCATCCTGGCGCAGTTCGACCCGTCCGACACCGGCTTCCAGATGGTGGAGGAGGGCGCGTGGATCCTCGGGCTGTCCTACAAGATGGGCGTGGACGGGATCAGCGTGCTTTTCGTCATGCTGACCACCTTCATCATGCCGCTCGCCATCGCCGCGTCGTGGAGCGTCACGCATCGCGTGAAGGAATACATGGTCGCGTTCCTCGTGCTCGAGACGCTGATGCTGGGCGTCTTCATGGCGCTCGACCTCGTGCTCTTCTACCTCTTCTTCGAGGCGGGCCTCATTCCGATGTTCCTCATCATCGGGATCTGGGGCGGCAAGGCGCGTATCTACGCCGCGTTCAAGTTCTTCCTCTACACCTTCCTCGGCTCGGTCCTGATGCTGGTGGCCATGGTGGCGATGTATGTCGATGCGGGCACGTCGGACATCCCGGCGCTGCTGAACCACCGCTTCGGCACGGACAGCTTCAGCCTTCTGGGCATCCAGGTGATCGGCGGCGCGCAGACGCTGATGTTCCTGGCCTTCTTCGCGTCCTTCGCGGTGAAGATGCCGATGTGGCCGGTGCACACCTGGCTGCCCGACGCGCATGTGCAGGCGCCCACGGCCGGATCCGTGGTGCTCGCCGCGATCCTGCTGAAGATGGGCGGCTACGGTTTCCTGCGCTTCAGCCTGCCGATGTTCCCGGTCGGGGCCGAGGTGATGACGCCGCTGGTGCTGTGGATGAGCGCGATCGCGATCGTCTACACCTCGCTGGTGGCGCTCGCGCAGGAGGACATGAAGAAGCTGATCGCCTACTCCTCGGTGGCGCATATGGGCTTCGTGACGATGGGCATCTTCGCGGCCAACCAGCAGGGCGTGGACGGCGCGATCTTCCAGATGATCAGCCACGGCTTCATCTCGGGCGCGCTCTTCCTCTGCGTGGGGGTCATCTACGACCGGATGCACACGCGCGAGATCGAAGCCTATGGCGGTCTCGTGCACCGGATGCCCGCCTATGCCGCGGTCTTCATGCTGTTCACCATGGCCAATGTCGGCCTGCCCGGCACCTCGGGCTTCGTGGGCGAGTTCCTGACGCTGACGGGCGCGTTTCAGGTCAATACCTGGGTCACTGCCGTCGCGGCCACCGGCGTGATCCTCTCGGCCGCGTATGCGCTCTGGCTCTACCGGCGCGTCGTCTTCGGCGACCTCATCAAGGCGTCGCTCCGGTCCATCGCCGACATGGACCGGCGCGAGAGGGCGATCTTCGCGCCGCTCGTGGTCATGACGCTGCTGCTGGGCGTCTATCCCGCGCTCGTGACCGACATCATCGGCCCGTCGGTCGGCGCGCTGGTGTCCGATTATCAAACCGCCCTGGCGGAGCATGCGGCGACCGGCATGGTCGCGCGCGCCGAATGAACGGGAGCCCCTGATGATCCAGGCCGATCTCAACATCCTTCTGCCAGAGCTCCTGCTGTCGGTTTACGCGCTGGGCGCGCTCGTGGCCGCGGCCTACACCGGCAAGGACCGCATCGCGCCATCGCTGACCTGGGGCACCGCCGCGATCTTCGTCGTGCTTGCCGCCTGGATCGGTCTGCGCGGCGAGGGCGTGCAAATCGCCTTCGGCGGAATGTTCGTCGACGACGGCTTCGCGCGGTTCGCCAAGGTCGCGATCCTCTTGTCCGCCGCGGCGGTGCTCGCGATCAGCCAAGACTACATGGAGCGGCGAGGCTTGTTGCGGTTCGAGTTTCCGCTTCTCGTCGCGCTTGCCGTGGTCGGCATGATGGTGATGGTGTCCGCCGGAGACCTGATGGCGCTCTACATGGGGCTGGAGCTGCAATCGCTCGCGCTTTACGTCGTCGCCGCGATGCGCCGCGACAGCGCGAAGTCGACCGAGGCGGGGCTGAAATACTTTATGCTGGGCGCGCTGTCCTCCGGCCTGCTGCTCTACGGCGCCTCGCTCACCTACGGCTATGCCGGCACCACGCTCTTCACCGGCGTGATCGAGGCCGCGGGCGAGGGGCGGGCCGATCTGGGGCTTCTGATCGGCCTCGTGCTCGTGGCGTGCGGGCTGGCCTTCAAGGTTTCCGCCGTGCCGTTCCACATGTGGACGCCCGACGTCTACGAGGGGGCGCCCACGCCCGTGACGGCGTTCCTGTCCACCGCGCCCAAGATCGCCGCCATGGCGCTTTTCGCGCGGGTGCTGCACGACGCGTTCGGCGGGATCGTGGCGGACTGGCAGCAGGTCATCGCGCTCCTGTCGCTGCTGTCGATGTTCCTGGGCGGGATCGCCGCGATCGGCCAGACCAACATCAAGCGGCTGATGGCCTATTCCTCCATCGCGCATATGGGCTACGCGCTCATGGGCCTTGCCGCCGGAACGGCCTTCGGCGTGCAGGCCATGCTCGTCTACATGGCGATCTACGTCGCGATGAGTGTCGGAACCTTCGCGTTCATCCTCTCGATGGAGAGGGACGGCCAGCCAGTGACGGATATCGGTTCGCTCCACATGTTCTCGCGCGTCGAACCGGGGCGCGCCTTCGCGATGCTGGTCCTCCTTTTCAGCCTCGCGGGGGTTCCGCCGCTTCTGGGCTTCTTCGGCAAGCTCTACGTGCTGCGCGCGGCCTATGAGGGCGGGCTCGTCTGGCTGGCCGTGGCGGGCGTCGTGGCCTCCGTCATCGGTGCGTTCTACTACCTGCGCATCGTCTACTACATGTATTTCGGCGAGGAGCGTGCCGAGCCGCTCGAGGCAGGGGGCGGCCCGGTGCTCTGGGGGATGCTGATGGCCTCCGCGGTGGCCATGCTCGTCGGCATCGTCAACCTGTTCGGGATCGAGGGCGCGGCGGCCGCCGCCGCGGCGGCGCTTGTCAACTGACGCGCACCAGCCGCAGGGCTGGCCTGCCGCCTATGACCGGATCGTCCTCGACGAAGCGCCCTCCACCATGACCGAGGCGCGCGCGCGCGCGCCCTCCCTTTCGCGGCCCGCGTGGATCATGGCGCATCGCCAGACCGCCGGGCGCGGACGGCGCGGCCGCGCCTGGGCCGATCCGCCGGGCAATTTCGCCGCGACGCTCGTGCTGCGCGAGGATGACCCGCGCCGCGCCGCGTTGCGGTCCTTCGTGGCCGCGCTCGCGCTTTACGACACGGTCGCGGTTCTCGGCGCGCGGCCCGAGGGGCTGGGGCTCAAATGGCCCAACGACGTGCTGCTCAACGGGGGCAAGCTGGCCGGCATCCTGCTCGAAAGCCTGCCGGGCGGCGCGCTCGCCATCGGCGTCGGCGTCAATCTGCGCCATGCCCCCGAGCCGGAACGGCTGGAACAGGGGGCGCTCCGGCCCGTGGCGCTTCTGCACGAGACCGGCGCGGCGGTGCCGCCCGAGGCGTTCCTCGACCATCTCGCAAGCGCCTTCGACATGCGCGAGGGGCAGTTCGCCACCTTCGGCTTCGCGCCGATCCGTACCGCCTGGCTCGACCGGGCCGCACGGATCGGCCAGCCGCTGACCGCGCGGATCGGCCCGCGCGAGGTCACGGGCACGTTCGAGACGGTGGACGAGGCGGGCAACCTCATCCTGCGAACGCCGCGCGGGCGCGAGGCCATCGCCGCCGCGGATGTCTACTTTCCCGAGGGGGTCTGAGGGCGATGCTACTCGCGGTCGATTGCGGCAACACCAACACCGTCTTCTCGATCTGGGACGGGGAGCGGTTCGTCGCCAGCTGGCGCATGGCGACCCAGCACCAGCGCACGGCGGATGAATACTACGTCTGGCTGTCCACGCTCAAATCCTTTCAGAAGATCGAGACCGCGATCACCGACGTGATCGTGTCCTCGACCGTGCCGCGGGTGGTGTTCAACCTTCGCGTCCTGTCGGACCGCTATTTCAACACGCGGCCGCTGGTCGTCGGCCGGCCCGACTGTTTGTTGCCCGTCGATATCCGGGTCGATCCGGGCACGCAGGTGGGGCCCGACCGGCTGGTCAACACCGTCGCGGGCTTCGACCGTTACGGCGGCGACCTGATCGTGGTGGACTTCGGCACCGCGACGACCTTCGACGTCGTCGATGGCGACGGCGCCTATGTCGGCGGGGTGATCGCGCCCGGGGTTAACCTCTCGCTCGCCGCGCTGCACGAGGCCGCGGCCGCCCTGCCGCATGTGGACATCTCGCGGCCGCAGCGGGTCGTGGGCACCAACACCGTGGCCTGCATGCAATCGGGGATCTTCTGGGGCTATGTCGGGCTGATCCGCGAGATCTGCACCCGCATCAAGGCAGAACGCGACCGGCCGATGAAGGTCATCTCCACGGGCGGGCTCGCGCCGCTCTTCCAGCAGGCCGAAACCCTTTTCGACACTTTCGACGACGATCTGACGATGCACGGCCTTGCCGTGGTCCACGCCTACAACAAGAAGAACGGAGCGACGCCATGAGCAGCGACCGACTGATCTATCTTCCCCTCGGCGGTGCCGGCGAGGTCGGGATGAACGCCTATGTCTTCGGCTACGGACCGAAGAACAAGGAGCGGCTTATCCTCGTGGACCTCGGCGTGACCTTCCCCGACATGGACACGAGCCCCGGGGTCGACCTGATCTTTCCCGACATCGCCTGGCTCGAGGCGCGCCGCGACCGGCTGGAGGCGATCTTCATCACCCACGCGCACGAGGACCATGTGGGCGCGCTCGGTCATCTGTGGTCGCGGCTTGGTGCGCCGGTCTATGCGCGCAGCTTCACCGCCGAGATCGCGCGCGGCAAGATGGAAGAGCACGGCCAGCCCGAGCGCGTGGTCAAGGTGGTCGAGCCGATGCCCGACATGACCGAGGCGGGGCCCTTCCGCGTGGGCTTTCTGCCCGTCTCGCATTCGATCCCGGAAAGCTCGGCGCTGGTGATCGACACGCCCGCGGGGCGCGTCGTGCATACCGCGGATTTCAAGATCGATCGCGACCCGGTGGTGGGTGATGCCTTCGACGACGAGGCCTGGGCCGAGGCGGCGAAGCCCGGGGTCCGTGCGTTGATGTGCGACTCGACGAATGTCTTCACGCAGCATCCCGGCCGGTCGGAGTCCACGCTCGGCCCTGCGATCGAGGCGCTGGTGGGCGGCGCCTCGGGCATGTTCATGGCGACGACCTTCGCCTCGAACGTGGCGCGGCTGAAGACGCTGGCCGAGGCGGGCCAGCGTGCCGGACGGTCGATCTGCCTGATCGGGCGCTCGATGAAGCGCATGGTCGAGGCGTCGGTTCAGACCGGCGTGCTGAAGGGGTTCCCGCCGGTGATCAGCCCCGAGGACGCCGCCCGCGTTCCGCGCGAGAACCTGATGGTGATCGTCACCGGCAGCCAGGGCGAGCGGCGCGCCGCCTCGGCGCAGCTCGCCCGGGGCGGCGCCTATCAGGGGCTCGAGCTCAAGGCCGGCGACACGTTCCTGTTCTCGTCGCGCACGATCCCCGGAAACGAGCGGGGTGTCCTGCGCGTGATCAACCAGCTTTCGGAGCTGGGCGTGGACGTGGTCGACGACGCCACGGACCGCTACCACGTCTCGGGCCACGCGAACCGCCCCGATCTCGAAGCGATGCATGCGCTGATGCGGCCGCAGATGGTGATCCCGATGCATGGCGAGCACCGGATGCTGCGCGAGCATGTGAAGATCGCGAAGGCCAAGGGCATCGAGGCGGCCATCGCCGTCAACGGGACCATGCTGGATCTCACCGGCGAGGCGCCGGCGGTCTGCGACTATGTCGAGACCGGGCGCACCTATCTCGACGGCGCGGTGCAGGTCGGCGCGCTCGACGGGATCGTGCGTGACCGCATCCGGATGGCGCTGAACGGCCACGTGATCGTGACCGTGATCCTCGACGAGGACGACGAGCCCGTGGGCGATCCGTGGTGCGACCTGATGGGCCTTGCCGGGACGGGCCGCTCGGACGCGCCGCTGACCGACGTTCTGGAAGAGGATCTTTCGCAGTTCATCGGGCGCGCGGCGCGGAAGGTCCGCGCCGACGACGACAAGCTCGAGGAAGGCATGCGCCGCGTGGTGCGCCAGAGCGCCCTGAACGAGATCGGCAAGAAGCCCGAGGTGACGGTGGTGATCAGCCGCCTGAGCTGAGCGCCGCCGGGCCATCGCTTGCGCGGCGGGCCCGGCGCCCGGGCGGCGGGGGTGTCCCTGGCAGGGGCGTGTCCGTGTGCGCGATCGCGCGAAATGGCGCGCCCTTGCGCACGCCGTGCGCGTCATCCGCACGGCGCGAGAACCGCATCGGGTCGGCGGGCGGGGCCTTCGCGGAGGCGCTCCGCGGACGCGGGTCAGCCGCTCAGCCGTTCCTCGAAGCTCATCGCGATGAAAGAGGGCAGGTGATCGCCCATTCCTACCACGGCCGGGCCCTTGCCGCGCGACGTGTCGCGCGCGCGCGCGGGCGCCTTGCGCGGTGCGGGCTCGCGCTCGGGCGCTTCGGCGGCGGGCTCGTCCGTGGCCTCGGAAGCTGCGGAAACGGCGGCCTTCTCCGCGGCGGGCGGCGTGTCTTCCTGCTTGGTGCGCCGTCCGCCACGGCGTCCGCGGCGCGGACGCTCCTTGTCCGGCTCCTCCGCGTCGGGGGCGGCGGGCCGTTCCTCGGCCGCCTCGGCCGGGGCGGCGCCAGAGGGGCTGTCCACGCGCGGGATTTCCTTTTGCAAGAGTTTCTCGATGTCCTCGAGGTTCTTGTCGTCCTTGGGCCCGCAGATGGTCAGCGCCTTGCCTTCGCGTCCGGCCCGCCCGGTGCGCCCGATCCGGTGGACGTAATCTTCCGCGTGCGATGGCACGTCGTAGTTGAAGACGTGGCTGACGGCAGGGATGTCGAGGCCGCGCGCGGCGACATCGGAAGCCACGAGAAAGCGCAATTCGCCCGACCGGAAGGCATCCAGCGTCTTCGTGCGCTGGGACTGGTCCAGGTCGCCGTGGATCGGCGCGGCGTCGTAGCCGTACTTCTTCAGCGACTTGGCGAGCATGTCGACGTCGATCTTGCGGTTGCAGAAGATGATCGCGTTCTTGCACGCCGCGCCCTCGCGGTCGATCAGGTCGCGCAGCAGCCGCCGCTTTTCCGAGGCCTCGCGGTCGCGCCGCGACGGCTTGAACATCGCCACGCCCTGCGCGATCGTTTCCGATGCCGTGGCCTGCCGCGCCACCTCGATGCGGGCGGGGGCCTGCAGGAAGGTCTTGGTGATCCGCTCGATCTCGGGCGCCATGGTGGCCGAGAAGAAGAAGGTCTGCCGCGTGAACGGCGTCAGGCTGAAGATGCGCTCGATGTCGGGGATGAACCCCATGTCGAGCATGCGGTCGGCCTCGTCCACCACCATGATCTGAACGCCCGTGAGAAGCAGCTTGCCGCGCTCGAAATGATCGAGAAGCCGCCCCGGCGTCGCGATCAGCACGTCGACGCCCTTGTCGATCAGCGCGTCCTGTTCCTTGAAGCTGACGCCGCCGATCAGCAGCGCCTTGGTGAGCTTCACGTGCCTGGCGTAGGTGTCGAAGTTCTCGGCGACCTGCGCGGCAAGCTCGCGCGTCGGGCAGAGCACGAGGCTGCGCGGCATCCGCGCCCGTGCGCGGCCCCGTGCCAGGAGCGTGATCATCGGCAGCGTGAAGCTTGCGGTCTTGCCGGTGCCGGTCTGGGCGATGCCCAGAACGTCGCGCCCTTCGAGCGCGGGCGGAATGGCGCCGGCCTGGATCGGGGTGGGAGATTCGTATCCCGCCTCCTCAATCGCTTTCAGAACCTTCGGGTTGAGGTCGAGATCGGTAAACTTTGTCATGTGCATCCGTGGTTTACGGACACGCGTGGCCCGTAGCGTCTGGTATGGCGGCGCTCACGCCCATGATAGGCGGCGCGCCAGGTCGGCCCGTGTGGGCGCATCTACCCGAAAATTCGTGCCGGGGTCAATCCGCGGCGCTCCCAACGCGAAGAAGGGGGTATTTCGGGCCGGATCGTCGCGAAACGGGCAACAGTCACACGCCCAACCTGTCGCGCAGCGCGTACCAGCTCATCGCGAGGACGAGGAGCGGGCTGCGCACCAGCGTACCGCCCGGAAAGGCCGGCGCTGGCACCGAGGCCATGGTGTCGAAACCCGCGCTTTCGCCGGCCACGGCGTCCGCCAGAAGCTTGCCGGCCAGCGTGGCGTTGCCCACCCCGTGCCCCGAGTAGCCGGAAGCCGACAGGACCTGCCGCCCGACCCGCGCGAGATAGGGCATCCGCCGCATGGTGATCGCGAGCGTGCCGCCCCAGGCATAGTCGATCGGCACGTCCGCGAGATGCGGAAAGACCCGCGCCATCGGCCGGCGCACCAGCGCGGCGATATCGCGCGGGAAGCGGTAGCCGTAGCTTTCGCCCCCGCCGAAGAGAAGCCGCCCGTCATGGCTCAGCCGGAAGTAGTTCACCACGAACTTGGTGTCCGCGACGGCGACGTCCCGGGTGAGCACCTGGGCCGTCCGCGCGCCCAGCGGCTCGGTGGCCGCGACGAAGTTGTTGATCGGCATGACGCGCGCCGCGACCTGCCGGTTCAGCCCGCCGAGATAGCCGTTGCAGGCCAGGATCACGTGCTCGGCCTCGACACGGCCCTCCTCGGTCCGCAGGACGGGGCGCGCGCCGCTGTCGTCGATCTCCGCGACGCGGGTCGTCTCGTGGATGCGCGCGCCGGCAGCCTCTGCCGCGCGGGCGAGGCCCAACGCGAAAGCCAGCGGATGCAGGTGGCCCGCGCCCATGTCGAGGGTGCCGCCGCGATAGCGCGGCGAGGGGCAGAGCGCGTGGCCGGCCTCGGCGTCGAGCGCTTCGATCTCCGCGTAGCCGTAGCGATGTTGCAGCGTCTCGGCCTCCTCGTGCAGCTCCCGCCGCTCGGCGTCGGAATAGGCCATGTGGGCCACGCCCGGCTTGAGATGGCAGTCGATGCCGTGGCGTGCGGTGAGGTCCTTCACGAGGGCCTTGGCGTCCTGGCCGAGCGCCCAGAGCCTGTCCGCCGCCTCGGCGCCCAGAAGCCGGGTCAGCTCCGCCTGGCCGACCCGCTGGCCGCTGCCCAGCTGCCCGCCGTTGCGCCCCGACGCGCCGAAGCCCGCGCGGTGCGCCTCCAGCACCACGACGTCGTGGCCGCGTTCGGCCAGATGGAGCGCGGCCGAGAGCCCGGTGAAGCCCGCGCCCACGATGCACACATCGGCACGGATCTCCTCGCGCAGCGGCGCGCGAGGCGCCGGCGTCTCCACCGTCGCGGCATACCAGCTCGCGGGATAGCGGCCCGGCCGGTCATTGGCGTAAAGCAGGTTCGTCATGCCAGGGCGCGCTCCTTGCGCGGTATCGTCACACGTTGAGCAGGAGATGCTCCCGCTCCCACGGGCTGATCACCTGCAGGAATTCCTCGTACTCGGTGCGCTTGACGACGGAATAGACGCGGCAGAACTCCGGGCCCAGCACCTCGCGCAGCGCCTCGGCCTCGTCGAAGAGGTCGAGCGCATCGCCGAGAACGCGCGGGATGTCCCCCTCGCCCTCGTAGGCGTCGCCGCGGAACTGCTTGGACGGCCAGTCCTCGTTCACGAGGCCGATATATCCGGCCGCCAGAGAGGCGGCGATCCCCAGATACGGATTGCAGTCCATGCCGGCGAGGCGGTTTTCCACGCGCCGCGCCTGCGGCTCGGAAATCGGGATGCGCAGGCCCGTGGTGCGGTTGTCGCGGCCCCATTCGAGATTGATGGGGGCGGCGTGGTCCTTGACGTATCGGCGGTAGCTGTTGACGTAAGGCGCGAAGATCGCGATCGCCGAGGGCAGGTGCTTTTGCAGCCCGCCAAGGAAGTTGAAGAACGCGTCCGTTTCCCCGCCCTGGGGGCCGGCGAAGAGGTTCCGCCCGGTGCCAGTGTCGATCACCGAGTGATGGATATGCATGGCGCTGCCGGGCTCGTCCTCGATGGGCTTGGCCATGAAGGTTGCGAAGCAGTCGTGGCGCAGCGCCGCCTCGCGGATCAGCCGCTTGAAGTAGAACACCTCGTCGGCCAGCTTCACCGGATCGCCGTGGCGCAGGTTGATCTCCACCTGGCCCGCGCCGCCTTCCTGGGTGATGCCGTCGATCTCGAAGCCCTGCGCCTCGGCGAAGTCGTAGATGTCGTCGATCACGGGGCCGTATTCGTCCACCGCGCTCATGGAATAGGCCTGGCGCGCGGCCGCCGGGCGCCCGGTGCGGCCCATCATCGCCTCGATCGGCTTGGCCGGGTCCACGTTGCGCGCGACGAGGAAGAACTCCATCTCCGGCGCGATCACCGGTTCCCAGCCCTGGTCGCGGTAAAGCTGCACCACCCGCTTGAGCACGTTGCGCGGCGCGTAGGGGATCGGCGCTCCGGCGCGGTCGAAGGCGTCGTGGATCACCTGGAGCGTCCAGTCGCCGGTCCAGGGCGCGGCGGTTGCCGTGGACATGTCGGGCTTCAGGATCATGTCGGGCTCGACATAGCCCTCGTCGCCCGCGGCCTCGGCCCAGTCCCCGGTGATGGTCTGGAAGAAGATCGAATTGGGCAGGTGGAAACTGAGCTGCCGGGCGAACTTCGAGGCGGGGACCGCCTTGCCGCGGGCGATGCCGGGAATGTCGGCGATGATGCACTCGACCTCGTCGAGGCGGCGGCCCTCGAGGTAGAGGCGCGCGGCCTCGGGAAGGCTGTCGCTCCAGTCGCTCATTCGAGGCTCCTTTCGCGGAAGAACCGCGCGATCATCTGGCCGAGTTTGGCGTTGTCGGTCGGGGCGGGCAGCGCGTCCCGCGCCGCGTCGAGCTGGTCTTCGGGCACCACGCCCTTGCCGCGGGTGCGGATGAGGCCGTCGATCACCTGCGCGCCGAATTCCGGGTGCGGCTGGACGGTGAAGATCTCTCCGGGCCAGACGAGCGCGGCGTAGGCGCAGAAGGGGTTGGAGGCGATCACCTCCGCCCCCTCCGGCAACGCGACGATCTGGTCCTGGTGCCAGGCGTTCAGCGCCACGGGGGCGCCCTGCCAGTCGTAGACCGTTCGGCCCACGGTCCAGCCGCCCGCGAATTTCTCGACCCTGCCGCCAAGCGCCTGCGCGATGATCTGATGGCCGAAGCAGATGCCGACGAGCGGCTTGCCGGCCGCGCGGATCTCGCGGATGAGCGCCTCGAGCGGGGGAATCCAGTCATGATCCTCGTAGGCCCCGTGGCGCGAGCCCGTGATGAGCCAGCCGTCGGCAGCCCCGGGGCCGTCGGGGAAGGCGCCGTCCTCGACCACCCAGGTTTCGAAGTCGAAGCCCCGGCCCGCGAGGAGATGCTCGAACATGTCCGGGTAGTCGCCCGTCTCGGGCCGGATGTCCGCCGGCGCGCGGCCGGTCTGGAGGATGCCGATCTTCATGAAATCACCGTTTGACGTGCCAAAAACTAGCGACTGCCCCGACCCCTCACAAGGGGGTCAGACGGCTTCCAGGTAGGACTGCCAGTGCTTTTCGGCCGGCAGTTCGGCGAAGCGGGCGAGCTCCTGCCGCTTGGTCCGGCACAGGTTCTCGATCAGCAGCGGGGGAAGGATGCGCGCCATCAGCGAGTCGCCTTCCAGCACCTCGATCGCCTCGGCCCAGCTCGGGGCGAGTTGCGGAAGGTCCTGCTCGTAGCAGTTGCCGGTCAGCGGCGCCGGCGGCTCGAGCGCGTCCTCGATGCCGGAAAAGGCCGCGCCCAGCACGGCGGCCATCAGCAGGTAGGGCGTGATGTCGCCGCCCGCAACGCGATGCTCGATCCGCCGCGCCCTGGTCGGACCGCTCGGGATGCGGATCGCGGCGGTGCGGTTCTCGTAGCCCCAGCCGGCGCCGGTGGGCGCGTGCGCGCCGGGCACGAGGCGGTCGTAGCTCGCACCGTGCGGCGCGAAGACCAGCGTCGAGGCCGGCATCGCCCGCAGGCAGCCCGCCACCGCCTGCCGGAGAAGCGCGGAGCCCTCCGGCCCGCCATCGTCGAAGACGTTCTGCCCGGCCTCGTCCAGCACCGAGAAATGCACATGCATCCCGTTGCCGGCATCGTCGGGATAGGGTTTGGCCATGAAGGTGGCGGCCATCCCGTGGCGCCGCGCCAGCCCGCGCGCCAGCGCCTTGAAAAGCCACGCGTCGTCGGCCGCGGCCATGGCCGCGCGGTGGCCCAGCGTGATCTCGAACTGGCCGAGCCCCGCTTCGGACGTGGCCGACTGGACCGGGATGCCCATCGCGGCGCAGCCCTCGTAGAGATCGGTGAAGAAGGCGTCGAACGCGTCCAGCTGGCGGATCGAGAGCACCGCGTGCCCTTGCAGCGGGCGGCCCGTCACCGGGTTCGCGGGCGGGTGCAGCGCGTCGCCCGAATCGTCCACCAGCGTGAATTCCATCTCGGTGGCCGCGATCACGTGCCAGCCGCGCCCGGCGAAGCGTTCCAGCACCGCGCGGAGCGCGTGGCGCGGGTCGCCCATGAAGGGCGCGCCGCCTTCGTCCGACATCCACATCGGCACCAGCGAGGAGGGGGTGGCGAGCCACGGCATGGGCACCGGCCCGCGCTCGGTCGGGTGGAGCACGCCGTCGCGGTCGCCGGTTGCGAAGACGAGGGGGCTGTCGTCGATGTCGCGACCCCACAGATCCACGTTGAGCGCCGAGAGCGGCATCCGCAGCCCGTCGTTTTCGAGCTTCTCGGCCTCGCCGGCCGGCAGGCGCTTGCCGCGCATCTGGCCATTGAGATCGCAGGCCGCGGCGCGCAGCGTTCGGAACTGGGAGAGGTCCATGGGGCGTCCTTCGGAATTTTGATCAAATTACAGAAGGCGGCACATGTGTCCAGAGGCGAGCGCGCCTTCGGCCGGCGGACGCGCGCTCAGCGAATTAGATTCGGGCGGAAACGGATGGGTCGACGCAACTCTTGCGGCATGTGCCGGTTGAGGCGCCGGTTGGCGACCCCGAAGAGCCATATGATCACAAGTGTGAGCAGGATGAAGTAGCCCGCGAGGATGGGGTAGGGCACGAAGGGGTTGAACGTCTTGTCCGCGAAGTAGCTGGCGTAATAAAGCGCGTCGCCTTTCTGCTGCCAGGCCGGAAAGCCCGAGAAGTAGACGAGCGTCGTGGCGTGGAAGAGGAATATCGCCTCGTTGGTGTAGGCCGGCCAGGCCAGCCGCAGCATGGTCGGGAAGACGATGCGCCGGAACCGCGCCCATCCCGTGAAGCCGTAGGCGTCGGCCGCCTCCGTCTCGCCCTTGGGGATCGTGCGCAGCGCGCCGTAGAAGATCTCTCCGGAATAGGCGGCCGTGTTGAGGAACAGCACGATCAGCGCGCCGAGCCCCGCCGAGGTCAGGGAATCGAAGACGGGCGAGACGGATTTCAGGTTGAGGAAGAAGAAATAGGCGAAGAAGAACTGGATGAAGAGCGGCGAGCCCCGGAAGACGAGGATGAACCACTCCGAGGGTTTGCGCACCCAGGCCGAGCGCGCCGCCTTGCCCATCGCCACGGCGACGGCCAGAAAAAAGCCCGAGGCCAGGGCCAGAACGCCGAAATAGACGTTCCAGATGAGCCCCGAGCCGATCAGCGTGATCTGCTGGCAGAGCGTGAAGTTGTCGCGCGGCAGAAGCCGCTCGCCGATCCCGACCGAGCGCAGCGCGTAATCGCCGATCGTCTCCCAGCAGCTCATGCGCCCGCCTTGCGCTGGGCCTCGCCCTGCGCCGTCGCCTGCCCGTGGCTGAGGCGCACGGTCAGCCGCTCCAGCACGATCTCGGAGACGCGGGTGAAGGCGAGGTAGAAGACCAGCAGCGCGAGGAAATACCACATCCGCCAGTCGCCGTGGGGGTAGTCGGTGAAGCGCGCGGTCTTGGCGCCGCCGAGCTCGCGCGCCCAGTAGACGATATCCTCGACGCCGAGCAGGAACAGCAGGGGCGTGGCCTTGATGAGCACCATCCAGAGATTGGAAAGCCCGGGCAGGGCGTAGATCCACATCTGTGGCACGAGGATGCGCCAGAACGCCTGGCGGCGGCTCATGCCGTAGGCCTCCGCCGTCTCGATCTGCGCCTGCGGCACCGCGCGCATCGCGCCGAAGAGCACGTTGGCCGCGAAGGCGCCGAAGACGATGGCGAAGGTCAGCACGGCGAGGAAGAAGCCGTAGATTTCGTGCATCCATTGCGGCGCGTTGCCGAGGGGCAGCTTGGCCTCGGGGCAGACCACGAAGTCGTTGCCCTGCCGCACCGCCTCTGTCCAGTCGGGGCAGAGCGCCTGGTGGCGGATCCATTCGAAGCCCTGGTCGAGCGCGATCACGAAGAAGAGGAAGAAGGCGATGTCGGGCACGCCGCGCACCACGGCGATGTAGCCCTTGCCGAGGATCGAGACGGGTAGAACCCGCGACCGCGCGGCGGCGGCGCCGGCGAAGCCGAAGGCCAGCGCGGTGGGCGCCGTGATGGCGAGCAGGGTGAGGACCGTGCCGAACGCCGCATAGAACGACATGTGCTTGCCCGTGGTGAGGTAGCAGGCAAGCCACCGGAGGGTCCCGAGGCTCTCGGGATCTGTGCAGAACGCGAAGATGGCCTCGCTCCGTCGTGATGGAGGGGCGGACCCGCGGGCCCGCCCCGTTCACGGGATCAGAACTGGGACGAGACGTCCCACTTCGCGATGAGCTCGTTCAGCGAGCCGTCGTCCTTCATCGACTGGATCGCCGCGTCGAAGGTGTCGCGCAGCTCCTGGTCGCTTTCGCGGAAGCCCATGCCGACGCCGCCGCCGAGCGGCACGTCGGGGCCCACGAAGATGAGGTCCGGATCCTCCTCCACGATGGGCGCGAGGAACGACTTGTCGGCGAGCACCGCGTCCGCCTCGCCGCTTTTCACCGCAGCGATCGTCTCGTCGGGGGAGGCGAACTCGACCAGCGTGCCGCCCGTCTCGGCGACGTAGCCGGCCTGGATGGTGCCGGTCTGCGCCGCGATGACGGCGGCCTCGACATCGATGCCGTCCGACACGGCCGCATAGGCCGACGGATCGGGCGGGGTGTAGTTCTGCGAGAAGTCGATGACCTCGTCGCGCTCGTCGGTGATCGACATGCCGGCGATGATGGCGTCGTAGTTGCCCGAGACGAGGTTGGGGATGATCGAATCCCAGTCGTTCGTCACCCACTCGCAGGTCAGCTCGGCGCGGCGGCAAAGCTCGTCGCCCAGCTCGCGCTCGAACCCGTCCACCTCTCCGGCGTCGTTGAGGAAGTTCCACGGGGGGTAGGCGCCTTCGGTGCCGAGGCGCACGACGTCCTGGGCGCTGGCAAGCCCGGCGCTCAGCGCCAGGGCCGCGGTTGCGAGGATCATTTTCTTCATGGTCGGTCTCCCTCTGGTTGGACTGGTGTTGGTCGGGCCGGCCGCTCTCAGGCGGCCTGGGTCGAGGACAGGAAGCCCCTCAGCCGCTCGGAGTCCGGCTGGCCGAACAGGGTCTCGGGCGGGCCTTCCTCCTCGATCCGCCCCTGGTGAAGAAATACCACGTGATCAGAGACATCGGCGGCCATCCTCATGTCATGCGTGACGATGAGCATGGTCCGCCCCTCCTGCGCGAGATCCTTGATGACGCGCACCACCTCCTGCTCGAGTTCGGGATCGAGGGCCGAGGTGGGCTCGTCGAAAAGAAGCGCCTCGGGCTCCATGCAGAGCGCCCGCGCGATCGCCGCGCGCTGCTGCTGCCCGCCCGAAAGCTGCGCCGGGTAGACATCCGCCTTGTCGCCGATGCCGACCTTTTCGAGATAGCCCCGCGCCGCCGTCTCCACCTCCTGCCGGTCGCGGCCCAGAACGGTTACCGGCGCCTCCATCACGTTCTGCAGGACCGTCATGTGCGCCCAGAGATTGAACTGCTGGAACACCATGGAAAGGTTGGTGCGGATGCGCAGCACCTGCCTGGGGTCCGCCGGGTGCCGGTGCAGGCCCGTCCCGCGCCATTTCACCGGCTCGCCCTTGAAGAGGATCTCTCCCTGCTGGCTGTCTTCCAGCAGGTTCGCGCAGCGCAGCAGCGTCGATTTCCCCGAACCCGAAGAGCCGATCAGCGAGACGACGTCGCCGCGCCGCGCGGTGATGTCCACGCCCTTGATGACCTCGAGCTCGCCGTAGCTCTTGTGCAGGTCCCGGATCTCGATGACGGGGTCGGTGTCGGACAAGGCGGCCTTCACGGTGGTGTCACGGTTTCGCGCTACTAGGGCGGAAAACACGCGGCGATGCAATGCGCAACCCGGCGAAACCGACAGGCCGCCCGGCATATTCGTGCTGTCATGCGTCGGATTCGGGCGGTACCGGCGTGGGCACCTCGAAATAGGCCGCGGCGGGAATGGCGACGATGCCGGCCAGGCAAAGCCGCGTCCGGTCCGCCGGATCCAGCCGCTCCGCGGCGCGGCGGACGGCCGCCAGGATCGGGCCGGGGTCGCGGCCCCGCGCCGTGATGAGCGGCAGACCCGGGGTGGGCCGCGTGCGGGCGATGACGCGAAGCGCCCCGGCGAAATCGTCGTGCGCGGCGATGAGGCGCCATGTCTGGGCGTCGAGCGCGGCGAAATCGGCGCGCCCCGACGCCACCGCGCGGGCCGAGGCCGCATGCGCCCCGGTGCGCAGGAGTGGCCCGAAGCCCAGCCCGGCCTCGGCCATGTGGTGAGCCGGCGCCGCCCAGCCCGATTGCGAAAGCGCCTCGTTGAAGGCGAAGCGCCGGCCCGCGAAGGCCGGCAGGTCGCCCGGATCGTCGCGCCGCGCCACGAAGACGGAGCGGTAATGGCCCGGCGGGCAGCCCTCGAGCGCGTAATCGGGCGTGCCCACCAGCGTCACGCGATCGCGCAGGCGGGTGCGGAACGGATAGCCGCAGGTCTGCGCGAGGAGGAGGTCGGGGTGTTCCCAGATCTCCCAGGGATCGCGCCCCCGGGTGAGCGCCTCGGGGCCGTATCCCAGCTCGCCCCGGATCGCGCGCCAGAAGCTGTCATTCGCCGCCGCCGTCTCGGGGCGGTCGTACATCGGCAGCGCCGCGATCAACCGGCGTCCGCGACCCGTTGCCGGGCCATGGCGCTCTCCACGTCCGAGATGCCCAGAAGGTTCGCCACGAGCCGCAACAGCGTATCCTCGTCGTGGTCGCGGTGCCCATCGGCAAGCACCACGCGCCACAACGCCTCGATCACGCCGAGCCGCTCCTCGTGCGGGACCGCGTCCTTGATCGTGCGGGTGAAGCGAACGGTGTCCGGCGCCTCGGTCTCGGCGGCCTCTCCCTCGCCGCGCAGGCTTTCGGCCTCGGCGCGGGACAGCTCGAACCGGTCAGTGATGATCCGGGTGATGAGGTCGCGCTCGGCCTCGGCGTAATCGCCGTCCGAACGCGCGACGCGCACCAGCAACGCCGTCAGCGCCAGCCGGGCGTCCTCGTCCGGCAGGGTTTCGGGCGTGTGGCCGGAGAGTCTCTTGAAGAAATCTGCAAACATGATGCGCTATATAGCGGTGCCGGTCCGGCGCGCCAATGGTCAGCGGATCGCGCGCGCGCTCGCCCGGGCCTCGGCGCTGTCGTACTCCTGGATGCCGAGCGCCGCCTCGATGGCGGCGATGGCGGCCTCCTCGTGCTCCTCGGCCTCGCCGTCGGCCATCATCACCTCCCAGAGCGCGCCCACCATGCCAAGCCGCTCGGGATAGGCCACGGTCTCGCGGATGACCCGGGCGAGGCGCTCCATGTCGCCGGGCGCCTGGCGCTCCAGCTTCTCGGCGTCGGCGCGGAGCTTTGCGGCCTCCACGGGGTTCAGATCGAAGCGGGCGGCGAGGATGCGGTCGATCCGGCTGATCTCCTCGAAGAGATAGGCATGGTCCGACTTCGCCACGCGGACCAGCAGCGCCGCGAGCGCCATGCGGGCGTCGGGCTCGGGCAGCATCTCGGCCGGCTGGGCGTGATGGGCGAAGCGGGCGAGGATCCGCCGGAACATCTCAGCCCTCGTAGCCTTCCACGATGACGAGGTTGGCGTCCGAGACCGGGTCGCGGATCGCCTTGGCGCGCTGGTATTCGGGGCTGTCGTAGCAGGCGCGCGCCGCCTCGAGATCGGGGAACTCGATCACGACGGTACGACCGTGGCCCGCGCCCTCGCGTTGTTCCTGCGCGCCGCCGCGCACCAGGAAGCGCCCGCCATACTTGGCGAAGGCCTCGGCGTTCGCCTCGCGGTATTTGGCGTATGCGTCGGCGTCGCGCACGTCCACGTTCGCCACCCAGTAGGCCTTGGGCATGGCTGCCTCCCTCGTTACGGCGCCGCGTAGTCTGGCCGCGGCGCGGGCCGATTGCAATCGCCGCCGTGCTCAGCCGGTGACATTCGGGCAGCCGAAACGCACGTCGTCGAAGGAGATGCCGCCCGGGTCGCGGTTTTCCACCGTCACCCCCGCGATGCCCCCGCCCGTGTCGAGGAAACCGTGGCCGGAGATATGCTCGGGCGCCAGCACGGTCACCCGGCCGATCTCGGCGCCGTCGCGGGCGTAGAAGGTCAGGTCGATCTCGCCCAGATGCCCCTCGTTGGCGCCGAAGGCGTCGGTGTATTCGGTGTGAACCCGCAGCCCGAAGGCGCAGGCGTCCTCGTGGAAGAGGATCGCCGCCGCGCCCTCGCCGCGCGCCTCGGGGTCGGGCTGGCCGAGGGGCCCGAGCGGGTAGAGCGCCATGCTGCGGAAGGCGGAGTGGAGCGACAGGCTCACCCCCTCGCCCGGGGCGCCCGGCTCCACCGCGAGCGGGGCGGTGGGGCGGCCCCGTAGCACGTCGTGGGGGCCGCCCTCGTCCAGCGTGACCTCCCCGAGCGTCTGCCCGGCGAACCGCTCCCCGATCCGCCCGCCCGCGAAGGCGATGCCGTGATCGAAGACGTAGCCGGGGTAGGGCTTGGCCGGCAGGCGCTCGAAGGTCAGAAGCTCGGGCGCGAGCGGCGGAAGCTCCTCGTAGGGCAGGGGCGTTATGCGCTCCGCGGCGGCCGGGGCCGCCAGCGCCGACAGGAGGGACGCCGCGAGGCCCGCGCAGAGGCGCCGGGCGCGGCCCATCATACCAGCCGGCTCACGTCCTTCGCCGCGCGGATGAAATCCCTAAAGAGCGGGTGCGGGTCGAAGGGCTTGGACTTGAGCTCGGGATGGAACTGCACGCCGATGAACCACGGGTGCTCGGGCCATTCCACGATCTCGGGCAGGCGCCCGTCCGGCGACATGCCCGAAAAGCGCAGCCCCGCGGCCTCCAGCTTGTCGCGATACGCGATGTCCACCTCGTAGCGGTGGCGGTGGCGCTCCTCGATCCGGGTCGCACCGTAGACCTCCGCCACCTTGGAGCCGGGCTCCAGAACCGCGTCGTAGGAGCCCAGCCGCATCGTGCCGCCCTTGTCGTCGTCGGGGCGCCGCGCGACCGTCGCGTTGCCCTGCACCCATTCCTTGAGGTGATAGACGACGGGCGTGAAACGCTTGCGCCCGGCCTCGTGGTCGAACTCCTCCG
Organism: Rhodosalinus sp. 5P4; assembly: GCF_041365695.1. Lineage (NCBI taxonomy): Bacteria > Pseudomonadati > Pseudomonadota > Alphaproteobacteria > Rhodobacterales > Paracoccaceae > Rhodosalinus > Rhodosalinus sp. 5P4. Next base: position 162,709 of record NZ_JBGFSJ010000001.1, read on the forward strand.
AGCCCGCGTCCGCGAGCCCCGCGGCGTTCCGCGCGGCCTCGATCACCGCCATCTGCATGCCGAGGCAGATGCCGAGATAGGGCACGTCATGCTCGCGCGCGAATTGCGCGGCGCGGATCTTGCCCTCGGTGCCCCGCTCGCCGAAGCCGCCGGGCACGAGGATCGCATGGAAGCCTTCCAGGTATGGCGCGGGGTCCTCGCGCTCGAAGATCTCGGCGTCGATCCATTCGGAATTGACCTTCACCCGGTTGGCCATGCCGCCATGGGTGAGCGCCTCCGCGATGGACTTGTAGGCGTCCTCGAGCTGGGTGTACTTGCCGACGATCGCGACGTTCACCTCGCCCTCGGGGTTGAAGACGCGGTCGGCCACGTCCTCCCAGCGCGCCAGATCCGGCCGCGGCGCGGGCGAGATCTGAAAAGCGTCGAGCACCGCCTGGTCCAGCCCCTCGCGGTGGTAGGCCAGCGGCGCCTCGTAGATCGACTTCAGGTCGTAGGCCGCGATCACCGCCTCGGGCCGCACGTTGCAGAAGAGCGCGAGCTTGTCGCGCTCCTTCTGCGGGATGGGCTTTTCCGAGCGGCAGACCAGGATGTCGGGGGCGATGCCAATGGAGCGCAGCTCCTTCACGGAGTGCTGGGTGGGCTTGGTCTTGAGCTCCCCCGACGCGGCGATCCAGGGCAGCAGCGTGAGATGCATGAAGATGCACTGTCCGCGCGGTTTGTCCTGGGCGAACTGGCGGATCGCCTCGAAGAAGGGCAGGCCCTCGATGTCGCCCACCGTGCCGCCGATCTCGCAGAGCATGAAATCGACCTCGTCCTCGCCGATGCGGATGAAGTCCTTGATCTCGTCGGTGACGTGGGGAATGACCTGGATCGTCTTGCCGAGGTAGTCGCCGCGGCGCTCCTTCTCCAGCACGTTGGAATAGATCCGCCCCGAGGAGACCGAGTCGGTCCGGCGGGCGGCCACGCCGGTGAAGCGCTCGTAATGGCCGAGGTCGAGGTCGGTTTCCGCGCCGTCGTCGGTGACGAAGACCTCCCCGTGCTCGAAGGGCGACATGGTGCCTGGGTCGACGTTTAGATAGGGGTCGAGCTTCCGCAGCCTCACGCTGAAGCCGCGCGCCTGCAACAGCGCGCCGAGCGCCGCCGAGGCCAATCCCTTGCCGAGTGACGAGACCACGCCGCCGGTGATGAATACGAACCTGGCCATGTGCAGGCGATCCCCCGTGATATGCCATGCGGTCGGGGCCGATCCTGCCGCCATACCGGTGCGGACGCTGGCATCCGCCGGGCGTCATCACGGGATTTGATCGTTACAGGATTCGGCGGGCCTTGGCAAGCCGACCGCAAGATGATGTTGACGTTGCGTTCGGGCCCAACAAGCCCTTGTGGCTCATTCGGCGCGGGGCACCAGTGGCGCGTCGGGGTCCGCCGCCGGCGGCGGCAAGAGCCCGTCGGTTTCGGGAACCGCCGGCACGGCTGGCGCGTCCTGCGCGGGGGCCTCGTTGCCCAGCCGGTCGACCACCGAACTGCCCGCGGAGTTCTGCGCCGCGAAGATCGTCAGCGTGATCGACGTGCCGATGAAGGCGATGGCCAGGATCCAGGTGAGCCGGCCCAGCGCCGTGGCCGCGCTGCGCCCGGACATCGCGCCGCCGCCACCGCCGCCGCCCATGCCGAGCCCGCCGCCCTCGGACCGCTGCAGAAGCACGACGCCGATGAGCGACAGCGCAAGCAGGAGGTGGATGATGAGCAAGACGTTTTCCATGGCACCCCGCGTGGCTGGCCGATGCGGCGCTACTTATGCGATGCGGCGCGCAGGGGCAAGGGAGGCGGGGCCGCCGCGACGCGGCGCCCGGCTGCCCCTGCGGCATTCCCGGGATTCGCGGTTTCCGCGCCGCGCGCGCGCGGCTATACCCGGCGCCGGAACGAGGCAGCCGGACGGGAGCGGCAGGCATGGCGAACGTGGTCGTGGTGGGCGCCCAGTGGGGCGACGAGGGCAAGGGCAAGATCGTCGACTGGCTCTCCGAGCGGGCCGACGTGATCGCCCGCTTCCAGGGCGGGCACAACGCCGGGCACACGCTGGTCATCGACGGGCAGACCTACAAGCTGCACGCGCTGCCCTCGGGCGTGGTGCGCGGCGGCAAGCTCAGCGTGATCGGCAACGGCGTCGTGCTCGATCCCTGGCACCTCGTGGACGAGATCGCGGCGCTGCGGGACCAGGGCGTGGAGATCACGCCCGCATCGCTGATGATCGCCGAGAACACGCCGCTCATCCTGCCCTTCCACGGAGAGCTCGACCGCGCCCGCGAGGCGGCCGTCGCGGTGGCCAAGATCGGCACCACCGGGCGCGGCATCGGCCCGGCCTACGAGGACAAGGTGGGCCGGCGCGCGGTGCGCGTGGCCGACCTCGCAGATCGCGCCACGCTGGAGGCCCGGGTGGACCGGGCGCTCGTCCATCACGACGCGCTGCGCCGCGGCCTCGGGCTCGAGCCCGTGGACCGGGAGGCGCTTCTCGCGGCGCTTTCGGAGGTGGGAGAGCGGATCCTGCCTTTCGCGGCGCCGGCCTGGAAGGTGCTGAACGAGGCGCGCCGCGCGGGCCGCCGCATTCTCTTCGAGGGAGCGCAGGGCGCCATGCTCGACATCGATTTCGGCACCTACCCGTTCGTGACTTCCTCCAACGTGATCGCCGGGCAGGCCGCCACGGGCACCGGGCTCGGCCCCGGCGCGATCGATTTCGTGCTGGGCATCGTCAAGGCCTACACGACGCGCGTGGGAGAGGGCCCGTTCCCGACCGAACTCGACGACGCCGATGGCGAGCGCCTGGGCACGCGGGGCCACGAGTTCGGCACCACCACGGGCCGCAAGCGCCGTTGCGGCTGGTTCGACGCGGTGCTGGTGCGCCAGGCCATCGCCACCTCGGGCATCAACGGTATCGCGCTCACGAAACTCGACGTGCTCGACGGGTTCGACCGGCTGCGCATCTGCACGGCATACGAGCTTGACGGGCAAAGGCTGGATCACCTGCCCACCGCCGCCGACCGCCAGGCGCGGCTCACGCCCGTCTACGAGGAGATGCCGGGCTGGAGCGAAAGCACCGAGGGCGCGCGCAGCTGGGCGGATCTGCCCGCGAACGCGATCAAGTATGTTCGCCGGGTGGAGGAGTTGATCGGCTGCCCGGTGGCCCTACTTTCCACGTCTCCCAGGAGGGAAGACACCATTCTCGTCACGGACCCGTTCGCAGACTGATGGAACTGAGTTACAAGGCCCGACGCCGCTGGTCGCTGGTGATCCTCGTGATCGGCCTGCCGCTTTACATCATGGCCGCCGTGACGGTGGTCGGGTGGTTCGAGCGGCCCGGCATCCTGCTGGAACTGGCGATCTACGTCACGCTCGGCGTGGTCTGGGCATTTCCGCTGAAATTCATCTTCAAGGGGGTGGGGCAGCGCGACCCCGACGCGCCCGCCGAGGACGACGACCGGTGACGGGCTGTCAGCCGGCGGCGCGCGCGCCCGGCTGATACGAAATGTCGTCGGAGACGCCGAAGCGGCCGCCGCCGCGCTTCACGATCTTCCCCTCGCGCAGAAGCTGGCCGAAGTGTCGCAGGCCTTCCTCGCGGCTGAACCCGTCGGCCTGCGCATCGCGCAGCTTCGCCATGAGTTGCGGGCGCGAAAAGCCGCCGTCCTCGGCCCCGTGGGCGAGATACGCCGCCGCGGCTTCCAGCAGATCGGGCAGACCGCTCACGCCGAGCTCTTCCACATAGGCGATGAAGCCATTGGGATCCTCCGCTTCGGCCGCCGGTGCGGTGACGCGGCGGGGCCGAATCGGTCCCGCATCCTCGGCCGGTGCGTCCACGCGCTGCTCCGCCACGAGCTTGAGCGGCGCGGGGCGCGATTCCTCGGGGCGCGGCGTGCGGTGGCCGCCGGCGCCGGGGCGGCGCGGGCGCACCGCGTCGGCGAGGTCGGCACGGTAGGCCTCTTCGGGCTGCTCGCTCGCTTCGGCATCGGCGTGCCGCGGCTCGGCGCGCGTCGCCGCCACGGCGGCGCGAAGATGCGCGATCGCGCTGCGCCGGCGGCTCGCCTCGGGCTTGTCCATCTGGCCTTCGGTCTCGTCGAGCAGACGGGTGACCTCGCCGCGGCGTGCGGTCTCGGGCTCGCGGCTCGCGCGCCGGGCCGCCGCGGCCAGGGCGTCCGAAACGCTGTCCGGATCGGTGTCCGCGTCGTCCGCTGCCGGCTGTGCCGGGGGCGTGGCGTCGGTCACCGGTTCGCCGGCCTCGCGCTCGTCCTCTGCGGTCGCTTCCGTGTCGGGCGCCTCCGTCTCGGCGACCGCGGCGTCCTGCCCGGCGCTCGGATCCTCCGCTTCGATCGTTTCCACGACGAGCGCCTCGGAAACCTCGATCTCCTCCTCGTAGGCGATCTCTTCCTCGGCGTCGCCGAGGGGCGCGGCCGTATCCCATCCGTCGAGGTCGTCCTCGTCAGCGGCCACATCCTCGGCATCGGCGACGGCTGTGGGCTCGACAGCGCCTTCCGCGTCGAGTTCCGCCGCGCCGGCCGGGGCGGCGCCAAGCTCGGCCTCGAGCGCGGCGAAGGCCTGCTGCAGGTCCTCGTCGGCGGCGACATCGGCCTCGCTGTCTTCGGTGCTGGTGCCGGGATCCACGGCCGAGACGGTGTCGGCTTCCGGCTCGGGGCGGCGGACGCGCAGCACGCGTGCGGCAATCTGGCCGGTCTCGCCGCTCTCGGCGCGGCGCCCGTCATCGGTGAAGAGGTTCACCGTGTCCTCGCCATCATCCGCGCCGGCCAGGCTGCCCGCCACGGCAGCGCGGATGCGCTGCAACTTCGCTGCGATGCTCTGCGGGTCGGGATGCGTGATCTCGGGGCGCGGGGCCGGCGCGGCCTCGGTCTCGGCCGCCGGTCGGCGGGGCAGGTCCGCGGCCATCGCGGCCGCCGCGGCGGCGCTGGCGGCAAGCGGCGCGCCCGAAAGACGATCCGCCGCCGGGGCGGGCGCGGCGAGCTCGGCCTCGGTCTCGTCATCGGCCTGAGCCGCGGCCTCTGCCCCAGTCTCTGCCTCTGCCTCAGTCTCTGCCTCGACCTCAGCCTCTGCCTCGGGCGTCTCCTCCTCGGCGATTTCCTCCGACGCGGTTTCTTCCGCACCGTGGTCTTCCGCCGCGACCTCGACCTCGGCGATCTCGTCCTCGGCGATCTCGTCCTGCGATGCCTCGGCGTCGACGGCGTCGTGCTCCGCCGCCTCCGCCTCGATGCCGGTGTCCGCGACCTCGTCTGCGGCGGGTTCGATTGCCGCTTCGGGACTCTCCGGCGCGACGGCGGTGAGCGCGTCCGTCTGGGCGAGCGACCCTGCGATCCCGGTCTCGTCCGCGGCCGGGGTGTCGGCGGCCACGTCTTCGGACCGCTCTTCCGATGCGTCGGTGTGGTCATCGAGCGCCTGGGGCTCGGCCCGCGCGGCTTCCTCCTGCGGTTCGGGACGCTCGTCGCCGATCGGCGCACCGGCCTCTTCGGGAGCGGCAGCGGCCGTGTCGTCCACGTCTTCCGCGCTGGCGGTTTCGGCGGGGGCGGGCGTCTCGGTGGCTGCGGGCGATTCAGTGTCGGGTGCGGGCGCTGGCTCCGGCTTGTGGGCGGGGGGCGTTTCGGTCCTCGCGGTCTTCGCCTCCGGGGCCGGCGCTGCCTTCTCTGCCTGTCCGTCGCCGGTCTGCGCGTCCTCGGGGCGAGACGCCTGGGGCCCGGGTCGCCCCTGCGGCGCGACGAGCGACGGGCGCAGCACGATACCGCCCTGTTCCTGACGCGCCTCGACGCGGCGCGAGATCTCGCGCTCGGCGATGCGGGCCAGCATCTCCGCGTCGGGGGTGGGCGGCTCGGCGCCGAAGTAACGGTCGTCAGCGGCAAGGTCTCGGAAATACTCCGCGATCGCCTTCATCGTGTCGAAGGAATCGTCGAACCCTTCGAGCGTGCACGAGAAGGTGCCGTAGGAGACGGTGAGGATCTTGTTACTGTTGACCATGGGATACGCACCCGCTTCATTGCACCAACAACAGACTGTTTACCAAAGGATACCAGTCTATTTTGGCCCGAATCTGTGCCTTGGAGGGTATCATTTCGTGGTCCAAATGTGGCCATTTCAGCGACAGGGGCAGGTCGTCGCGTGAATTCTCTACCGGAGGTTGAAATTCTGCGCTCCGACGGCGCTGTCACGCTTGTGGGCGCGGGCGTTGCGCCCCCCGCGGATATCGCGGCGGCGCTGACGCTGGCGCCCTGCCTCGTGGCCGCGGATGGCGGGGCGGCGCGGGCGCTGGCCGCCGGGGCGGTGCCCGAGGCGGTGATCGGCGATCTGGACAGCCTTGACCCCGCCACGCGCGCCGCGATTCCCCCCGAGCGGCTGCATTGCGTTTCCGAACAGGAAACAACCGACTTCGACAAGGCGCTGCGCCGCATCGCCGCGCCGCTGGTGATCGGCGTGGGTTTCCTCGGCGAGCGGCTGGATCACCTGCTGGCCGCGCAGTCGGTTCTGCTGCGCCGGGCGGACCGGCCCTGCCTTCTTCTGGGCGAGCGCGACGTCGCGTTCCTCTGCCCGCCGCGGCTCGGCCTCGATCTGGCGGCGGACACGCGTGTCTCGCTCTATCCGCTCGCGCCCGTGCGCGGAGAGTCGGACGGTCTTTTCTGGCCGATCGACGGGATCGACTTCGCGCCGGGGGGCATGATCGGCACTTCCAATCGCGCCACGGGCCCGGTCTCGATCCGGATCGAGGCGCCGCACATGCTGGTCATCCTGCCCCGGCGCTGCCTTGCCGTCGCGGCGGCGGCGCTGCAAGCGCCGCTCGCGCGATGGCCCGCTCCCGCATGAGGACGTAAAGCCCGGCCGCCATCGTCACGAGGATGCCCGCCGCCGCCATGCCATCGGGCAGGTCGCGGAAGATCGTCCAGCCGAAGAGCGTGGCGAAGGGGATCTCGATGTACTGCATCGGCGCGAGCGTGGCCGAGGGCGCGAAGCGCAGCGCCCAGGTCATGCACAGATGGGCGAGGGTGCCGAGCACGCCGAGCAGGAGCAGAAGCGACAGCGCCTCGGAGGGCGGCACGACGAGGCCCAGCGCGGGCACGCCCCGCCCGTCCACGAGCGCGAGCGCGGGCAGGAGGAGCGCCGTCGCCATCACGCCCGAGACCGCCTGGAGGCCGAGGGGATCGGTCTGCCGCGCGATCGCGCGGGTCACCAGCATGAAGAGCGCGAAGCCCACCGCGACGCTCACCGGCAGGAGCGCGGGCCAGCCCACCTCCTGGAAGCTGGGGCGGATCACGAGGAGCGTGCCCGCGAAGCCCGCGACGCAGGCGGCGAGGCGGCGCCAGCCGACCCCCTCTCCCATCACGGCCCAGCCGAGAAGGAGCAGGATGAAGGGCATGACGTAGGCGATGGCGATGGCGTCGGCGAGCGGCAGGTGGCGCAACGCCGAGAACATCATGGCGATGCCCGCGATGTGCAGAAGGGTGCGCGCCCAGGCGAGCGCCAGCACCCGGCCCCGCATCCGCCAGGGCCGCCGCCCGACGGCCACGATGGGCAGGAGGATCGCCGCCTGGATCCCGAAGCGCGCCAGCAGCAGCATCCCGAGCGGCACGACGCCGCCGAGGATCTTCGCCACCGCGTCCCCGAGCGGCGCGAGGGCGCAGAAACCGAGCATCAGCAGGATGCCGAGAAGCGGGCGATCGGGCTGCATCCGGCGAGGCTAGGCCGCGCGCCGGGCGCGGGCAAGCGGCTCAGACCGGGGGCAGGGGGCGGCGGCGCAGGCTGAGCGCGCGCTCGCGGGCGAAGACGTAGAGCCCCGAGCCCACGATCACCGCGATGCCCGCCCAGGTGAGCAGCCCGGGGAAATCGCCGAAGATCCAGTAGCCGAGGGCCGTGGCGGCCACGATCTCGAGATACTGGAGCGGCGCGATCGTCGCCGCCGGGGCGAGGCGCAGCGCGAAGCTGATGAAGAGATGCGAGACGGTGGCCGCGACGCCCACGCCGAGCAGCGTCCAGACGGCGAGGCCGTCGATCCGCACCGGGTCGAGCGCGGCGACGCCCGAGCCTTCGAAAAGCAGGAGAACCGGCAGGACCACCGCGCTCGCCGCGACGGCGGTCCTCGCCTGCAGGTCGATCGGGTGGGTGCGCCGCGCCATCGACCGCGTCATCACCATGTAGAAGGCGAAGCAGAAGGCCGTCCCGAGGGGCAGAAGCGCCACGGGCCCGAGATCGGCGAAGCTGGGCTGGATCACGAGAAGCGCGCCCGCGAACCCCACCGCGCAGGCCGCGATCCGCCGCCGTCCCACCTCCTCGCCCAGAAGAAGCCCGCCGAGCAGCGTGAGGATGAAGGGTTCCACGAAGAAGATGGCGATCGCGTTGGCGATGGGCATGTGGCGCAGCGCCTCGAAGAACATGCCCGTGGCCGCCAGCAGGAGGAGCGCGCGCAGCAGGTGAAGGCCCCAGTCGCGCGGATCCGCCCGTGTCGTGAGCCCGAAGACAATGGCGACGGGCACCAGCACCAGCACCTGGAGGCCGAAGCGCGCGGCCAGGATCTGCAGGATCGGCACATGCGACGGCGTCGCCTTGGCGAAGGCGTCCATCATCGGCGCGACGACGGTGAAGCCCACCATGCAGAGGATCCCCGCCAGCGTGCGGTCGGGGCGGATGGCGGGGATGGCGGGACCGGTCATCAGGCCGTCAGCAGTTGGGAACGTTGACGGCGAGCCCGCCGAGCGAGGTTTCCTTGTACTTCTCGCTCATGTCGGCGCCGGTCTGCCGCATGGTCTCGATGCAGGCGTCGAGCGGCACGAGATGCGTGCCGTCGCCCCGAAGCGCGAGGGACGCCGCCGAGACCGCCTTGATCGCGCCGAGACCGTTGCGCTCGATGCAGGGCACCTGCACAAGGCCCTTCACCGGGTCGCAGGTCATGCCGAGGTGATGCTCGAGCGCGATCTCGGCGGCGTTCTCCACCTGCGCGGGGGTGCCGCCCATCACCGCGCAAAGACCGGCCGCGGCCATGGCGGCGGCAGAGCCGACCTCGGCCTGGCAGCCCGCCTCGGCCCCGCTGATCGAGGCGTTGTATTTCACCAGCCCGCCGATCGCGGCGGCGGTCAGCAGGAAGTCCTCCACCCGGCGCTCCGAGGCGCCCGGCACATGGTCGAGCCAGTAGCGGATCACCGCGGGCACCACGCCCGCCGCGCCGTTGGTGGGCGCGGTCACGACCTGGCCGCCGGCGGCGTTCTCCTCGTTCACCGCCATGGCGTAGACGCTCATCCAGTCGTTGATGGTGTGGGGCGGGGTCAGGTTCATGCCCCGCTCGTCCAGCAGTTTTTCGTGGATCGCCTGGGCGCGCCGCCGGACCCCCAGCCCGCCCGGAAGCGTGCCGTCCGCGGCAAGGCCGCGGTCGATGCAGTCGGACATCACCTGCCAGAGCCGCCGCGTCCCGGCGCGCAGATCCTCCGGCCCGCGCCGGGTAAGCTCGTTCTCGCGCTTCATCTGCGCGATGGACTTGCCCGAGGTTTCGGCCATCCGCAGCATCTCGGCGGCGGACTTGAACGGGTAGGGCACGGGCGCGCCCTCGTCGCTGTCCTTGCCTTGCGCCAGTTCGGCCTCGGTGAGCACGAAGCCGCCGCCCACCGAGTAGTAGGTCTCCTGCAGGATCACGTCGCCTTGCGCGTCGGTGGCCATCAGGATCATCCCGTTGGCGTGGCCCGGAAGCGGCGGTCCGAAGTCGAAGCGCAGATCCTCGCGCGGATCGAAGGCGAGCGGCGGCAGGCCCTCGGGCGCGAGCGTGTTGGTTTCGCGGATGCGCTCGAGCGCCGCGTCGGCGGTCTCGCGGTCGTAGCTTTCGGGATCGAAGCCCGCGAGGCCGAGGATCGTCGCGCGGTCGGTCGCGTGGCCCACGCCGGTGTGGGCGAGCGAGCCGTGCAGGCTCCCCTTCACCCCCGCGACGGCGAAGGGCGCCCCGCGGATCAGGTCCAGGAAACGGGCTGCGGCGACCATCGGCCCCATGGTGTGGGAGGACGAGGGCCCGATGCCCACCTTGAACATCTCGAAGACGGAAAGAAACATCAGGTGGCCGATCCTTCCGGTGGCGTTGCGATGCGGGGCGCGGTGAAGGGCAGGGGCCCGAGCCCTTCCGCGGCGATGGCGGCGGCAGCGGCCGGGCGGGCCTCGATCCCGGAGGCCATCGCCCGCAGATGCGGGTAGTCCGCCGGCCGGAACCACCCCGTGCCGCCCACGGGGTAAAGCGCCGACCAGCGTAGCAGCGGCGCCAGATAGAAGTCGAGCGCCGAGGGCGACGCGGCCCCGAGCCAGGGCGGCCGCGTCGCGGCGGCGGCCTCGAGGTGGCCCCAGTGCGCCGCGAGCGCTGCGCCCATATGGTCGCGAAGCGCCTGTCCCGCGGCCGCGTCCTCACCCACGAAGGGCGCCGGGTGGAACAGCATCCTGAGCCCCGCGTGAAGCGTGTTGGACGCGAAGAAGAGCCATTTCAGGAAATCCCCGCGCTCCGGCGCGTCCGGCGCGGGGGCGAGGGCGCCGTGCCGGTCCGCGAGCCACAGCAGGATCGCGGCCGTCTCGAAGATCGCGCCTTGGGGCGTTTCCAGCACCGGGATGAGGCCCGAGGGGTTGAGCGCGCGGTAGGCGGGGCTTTTCTGCGCGCCGCGCGCGCGGTCCACGAGCGCCGTCTCGTAGGGCTGGCCAAGCTCCTCCAGCGCCAGCCGGACGACCAGCGAGGCGTTGTCGGGAGCGTAATGCAGGCGATAGGGCGCGGCCATGGCGGCACCCCTAGAGCATCGCGCGCGGCACGCCTGCCCGAAAACGACCTTTCGGGCCGGAATCCGCGCGCCCTCGCCCGGCGGAAGGCCACCGCGCGGCGGCGCGGCGGCGAAAACCCGCTCGCACCCCGCGGCCGATCCCCCTATAACGGCCGCGCATCTGCACGGAGCCGCCCATGACCGGAGAGCTGTCGCCCATCGACAAGGCCAAGTTCGCCGCCGCGAGACGCGCCGCGGAGCTGGTGGAGGACGGGATGCGCGTGGGGCTCGGCACCGGCTCGACCGCGGCGTGGCTGGTGCGCTGCCTGGGCGACGCGATGCGCGAGGACGGGCTGCGCATCCGCGGCGTTCCCACCTCGACGCGCACCGCCGAGCTTGCCCGGCAGGCGGGCATCCCGGTGATCGGCCTCGACGAGGCGCGCTGGCTCGACATCACCATCGACGGCGCGGACGAGTTCGACGGCGACCTCAACCTCATCAAGGGCGGCGGCGGCGCGCTCCTGCACGAAAAGGTCGTGGCCACCGCCTCGGACCGAATGGTGGTGATCGCGGATATCGGCAAGGAGGTGGAGACGCTGGGCGCCTTCCCGCTGCCGGTGGAGGTGATCCCCTTCGCCTGGCAGACGACCCGGGCGCTCGTCGAGGAGACCCTGATCTCCATGGACGTGCTCGGCCGCGACGTGTCGCTTCGGATGGACGGCGAGGCGGCCTTCGTCACCGACGAGGGTAATCACATCCTCGATCTGCACCTCAAGCGCATCGGCGAACCGCGCCAGCTTGCCATGGTGCTGAACCAGATCCCGGGCGTGGTCGAGAACGGCCTCTTCATCGACATCTGCGACACCGTCGTGATCGGGTTCGGCGACGGGCGCGTGGAGGTGCGCGACCTCGGTTCCGGCACCGTGGAGAGAGAAAGCTTCGATCCGGGCGAGCCCGACAACCTCTTCCGCGACATCAACGACTGAGCCTGACGACCTTTCTGGGGGAACGATGGATTTCGACTACGACCTTTTCGTGATCGGCGGCGGATCGGGCGGGGTGCGCGCGGCCCGCGTGGCCGCGGGCGGAGCCGGCGCGAAGGTGGCTCTCGCCGAGGAAAGCCGCTACGGCGGCACCTGCGTGATCCGCGGCTGCGTGCCCAAGAAGCTGATGGTCTTCGCCTCCGAATTCGCGCCGATGGTCGAGGACGCGCGCGCCTATGGCTGGGACATCCGCGAGAACGGTCTCGACTGGGGCCAGTTCCGCGGAAAGCTCGAGGCGGAGCTCGACCGGCTCGAAGGCGTCTACCGCAAGCTTCTCGCCGGCTCGGGGGTGGAGACCTTCGATCAGCGCGCGCGGCTGGCCGACCCGCACACGGTGGAGCTGGCCGACGGCACCCGCAAGACCGCGCGGCACATCCTGCTGGCCACGGGCGGGCGCCCGCTGCGGCCGGAGATGGAGAACGCCGCGCTGGGCATCACCTCGGACGACATCTTCCACCTCGACCGGCTGCCGCGCTCGATCCTGATCGTCGGCGGCGGCTACATCGCCTGCGAGTTCGCCTGCATCCTGAACGGCATGGGCGTCGAGGTGACCCAGTACTACCGCGGCGCGCAGATCCTGCGCGGTTTCGACGACGAGGCCCGCGGCCTCATTTCCGAAGAGATGCGCCAGAACGGGGTCGATCTGCACATCGGTACCAACATCATCGGGATGGAGGAGGCCGACGGCGGCGTGCGCGTGAAGGCCACCAACGGCACCGAGCGCGTGTTCGAGAAGGTGATGTTCGCCACCGGACGCGTGCCCAACACCGACGATCTGGGGTTGTCCGGGCTCGGGGTGGATCTCGGCCGCCGGGGCGAGGTGCTGGTGGACGCCTACTCGCAAAGCTCGGTGCCGTCGATCTACGCGATCGGCGACGTGACCGACCGGCTGAACCTGACGCCGGTGGCGATCCGCGAGGGCATGGCCTTCGTCGAGACGGTGTTCAGGGGCAACCCGACGCCGGTCGATCACGATCGCGTGGCCACGGCGATCTTCACCCAGCCGGAAATGGGCACGGTGGGGCTGTCCGAGGAGGCCGCCGCGGAGCAGGGGCCGATCGAGGTCTACTGCACGTCGTTCCGCCCCATGCGCACGGCGTTCGCGGGCCGGCCCGACCGTGTGCTCATGAAACTCGTCGTGTGCGCCGACACCCGGCGGGTGCTGGGGTGCCATATCGTCGCGCCGGGCGCGGGCGAGATGATCCAGCTGGCGGCGGTCGCGGTGAAGCTCGGCGCCACGAAGGAGCAGTTCGACCAGACCGTTGCGGTGCACCCCACCGTTTCGGAAGAGCTGGTGACCATGCGGGACCCGGTCCGGAAGGTCTGACGCTCCGGCTTGAAATCCCGCCCGACATGCACAGTTTACACCCAAGACGTCACGGACGCGCAAGCGAGGAAGAAACGTATGGCAGGACATAGCGGCGGCCCCTGGGGGGGCGGCGGTCAAGGAGGCGGCGATCGCGGTGATCGCGGCGAACGCGACAGGAACCAGGGCGGCGGACGCCGCCCCGGAGGACCCGACGACAGACCGCCGATCCCCGAGATCGACGATCTGGTCCGCAAGGGGCAGGAGCAGCTCCGCGTGCTGATGGGTGGCCGCGGTGGCGGCGGCAAGGGCGACGGAAGCGGTGGCGGGGGCGGCCCGGCCTTCAACCGCTCCACGATCATCGTGGGCGCGCTGGCGGCCGTGGGTCTTTGGACGTTTTCCAGCCTCTACACCGTCAAACCGGAAGAACAGTCCGTCGAGCTCTTCCTCGGGCAGTTCCACAAGATCGGCAATCCGGGTCTGAACTTCGCGCCCTGGCCGCTGGTCACTGCGGAGGTCGTCAACGTGACCTCCGAGCGGACCGAGACCATCGGGGCGAGCACGCGGGCCCGCGACGAGGGCCTGATGCTGACCACCGACGCGAACATCGTCGACATCGAGTTCCAGGTGGTGTGGAACATCAACGACCCCGCAAAGCTGCTGTTCAACATCCGCGATCCGCAACTCACGGTTCAGGCGGTCTCCGAGGCTGCGATGCGCGAGATCATCGCGGCCTCGAACCTGGCGCCGATTCTGAACCGCGACCGTGGCGTGATCGCGGACCAGGCCGTGCAGCGGATCCAGAGCGCGCTCGACGACTACGACGCGGGGATCAACATCGTCCGCCTCAACCTCGACCAGGCGGACCCGCCGGCCGAGGTGATCGACGCGTTCCGCGAGGTCCAGGCGGCCGAGCAGGAGCGTGACAGGCTTCAGCGTCAGGCCGACGCCTACGCCAACCGCGTCATCGCCGAGGCGCGCGGCGAGGCGGCGCAGTCGCTCGAACAGGCCGAGGGCTACCGCGCCCGGGTCGTGAACGAAGCCATCGGTGAAGCCAGCCGCTTCCTCGCCGTGGCACAGGAATTCGAGGCCGCGCCGGAGGTTACCCAGCGGCGTCTCTACCTCGAAACGATCGAGCGGACGCTCGGCGCCGTGGACAAGTACCTGATCGACAGCGCGCAGGGCGAGGGAGTGCTGCCCTACCTGCCGCTCGACGAACTGCGCCGGAACGTGCCGGCGAACACCGGGAGGACCAACTGATGCGGAAATCTGCCTTCATCCTTCCGATCCTCGCCGTGGTGCTGGTGGGAATCTGGTCCACGCTCTTCATCGTGGACGAGCGCCAGAAGGCGCTGGTTCTCCAGTTCGGCCAGATCAAGCAGGTGCGCGAGGAGCCGGGGCTCGGCTTCAAGGTGCCGCTGATCCAGGAGGTCGTGCGCTACGACGACCGGATCCTGTCGCTGGATACCGACACCATCGAGGTCACGCCGGCGGACGACCGCCGCCTCGTCGTGGACGCGTTCGCGCGGTACCGGATCAACGACGTGGTCCAGTTCCGCCAGGCCGTCGGCGTGGGGGGGCTTCGCGTCGCCGAGGATCGCCTGTCGTCGATCCTGAACGCCCAGATCCGGGAGGTGCTCGGTGCCGATCAGGTGACGTCGGACCGGATTCTTTCGGTCGAGCGCGCCGAACTCGCGCGTCGGATCCGCGACAACGCGCGCGCCTCCGCCCTCAGCCTTGGTCTCGACGTGATCGACGTCCGGCTGAAGCAGACGAACCTGCCGCAGCAGAACCTCGAAGCGACCTATGCCCGGATGCGTGCCGAGCGTGAGCGGGAAGCCGCCGACGAGATCGCCCGCGGTAATGAGGCCGCCCAGCGCGTGCGCGCCATCGCCGACCGGACCGTGGTCGAGACGTTGTCGGATGCCGGACGCGAAGCGGAGATCATCCGAGGCGAGGCGGACGCCGAGCGTAACCGCATCTACGCCGAAGCGTTCGGCGACAGCCCGGAGTTCTTCAGCTTCTACCGCTCTCTCGCGGCGCTCGAAAGCTCGCTGCAGACGGAAACCTCGACGCTCGTCGTCTCGCCCGACAGCGAATTCATCCAGCCGCTGTTCGACGCGATCCGGGCGGAGGGCATCGTCGGCACGGGCGCACAACTGACCTCGCCGGACGAGCTGCGCGAGCTGGCGCCCGAACGGACGCCGTCCGAGGAGCTGCCGCCCGAGGTGCGCGAACGCCTCGAAGAGGATGCGCAGGCGGCCGAGGAGGAGGGCACCGGCGGCTGATCCGTCGGCCGGCCCGCCGGGGGAAGACATGGAATATCTTCTTTTCGGCCTCGGATTCGCCCTCGCGCTGGAGGGGCTTGTCTACGCGCTGGCCCCCCGCATCGTCGAGGACCTGCTCGCGGCGCTGCGCGCGCTGCCTCCCGAGACCCGGCGGCTGCTGGGTCTCGTTGCCATTTCGATCGGCGCGGTCTTTCTGTGGGTGGCCAGCGCGCTGGGGATGTGACGGCCGCCGCCCACCGGCCCGCAGCGTTCACATCACGGCGAGGGCGGGCTTGAAGGTTTGCGCGCGCGCTTCGCTGCCATACATTAGCTCCAGCAACACGCCTGCCGGTCCGTCGCGCCCCGCGACGGGGCGCTTGCGGCTCACAGGATACCGAACACCAGAAAAGGAGTGCTCCGGTGCAATCAAAGGCAATCCAGACGACGATGCCGGCCGCGCCCGGCATCCTGCGCGGTTTCTGGCTTTTCGTGCTGGCGCTGGCCTTCGCGCTCGCGCAGGCTGTGTCCGCCCAGGCGCGCGGCACGCCCGAAAGTTTCGCCGACCTCGCCGACCAGGTCAGCCCGGCCGTGGTCAACATCACCACGACGACGACCGTCGCCGGAAGCGACGCGCCCCGCATGTTCCCCGAAGGCTCGCCCTTCGAGGATTTCTTCCGCGAATTCCAGGGACCCGGCGAGCCGGCCCCGCGGCGCAGCTCCTCCCTCGGCTCGGGGTTCGTCATCTCCGAGGACGGCTTCGTGGTCACCAACAACCACGTGATCGAGGGCGCGGACGAGATCCTCGTCGAATTCTTCGAAGGTTTCGAGCTTCAGGCCGAGGTGGTCGGCACCGACCCCAATACCGATATCGCGCTTCTCAAGGTCGCGCCGGACGAGCCGCTGCGGCACGTGCCTTTCGGCGACAGCGATGCGGCGCGCGTCGGCGAGTGGGTGATGGCGATGGGCAACCCGCTCGGACAGGGCTTCTCGGTGTCCGCCGGCATCGTGTCGGCGCGCAATCGGGCGCTTTCGGGCACCTATGACGACTACATCCAGACCGACGCCGCCATCAACCGCGGCAATTCGGGCGGGCCGCTGTTCAACATGGACGGCGAGGTGATCGGGGTGAACACCGCCATCCTCAGCCCCGACGGCGGCTCCATCGGCATCGGTTTCGCCATGGCGTCGAATGTCGTGATCGGTGTCGTCGATCAGCTGAAGGAGTTCGGCGAAACGCGGCGCGGCTGGCTCGGCGTGCGCATCCAGGATGTCACCCCCGACATTGCCGAGAGCATCGACGGGCTCGAAGAGGCGCGTGGCGCGCTCGTCACCGACGTGCCCGAGGGTCCCGCCCGCGAGGCCGGGATGGAATCGGGCGACGTGATCCTCGGCTTCGACGGCATAGAGGTGATGGACACGCGGCAACTCGTGCGCGTGGTCGCCAATACCGCCGTCGGCAAGTCGGTGCGGGTCACCGTGCTGCGCGACGGCAAGAGCCAGACGCTCAGGGTGACGCTCGGCCGCCGCGAGACGGCGGAGGGGTCGGTGCCCGCGGCCCAGCCCGGTCCCGAGGAAGAGCCAGCCGAATCGCAGATGCTCGGCATGACGGTGTCGCCGCTGACCGAGGAGCTGCGCGCCCAGCTGGAGCTTTCGTCCGATGCCGAGGGCCTCGTCGTGACGGACGTGGACGTCGAGTCCGAAGCCTACGACAAGGGCCTGCGCGCGGGTGACCTGATCACCGAGGCGGGGCAGGAGCGTCTGACCTCGGCCGAGGAACTCGAGGCGCGGATCGAGGACGCCCGTGACGCGGGCCGCAAATCCCTGCTCCTCCTCGTTCGCCGGGGGAGCGATCCGCGGTTCGTGGCGCTCGGCATCGGTGAAGGTTGACGCCGTCGCCGGATTGACCATGAAAGGGCGCTCCGACGGGGCGCCCTTTTTTCGTTCGGGCGCGGTCGCGGGGCTTGTCATGCGGCGCGCCTTTGCCCCTTCTGGCAGGCAGGGGTGAAGGTGGAGCGCGGGCGCGCGATGGCCGAGAATGGGACGTCTCTGGAATGGCGGCGCGGCGACAGCGCCGAGGTCGCGGCCGCCAACGCGGCCACCGCGCGCAGGCTCGATGAGCTGATCTCGGCCGGCGAGCGCGAGCGCGTGGTCGCCGCGCTCGAGACCTGGGCGCCCTCCGACATCCTCGACTGTTTTCTCGCGCTCCGCACGAAGAACGCGCAGAAGATGCTGCGCTGGCTGTCCGACGATCTCAGCCTGCGGGTCCTGTCGGAGGTCGATCCGCGCTTCAACCATGCGCTTTTCGCGGAGGCCACGCGGGCGAAGTTCGCCAAGCTGCTCGGCCGGCTCACGCTCGACCGGGCCAAGCGCCTTCTCGTGACGCTGCCCACGCGCCTCGCGCTCGAACTCGCCGACAGCCACCCGCAGGCAGAGCGGCTGCGCGAAATCCTCGTGGACAACGACAGCGCCGAAGCGGCGATGAAGCACGGCGCGGTGGTGGCGCGCGACACCGAGACGGTCCACGACGTGATCGAGGACATCCGACGCCGCTCGGACCGGATCGAACGGATCGACAGCCTGCATGTCGTGGACGCGGAAGGCCGGCTTGTCGGTTACATGAAGCTTCGGGACCTGATCCTCAACCACGGCCGCACGCCGGTGTCGGAGGTGATGCGGCGCGATCCGCCCGCGGTCGCGCGGGACACCGACCAGGAGGATGTGCTCGACCTCGCCAAGGCGCAGGGCGAGACGGTAATCGCCGTGGTGGACGAGGCGCACCGGCTGCTCGGCGTCATCGCGCCGCGCGAACTGACCGAGATCGCCCGGCGCGAAGCGCGCGAGGACATCATGCTGATGGGCAGCGTCTCGCCCGAATCGACGGGGTTCGACAGCCCGGGACAGATCGTGCGGCGGCGCCTTCCGTGGCTTCTGACCGGTCTCGCCGGGGCGCTCGTCACCGCGCTCGTGGTGGGCGCCTACGAGGAGACGCTGACCCAGGCCGCCATCCTCGCGAGCTTCATCCCCGTGGTCAGCGCCACGGCCGGCAACGCCAGCATGCAGGCCTCGACGGTGACGATCCAGGCGCTGTCGGAGCACGGCAAGCTCACCGGCGGCTTCGCCGCGCGCCTCGGCCGCGAGGTGGCGGGCGCGGCGATGAACGGCGTGGCGATGGGGCTTGCCGTCGGGCTGCTGCTTTTCGCGGTGTCCTTCGCGGTCCCGATCGAGCGCGCGCCCGCGCTGGTGGCCACGGTCGCCATGTCGCAGGTCCTGGTGATCCTCGTGGCGGGAACGGTGGGCACCATCGTGCCGGTGGCGCTTGCGCGGGCGAAGGTGGATCCGGCCGTGGCGATGGGGATCTTCATCCTCACCCTGAACGACGTGGCCGGGGTGCTCATCCTCTTCGCGATCGCCACGCAGCTCTACCTCTAGCCGGGCCCGCCGTGCGGGCCGCGCCGCGCCGGCGGTGTGCGCGGATCGGCATGGGTGGTGCCGGGCTGGTCGGCCGCGCGGCAGGGCTCCGGCGCGAGAAGCGCGTCGAGCATGTCCGAGATGTCCTCGATCCGTTCGGCGACGACATGGGTGACGCCATGCTCGCGCTGAAGCCGCCCGGTCACCCTCAGAAGCCGCGCCGCGATCACCGCGCGGCGGAAACGCTCGTAGAGCGCGCGCCAGACCACGACGTTCACCACCCCGGTCTCGTCCTCCAGCGTGACGAAGATCACCCCCTTTGCGGTGCCGGGCCGCTGGCGCAGGATCACGAGCCCTGCCACCGTCACCCGCGCGCCCGCGGGCGGCTCGCCAAGCCGCGCCGCCGGCAGCGCCGCGGGGGGGCGCGGCCAGGGCCCGGAAAAGGCGGGCCCGCGCGGGGCAGGGCGCAGCGTCAACATGAGAACGAAAATAGAACATTTGCGCGCCTGCGCAAGCCTGCGCGGTGTCCTGGCCGCGATGCCCCGGCAACGGGGTCGCAAATCGCTCTGGCGTGTCCTAGATCGCTTGGCTAGGAACCCCCGGAGGAATGAGCAAGGGAACGACGCGGCATGGCGAAGATCACCTATATCGAGCACAACGGCACCGAGCACGTCGTCGAGGTCCCGAACGGCCTGACCGTGATGGAAGGGGCGCGCGACAACAACATCCCCGGCATCGAGGCCGATTGCGGCGGCGCCTGCGCCTGCTCCACCTGCCATGTCTACGTCCACCCCGACTGGGTCGGCAAGCTGCCGCCCAGGGAGGACATGGAAGCCGACATGCTCGATTTCGCCTACGAGCCCGATCCCGAGCGGTCGCGGCTGACCTGCCAGCTCAAGGTCTCCGACGCGCTCGACGGCCTCGTGGTGCAGATGCCCGAAAAGCAGATCTGATGCGGCTCGCCGCGGCGCTCGCCTGTCTCGTCGCGGCCGGCTGCGCCGCGGCCGACGGCGGCCCTGCCGGCGATATCGAGTCCGCCCGGTACGAGGGGCCGCTCGATACCTATCCCCATCGCATCATGGGATCGATCCGCGAGAAGGCCGTGCTCGCCGTGACCACGACCGACGGGCATGTGTTGCGGATCGACCTGCGTGACGGGCCCGAACCCGACCATGTGTTCGAGGACACCGCCCCCCGCGTCGCCGATGCCGATGGCGACGGCGCGGCCGATGTGATCGTCGTCGAGACCGACCCGCAACTGGGCGCACAGCTTGCCGTCTATTCGCTGCGGCAGGGGGCGCTCGTGAAGGCGCACGCAACGCCGCATATCGGCACGCGCTTTCGCTGGCTCGCACCGGCGGGCATCGCGGATCTGAACGGCGACGGCGTGGCCGACATCGCCTATGTGGACCGGCCGCACCTCGCCCGCACCCTGCGCGTGTGGAGCTGGGCCGCCGGCGGCCTGACCGAGATCGCCGCGCTTGAAGGGCTCACGAACCACCGTATCGGCGACGAGGTGATCGCGGGCGGCATCCGCGACTGCGGGCAGGGCCCCGAGATCGTGCTGGCCGACGCCGGCTGGCGCCGCCTTCGCGCCGTGACGCTCGCGGATGGGCGTCTCGCCGCCCGCGACATCGGCCCGCTCGCCGATGGCATGAGCTTCGCCGCGGCCCTCGCCTGCGAGACCGGCTAGCCGCGCAACCTCCCCCCGCTCCCGTGCGCGGACGGTTCCCTGCTTCTTCTTGGCAGAAATACTCCGGGGGAGGCGCGCCGGCAGGCGCGGCGGGGGCGGAGCCCCCCGCGCCCTCTCAGCCCGCGCGGCCGCCGCTGAGCGCGCGCCAGCCGATGTCGGATCGCCAGACACCGCCCGGCCAGTCCACGGCGCGCACCATGGCGTAGGCACGCTCGGCCGCCTTGGCGAGTGTCGCGCCGCGCGCGGTCAGGGTCAGGACCCGC
The DNA here is from genome assembly GCF_041365695.1 of Rhodosalinus sp. 5P4. Classification (NCBI taxonomy): domain Bacteria; kingdom Pseudomonadati; phylum Pseudomonadota; class Alphaproteobacteria; order Rhodobacterales; family Paracoccaceae; genus Rhodosalinus; species Rhodosalinus sp. 5P4. The sequence goes on from NZ_JBGFSJ010000001.1 coordinate 183,437, forward strand.
CCGCCGGCCGAGACGATGCGCCCGTCGGCGCGCGCTGTGCCGGCGTGAAAGCACTGGTGGAAACTGTCCTCGGGCAGCGCGTCCAGCCCGCCGATGGGCTCGCCCTTCGCGTAGTCGCCGGGATAGCCCTTCGCGGCCATCACCACGGTCATGGCGTGATCGCCCGCCCAGTTGACGCGGGCCGCGCCCAGCCGGCCCTCCGCGGTCGCCTGCATGAGATCGAGCGCCTGCGCGCCGAGGCGCAGCATCAGCACCTGCGCCTCCGGATCGCCGAAGCGGACGTTGAATTCCACGAGGCGCGGCCGGCCCTCCGCGATCATGAGCCCGGCGTAAAGGACCCCGGAATAGGGGGTGCCGCGCCGCGCCATCTCGGCCACCACCGGCTTCACGATCTCCTCGAGGGCGCGGGCCTCCACCTCCGGCGTCACCACGGGCGCGGGCGAATAGGCGCCCATGCCGCCGGTGTTGGGGCCGGTGTCGCCCTCGCCGATGCGCTTGTGGTCCTGCGCGGTGCCGACGGGCAGCACCTCCTCGCCGTCCACCAGCACGAAGAAGGAGGCCTCCTCGCCGGTCATGAACTCCTCGATCACCACCTCGGCGCCCGCCTGCCCGAAAGCGCCCGCGAACATCTCGTCCACCGCCGCGCGGGCCTCGTCGAGCGTCTCGGCAACCACCACGCCCTTCCCGGCGGCGAGCCCGTCGGCCTTTACCACGACGGGCGCGCCGGTGGTCTCGAGGTGCGCCCTGGCGGCGCGGGCGTCGGTGAAGCGCGCCCAGGCGGCGGTGGGCGCGCCGCAGGCATCGCAGATCTCCTTCGTGAAGGCCTTCGAGGCTTCGAGCCGTGCCGCCGCCGCCGACGGACCGAAGACGGCGACGCCCGCGTCGCGCAGCCGGTCGGCGATCCCTGCGGCGAGCGGCGCTTCGGGTCCCACGATCGCGAGGTCGATCGCCTCGCTTTCGCAGAAATTCGCCACCGCTGCGCCGTCGAGAATGTCGAGCGACGCGCAGGTCGCGATCGCCGCGATGCCGGCGTTGCCGGGTGCCACGATCAGCTTGTCGCATTTCGGGTTCTGCATCGCCGCCCAGGCGAGCGCGTGCTCGCGGCCCCCGCCGCCGAGAATCAGGATGTTCATGCGTCGTGCCTCCGCTCGGGTCGCGCCTGATTAGGGGCGCGGCGGGCGCGGAGCAAGCTTGGGCCCGGTTTGCGTGGCGTGTTATCGTATGCTCGACTTCACACCGAACCGAGAGGAGAGACGCCATGTCCGCACTCGACGGCAAGACCATCGCCATTCTCGCCACCAACGGCTTCGAGCAATCCGAACTGGAGGTGCCCCGGGACCGTCTCGCCGCGGCGGGCGCCACCGTGCATGTGGTCTCGCCCGAAAGCGGCGAGATCACCGGCTGGGACGGCGACAACTGGGGCCGCCCCGTCCGCGTGGACCGCGACCTCGCCGGGGCCGACGCCGCGGACTACGACGCGCTGGTGTTGCCCGGCGGCCAGATCAACCCCGACCTTCTGCGGGTCGAGCCGGCGGCGGTGGCCCTCGTCTCGGCGTTCTGGGCGGCCGGCAAGCCCATCGGCGCGATCTGCCACGCGCCCTGGCTTCTGGTGGAGGCGGATGTCGTGCGCGGCCGCCGCGTGACCTCCTACCCTTCGATCCGCACCGACCTGCGTAACGCCGGCGGCGAATGGGAGGAGTCCGAGGTCGTCATCGACCAGGGCCTCATCACCAGTCGCCACCCGGGCGACCTCGACGCGTTCTGCGACAAGCTCGTCGAGGAGATCGGCGAGGGGCGCCACCACGACCGCGCGGCATGAGCTTCCCTTCGCCGGCCGGATCGGGCATGCAGGCGGCATGTCCGATCTGATCGAAGATGACGGGCCCGGAGCGGGGCCGCGCGGCAACGCCCCCGAATTCACGGTGTCGGAGCTTTCCGGCGCCGTGAAGCGTGTCGTGGAAGGGGAGTTTCCCCATGTCCGCGTGCGCGGCGAGGTGGGGCGCGTCTCGCGGCCGCGCTCGGGGCATGTCTATCTCGACCTCAAGGACGAGCGCGCGGTGCTTTCGGGCGTGATCTGGAAGGGCGCTGCGGCGCGGCTCGCCACCCAGCCCGAGGAAGGGCTCGAGGTGGTAGCCACCGGGCGGCTGACGACGTTCCCCGGCCAGTCGCGCTACCAGATCGTGATCGAGGACATCCGGCCCGCCGGGCAGGGCGCGCTCATGGCGCTGCTCGAGCAGCGCAAGAAGCAGCTCGCCGCCGAGGGGCTTTTCGACGAGGCGCGCAAGAGGCGCCTGCCCTACCTGCCCGAGGTGATCGGGGTCGTGACCTCGCCCTCGGGCGCGGTGATCCGCGACATCCTCCATCGCCTGCGCGACCGCTTCCCGCGCCACGTGCTGATCTGGCCCGTGGCGGTGCAGGGCGAGCGCTGCGCGCCCGAGGTGGCGAACGCCATCCGGGGCTTCAACGCGCTGCCCAGGCGCGGGCCGATCCCGCGGCCAGACCTCCTGATCGTGGCCCGTGGCGGCGGCTCCATCGAGGATCTTTGGGGCTTCAACGAAGAGATCGTGGCCCGCGCCGCCGCGGCCTCCGGGATCCCGCTCGTCTCGGCGGTGGGCCACGAGACCGACACCACGCTCATCGATTTCGTCTCCGACCGCCGCGCCCCAACGCCCACTGCCGCGGCGGAGCTTGCGGTGCCGGTGCGGCTCGACCTCGTCGTGTGGCTCGACGGGCAGGGCGGGCGGCTCACCCATGCGCTGACCGCGGGCCTCGCGCGGCGCGGCGAGCGGCTGCGCGACCTCGGCCGCGGCCTGCCGCGCCCCGAAACGCTGGTGGAATATCCCCGCCAGCGGCTCGATACGCTGTCGGACCGGCTGCCCGCGGCGCTCTCGCGCGGGGTGCAGGCCCGGCGTGTGACGCTTTCCGAGGCCGCGGGAAGCCTCAGGCCGGCATTGCTGGCCTCGCGCCTCGACTTCCGCCGGGACGCCTTCGCGGCGCTTGGCCCGCGCCTCGCCCCCGCGCTTGCGCGCCTTGTCGCGGCGCGGCGCGAGGCACTGGGCCGCCGCGCGGACCGGCTGGACCTGCGCCCGGTGCGCGACGACCTCGCCCGGCGGCGCGAGGCGCTGGACAGGGTTGCCCGCCGGCTTTCCGAGGCGGGCGCGGCGGGACTCGCGGCGCGCCGCGAGCGGCTCGCCGCCCTCGACCGGCTGCGCGAGACGCTGGGCTACCGCGCCACGCTGGAGCGCGGCTATGCCGTGGTCCGCGGCGACGGCGCCGTGGTCACGCGCAAGGCGGCGGCCGAGGCCGCGAGCGCGCTGGAGGTTGAGTTCGCCGATGGCCGGCTGCGCCTCGGGCAGGGCCCGAAGCGCGGCGGCGGGAGCAAGGCGAGCGACCCGCCGCCCGAGCAGGGCTCCCTGTTCTAGGCGCGGTCAGCGCCGGGCGAGAATGAGCGTCTCGCCCCCCCCGCGCAACAGCAGCGCGCCGGTTTCGTCGATGTCGAAGCCGTCCACTTTCCCCAGCGCGTCGTAGAATCGCTGTTCCTGGTTCATGACCGCCTCCGCGCAGGCCATCATGGTCCCCGCGACCGGCCCGACGGTCAGCCGCTCTCCGGTCAGTTCGAACTGGCCGGTATAGCGGTTGCAGCCGCCGGTGCCGCTGACGCGGCCCTCCCGGCCGACATGGACGGTCACGCGCGACGAATCGATCAGCCCTTCGCCGGAGATGTCCTCGACCACCCACTCGCGTCCGGTCAGAAGCTCGATCGGCGCACCGCCGCAGCCGCGAAGCGTCTGCTCGCGCGTCTCGACGGTCACGGTTTCGGGATAGGGCATTCCGGTCATGCTGTCGCGGCAGATCGTCTCGGCCACGGTCAGGCGGATGTCGGCCTCGGGCATCGCGTAGCCGAAGGCCCCGTCCGCGATCACGGGATCGGGAAGCTGGGCGGTCACCGATTCGGCGCCCATGCCGGTGGTCAGGGTGACCTGTCCGCCCTGCATCTCCAGCGTCCAGAACGGCTCGTTGCCGCGCGCGGTCCATGCGGGCGCGGCGTCGGGGGGCACGAGCCGGCACTCCGGCAGCGCCTCGCCATCGATTTCGACCATTGCGCTGTCGCCCTTCGTCCAGACCATGGCCGAACCGTCGGCGGCCTCGAACTTCGCGCCGGACGCCGCGCGCACCTGATCGAGCTCGATCACGGCGGTCCCGGTGTCCAGAAGCGCCTTTTCGCCGGCGAAGCCGAGCCGCAGACGCCGGTCGCCGCAGACCATCTCGCTGGTGAATCCCATCGGCGTGTAGGGCCGCAGCATGACCTCGCCCACGTCCACCGGCTCTGCGCCGGGTTCCACGGCCACGGGCGCGCTCAGCCAGCGCGGCGCGCCGTCCACGAAGATCGCCACCCGCAGATCGGCGCGCAGGCCTTGCGGGATGTCCACCGAGAAGGGCAGGGGCACCTGCGCGCCCTCGGTGGCTTCGCGGACGAAGCCCAGGCTTTCGTCGTTGAAGCCGCGCGCCTCCACCGCGATCTCGGCGTCGGGCGGCAGGGCGATGCGCGCCATGTAGGACGCGCGGCCCTCGATCGGGCGGCTGTCCTGCGCCGAGACGGCCGGCGCGAGCGCCGTCAGGGCGAGCGTCAGGCCAAGCGCCGCGACGCGATGAAAAACGGGCATGGAACGTCTCCTTGCGGGGTGATGTGTCATCGGAACGGTGTCCGCCGGGCGCGAGCGTGCCGGCATTCTGTAACGGGCGCGCGACCCCGCGGCCATCAGACGCCCACCTCGGGGCCGAGGCACTGCATCGGCTCGTCGCTTTCCCCCGCCTCGTAGAGCGGCACCGCGGTGTCATCCTCGAAGATCGCGGTCAGCCCGCCGCCCGGTGCGCGGAAGAACTGCCAGCATTGCGGCCCGAGACGGTCATCCTCGTAGACGAAGCAGATGTAGCCGCGCGCGTCCTCGTACCAGCGCCCCTCGATGCACTCGCCGTCGAGGAAGGACCAGACCACCTCGCGGTCGTCCTTGTATTCCTCGACCCCGTAGGCCTGCCCGGACTGACCGTAATAGAGCGTCTTTCCGCGCGTGTAGGCGTCGAACTCCTCGGCGTTCATGGGCTGGGCGGCCGCAAGCGGCGTTGCGGCCAGAAGCGCGGCGCAGATCAGGGCGTGAAGGGTGCGGTACGACATTTTTCGAACCTGCCATGGCGGCGCGGCGATGTTAACCGCTCATTGCAGCCGAGGGCCCGGCATGCGCGGTCCATCAGGGCAGGCGCCGCAGCATGTAGGCCACGCGCTTGCCCGGCAGGAACGCGCCTTCGCCCACCGCGTCGAAGCCTTCGCGCGCGTGAAATGCCAGCGAGGCCGGGTTCGGCGGGGCCACGTTCACCTCGCATGCGATCAGGCTGCGCCCGCTCGCCCGCGTCGCGTCGTAAAGCGCGGCGTAGAGCCGCCGTGCGAAACCGCGCCCGCGCGCGTCCGGATCCACGATCACCCGGTCCACGTAGACGAAAGCGGGATAACGCGCCTTGAACCAGCGGAAATTCGGGCTGTCATAGGCCGCGCCCTCGTCGAAGGCGATCAGGAAGCCCGTGCCGTCCCCGAACGCCGGCGCGGCGAAGGCGGCGGCGCACATCGCCTCGAGGTCCTCGGCGCGAAGCGGCGATGTCTCGGCCTCGTGCATCCGGTTGAGCCGCAGCGCTCTGGCGCGAAGGTCGGGGCCTGCGCCGCGCAGGTCCGACATCGCGGCGGGGGCGGCGGGCGTCTTGCCCGTTGCGGGGGCAGGCGGGTCATCGCGGCGCGGCGCGGTCTTTCCGGTCCTGGTCATCGGTCGTTTCCTCCGTGCTGCGCCGGAACGCTGCCATCCTCGAGGATCATAGGCGGGGCGGCTCTGCCCTTCCATCCCGTCGCGCCAGTGGTTAGGTGAAGAAAAACCGAAAGCGTGCGCGAATGGCCTTTTTCAGAAAGCTCAAGGACCGTCTTTTCAAGTCCTCGTCGAAGATCGACGAGGGGCTCGAGGCCATTGTCGAGGAGGGCGGCGCCGTCGAGCCGGACGCGCCCAAGCCCGCGCCCGAGCATCCGGCCGAGCCCGAGCCGTCGCCCGAGCGCGAACCGACACCGATCCCCTCGCCCGCGCCCGAACCGGAGCCGGAACCGGAGCCCGCGCCGCGGCCCGCGCCCGAAGAGGAGCCCGCGCGCCCGCCCGAGGAGGAGCCCGCCCCGGCCCCGTTCGAGCCGCCCGAAGAGCCGCGCCCGGCGGACCCCGAGCCCGCGACCCCGCCGCGCGAGCGCCCGCAACCGGGCGAGCCGGGGCCCGGGCCGATGCCCGTGGAGATCCCCGGCGACGCGCCGCAGGAAGAGCCGCCGCAGGAAGGCCGCGGTCTTCTGGGACGGCTTCTGGGGCGCCGCGGCGATGCGCCCGTCATGCGGCGCAGCCTCGACGACGAGATGCTGGAGCGCCTCGAGGAATTGCTGATCGCGGCCGACATGGGGGTGGATACGGCCCTGCGCGTCACGGCGAACATGGCCGAGGGCCGGTTCGGCCGGAAACTCTCTGTGGAGGAGATCAAGCGCCTGCTCGCGCAGGAGATCGCCCGCATCCTGGAGCCGGTGGCGAAGCCGCTGCCGATCTACGCCAGGCGCCCGCAGGTGGTTCTGGTGGTGGGCGTCAACGGGTCCGGAAAGACGACGACCATCGGCAAGCTCGCAAGCCAGTTCCGCGCCGCGGGCAAGCAGGTCGTGATCGCCGCGGGCGACACGTTTCGCGCCGCCGCGGTGGAGCAGTTGCAGATCTGGGGCGAGCGCGCCGGCGTGCCGGTGCTGACCGCGCCGGAGGGGTCGGACCCCGCGAGCCTCGCCTTCGACGCGATGACGAAGGCCGAGGCCGAGGGCGCGGACCTTCTGCTGATCGACACCGCCGGGCGGTTGCAGAACCGCCAGGACCTGATGGAGGAGCTTGCCAAGATCGTGCGGGTGATCCGCAAGAAGGACCCCGACGCGCCGCACAACACGCTTCTGGTGCTGGACGCCACCACGGGCCAGAACGCGCTCAACCAGGTCGACGTGTTCCGCAAGATCGCCGACGTGACCGGTCTTGTCATGACGAAGCTCGACGGCACCGCGAAAGGCGGGGTGCTGGTGGCGCTCGCCGACCGCTTCGGTCTGCCGATCCACGCCATCGGCGTGGGAGAGCAGATCGACGACCTCGCCCCCTTCGATCCCGAGGAGTTCGCCGCCGCGCTGACCGGGCTGGACAACTCGGCATGAATGGACGCGCCCGCGGGGGCGCCGCCCCCGCGGCAGGGGCCGCGCAGCCGTCGCCGTCGGCCCCAGACACCTGCCATGCCCGCATGGCCTCTTCGAGTCGCTGCCCCGCACCGCGAACCGGCCCGCCCGCGCCACCGCGCCCGGTGCGCGCCCGGGCAGGGCGGGCGCCCGAAACAGCGCGGCGGGCATGAGCGCGTGGCTCGTCTCGCTCGAGGGCACGGCGGCGGGCGAGACGCTCGCCGCGGCGCTCGCGCTTTTCGCGGCCTTCCTGCACGCGGTCTTCGGGGCGCTTCAGAAGGGCCGGCACGACCCCTGGCTCAGCCGCGGCGCGATCGACGCCGCCTATGCGGCGATGGCCGCGCCCTTCGCCCTTTTCGTCGTGCCCTGGCCCGAGCCGCACATGTGGCCGATCTTCGCCGGCGCCATGGCGATCCACCTGGGCTACAAGATTCTGCAGGCCCTGGCCTACACGCGGGGGGCCTATACGGTGGTCTACCCGGTGGTGCGCGGGACCGGGCCGCTCTTCGCGGTGCTGGGCGCGCTCGTGATCTTCGGCGAGGCGTTCACGCCGATGCAGTGGCTGGGCCTCGCGGTCCTTCTGGCGGGGATCTTCGGCCTCGCCGCCTACAACCTCGCCACCTGGCCCACAGCGCGCGAGACGCTGCCCGCGGCGCTGGGCCTTGCCGTCGCGACCGGGCTCTTCGTGGCGCTCTACACCACCTGGGACGCCTACGGGATCCGCGCCACCGCCGATCCCTTCACCTTCCTCGCCTGGTTCTTCCTGCTCGACGGGATCATGCTGCCGGGCTTCGTCTACCTCTACTGGCGGCGGATGCCGGCGCGGCCCGCGGCCGCGGGCCTGATGCTGCGCGGCGTGATCGGCGGCCTCGTGGCCTTCGGCAGCTTCGGCTCGGTGATGCTGGCCACCCGGCTCGACGACGTGGGCGAGGCGGCGGTGCTGCGCGAGACATCGACGGTCTTCGCCGCCCTCATCGGCTGGCTCGCGCTCAAGGAGACGGTTGGGCCGCGCCGGATCACGCTGATGGCCTTGATCGCGGCGGGGGCCGTGATAGTGGAAGCCAATGGCTGACAACCGCCCCACCGACCCGAAGCCCGTGGCCCCCTGGCTCAAGCAGACGCTGGAACTGGGCCCGCCGCTTCTGTTCTTCGTGATCTACCTGCGGCTCAGGGACGAGGTCTTCACCATCGCCGGCACGGAGTATTCCGGCTTCATCGTGGCGACGGTGGCCTTCGTGCCGATTCTGCTTGCCTCGATTGGGGTGCTCTGGTGGCTGACCGGACGGATGAGCCGGATGCAGGTCTTCACCGCGATCATGGTGGTCTTCTTCGGCGCGCTCACCGCCTGGTTCAACGACGAGCGCTTCTTCAAGATGAAGACGACGATCGTCTACGGCTTCTTCGCGGCGCTGCTCGGGCTCGGGCTTCTGCGGGGGCGGAGCCTGCTGGCCTACGTGCTCTCGGAGGCGCTGCCGATGCGCGAGGAGGGCTGGATGATCCTCACGCGGCGGCTGACGGCGATGTTCGCCGCGCTCGCCGTGGGCAACGAGTTCGTCTGGCGCACCATGTCCACCGACGCCTGGGTCAAGATCGAGACCTTCGGCTTCCCGATCCTGCTTTTCGTCTTCCTCTGGTGGCAGATCATGGCGCTCCAGCATCACATCGAGGACGGGGACGAGGGCGGGCGCTGAAAAAGGGGGGCTGTCCGCCCCCCTCGGGGCGTCGCCCCTCACCCCCCGAGAGTATTTGCGCCAAGAAGAAGGGGCGGGCGCGGCCCTAGCCCTTCTGTCCGAACAGGATCTTCTGCGCCTCGCGGTCGTCGGCGGCGGAGCTGCGCATCTCGGCGGCGAGGTCGCGGCCCGTCCGCACGGCGGGGCGCGCGCCCACCTCCTCGAGCCAGCGCTTCATGTGGGGCTTGTCGTCCAGCGTCTGCTCCTGGCCTTCCCAGAGCGAGGCCCAGGGCCAGATCGCCATGTCGGCGATGGAGTAGAACTCCCCGGCCGCGTAACGGGTCTCGGCGAGCCGGGTGTCGAGCACGCGGTAGAGCCGCGCGGTCTCGTTGCGGTAGCGATCCTTGGCATAGGACAGGTCCTGCGGCGGATCCATGGCGGGCGCGTATTTCAGGAAGTGATGCGCCTGGCCCGCCATCGGGCCGAGCCCGCCCATCTGCCACATGAGCCACTCTTCCACCGCCACGCGCTCGCGCTCGGTGCTTCCGTGGAAGCGCCCGGTCTTGCGGGCGAGATATTGCAGGATCGCCCCCGATTCGAAGACGGAGATGGGCCGGCCGTCGGGGCCTTCGGGGTCCACGATCGCGGGCATGCGATTGTTGGGTGCGATTTTCAGGAACGCGGGGTCGAACTGGTCGCCCTTGCCGATGTTCACGAGCTTGACCTCGTAGGGCAGCTCCATCTCCTCCAGCGCGATGGCGATCTTCCAGCCATTGGGCGTGGGCCAGTAATGCAACTCTATCGGTCGGGTCATCCGGGCCTCCTGTGCTGGCCGTCAGGATGACGTGTTCGGCAGCAATGACAAGGCCGCGTCCCCGTGCGCCGGCGCAAGAAGCCGTGACCATCGGGGTTGCGGGCGTTGGGGCAGCTGGGCGCGGAGCGCTGCGAGCGGCAGGGTCTCGGGGCGGCGGAGAAGTGCGCGGTAGAGGTCGAAGACGCCCGGGCGGAGATAGGCCGACCAGTGGCAGACGCGCCGCGCCGGGGCCGCGACGGGGAAGCCGCGCGCGCGCAGCACGGCGAGGGTGGCCGGGTCGTCGAGCTGGAGCGTGAGCGCGCCGGGCCGGTCACCGAGACCGTGGCCGAGCGTGAGGTCGCCCCGCCGCGGCGGGCCGATCAGCCGCTCGAGCAGGAAATCGAAGAGATCGTTCTCGCGGCTCGTGACGTTGACGATCTCCGCCGCGCGGCCCGCGGGCGTGGCGAGCGCCGCCTCGGCACGGCTGGCGAACTCGGCGCCCGCGAGCAGGATGGCGCGGGTCACGGCCCGCTCGGGCAGCCGGGCAAGGGCTTGCAGCACCACCCGCGCGCCCAGCGAATGGGCGAGCGCGTGGATCGGACGGTGCGGCGCGGTGGCGTGCAGCACCTCGATCGCCTGGGCAAGCGCCGCCCCCGCCCCCGCCGCGCGGTCGTAGGCCTGCCAGATCGTGCCGCGCGCGTTCCAGCCCAGCGCGATGCCGAGCCCTTCCTCGGGACCGCCGGCGCCGAAGCCGAGGCCGCGCGGCCAGCTGAGCGCCTTCCAGCAGTCTCCGCGCTCTTCGAGCGAGAGGATGTGGCCGTGCGGGCAGCGCGCGGGGTGGCCGGGACGGAACTTGTAGCCATGCACCATCACGATGATCGGCCCGCTGCCCGTGCGCGCCGCCTCGGCGAGCAGCGGCCCGGGCGCATCGGCACTCCCGTGCAGGTGCGGCGTCTCGCCCAGTGCATCCAGTCGCAGAAGCGGCATCGCCCATGCCCCACTACATGTTGTGGGCAACGCTTAGGGCGGCCATACGAAACTGGCGTGACGGCGGAGTTACGGATTCGTGACGGTGTTGACGTGCAACAGCGCCGCGGGTAACCGCGGTCCCGTGGCGATTTGTTCACCGGATTGCGGGCCACGCGAAAGATACCGCTAAAGAGGTCAGGACGAAGGGGCCCCCGTTCGCTTGACCGCGCGTGGGGGCTTTTTCGTCCGGGCGAGCCCCGGGGGAGGTGCAGGATGTCGGAGGGCTGGAAGCCGCGCACGCGGCTGGTGCATGGCGGCGCGCGGCGCTCGCAATACGGGGAGGTGAGCGAGGCGCTCTTCCTCACCCAGGGTTTCGCCTACGACAGTGCCGAGGCCGCCGAGGCGCGGTTCCGCGCCGCCGGCCCCGACGAGTTCATCTACGCCCGCTACGGCAATCCGACGGTGGCGATGTTCGAGGATCGCATCGCGGGCCTCGAGAGAACCGAGGACGCCTTCGCGACCGCGAGCGGCATGGCGGCGGTGTCGGGCGCGCTCATGTCGATGCTGCGGGCGGGCGATCATGTCGTGGCCGCCCGCGCGCTCTTCGGTTCCTGCCTTTACGTGCTGGAGGAGGTGCTCGCCCGCTACGGGGTCGAGGTGAGCTTCGTGGACGGCACCGACCTCGATCAGTGGCGCGCGGCGCTGCGCCCCGGCACGCGCGCGGCGTTCTTCGAATCCGTCTCTAACCCCACGCTGGACGTCATCGACATCGCCGCCGTTTCGGACATCGCCCATGTCGCCGGCGCGACGGTCGTCGTGGACAACGTCTTCGCCACCCCCGTCCATTCGCGGGCCGCGCTGCAGGGCGCGGACGTGGTGATCTATTCCGCCACGAAGCACATCGACGGGCAGGGCCGGGTGCTTGGCGGCGTCATCCTCGGAACGCGGGAGTTCATCCGCGGGACCGTGGAGCCCTACATGAAGCATACGGGCGGTGCGCTTTCGCCCTTCAACGCCTGGGTTCTCCTGAAGGGCCTGGAAACCATGGATCTGCGGGTGCGGGCGCAGACCGAGACGGCCGCGCGGCTGGCCGCGGCGCTGGAGGGTCACCCGAAGCTGTCGCGCGTCCTCTATCCCGGCCTCGTCTCGCATCCGCAGCACGCGCTGGCGCAGCGGCAGATGGGCGCAGGGGGCACGATGCTCGCGCTGGAGCTCGCCGGCGGGCAGGAGGCGGCGTTCCGCTTCCTCAATGCCCTCGATCTTGTCGTCATCTCGAACAATCTGGGCGATGCGAAGTCGATCGTCACCCATCCTGCCACGACGACCCATCAGCGCCTGCCCGAGGCGCAGAAGGCCGTGCTGGGGATCACGCCGGGGCTCGTGCGGCTCTCTTGCGGGCTCGAGGACGGCGACGATCTGCTGGCCGATCTGACCCGCGCGCTCGACGCGGCATGAGCGGTCCGGGGGCGGCGTGAGCGCCGGGCGCGGGCCGGAAAATGCCGCGTCGCCGTTGGATTTCCGCCCGCGCCCGTCCTATGTCTTCAGCCGATAGAGGATCTGCCGAAGGGGCGAGCCCGATGAATGTGCATGTGAGCGAGATGGAAACGGCGCCCGACCGCAAGGAGGCCGAGATGGCGCTGGCCCGGCTGCGGCGCTGGATCGAGGACGCGAGCGAGGAAGAGATCGCCGCGCTCGACCCGGCTGTCCTGCGCCTGCTGCCGAACTCCGGCGCCTACCCCGAACTCGCGCGCGACTATCCGGAAGATTTCCGCGCCGACGCGGCCTACAAGGCCACCTTGCCCGATCTTCAGAACGGCCCGGCCGCACTGATCCGCGGCGCGCGGCGGCCGATCCAGCATGTGGGCATCTCCAACTTCCGCCTGCCGATCCGCTTCCATACCCGCGACAACGGCGACCTGACGCTCGAGACGTCCGTCACCGGCACGGTGAGCCTGGAAGCCGAGAAGAAGGGCATCAACATGAGCCGCATCATGCGGAGCTTCTACGCCCACGCCGAGCGGGTGTTCAGCTTCGACGTGATCGAGGCGGCGCTCGACGACTACAAGAGCGATCTCGACAGCCTCGACGCGCGCATCATGATGCGCTTTTCCTTCCCCGTACGGGTGGAGAGCCTGCGCTCGGGCCTGTCGGGCTACCAGTATTACGACATCGCGCTCGAACTGGTGGAAACGGCGGGCCAGCGTCGCCGCATCATGCATCTGGACTACGTGTATTCGTCCACCTGCCCCTGCTCGCTGGAGCTGTCGGAACATGCGCGGCGGGAGCGGAGCCAGCTCGCCACGCCCCATTCGCAGCGGTCGGTGGCGCGGGTCTCCGTCGAACTGACGGGCGAGGGGTGCCTGTGGTTCGAGGATCTCGTGGAACTCTGCCGCCGCGCGGTGCCCACCGAGACCCAGGTGATGGTCAAGCGCGAGGACGAGCAGGCCTTCGCCGAGCTCAACGCCGCGAACCCTATCTTCGTGGAGGACGCGGCGCGGCTTTTCGCCGCCGAGCTGGAGCAGGACGCGCGGGTGGGCGACTTTCGCGTGGTGGCCAGCCACCAGGAGAGCCTGCACAGCCACGACGCGATCTCGGTGCTGACCGAGGGTGACACCTTCGCCGCCGAAAGCCTGGATCCGAAGCTCTTCGCCACGCTGATCCACGCGCGCTGACGCGCGCTCAGCCGCGGTGCCGGCTCATCCACCAGGTGATGCCGCCAACGCGGACGCCGGCGCGGCTGTCGCCCTCGGCCGTGTCCTGCGGCGGTTGCACCTCCTCGGCCCCTGCGGCGAGCGCGGTGCGGTGCGCGGCGGCCGGGTCGGCGACCCAGACATGCACATGCGCCTCGGGCCCGTCCGGGGCCTGGCCGATCATCACCGTGCCGTCGTCGAGGCGCAGCGTCATGTGTCTGATCCCGCCGCCTTCGTGGCGGTGCGCCTCCAGCACCTCCGCGCCGAACACGGCCTTCAGGAAGTCGGCCTGCGCCGCCGCATCGGAGACGATGAGGTAGGGGGCCACACTCGTCTGCCCCTCGGGTTTCCAGTCCATCGCGTGCCCTCCACGGTCCGAGCGTCTCACGAAGACGCGGTGCAGGGCAAGGCGCGCGCTTGACAGCCGCGCGACGGCCCGCCAACGCTCCGCCTCATGTTCGATCTGCGCCCGGTTGGATACGTCATCGGCCTGCTCGTCGCCGTGCTCGGCGCGGCGATGCTTCTGCCGATGCTGGTGGACATCGCCGAGGGGCGCGGCCACTGGCCCGTCTTCGCCCAGAGCGCCTTCGTCACCGGGCTTTCGGGCGGGCTCATCGCGCTGGGCTGCGCCAACGGCGCGCAGGAGCGGCTCTCGATCCAGCAGACCTTCCTTCTGACCACGGGCGTGTGGCTGGCCTTGCCGGTCTTCGGCGCGATCCCCTTCGTCCTGGGCGCCACGGAGGCGCGTGTGGTGGACGCCTTCTTCGAGGCCATGTCGGGGCTTACCACGACGGGCTCGACCGTGTTCTCGGGCCTCGACGGGATGCCCAAGGGCCTGTTGCTGTGGCGCGGCATCCTGCAATGGCTGGGCGGCATCGGCATCATCGTCGTCGCCATGGTCTTCCTGCCCGAGCTTCGGGTGGGCGGAATGCAGATCTTCCGCGCCGAGGCGTTCGACACGATGGGCAAGATCCTTCCCCGTGCCACCGAGATCGCGATGCGCATCTCGACGATCTACCTCGCGCTGACCCTGGTTTGCGCGCTCGCCTACATCGCGAGCGGGCTGAGCGCCTTCGATGCGACCGTTCATGCCATGACCACGATCGCCACGGGGGGCTTCGCCAACTACGATTCGAGTTTCGCCGCGTTCGGCGCGTCGACGCAGTATGTCGCGGTGATCTTCATGCTGCTCGCCGCGTTGCCGTTCGTGCGCTTCGTGCAGTTGACGGCCGGAACCGCGCGGCCGCTCCTTCAGGACAGCCAGGTGCACGCATTCCTCGCCGTCGCGGCGGGCGTCGCGGCGATCCTCGCGTTCGGTCAGGCCCTCGCGGCGGGCAGCCTCTCCGAAGCAACGATCCGTGCCTCGCTGTTCAACGGCGTGTCGCTCCTGACCGGCACGGGATACGCCTCGGCGAACTACATGATCTGGGGAAGCTTCGCGGTGGCGGTGCTGTTCTTCACGGGTCTCGTCGGGGGCTGCGCGGGATCGACCTCCTGTTCGATCAAGGTGTTCCGCTACCAGCTTCTTTTCGCCTCGATCCGGTCGCAGCTCGCGCGCATCCACGCGCCCCATGGCATGTTCACCCCGCGCTACGACGGCCGGCCGGTGGGCGAGGACGTGATCGGTTCGGTGATCGCCTTCTTCGTCTTCTTCATCGTGACCCTCGGGCTGCTTTCCGTCGCGCTGGGGATGACAGGTCTCGACATCACCACCTCGGTCTCGGGCGCGGCGGCGGCGCTGGCCAATATCGGCCCCGGCCTCGGAGACGAGATCGGCCCGGCCGGGAACTTCGCGGGGCTCAACGACGTGGCGAAATGGCTGCTGGCCTTCGCGATGCTGATCGGGCGGCTGGAACTGCTGGCCGTCTACGCGATCCTGACCGTGGGCTTCTGGCGCGCCTGAGGGCGCGCGCGCCGGCCGGCGGTCACTCCCAGCAGCTCACCAGCACGGTCATGTCCATCGCGCGCCGCGTCAGGTCCTCGGGCGCGATCGCCGCCGCCGGCTGCGCCGTGCGCGCCGGGACGCCCGCCGCCTCGATCAGGGGACGCAGGGCGTCCGACCTGGCGGCGAAGCGGACGTCGCCGGGCAGCTGCCGGTCGCCCTCGGCCCGGGGCAGCAGGAGGCCCATCACCGCGCCGGTCTCGTCGAAGACAGGCCCGCCCGCGTCGCCCGGCAGCGCGTCGAGGTCGAGGCGCTTGATCTCCGTCTCGCCCTGAAGCCCGTTCAGCGCCGCGAGCCGGCCGAAGGTCAGCGTGGGCGCGGTGAGTTGGCCGCCGAAGGAGTAGCCCGAGACCGCAACCTCGGAGCGCAGGCGCGCCGACCCGTCGGAGAAGGCCGCGACCTCGGCGGGGGCGAGCGCGGAGACAGGCCGCAGCACCGCCACGCCGAGCGCCTCGTCGAGCGTGACCACCCGCGCGTCGAACTCGCCCTCCAGCGTGATCCGGCCGCAGCCCCGAACGGCCTCGGCGGTGGTGAGCACCGTGCCGCGATCGTCGATGTAGAAGCCCGAGCGCGAGAGCCTCGGCACCCGCACCGCGAGCCCCGAGACAAGGTCCACGGCCTGCGCGTCGTCGCTGCCCGCGCTGGGCGGCAGAACGCCGGCGAGGCGGGTGAAGCTTTCGCGCATCTCCTCGAGCAGGCGCGCGCGGCGCGTCTCGTCGTCCGCCGGCCAGACCAGGGTGAAACCCTTGATCCGTCCGCCCTCGAGCGATGCCTCCGTGTAGGAGACGATCCCGGCGTTCCGGCCTTCGAGCGTGAAGCGGTCGCCCGTCCGCGTGCGCGGCCCTTCGGGCGGCACGATTTCCAGCGTCTGCATGATGTCGAAGAGCCCCGCGAGCGTGTCGCGGTCGCCGGCCTGGCTGATCAGCAGGACGCGCGCGTCCTGCACCTCTCCTGTCGCTTCGTAGTGGGCGAACGGGTATTCATGGCGGTCGAAGGTGACCGCGGCCGTGGGCATCAGCATCTCGATCCCCGCCGTGGCGTCGGCCACGCTTGCAAGGCCCAGCTCCTCGAAGATCGCGTTGTACTGGCCCAGCAGCGCGGCGCGCTGGCGGGTCGTCAGGATGCCCGTGACCTCGTGGCCGTTGGCCGCCTGCCAGTCGGCCATGGCGCCGCGCGTGCCGCGCCCGAAGGCGGCGTCGATCGCACCGCCGTAGAATCCCGCCCAGCGCAACGCCTCCTGCAGTTCCGCGCGCTCCCGGCGGGTGAGCGCGGCCTCGCTCCGGCGTGCCTCGGCCGGGGTTTCCCCGGCGGGCTCCGGCTCCGGCAAGGGCGCGGGCGCTTCAAGGGTGCCCACCCCGTCCGCGCGGGGCAGGGCGGTGGCGGGGGGGTCGCGTTGGATCGCGCCCACGGGCCAGAAGCGCTGCCCGTAATCGGAGCTTCGCGCGATATAGCTGTCGCCGGGGATCAGCCCCGCGTTGCGATAGCGGAAGAGAAGCGTGGAGGCGTCGTCGCGCGGGTAGGGGCCGAGCGTGACCGCGTACCATCCCGCGCCGAGCGCGAAGCCATTCACGTCGGGCAGGCGCGCGGCGTAGGCCCGCGCGCGGGTCTGCGCCTCCTGGAGGCTGGGCAGCGCCTCCACCTGCACGAAGACCCTCTCGGCCTGCTGCGCGGCGGCGGGCCGCAGAAGTCCGATCACGACGAGCGAGAAAACGACGAATACCCTGACCATTACTGCTCTTTTCCGTTGGCTTGCCTGCGATGGAGAGTTTACCGCAACACGAGGCGGTTGCGAGCGGGAATTTCCCGGGCCGGGGCGCGTTTCGCGGGCGCGATTGACCGCGATGCCGCACCGGCATAGGTAAGGCGCGTTCCCGAGGCGCGAGGCAGGCATGGCAGAGGCAACGACGAAGCCGCGCAGCTTCCAGGAGGTGCTCCTGCGGCTGCAGATCTACTGGGCCGAGAAGGGCTGCGCCGTGCTTCAGCCCTACGACATGGAGGTGGGCGCGGGCACCTTCCACCCCGCGACCACGCTGCGCGCGCTGGGGCCCAAACCGTGGGCCGCGGCCTATGTCCAGCCCTCGCGCCGGCCCACCGACGGGCGCTACGGCGAGAACCCGAACCGGTTGCAGCACTATTACCAGTTCCAGGTGCTCATCAAGCCGTCGCCGCCCGACCTTCAGGAGCTCTACCTCGGCTCGCTCGCCGCCATCGGCATCGACATGGAGCTTCACGACATCCGCTTCGTCGAGGACGACTGGGAAAGCCCGACGCTGGGCGCCTGGGGGCTGGGCTGGGAGGTCTGGTGCGACGGGATGGAGGTGAGCCAGTTCACCTATTTCCAGCAGGTGGGCGGGCATGACTGCCACCCCGTCTCGGGCGAACTCACCTACGGGCTGGAGCGGCTGGCGATGTATGTGCTCGGCATCGATCACGTCATGGAGATGCCCTACAACGCCCCCGACGCGACCTTCCCGCTCAGCTACGGCGACGTGTTCCGCCAGACCGAGCAGGAATACAGCCGCTTCAACTTCGACGTGGCCGAGACGGAGATGCTGCTGCGCCATTTCGAGGACGCCGAGACCGAATGCGAGGCGATCCTCGCCCATCCGCAGGAGGATCCGAAAACCGGCAGGCGGATCGTCATGGCGCATCCCGCCTACGATCAGTGCATCAAGGCGAGCCACATCTTCAACCTGCTGGACGCGCGCGGCGTGATCTCGCCCACGGAGCGGCAGGCCTACATCGCGCGGGTGCGCGCGCTGGCGAAGAAATGCGCCGACGCCTTCGTCGCAAGCCCCGCCGGCGGCTGGAGCGCGCCCGATGCCGCGTAACCCCGGGCGGTCACACGGACGGTCCGCTTGCATGGCGCATCCGTCACGCCGTTGCGCCACGGCCGCGTTGTCCTGCCACAGGGAGGTGACCCGGTGACCGGGAAGCTCGTCAGCCTGCTGATCCTCGCAAGCGGCCTGATCGGGGGCGCGGCGCTCTGGTATCTCCAGATTCACGCCTTCTACGACGAGGTGCCGCCCTCGGGACCGGAGGACGTGCGCCTGACTGCCCGGGCAAGCGGCGCGCCAGAGCCCGTGGCCCACGGCGATTTCCGCGCCATCGACTCCGACAGCTCGCCGATCCGCTACCGCGCCTGCTTCACCGTCTCGACGCCGCGCGCGGACCTCGCGGAGACCTACGTCACGATCGAGGACGCCGTGCCGCTCGTCGCCCCGGGCTGGTTCGACTGCTTCGACGCGGGCGCCGTGGGCGCGGCGCTCGAGAATGGCAGCGCCACGGCCTTCCTCGGGGTGGAGAACATCGAATACGGCGTGGATCGCGTGGTGGCCATCTTCGAGGACGGTCGCGGCGTCGCGTGGCACCGACTGAACCGCTGCGGCGAGGAGGTCTTCGACGGCAAGCCCGCCCCCGAAGGCTGCCCGCCCCCACCGCAAGGCGAGACCTGATGCCCGATCTTCTCATCGAACTCTTTTCCGAGGAAATCCCCGCCCGGATGCAGGCCCGCGCGGCCGAGGACCTGAAGGCGCGCGTGACCGACGGGCTGGTGGAAGCGGGGCTCACCTACGCCTCGGCCGGCGCGTTCCGCACGCCGCGCCGCCTCGCGCTTGCCGTGGAGGGGCTGTCCGCGCGCTCGCCGGCCGTCACCGAGACGCGGCGCGGCCCGCGCGTGGACGCGCCCGAGAAGGCGGTGGAGGGCTTCCTGCGCTCCACCGGCCTCTCGCGCGAGGATCTCTCGGTCCAGGAGGACAAGAAGGGGTCCGTCTACGTCGCCCGGATCACCACGCCGGGCCGCGAGGCGGCCGAGATCGTGGCCGAGGTGCTCGAGAGCGTGATCCGCAACTTTCCCTGGCCCAAATCCATGCGCTGGGGCGCGGGCACGCTGCGCTGGGTGCGGCCGTTGCACGCGATCCTGTGCATCCTTTCGGACGAGGCGGGCGCGCAGGCGGTGCCGCTCACGGTGGACGGCATCGCCGCGCGCGACACGACGCGGGGTCACCGCGTGCACGCGCCGGACCCGTTTCCTGTCGTGAATTTCGATGATTACGCGGCGAAGCTGAAGCGCGCGAACGTGATGCTCGACGCCCAGGAGCGCGCCGGGCACATCCGCCACGACGCCGCCAACCTCGCCTTCGCGGCCGGGCTCGAACTGGTGGAGGACCGCGGCCTGCTGGACGAGGTGGCGGGGCTTGTCGAATGGCCCGTCGTCCTGATGGGAGAGATCGGGGCGGAGTTCCTCGACCTGCCGCCCGAGGTTCTGCGCACCTCGATGAAGGAACATCAGAAATTCTTCTCGGTTCGGAACCCGGCAACGGGCCGGATCGAGCGCTTCGTCACCGTGGCCAATGTAGAGGCGCCCGACGGCGGCGCCACGATCCTCGCCGGCAACCGCAAGGTGCTTTCCGCCCGGCTCTCGGACGCGAAGTTCTTCTGGGAGAACGACCTGCGCGTGGCGGAAGAAGAGCACATGCACCCCTGGCTCGACCGGCTCTCCACGGTCACCTTCCATGGCAAGCTGGGCTCCCAGGCCGACCGGGTCGCGCGCATCGCCGCGCTCGCCCGCGAGATCGCCCCGGCGGTGGGCGCCGCGCCCGACCGCGCGGGGGAAGCGGGCGGCATCTGCAAGGCCGATCTCATGTCCGAGATGGTCTTCGAGTTTCCCGAGCTTCAGGGCCACATGGGCCGGCTCTACGCCGAGGCGGCGGGTTTCGATCCCGACGTGGCCGCGGCGGTGGAGGAGCATTACGCGCCGCTCGGCCCCTCGGACGCGGTGCCCGAGGCGCCCGTGTCGGTGGCCGTGGCGCTGGCCGACAAGATCGACCTGCTGACGGGGTTCTGGGCGATCGACGAGCGGCCCACCGGCTCCAAGGATCCCTTCGCGCTCCGGCGCGCGGCGCTCGGCGTCATCCGCATCGTGCTGGCGAACGGTCTTCGATTGAACCTCGACCGCTTCGTCGACGCGCAGCTTCTGCGCCACAAGATCGCGCTCAACCGGGACGACGCGGAGGAAAAGGAGATCGAGGCGCTCGAGGGCATCCTGGACGAGGTCGCCCGTCACGGCGTCTTCGGCGCGGCCTTCCGCACTGTCCTGGGCCGGTTCGACGGGCAGGAGGACGCGCCCTCGACGGAGGACGGATCGCTCCTGCGCACGGTGGGCGATCTCGTGCCCGATCTTTCGACCGACCTGCTGGCCTTCCTTCACGACCGGCTGAAGGTGCATCTGCGGGGCGAGGGGCTGCGCCACGACGTGATCGACGCCACGCTCGCCATGCCGGGTTCGGACGACCTCGCGCTCGTGGTGGCGCGGGCCGAGGCGCTGGGCGCGCTGCTTGAAACCGAGGAGGGCGAGAACCTGCTTCAGGGGTTCCGCCGCGCCAACAACATCCTGACCCAGGCCGAGGACGCGGATGGCGTGGAATACAGCTTCGGCGCCGACCGCAGGCTGGCCGAGGCGCCCGAGGAGACGGCGCTCTTCGACGCGCTCGACGCCGCCGAGGCGGAGATCGGGCGCGCGCTCGCGGCCGAGGATCACGGCGCGGCGATGCGCGCGATGGCGGCGATGCGCCCCGCCGTGGACGCCTTCTTCGAGGCGGTGCAGGTCAACACCTCGAACTCGGTGGTGCGACGCAACCGGCTGAACCTGCTCTCGCGCATCCGCGACGTGTGCCTGCAGGTCGCGGACCTGCGCCGCATCGAAGGCTGAGCGGGCCCTTGCCAGCGCGCGCGCCGGGCGTATGCTGCGCGAGCTACCGGGAGGTGCCGCAGTGCAGCAAGACGAGGCCCGCATCACGGCCGTGACGGCCGACGCGCCGATCAGCGCCCCCACCCACGGGGGGCGCGCGAAATGCCTGCAGCGTCTCGTCCGGCTGGACCTGCCGGTGCCGCACACCGTCGCGCTGGGCTTTGCCGCGGTGCGCGACATCGCCCGTGGCGTGCCGCCCGATACCGCGACCATCCTCGGCCATTTCCCCGAGGACGCGCTGCTCTGCGTGCGTCCCTCGTCGGAGGATCCGGACTGGGGCGGGCCGGGGGCGATCCTCAATATCGGGATGAACGGCGCGCGCCACGCCGCCTTTTCGGAAACGCTTGGCGAGGAGGCCGCGACCTCGCTCTATTTCCGGTTCGTGCAGGCCTATGCGGTGCATGTCGCGCGGCTCGACCCGGACATGTTCGACGAGATCGAAGGCGCGGGCCAGCAGGCGCTGGGCGAGGCGCTGCGGGCCTACGAGGACGAGACCGAGGAGCCTTTCCCGCAGGATCGCGCCGTGCAACTGTCGGCGGTGCTGCGGTCCATGGCACGCGCCTGGGAGGGCACGACCGCGCGGCTTCTGCGCCGCGCGAAGGGGGCGCCCGACGATGCCGGGCTCGGCCTCGTCGTGCAGGAGATGGCCTTCGGCCTCGGCGCGGGCGAGTGCGGCTCGGGCGTGCTGCAGCTCGTGGACAGCACCACCGGCGAGGCCCGCGTCACCGGGCGCTATCTCAGCCAGAGCCAGGGCCGCGAGGCGCTGCGCGAAAGCGACGCCGCGCTCTACCTCGAGCGCGATCCGCGCGGCCCGTCTCTCGAAGAGCGCGCGCCCGAGGTCTTCGCCGAGCTTCTCGCCCATGGCCGGCTGATGCGCGAGAAGCTTCGCGACGAGATGCAGGTGGAATTCACGCTGGAGAACGGGCGGCTCTACATCCTCGACGGCGTGCGGGTCGCGCGCGCACCGCGCGCGGCGCTGCGCATCGCGGTGCAGCTTGCCGAGGAGGGGATCATCTCCCGTCACGAGGCGCTGATGCGCATCGAGCCGCGCGCGCTTTCGGAACTCCTGCACCGCCAGGTGGCGCCCGGCGCGCGCCGCAACCGGCTCGCCCGCGGGGTGGCGGCGAGCCCGGGCGCGGCCTCGGGCCGTGTGGTCTTTTCGGCGGAAGCCGCGCAGGCCGCGGCGGCCCGAGGCGAGGCCGCGGTTCTGGTCCGCCGCGAGACCTCGCCCTCGGACATCCGCGGGATGCACGCGGCGGTCGCGGTGCTGACCGAGCGGGGCGGCATGACGAGCCACGCGGCGGTGATCGGGCGCGGCCTCGGGCTGCCCTGCGTGGTGGGCGCGTCGGAGTTGCGCTTCCAGATGGGCAAGAAGCAGCTCACGGCGCCGGATGGCCGGACGCTGCGCGAGGGCGACATCATCACCGTGGACGGGACGTCGGGCGATGTCCTCGCCGGGGCGCCCGCGATGGTGGAGGCCGCGCTCGACGACGCGTTCCAGACCTTTCTGGGCTGGGCCGACGAGGCGCGCGACATCGGCGTGCGCGCCAATGCCGACACGCCCGCCGACGCGCAGACCGCGCGGAACTTCATGGCGCAGGGCATCGGGCTGTGCCGGACGGAGCACATGTTCTTCGAGGCCGACCGCCTGACGCCGATGCGCGAGATGATCTTCGCCGACACGCCCGAGGACCGGCGTGCGGCGCTCGACCGCCTGCTGCCGATGCAGCGGGGCGATTTCATAGAGCTTTTCCGCATCATGCAGGGTCAGCCGGTCTGCATCCGGCTTTTCGATCCGCCGCTGCATGAATTCCTGCCCTCCGACCGCGCCGGGTTGCGGGATCTCGCCGACGCGCTGGACCTGCCGCTGTCGGACGTCACACGGCGTGTGGAGGCGATGGGAGAATACAACCCCATGCTGGGGATGCGCGGGGTGCGGCTCGGCATCGCCGTGCCCGAGATCTACGAGATGCAGGCGCGCGCCATCTTCGAGGCGACGGTGGAAGCCAGCCGCGAGGGCGCGCCGGTCGTGCCCGAGATCATGATCCCGCTGGTTTCGGCCAAGCGCGAGGTGGAACTCGTCAAGACCCGGGTGGATTCGGTGGCCGCGGCGGTCTCCACGGAAAAGGCGGCGCGGTTTAGCTACCGCCTCGGCGTCATGGTCGAGACGCCGCGCGCCTGCCTGCGGGCGGGCGACATCGCGCAGCACGCGGCCTTCCTGAGTTTCGGGACGAACGACCTCACGCAGATGACCTACGGGCTGTCGCGCGACGATGCCGGGCGCTTCATGTCGGCCTATGTCGAACAGCGCGTCTTCGCGGAGGATCCGTTCCACGTGCTCGACGTGGATGGCGTGGGCGAGCTTCTGAGCATCGGCGCCGAGCGGGGCCGCGCCGCGCGGCCCGACGTCACGCTGTCGCTCTGCGGCGAGCATGGCGGCCATCCCGAATCGATTGCCTTCTGTCGGAAAGCCGGTTTCGATTACGTTTCCTGCTCTCCCTTCCGTGTTCCGATCGCGCGTCTTGCCGCAGCGCAGCTTGCGATCGCCGACAAGATCGCGCAGCCGGAGCGGCTTGTGGCGCCAATATCTGGTGCCTGACACTATCCGGTCGGCGGTGAGGCACCGACGCCGGGGCCCCCCGGGTGGACGTTTGCGACATCCTTGCGCTATAGAGCGGCGAAATTGAGACGACCTGTGGGGGCCGCCGAACGTCGGCGGAAAGAACATGCGTATCATTCTCGCTGCCCTGACCGGGCTAGCGGTGTCGGTCACCGCGGCCCAGGCGGAGCTTTCACTCGATCCGATGGGACACATCGTGCGGCAGGAGCAGGCCGCGCTGGGCGCGGTGCCGCGCGAGCGGCTGAAAAGCCTCGCCTCCGGCGATCCCGCGGCCGACACGCCGCTCGAGATCGACTATTCGCGCTCCTGGCTTTCGACGCGATCGGCCGCCGAGGGCGGAGAGGAGTGGCGCTGCCTGTCCGAGGCGCTTTATTTCGAGGCCCGCGGGGAAAGCGTGAAGGGCCAGTTCGCCGTCGCGGAGGTGATCCTGAACCGCGTGGACAGCGCGATCTTTCCCGACAGTGTCTGCGGCGTCGTGAAGCAGGGCACCGGCCAGCGGTATCAATGCCAGTTCACCTACACCTGCGACGGCCAGCCCGAGGTGATCCACGAAAAGACGGCATGGTCACAGGTTGGAAAGGTCGCCCGCGCGATGATCGACGGCGCGCCGCGCGATCTGACCAAGGGCGCCACGCATTACCACACCAAGGCGGTGAACCCGCGCTGGGCGCGCGTCTACCCGCGCACGGCGACGATCGGGGTGCATCACTTCTACCGCAAGCCGACGCAGCTCTCCTCGAACTGAGCGCGCTGCCGCAAACGGACGCCGGGATGCCGCGGACCGCCCTGTTCGCCGGCGGGCGGCGGCTGTAGGGTCCGCGGCGTTGCCGCTGCCGGAGCCCATGATGACACAGGACATCCGCCTTGCCTTCGCGCATCCCGCCGAGCGCGCGATCGCCACGGCCGACGATCGCCCGCGCGACCGGATCTCGTTGCGCGATCACGTGGTCGAGGTCGAGATCGGGGCCTTTCAGGCCGAGCGGGGCACGACGCAGCGCATCTGCTTCAACGTGGTGGTGGAGGTGCGCCAGGCCTCCGAGCCGCTGGACGACGACGTGGACCGGATTCTGAGCTACGACCGCGTGACGGAGGCCATCGCCCACGAGCTGGCCGCGGAACGTGTCAACCTTCTGGAAACGCTCGCCGAGCGCGTCGCCGAGCGCATCCTGCTCGATCCGCAGGCGATGCGGGCCTTCGTCCGCATCGAGAAACTGGACCGCGGGCCCGGCGCGCTCGGTGTCGAGATCGTGCGCACGCGGCGCGACCTGCCGCGCGAGCTGCACCTGGTGGGCGACGACGATCGCCCGCACCCGGCGATCGTCTACCTGTCGAACGCCGCCATCGCCTCGCCCCGCCTCGCGGGCTGGCTGGACCAGCTGGAGGCGGCGGGCCGGCCGGCCATCCTTTGCGTGGGCGTGCCGGAGCTTCCCGCGCCACGGACGCGGGCGCGGCTGGCCCAGCGCCGGATCGACCTGCTCGCCATCGAGCAGAACGCCTGGGTGCTGGCCGGCCGGGACGCGCGCTGCGTCGTGGTCGAAAGCCGGACGGAACTGGACTGGGCGATGAAGCACGGCCAGATCAGCGTCTGGGCGCCGTCGAAGATCGTTCTCGACGCCGCCGCCTCCCCGGAGGCGGAGCCGGGCGACGCTGTGGCGCTGGCCGCGTGGCTCGGCCAGCAGATGGACGCCGCGGAACTGCTGTTCATCGGCGAAACGCCGCCGGACGGGTCGGGCCTGCCGGTGCGCCGCGTGCCCGAGGCGGCCGAACGGCTCTGAGGCGCTTGCCAATCGAGGCGCTTTCGCCCATGCACCGGGCCAGATGATCTATTTCAGACCGCTCTTGCAGTCCGGTCCGGCGCGGCCGGCCGATGCGTTGTCCCTCGCCGGCGGCGCGCTTTGGTTCAGCCGGGTCGAGCGGCTGGAACGTGGCGCGCCCGCCCGGGTGATCGGCGCCTCGGAGATGCCGGATGACTGGCGCCATGCGCTGACCGTGCCGCGCCCGCCGGTGGCCGGCGTCGCGATGGACGCCCCGCGCCTGATGGGCATCCTCAACGTCACGCCCGACAGCTTCTCGGATGGCGGGCAGCATTTCGAGGCGGGCGTCGCGATCGCCCGGGCGCAGGCCATGGCGCGGGACGGGGCCGACATCCTCGACGTTGGCGGGGAATCCACCCGCCCCGGCGCGCAGCCCTTGCCGGAGGAAGAGGAGATCGCGCGCACCGCGCCGGTGATCGCGGCCCTGCACGGCACGGTGGCGGCGCCCGTCTCCATCGACACCCGCAAGACCGCGGTGGCACGCGCGGCCGTCGAGGCCGGCGCGCGCATGCTCAACGACGTCTCGGCGCTGACGCACGATCCCGCGCTTGCCGGCTATTGCGCCGAGGCCGGGCTTCCCGTCTGCCTCATGCACATGCAGGGCACGCCGGAGACGATGCAGGATGATCCGCGCTACGACGACGTGCTTCTGGATGTCTTCGACGGGCTTGCGGCGCGCATCGCCGCGGCGGAGGCCGCGGGCATCGCCCGCGCGCGGATCGTGGCCGACCCGGGCATAGGCTTCGGCAAGACCGTGGCGCACAACCTCGCGCTCATCCGCGGGCTGGCGCTCTTTCACGGGCTGGGCGTGCCGGTGCTGCTGGGGGCCTCGCGCAAGGGCTTCATCGGCAAGCTGGGCGGCGCGCCCGAGGCCGCCCGCCGCGCCCCGGGATCGATCGCCGTGGCGCTCGCGGGCGTGGCGCAAGGCGCGCAGATCCTGCGCGTGCACGATGTGGCCGAGACCGCGCAGGCGCTGCGGCTCTGGCAGGCGGTGCATCACGGAGAAGACCATGACGCGTAAGTTCTTCGGCACGGACGGGGTGCGCGGCACCGCGAACAGCTACCCCATGACGGCCGACGTGGCGCTGCGGCTGGGGCAGGCGGCGGGCCGCTACTTCCGCCGCGACACGGTCGCGGGCGCGGTGCATCGCGTGGTGATCGGAAAGGACACGCGGCTGTCGGGCTACATGTTCGAGAATGCGCTGACCGCGGGGCTGACCTCCACGGGCATGAACGTGCTGCTGCTCGGCCCGGTGCCGACACCCGCCGTGGGGCTTCTGACGCCCTCGATGCGCGCCGACCTGGGCATCATGATCTCCGCCTCGCACAACCCCGCGCACGACAACGGCATCAAGTTCTTCGGCCCCGACGGCTTCAAGCTGTCCGACGAGGCCGAACTGGAGATCGAGGCGCTGCTGGAGACGGGAGTCGATGCCGCCCCGGCGGGCGAGATCGGGCGCGCGCGGCGGATCGACGATGGGCGCTTCCGGTACGTGGAGCGGGTGAAATCCACCTTTCCGCAGGGCATGCGCCTCGACGGGATGAAGGTCGTGGTGGATTGCGCCAACGGCGCCGCCTATCGGGCCGCGCCCGAGGTGCTATGGGAACTGGGCGCCGACGTGGTGGCGGTGGGTGTTCGCCCGAACGGTTTCAACATCAATGACGGTGTCGGCTCCACCGCGCCGCAGGTGGCCGCGGAAACCGTGGTGGCCCACGGCGCCGATGTGGGCATCTGCCTCGACGGCGACGCCGACCGGGCGGTTCTGATCGACGAGACCGGCCAGATCGCGGACGGCGACCAGATCATGGCGCTCATGGCGACGCGCTGGGCGGGCGAGGGGCGTCTGCGCGACGGCACCCTGGTCGCCACGGTGATGTCCAATCTCGGGCTCGAGCGGCACCTCGAAGCGGCGGGCCTGCGCCTGGAGCGGACCCGCGTGGGCGACCGCTACGTGGTGGAGGCGATGCGCCGGGGCGGCTGGAACCTCGGCGGCGAGCAGTCGGGGCACATCGTGATGACCGACCACGCCACCACGGGCGACGGGCTGATGGCGGGCTTGCAGTTCCTCGCCGAGATGGTGCGCACGGGCCAGCCTGCCAGCCGCCTCGCGCGGCAGTTCGAGCCGGTGCCGCAGCTCCTGAAGAACGTGCGCTACGCCGCCGGACAGGCGCCGCTGGAGGCAGCCTCGGTGCAGGAGGCGATCCGTGCGGCCGAAGGCCGGCTCGGGGCGCGCGGGCGGCTTCTGATCCGGAAGTCGGGAACCGAACCGCTGATCCGCGTCATGGCCGAGGCCGAGGACGAGGCGCTGATGGCCGCGATCGTGGACGAGGTCGTGGCCGCGGTCGAGCGCGCGGTCTGAGGCTCAGTCGCGCCGCCAGTCCAGGCGGATCAGGACCGGCTGGGGGCCGTCGCCGGGCCGGCGAAGCACTTGCCCCACCACCGGCAGCCCCTCGGGCAGGCGTGGCAGGCGGGCGCGCGGCCGGCGGAGCGGCAGCCAGTAGCTCACCGGACCCGCGAGGATCACGACCTGGCGCGCGGGCCCGGCCCCGGCGATGTCGGCAAAAAGCGCGGGGCCGGGTCCGAGGCGCACGCGCCCGACCTCTTCCGCGCCGGCGAACCGCTGCGGGACGGTGGGCGTGATCAGGCCGAAGCGGTGCTCGTTCTGCGCCACGGCCGGCAGGTCGAGCGAGAAGACCTCGGCCGTCGCGTCCCCGAGCAGCAGAAGGCGGCGCACGCGCCCCGTGCCCCGCGGCGCGCCGGCCAGGTCGCGCCCCGAGATGTCGGGCACTTGCAGGAGTTCGAGGTTCGGACCGACCTCGATGTCCTCGTCGTCATCGAACTGCGCGAGGGCGGCGCGCCCCGTCGCGAGGGCGAGCGCCGTACCGAGAATGAGATTGCGCCGTCGCATGGACCCCCCTTGCCGGTCTTGCCGTCGGCCCGATCCTACACCATCGCCGGCGCGTGTCACGGGGTCCGTCGGAAGAGCGCGCCCAGCGCCCGCCACTGGCTGAGGACCAGCCCGGCAAGGATCAGCGCGAGCGCGGTCAGCAGCGAGGGCGGCAACGGCTCGTTCAGCAGCGCCCAGCCGAACATGACGGACCAGACCGGCACCTGGTAGTTCACGAGGTTCATGAAGACCGGGCCCGCGCTGCGGATCACGACGATGCGCAGAAGCGCCGCCGCCGCCGTCGGCACGAGCGCCAGCGTCACCAGCGCGAGGAGCGCGGCGCGCGGCGGCGCGACGGGCAGACCGTCCACGGCCAGCGCGACGGGCAGGGCGATCGCCGCGCCCACCAGAAGCGTGAGGCTCGCCAGCGCCACGGGGTCGATCGGCGGACAGCGCCGGGTGAGGATCGAGCTGACCGCGTAGCAGGCGGCCGCCGCGAGGCAGGCCAGCCGGCCAAGCGCCTCGCCCGCGACGCCGGTCGAGGCGAAGGCGCCCGGGCCGATGAGCACGGCAACCCCCGCGAACCCCACCAGGAAGCCCGCCACCCGGCGCCAGCCGAGCCGCTCGCCCGGGACGAAGACATGCGCGAGCGGCAGCACCATCAGCGGGACCGCCGCCATGCAGACCCCGGCGAAGCCGCTGGTGACGTAGGTCTGCCCCCAGGAGAGCGCCATGAAGGGCAGCATCGTGCCGGTCAGCCCGACGGTCAGAACATAGGGCCAGCGCGCCCGATCGTCGCGGACCAGCCGCACGGGCCCGCCCCGGAAGGCCCAGACCGCACACAAGAGCGCGGCGGCGAGCGTGAGCCGCCCGGTCGCGACCCAGAGCGGCGTGAACCCCTGAAGCGCGAGCTCGATTCCCATGAAGGTCGCGCCCCAGACGAGGCCGAGCGTGGCGACCATGCCCCAGCTGCGGGCGGTGATCACGGGCAGGTCGTGGGGAAGGGCGGTTTTCAAATCGGTTCCGTGACCTACATCAACTAGTAACGAGGCGGGACGGCCCGTGTTCGGCGGGCCTTGCTCTGCGCCTCGCAACCGCGACCGAAAGGAGGTTTCCTGATGGACGCGTACATCATTCCGACACTGGCGATCCTGACGCTTGCCGTCGTCGCCGTGATCGCCTGGGACAGCAAGCGCCGCACGGAGCGCCGCAAGCAGGACCCCGACGCGCCGAAAAGCGCGCTGGCCCGCGACGGCGATTCCAAGACGAAGGACGAGTAATCGCGTGACGCCCGGGCCGTCGCCGGCCCGGGCGCCGCGGCGCTCAGTTCTTCGAGCGATCCACCATCTTGCCGGCCGTGATCCAGGGCATCATGCCGCGCAACGTCTCGCCCACCTGTTCGATCTGGTGCCCGTCATTGATGCGCCGCGTGGCCTTGAACATCGGCTGACCGACCGAACATTCCTGCATCCAGTCGCGGGTGAAACGGCCCGTCTGGATATCGGTCAGGATGGCCTTCATCCTTGCCTTCGTTTCGTCATAGGGCAGCACGCGCGGGCCGGAGACGTATTCGCCGAACTCCGCCGTGTTGGATATCGAGTAATTCATGTTGGCGATGCCGCCCTCGTAGATCAGGTCCACGATCAGCTTCACCTCGTGCAGGCACTCGAAATAGGCCATCTCGGGCGCGTAGCCCGCTTCCACCAGCGTCTCGAAGCCGCAGCGGATAAGCTCCACCAGGCCGCCGCACAGCACCGCCTGCTCGCCGAAAAGATCGGTCTCGCACTCTTCCTGAAAGCTCGTCTCGATGATGCCCGACCGGCCGCCGCCGATGGCCGAGCAGTAGGAGAGCGCGGTTTCCAGCGCCTTGCCGGAGGCGTCGTTGTCGACCGCCACCAGGCACGGCACGCCGCCGCCCTTGGTATATTCGCCGCGCACCGTGTGGCCCGGGCCCTTGGGGGCCATCATGATGACATCCACGCCGGGCTTCGGCTCGATCAGGCCGAAATGCACGTTGAGGCCATGCGCGAAGGCGATGGCCGCGCCGTCCCTCAGGTTGTCGTGGACGTGCTTGTAGTAGGTCTCCGCCTGAAGCTCGTCGGGCATGGTGAACATCATCAGGTCGCACCACGCCGCCGCCTCGGCGATGCCCATGACCTGCAGCCCTTCGCCCTCCGCCTTCTTCGCGCTCGCCGACCCCTCGCGCAGTGCCACGGCCAGGTGCTGCGCACCCGAGTCGCGCAGGTTCAGCGCATGGGCGTGGCCCTGGCTGCCGTAGCCCAGGATGGCGATCTTCTTGTCCTTGATGAGATTGATGTCGCAATCGCGGTCGTAATAAACGCGCATGTCCTTGGGTTCCCTTGTGTTCCGATGCGGCGACACTACCCATCTTGCGGCGAAAAGGATTTCATTTTCGCAAGCATTCCGGCATGATGCGCAAACTTCATTCGTAAGTAGTTCGATAAGGCGTGTCATCATGCTCGACGACCTTGACCGGCGCCTGCTGCGCCATCTTCAGGCCGACCCGGCGCTGGGGCCCAGCGCACTTGCCGAAAGGGCGGCGACCACGCCGGCGGTGGCCTCGCGCCGGCTTGCCCGGTTGCGCAGCGCGGGCGTGCTGAAGGGCCGCGAGGCCATCGTCGACTGGCGTGCGCTGGGCTTCGCGGTGGAGGTCTCGCTGCGCTTCACGCTCGACAAGACGCAGCCGCGCGCCTTCGACGAATTCCTGGAGGAGGCGCGGAAGGTGCCCGAGGTTCTGGAAATCCAGACATTTCTCGGCCGCGTGGACGTGCGCCTGTCGGTGATCGCGCGCGATCTCGCGCATTACCAGGACATCTATCGCCGCCGCATCCTGAGCTTGCCGCACATCGCCGACATCGAGGCGCTGATGCATGTGGCGCGGATCAAGGAGGGAGAGGCGGTGCCGCTGTGACCGCGCTCGACGAGACCGACCGGGCGCTGTTGCGTGCCCTGGCCCGGGATGCGGAGCAAAGCGCCGGCGCGCTCGGCCGGGCGCTGGGGCTCAGCCAGCCCGCGGCCTGGCGCCGGCTGAAGCGCCTGGAAGAAGCGGGCGCGATCCGCGGGCGCCGGGTGGTGCTCGACATGGCGGCGCTGGGATATGGGGTGACCGTCTTCCTCGGCGTGAAGCTCGCCACCAAGGGCCGCGCGAGCCTCGAGGATTTCGAGCGCGCGGTCACCGCCATCCCCGAGGTCCAGACGGTGGAGCATGTGCTCGGTCTTTACGACTACCGGCTGCGCGTGGTCGCGCGCGACATCTCGGATTTCGAGCGGATCCTGCGCCGGCGCATCATGACGCTGCCGGGCGCGGGCGCGGTGGAGGCGAACGTGCTGCTGTCGGAAGAGCGGCGCCCGGGCCCGCTCTAGGCAGTGCCGGAACCGCGCGTCCCGCGCGCGCCGAGGCCAAGCTGCATCAGCGCCTTACGCACGGGCGCCGCCGAGTAAAGCGCCTGGATCCCGGCGGCGCGTGCGTCCCGCAGCGGCCGCGCCGACTGCATCGAGACCCGGTTCAGCATCGACACGCCCGCAACCCGCGCGGCCACCTCCGCGTAGCGCCGGCGGTGATAGGCCTGCAGGAGATCGGCCTCGCCCAGCCGGTCGGGCGCGCCTTCGGCAAGCTCCAGCAGAACGCGCAGGTCGGCGAGGGACATGTTCAACCCCTGTGCCCCGATGGGCGGCACCACATGCGCCGCCTCGGCCATCAGCGCCAGCCGCTCCGACCAGAACCGCTCGGCGATCTGCGAGATGATGGGCCAGATCGTGCGCCGCGAGGCGAGCGTCAGCGGCCCCAGAAGATGCGTCGAGCGCGCCGACATCTCGGCCTCGAACGCCTCGACCGGCAGGTTCAGCAGGCGCATCGCCTCGGGCCCTTCCTCCATCCAGACCACGGCGGAGGAGGGACGACCGTCCCAGTCCGGAAGCGGGACCAGCGTGAACGGGCCGCCCGTGCGGTGGATCTCGGTGGAGACGTTCTCGTGCGGGATCGGGTGGGTGACCGCAAAGGCCAAGGCCTTCTGCCCGAACCGCGTGGTGCGCGCACCGATCCCGGCGGCGTTGCGCATGGCCGAATTCCGCCCGTCGGCGGCCACGACAAGGCGCGCACGGGCGGTGGTTCCGTCGCTCAACCGCACCCGGGCCTCAGAGCTGCGGGTGAAGAGGCCGGTGGCGGCGACGCCGGGGCGAAAGACCACGTTGGGCAGCTCGTCGAGCCGGCCGGTCATCTCGCGCCGCAGGAGCCAGTTGGGAAGGTTCCACCCGAAAGGCGCGTCCGAGAGGTCGGCCGCGTCGAAATCCCGTGTCACGCGCGGCTCGGCCACCTCTCCGCCCGCGTCCATGATCCGCATGACCTGAAGCGGCATGGCGTGGGGCGCGAGGCGCTCCCACAGGCCCGCGCGGTCCAGCAATGCGCGGGCCGGTTGCAGGAAGGCGGTGGTGCGCAGGTCGGAGCCTTCGGCGTCACGCACCGTCACCGGGGGGGCGGGATCGACGCAGAGGACCGAGAAGCCTGCCGTGCCGAATGCGGCGGCGGCGGTGAGCCCCGCGATCCCGCCGCCCGTGACGATGATGTCGTGATCCATGGCGCGCCCTCTTGTTTGCATCGAACCTAGCGCGGCCGCGATGGGCCGGCCAGCGGCCGCGTCACTTTCCGACGGTGATCGTCACCAGCGTGATCATGATGACGGGCACCATGACGAGGGCCGGAAGCGTCAGCGCGGGCAGACCCCAGGTCGCCACGGCCATGATCCAGAGCGTGACGAGCGCGACCAGCAGATAATAGAAATTCTCGCGCCCGCCCATCATCAGGTCGCGGGCGATCCAGCCGATCACGGGAACGGCGAAAAGCGCGCGCAGGGCGCGGCTCGGGCGGGGGCGTTCGGCAAGGCTCATCGGGTGTCTCCTTTTCGTTCACCCGCGAGATATGCGCCCGCGGCTCTTCGCGGAAGACAGGCAAATTGCCGCAATCTGGCATCATTCCGAGGGTTCAGAGAAGCCGCCCCAGGAAGCTGCCGAGATCGTCGGTGTGGTGATGGATGTGGTCCGCGGCATGCGGCTCGGGCGCGACGTGGACGGTGCGCATGCCCATCGCGTGGGGCTCTGCCAGGTTGCGCGGGTCGTCCTCGAACATCGCGGCCCGGGTGGCGTCCGTTCCGTCGCGGGCGAAGACCGCCTCGAAGGCGGCGCGCCGGGGCTTGGGCTGGAAGCCCGCGTGCTCCACGCCGTAGACCGCGTCGAAAAGCCCTTCGAGCCCCCGCGCGGCAAGCACCCGCTCGGCGTAGGGGGCGCTGCCGTTGGTGTAGACGATGCGCCGCCCGGGCAGGGCGCGGATCCGCGCGGCAAGCGTCGCGTCCGCCTCCAGATGGCCGAGGTCGATGTCGTGGACCGTCTCGAGGTAGGGACCGGGCTCGACCCCGTGGATTTCCATCAGCCCGGCCAGGGTGGTTCCGTGCTCGCGCCAGTATTGCGTGCGCAGCCGGTCAGCCTCGGCCCGGTCGACCTTGAGCGCGTCCATCACGAAGGCGGTCATGCGCGTCTCGATCTGGTCGAAGAGGCGCGCCTGGGGCGGGTAGAGCGTGTTGTCGAGGTCGAAGACCCAGTGGGCCACGCTGGAAAAATGCTCCTTGGGCATGACGCAGAGATAGAGCGCGCCGCGGGCGTGCGCAATGCCGCGGACGGGCGCGGGCGGCGGGCCTTGTTGCCCCGCCGCGCGGCCGATATCCTTGCCCGATCACGCAAGGACATGTCGATGGACCAGATCAAGACCCCGCAGAAGGACGCCTACGGCCTCATCCTCGAGGCGATCGACAGCGGGCTTTACAAGCCGGGCGACCGTCTTGTGGAATCCGAGTTGGCCGAACGTTTCGGCGTGTCGCGCACGCCGATCCGCGAGGCGCTTCAGCGGCTCGAGACGCAATCGCTGCTGACCCGGGACGGGAGGTCGCTGATCGTGGCGTCGCTCGACCACAACCAGATGGCCGAGCTTTACGTCGTGCGCTGCGAACTCGAAGGGCTTGCCGCGAGCCTCGCGGCGCGCCACGCCACCGCCGAAGAGATCCAGGTGCTGCGCGACATGGTGGCCGACGACCGCGCGCTCCTGGCCGACCCGTCCGCGCTTGCGCGCGCGAACCGCCGGTTTCACAAGCAGATCCACCTGGCGTCGCACAACCGCTACCTGGTGCAGCAGCTCGACCTCGTGCACCGGTCGATGGCGTTGATGGCGACCACCTCGCTCGCCGCGGAGGGGCGGGGCGAAAAGGCGCTGGCCGAGCATGCGGCGATCGTGGACGCGATCGCCCGGCGGGACGAGCAGGCCGCCTACAAGGCGCTTCGCGACCACATCTCGGTGGCTTTCGTGACCCGGCTGAAGCTCGACTCTGCGGCCGAGAAGGCCTGAGGGGTCAGCCCTCGCGCCCCGGCGGCGGGTGCGAAGGCGCCTCCGGCGCCTCCGGCGGCTCGGGCAGCGAATGACCGTGCGTGGTCTTGTCCCAGTAGAAGGGCCGCCCGGCAAGCTCGAACAGCGCCTTGTAGGCCGCGAAGGCGCCGAGCGGGAAGTAGAGGTGCATCGTGGGCGTCCAGCGCCGGAGACCCCGGTGGGAGGTGACGCCCACCGCCGCAACCGCCACCGTGAGCGCCACCGCCTCGCTCGCAAGGAAGACAGTGCCGGCCCGGGTGAGCGTCTCGGACCCTATAGTCGCTTCGAGCGGGTGGACGAGGCCGAGGGGCACCAGCCAGAAGCTCCACAACAGCGGAGCCATCAGGAACTGCGTGGTCGCCGTGACGAGCAGAAGCTGGACGCCCCAGAACTGCCGCGGCCCCAGCTCGCGCAGAAGCGTGCGCGGGCGCCGCATGTGCACCGCGTAGGTGAGCATGAACCCCTTGAGCCAGCGGGAGCGCTGGCGCACCCAGGGCACGACCCGGTTGCTCGCCTCCTCCCGCGTGACCGTGTCGAGCATTTCCGTGCGCCAGCCGCGCCGCGCGAGACGGATCCCGAGGTCGCAGTCCTCGGTGACGTTATGAGTGTCCCAGCCGCCCAGCGCCTCCAGCGCGTCGCGGCGGAAGAAGAGCGTCGTGCCGCCGAGCGGGATGGCGAGACCGAGGCGCGCGAGCCCGGGAAGCACCATCCGGAACCAGGTCGCGTATTCGATCGTGAAGCAGCGCGCGATCCAGGTGGAATGCGGGTTGTAATAGTCGAGCGCGCCCTGAAGGCAGACCACGTCTGGCGGCCGTGTGGCGAAACGGGCGGCCACGCGGCGAAGCTGGTCCGGCTCCGGCGCGTCCTCCGCGTCGTAGATCCCCACGATCTCCCCCCGCGCGAAGCCCAGCGCGTAGTTCATCGCCCGCGGCTTGGTGCGCAAGGATCCGTGCGGCACCTCGATCCGGCGCATGTGCGCGGGCAGCAGCACGCGGGACAGCGCCTCTCGCGTGGCGGCGTCCCGCTCCTCCACGATGAGAAGCACCTCCAGCGCCTCGCGCGGATAATCCAGTGCGTCGAGGCGGCGCAGGAGCGTGGGCAGGATACGGCTTTCGTCGTAAAGCGGCACGAGGATGGTGATGGTCGGCACGCGGCGGGGCAGGGGCGGGGCGAGCGCGCGCGGTGCGGGCCGCCGCGCGAGAAGCTGCGCGGCGAAGGCCATCGCCTTCATCCCCGTGGCGAGCAGAAGCGTCACGAGCGCCCAGAAGAAGAGCACCGAGAAGAACAGCCCCGGCGCGAACAGCACGGCCGCGCCACCCGTGGCGGCCAGCACGAGGCTCGCGATCCGGCGCGCCGGCTTGGGTTCGAGCCAGTCGCGGCAGCTCAGGTCGGACGGTAGGCGCGTCTCCGCCCGGCGGACGAGTTCCGGCCCGTGCCGCGCGGCGATGGCGGCGTCGATGTCGCGCTCGGTGACGAGCGCCATCTGCACCGGGCCGAGCCGGGCCTCGAGCGCGCGCGACTGCCGCGCGAAGTCCTGCGGGCGGGCGGTGGCGACCAGCGTCGCGTCGCGCCGCCGCCCCCAGGGCAGCAGCCGCTCGGCGAGGCAGGTTTCGGGATCGAGCGCGTCGGAGAGCGCGGGATCGGGCGCGTGGCGGCCGAGCGCCACGGTCGGCGCGCCGAACTGCTGCGCGAGCGCGTCGCGCAGCTGCGTGTCCGAAAGCTTGCCCCGCGCGAGCAGGATCTCGCCCAGGGGGCGGCCGCAGCGTTTCTGCGCGCGCAGCGCGTCGAGAAGCGTCTCCGCGTCGATCCAGCCCAGATCGCACAGCAGGCGCCCCAGCGGCCGGCTGTCGCTTCTCGGCGACCGGAGGAAATCGATCTCGGCGGGGGCGGTGTGCAAGACGTCCATCGCTGTTCCATCCGCGCGGCAGCCGCGCGGCTCCAGATCAGCGAAGCAAGGTTAAGATGCGG
Organism: Rhodosalinus sp. 5P4; assembly: GCF_041365695.1. Taxonomy (NCBI): domain Bacteria; kingdom Pseudomonadati; phylum Pseudomonadota; class Alphaproteobacteria; order Rhodobacterales; family Paracoccaceae; genus Rhodosalinus; species Rhodosalinus sp. 5P4. The sequence continues at coordinate 220,234 of NZ_JBGFSJ010000001.1, forward strand.
TTAAGGACGCCCGGCGGCGCGGGTCAGCGCCGCGCGGCCATGGCCGCGGCGAACCGCTCGAAGAGGTAGTAGCTGTCCTGGGGCCCGGGGCTCGCCTCGGGGTGATACTGCACCGAGAAGACCGGCCGGTCGGCCACCCGGATGCCGCAGTTCGACCCGTCGAAGAGCGACACGTGGCTTTCCACCACGCCCTCGGGCAGGGTCTGGCTGTCCACCGTGAAGCCGTGGTTCATCGACGTGATTTCCACCTTGCCGGTCTCGAGATCCTTCACCGGGTGGTTCGCGCCGTGATGACCGTGGTTCATCTTGATCGTGCGTGCGCCAAGCGCGAGGGCGAGCATCTGGTGGCCGAGGCAGATGCCGAAAAGCGGCATGTCGCGCTCCAGCACCTCGCGGATCATCGGCACGGCATAGTCGCCCGTCGCTGCCGGGTCGCCCGGGCCGTTCGACAGGAAGACGCCGTCGGGCTCGTGGGCCAGCACCTCTTCGGCGGTGGCGGTGGCGGGCAGCACCGTCACCTCGCAGCCCGCCGAGGCAAGGCAGCGCAGGATGTTGCGCTTCGCGCCGTAATCCACCGCGACCACGCGAAAGCGCGGGTCGGTCTGGCGGACATAGCCCTCGGGCCAAGCCCAGCGCATCTCGTCCCAGCGATAGGATTGCGGGCAGGTCACGTCGCGCGCGAGGTCGATTCCTTCGAGACCAGGGAAGGCGCGCGCGGCCTCGACCAGCGCGCCCACGTCGAACCGCCCCTCGGGGTCATGGGCCAGCGCGACATGCGGCGCGCCCTGCTGGCGGATCGCCCGGGTGAGGCGCCGGGTGTCGACGCTCCCGATGGCGATGCGACCGCGCCGGGTGAGCCAGTCCGAAAGCGACTCGGCGGCGCGCCAGTTCGACGGATCGGTCGGATCCCACTTGACCACCATGCCGGCCGCGACCGGTTCCGCGGTCTCGTCGTCCTCGGGGTTCACGCCGACATTGCCGATATGCGGGAAGGTGAAGGTGACCACCTGCCCGGCATAGGAGGGATCGGTCATGATCTCCTGGTAGCCGGTCATCGCGGTATTGAAGCAGAGTTCCGCCTGCGCCTGCCCGGTGGCACCGAACCCCTGCCCGAAGAAAACCGTCCCGTCCGCGAGGGCGAGGCAGGCTGTGGGGCGCTGCTGGGCCATGATCGACTCTCCGGGCTGAATTGCGCGCGGACGCTATGGTGTGCCCGTGCCGGGGTCAAGGGCGATCCATGCGGTGCGAAAGAGGCGCCGAAACCGGATCTTGTCGGGGCGTGCCGGCCGCGGCGTCACTGTTGCGCGGGATATGGGGTTCGACTAGGGTCGCTGCCTTGATGGAGCTTGGGGATGAACCGCTCATGGATCTGCGCGCGCGCATCAACGCCGCCTTGAAACAGGCGATGAAGGACAAGAACGCGACCCGGCTTTCGACGTTGCGCCTCATCAACGCGGCGATCAAGGACCGCGAGATCGCGCTTCGCGGGGAAGAGGGCGAGACGGCGCTGGACGAGTCCGACGTGCTCGCGATCCTGGGCAAGATGGTCAAGCAGCGCCAGGAAAGCGTGCGCGCCTACGAGGAGGGCGGGCGCCTCGATCTGGCCGCGGCCGAGCAGGAAGAGATCGAGGTGATCCAGGATTTCCTGCCCCGCCAGCTCGGCCCGTCCGAGATCGACCAGGCCATCGATGCCGCCATCGCGGAACTCGGCGCGGACTCGATCCGTGACATGGGCCGGGTGATGGGCGCGCTGAAGTCGAAATACACCGGACAGATGGATTTCGGCACGGTCGGCCCCAAGGTGAAGGACCGCCTCGGCTGAGCGCCGCTCAGTTGGCTTTCCGCAGTCTGCCCAGCGTTTCCATCAGGTCCGCGTAGAGCGCCTTTCGCTCCGGCTCGCTCAGGAAGGCGCCGATCTCGACCGCGCGGCCATTGCCGGTGAGCGTGACGTAGTTCGGCACGGGGCCGCCGGTTTCATGCAGTTCGACCCGTGCCCAGTAGGTGTTGCAGGCCCAGTCCCTGACCGGGCCGCGCGGGTCGTGCCGCTCGAGGCGCAGGTCGGTGTCGTCGAGGGTCAGTTCCTCGAAAAGCGATCCGTCGCGGTAACTGCGCCGCAGCCCCCACCAGACCCCCGCCACCGCAAGCAGCACGAAGGGCAGAACGCCCCATAGCACGACCGTGCCCAGCACTGTGAAGAGCGGAACGCAGATCAAGGCGAAGGTGACGAGGATGAAGGCCGCGAACCCCTCGGGCGGAAGCGACCGGTGTGGCCATAGACGCATCTGCGCGACATGGTCCGGCTGCGGGGTGGGCGGTGTCGTCCAGGCGTATGGCATGCGACTAGGATATGTCTGTCGCGGCGTCGGGCAAGGGCCGAAGGGAGCCCTGACGCGAAACGGGCCCCGGCTTTCGCGCGGGGCCCGTGGCGTTGGTTCGACGGATTGCCGTCACGCTCAGTGGGCGCGGGCGTGATCCCAGTCCTCACGCTTGGGCAGCTGCTCGAACGTGTGCTCGGGCGGCGGCGAGGGCAGGGTCCATTCCAGCGTGTCGGCGTACTCGTTCCAGTAGTTGTTCTCCGTCACGCGGGCCCCGCGGACCAGCGCCCAGGCGATCATGCCAAGGAAGAACACGAAGCTCGCGAAGGCGAGGAACGCGCCCCAGCTCGACACCCAGTTCCAGTAGGCGAAGGCCTCGGGGTAGTCGATGTAGCGCCGCGGCATGCCCTGACGCCCGAGGAAGTGCTGCGGGAAGAAGGTCAGGTTGGCGCCGATGAAGAAGAGCCAGAAGTGCAGCTTGCCGGCCCACTCGGGGTAATGCCGGCCGGTCATCTTCCCGAAGTAGAAGTAGATGCCGGCGAAGATGCCGAACACGGCCCCGAGGCTCATGACGTAGTGGAAGTGCGCCACGACGTAGTAGGTGTCGTGATAGGCGCGGTCCACGCCCGCCTGGCTCAGCACGATGCCCGTCACGCCGCCCAGCGTGAAGAGGAACACGAAGCCGATGGCGAAGAGCATCGGCGTCTTGAACTCAAGCGAGCCGCCCCACATCGTCGCGATCCAGCTGAACACCTTCACGCCGGTGGGCACCGCGATCACCATCGTGGCGAGCATGAAGTAGCTTTGCTGCGTCACGCTCATGCCCACGGTGTACATGTGGTGCGCCCACACGACGAAGCCGAGCGCGCCGATCGCGATGATGGCCCAGACCATTGGCAGGTAGCCGAAGATCGGCTTGTGCGAGAAGGTGGAGATCACGTGGCTGATGATGCCGAAGGCGGGCAGGATCAGGATATAGACCTCGGGGTGCCCGAAGAACCAGAAGATGTGCTGGTAGAGCACCGGGTCGCCGCCGCCGGCCGGGTCGAAGAAGGTCGTGCCGAAGTTGCGGTCGGTCAGCAGCATGGTGATCGCGCCTGCCAGAACCGGCAGCGACAGCACCAGCAGCCAGGCGGTCACGAAGATCGACCACGCGAAGAGCGGCACCTTGAAAAGGGACATGCCTGGCGCGCGCATGTTGAGGAAGGTGGTGATCATGTTGATCGAGCCCAGGATCGAACTCGCCCCCGCGGTGTGGATCGCGAAGATGGCGAGGTCCGTGGACATGCCCATCTCGTTGGTCGAGAGCGGCGGGTAGAAGACCCAGCCCACGCCGGAGCCCGCCTGTCCGTTGCCGCCCGGCGCGAAGAGCGAGGCGATCGCGAGCAGGGTGCCCGAGACGTAAAGCCAGTAGGACAGGTTGTTCATCCGCGGGAACGCCATGTCCGGCGCGCCGATCTGAAGCGGCAGCAGGTAGTTGCCGAAGCCCCCGAAGAGCGCCGGGATGACCACGAAGAACATCATCAAGACGCCGTGGCCCGTGATCAGCACGTTCCAAAGATGGCCATTGGGCGTGCATTCGCCCGCGGCAGCCGGGAAGAGGCGCGCGCCTTCGAGGCACATGTACTGAACGCCCGGATCCATCAGTTCCATGCGCATGTAGACGGTGAACGCCACCGCGATGAAACCCACCACCGCCGAGGTGACGAGGTAGAGGATTCCGATATCCTTGTGGTTCGTTGACATGAACCAGCGGGTGAAGAAGCCGCGCTGGTCCTCGTGCTCGTGGCTGTGAATGGCCGCGTCTGCCATGATGCCTCCTGATGGTCGTGCCGAAGTGCGCGCGAGTCGCACTCCTCCCCTTATTCCATTCGTGTTCTAGAATGGGTCACCCCCGTGGGCAATGGATCGATTTGACACAGATCAAGAAAAGCGTGCCAAGCCGCCGCCTCGGGTCAGGTTTCCCCGACTAGGTCGATACGCGCCGCTCGCGTAACTTTCCTGATGCCGGGGGCACCCCCGGAGTTCCGCGCCACCTGGGGGGTGGCGCCCCGGACGACAGGATCGACCAAATGGCCTACCGAGACGCTGCCACGTCCCGCACCGCGACCGGATCCCCGCGCATCGCCGCGCTCCGGCGCATATTCGACACGCCCTTCGATGCGCGCACCCGCGAGCTCGCCGCCCGCGTCGCCCGCCTTCGCGCGCTCAGCGACGCGGAGCTTGCGGAAATCGGGCTTCATCGCGACGACATCCTGCGCCACGTCTTCTCGCGGACGTGGAACTGACGTCCTCAGGTGGCGTCCATCGTCTCCGCGAAGCTTTCGGCCAGCGCCGCGTCGAGGTCCGCCATGGTGACGGGCCGCCCTAGGTCCACGAGGCTCGTGACCCCGTGGCCGTCGATCCCGCAGGGCACGATGCCGTCGAAATGCGAGAGCTCGGGGTCCACGTTGATCGAGATGCCGTGGAAGCTGATCCAGCGCCGCAGCCGGATGCCGATGGCGGCGATCTTGTCGTCGCGGGGCGTGCCGTCGGGCAGGGCCGGCTTGTCGGGGCGCGGCACCCAGACACCCACGCGGCCCTCTCGAATCATCCCCTCCACGTTGAAACGGCCGAGCGTGGCGATCACCCACGCCTCGAGCGCGGCCACGAAGCGGCGCACGTCGCGCCCGCGCCGGCCGACATCCAGCATCACGTAGACCACCCGCTGCCCCGGCCCGTGATAGGTGTACTGCCCGCCGCGCCGCGTGGGGTGGACGGGGAAGCGGTCGGGCGCGCGCAGATCGTCCGGCCGCGCGCTCGTGCCGGCGGTGTAGAGCGGGGGATGCTCGAGCAGCCAGATGGCCTCGGCCGCGCGGCCCTCGGCGATCGCGGTGGCGCGCGCTTCCATCTCCGCCTCTGCCCGGCGGTAGTCGACAAGCCCGTCGGAGGTGATCCATTCGACCATGTGCGCTCCCGTTGCGGCAGCCGGAATTTGCTCTTCACATCCCCGGCGGCCTGTTCTATACGCCGCTCCACCTGCTGGGTCACGTGCGGTCGTGGCGGAATTGGTAGACGCGCAGCGTTGAGGTCGCTGTGGGGTAAAACCCGTGGAAGTTCGAGTCTTCTCGACCGCACCAAGACCCGGAGGTTCGAGGCGATGGTCTCTCAACGGCAAGAGAGACCCGAACGCCCCCCACTTCTCACCGAACATAGCTGAACATGCGGCGCGATCCATGCGCGAACCGTGACCGCGCCGGCAGGTCCACGGCCCGTTCGCGGCGCACACGACACCTCTCGCTCAACCGGTAGCTTCGCCATGGACCCGGGTGTCGGCGAGCCGCGTAGAGGTGCCGGAAAGGATCGGGGCTGGCCCGTGCCTGCCGGGCGCGCCCGAGGAGGAGAGCGCCGGGCTGAAGACGCTGCACGCGGTATCGGAGCGCCATGCTCGTCATGGCGGCGGCATCGATCCGGGCGACAATGGCGACACTCTGCCCGGCACGTTCCGCACGAAGCTCCGAGGATCAAGCTGTTCGTGACCGCCGGACGTATCGGAGACCACGGCGGCGCCCGGGCTTCGCCGGGCGGTCCGACCGTCGTCGACTGGTTTCTCGAGAGCGCCGCGCATCGAACGCGGATCACTGAAAAGGGCGCAAGGCAGATCGGGTCGCTCCGGGCGAGACCGAGGGCAGGGCGCGGTCGTGGTTGTGGACAGCCCGGTCCGCTTCGAGCGCCTCCGCTTCGCGGCGCTGCCCCAATGTCACGTTTTCCGCTGAAGAACGGCGTGTCGTCCACGAACCATCGACACAGGCCTGGGTGCTGGCTTCTAATAACGCGGGCCGGAAAGAGCCCGAGGGCAAGACGCGGGACGGAGCAGTGGGCTATAACCTCAGCGAGGTCACGGGCTCCACCGGCGGCGGGATCGGCGGGCTGGACACGTGGACCTTCGACGTCACGCTCAACGGGACCGGGATCACCACGGTTTCCGGCGATTTCGACGAGGTGCCGATCGGGGGCGGGCCCTCCAGCGAGCCCTCCGACGGGTACAGTTTCACCGTCAACAGCGGCGGAGCGTTCGGCAACCTGAGCTTCGATGCCGTCACCGGCGAATTCACCTTCACCATCGACCGCGCCACGGTTTTCGCATCTGGGTCGGACCAGACCGTGGCCATTTCGGTCACCGGCACCGACACCGCGGGCACCGACACCGATACCCTTTTCCTCAACCTGCTGATCTGCGTCGCGCGCGGCACCCTGATCGAAACCGAGGCCGGTCCGGTCGCCGTCGAGGCACTGCGTGTCGGTGACATGGTGCGGACGGTGGACGGTCCCTTCCGGCCGGTGCGCTGGCTTGGATGCCGCCGCTTCTCCCCAGCCGAACTGCGCGCCCACCGATCCCTTCGTCCGGTCCGCATCTCCGCGGGCGCATTCGGAAACGATCGTCCAGCGCGGGAGTTGCGCGTTTCCCCCCAGCACCGGGTGCTCGTGACCGGCTGGCGTGCGGAGCTTTTCTTCGGCGCGCAGGAGGTTCTCGTGCCCGCCAAGGGGCTGATCAACGACACGACGATCCGCGTGGAGGACGAGGCCGGATGGGTCGAGTACCATCACGTTCTCTTCGATCGCCACGAGATCATGCTGACCGAGGGGCTTGCGACCGAAAGCTTCCTCCCGGGCGACTACGCGCTTTGCGGGATCGAGGGCAAGGCGCGCGAGGAACTGTTCAAGCTCTTCCCCGAACTCGCCGAAGGCAACACCGCGATCGCGACCGCGCGCATGACCCTGCGCCCGTGGGAAGGCGCGCTACTGCAGGCGCGTGGCGGCGTCATGGATGAAAAGGGCGCCCCGTGATCGCGCGGCGCGATTCCCTCGGTCGCACCCTGCCGGATGTCGAGAGCCCCGGGCCCGAACGCCTGCGCGCCTACGGGGACATGATCTTCCTCGCCTTTCGAAGTGCGCGGCATGCGAGGATGCCGGTCGCGCAACTGCGCAGCTATATAGAGCCGCCACTTCTGCTTGGCCAGTTCCGGCTGTTCCGTTTCGACGGCGTGGCACGCGGGCTCTACACCTGGGCGTGGCTCGGCGCCGGAGGCGAACGCCGCCTCATAAGCGGCGAGCAACTGACGCCCGAGGACTGGAACGCGGGCGACCGCCTCTGGATCGTGGACATCATGGCACCCTACAGGGGACGACCGCCAGCATGGTCCGCTGGATCATGCGCAAGGGGCATTTCACCGACGAGGAATTCTTCTATCGCCGGGTCGGCGACGACAATCGCACGCGCCGTATCGTCCATATCGATTTCCGGCGGCAGGACCTGGCCAAGGTGTATTCCGAAACCGCCTTCCCGAAGCGCTTCGACCGAGCCATGCGCGGTGCAATGCTCTTCCGCAGCTTTTCCACGCCCGACCTGCGCCCCCCCCCGGCCCGGCTGCCATTTTCGCCTGCCATGCGCCGGGGCTGCCACGCCGACCTGACGGCACTCACCTCCGCGCCGCGCGGCGCCATCCCACCCGGGATGCAAGTCTTTTCGGTCCGCGGCGCGGCATTCGACCTCGCGGGCACCCGCGCGGCGGTCGATGGCGTCAAAGCGTCATCCGGATCGCCTCGCGCAACTCCTCGTGCAGAATCCAGTTCCCGGTGCCGCCGTCGGTTTCCGTTTCACCCTTGAACCCGAGCAGGGCAGCCCCTTCCGAAGCGCCGGACCTCTGGTCGGGGTCGGCTTTCACCGAAAGGTATTCCGCGATCAGCAGGCCCGCCGCCAGAAAGGATCTGTTGGCCGACGCTTGCGATTTGTACCCCGCAACGCGTGCCATGCGCCCATCCGTCAGCCCGTCTTCGCCGGCCAGCGACAAGGCCGCGAGCATCGCGTGTTGCGGTCGTGAGAGCGCGACCTGCCGGATCGCCTCGACGTATTCTTCCGTGCCGGGCACGGCGATGCCTGTTCTGGGATCCTCGCGGCGCTCGCCTGTCCTGCGATCTTCCCGTGCGTCGAGGATGTCTTGCAACGCGGCGATGGCCGCCTCTTCCGTCGCGCCGGTCGCTTCGGCGATCATGCCGCGTGCCTTCGTCGGAGGCTTCGGGAACGCGCGTGCGACGAATTTGCCCGCAAGCCAACCCGACTTGACCTGATACCGGCTGTGCTCTCCGAGCAGGATCTCGTGCGGCGCGCTCGGCTTGGCGTCTTTTTTCTTGGTCTTCGTCATGCCCTTGAAGGGATCGGGGGCCTGGCCTGTGCGGCCCGCGGAACTGAACTGTGCCATCGGGTGTCGTCTCCTTGTTTCGGGTCGGTCACGGACCGGCGCATCCGTTTCGGTGTCGTCACGGACGTCGCCGGGCCTCGGCGAAGGAAATCAGCTTTCGGTCGTTTTCGTCCCAGAGCGCCAGGCTTGCGCAACGCAGGCTTTCCCGCAGGGTGAGGCGGCGCGTCTCGACGAGGTCGTCGTGGTCGCGAAGGACCTCGGGCAGGCGATAGAACGGTATCCGGCTGGCCAGGTGGTGCACGTGATGCGCTCCGATATTCCCGGTGAGCCAGTTCAGGACCGGCGGCAGTATGTAATTGGACGACCCGTGCAGCGCCGCCTCGTGCACGTTCCAATCCTCTTGGCGTTCCCAGACCGTGTCCTCGAACTGGTGCTGCACGTAGAACATCCACATGCCCAGGCTCGCAGCCAGCGACATCGTCGGCACGAAGATGAACAGCACGACCTCCAGACCGCCAAACCAGATCAGAAGTGCCAGCAGCCCGCCGATCCCGGCATTCGTGGCCTGGGAGCTGAGCCAGTAGCGCCATCCCGATCGCATCAACCCGACCGGCAGGCGGTTTTGCAGGAAGAAGGTGTAGAAGGGCACGATCCCGAACAGAACCAGGGGATGCCGAAGAAGACGATAAAGCACGCGGCCGAGCCGGGATTTGCTTCGGTATTCGGTCACGGTCAGAACCGGGACGTCTCCGGTGCCGCGCTGGTCGAGGTTGCCCGTGGTGGCGTGGTGGATCGCGTGCGTCTTGCGCCAGACGTCATAGGGGGTGAGCGTCAGAACCCCGAGGGCCCTTCCGATCCAGTCACCGAGTTTCCGGTTTCGGAAAAACGACCCATGGCCGCAATCGTGCTGGATCATGAAGGTTCGGACGAGAAAGCCGGCGTTCACCATGGCCAGCGCGACGGAGAGAACGGGACTGATCGACAGGGCCCACCAGGCGAGTGCCCAGATCGCCAGGAAGGGCAGAAGCGTCACGGACAACTCGAGAAGGCTGCGGGCGGGGATGGGTTCGCGATACTTCGTGAGGACACGGGTCCACTGTTGCGGCTTCAAACCGGCGTACTCCTGGTGCTTGTGCGAGGATGATGACGAGACCGGGCGCCCATCGGGGCGCCCGGGACCACCGGGTCAGGCAAGCGCGATGTTGGTCGCGCTCTCGCGGCCATCGCGGCCGGTTTCGACGTCGAAGGTCACCTTCTGGGCGTCCGCGAGACCGGTGAGGCCGGCGCGTTCGACGGCAGAGATGTGGACGAAGACGTCCTTGCCGCCGGACTCCGGTTCGATGAATCCGAAGCCTTTGGTGGCGTTGAACCATTTCACGGTGCCATTGGCCATATCCGTTGTCTCCTGTTCAAGTGCTGCCCGCGGAATGCGGCAGCCCGGCAGAGTCAGACTGAATCGATCGACTGAGAGCCGGATGAACGGAAGCAGCGGTTCGAAGCGAAAAACACAGGCTCCACACAGCTGGGCATTCGCAGCATCGCATACAAGGGCTGTCGCTCTTCGCCGAGGTTTCGGTTTTCGGCATGAAGGAGGCCGGCCGCCCTTGCCGCCCGGAACATTCACCATCGAAGCTCGACCTCGAGGCGCGGGTGGAAGACGCGAGTTCGGCGCGCGCGGGTCTTCCACGTTCACGAGCGAGGCGCCTCGTCCCGGGTATCGGCCGTCGGCAGATCGGCCCAGTCGAGACTGCGATGGTCGAATCCGGAAACGAGGTGCGGCTTCACGATCTCGAAGTAGGGCGAGAGATCGAAATCCCGCGGCGCGAAGAGCGAATGATGCCGCACGTGGAGGATCTCCTGCCGCGCGTATCGAGAGCCCGAGCGTGCCTCGACCGTCCGGATGTCGGGCAGGATCGGGTAGCGCACCGATTGGAAAGCCTGGGCGATCAGAGATGAGCAGATCGCGCGGGTCGGATCGCCGGAGCCGAGCGCCAGCATGCGCCGCCGCCAGCGCACGGGCACGGGCGGCGTGGGCAGCAGGTACCGCGCGAGATCCACGATGTTGCGCATGTCGTAGCGCAGGCCGATCCGGCATGTCATGAAGTCGACCACCGCGCAGGCCTCGCCTTCACTCAGGCCGACAGGCCGGCATATCCGGGTGTTGAACGTGGCGTACTTGCTCAGCGGAGAAGAGACACAGCCCTCCCCCAGATTGACCTCGACCAGGCGATGGGATTCCTCGGAGCCGGATCCTCCAACGGTGCGATCCCCGACGAACATCGCGGCGTGGGACCAGGTTGACTGCGTCAGGTACTTTATCGCGGCCGAGACACGCTGCCGTCCCTCGATCAGGAGAATGTCGGCGGGCCGCAGCGTGTTTTGCAGGGTCTCGAAATCCGAGGGCGTGAAGGGCACGTAACCGGAACTGGGCTGCTCCAGCCGTCGGGCGATGCCGCGACCGGCACGATCGAGCAACGCGTCGAACCACGCGGTCACCTGCATCTCCGTGGCGCCGGCTCAACCGGCAGTCCGGCCGTCGCGCGGCCGCTTTCAGCGATGTGCACGGGCCGGATGGTTTGCATCAGTCATCCTCCGCCGACCGGGATCGGGCCCCGGGACGGGACCTTCCAGCGGGGGAACGCGACCGGGGTGGAGATACGGCACCCTGTCTTGCCCAAGCGTGCGGGGGGCGGTCCGCCCCCGGCGCATGACATCTTCGCACCTCTGTCACGCCTGCCCGTCGCGGAAGTCCCGTTTCACGGTCACGCGAGGCCGCGGACGAGGACCACCGGGTCTCAGTCGGAGCCCAGATGATCTGTCGTGAAAAGCATGTCGTCGCCAGCGCCGGAATGGCACGCGATGCAGCCGGCGTTCGTGCCCTTCGCGACCCTGCCCGCGAGGCGCATGCCCTTCGGGTTCCTGTCGAGCGATCCGTCGGGCAGGTACTTCGCCCAGAACCAGTCGGCGTTGTCCGGATCATATCCCGCCTCGCGGCGGAACATCACCGTGACCGCGGCGAGATGCGTGTCGGGATCGCTCAGCACGTCGGCGATCCCGACGCCTTCTGGACCGTAATTGCGCTTGATCACCAGATCGCCGGAATGTCCGTCGATCGTGGCTGTGGTATAGAGCGTCTCCAGCATCATGCCATGCGGTGCGACGCCCTGGTAAGGGAAGCTGCGCAGCATGCCTTCCCCGGCGAGGTTCATGTCCTCCATCGCGGCCCACAATTCGGCCGCGTAACCGGTATCCGCGTCGGTTCCGAAAGGCGCCTCCTGGGCGGTCGCGCTGCCCGCGCTCAACGCCAGAGCGGCCAGGCCGCCTTTCGCGGTATGTCCTAGGGTCATCTGAAATCTCCTCCCGTTTCACCCATAGGTTAACCCGGATCCCGGGATCGCAGGGTCACGATCGACTGATCCGACCGTGGGGAGAACGTGATCATTCAGGAATTGACCGAGCCGGTGGTGCGGGGACACACTTGCGCTGTGTTCCGTAAGTCTATCGCCATACTGAGCCTTGTCGCTGGGCCGGGTCTGGCGGCCTCGAGTCAGTCGACGGCGGACCACGGCACCTTGTGTGTCCGCAATGCCAGCGCGCAGCCCCATGTCTTCGCGGTAGAAGCGCCGGAGGCCGGACGGCGCGTTCGGAAACTGGCGCCCGGCGAACAGCTTTGCGTTCACGGCGCCCTTGCAGACCGGACCGGTGTGGTGTCCGCGTTCGAAGATTTCGACGCGATGGAGGGCTGCTCGCGTATCGTCGCGGTGGGAAGAACCGAAGACATGCTGAAATATGTCGATTTCGACCGATGTTTCTGGAGTTCGAACAGCCCGTCGAGCATCCAGCAACAGTGACATGCCGGGACCTCGATGGCCGTGCGGACGGCCTTCATGGATTTCTCCGCCCGCTGATCCTGCGGGCCTGCCTTCCTCGTCCTGCTTTCGGGGGACCGCCTCCCGCGCGCGGGGCCCTTCGATGCTCCATGCGTGTCGCCGCCTTTCCAGCCAGCAACGCGTCGTGGGTAAGGCGCGCTTGAAGCCGTCCCGAGATCGGGGATCGGCACGGACGAGAAGACGGACGACGCAGCGATCGGGGGTTCAGCGCCTCCGGCTACCGAAGGGATCGGTCGCGACACGCTTGGAAAGATGAAGGTCCCAGGTGGTGTGCCGCCACTGTCCGCGACGCAGGCCGAGGCGCCTGCCCGCAACATGCGGGAAGCGCTGTCACCGTTTCCGGGCGACCACGAAGCGCGAGGGAAGCGAGGGCGGAAGCAGGTCGGTCTCGAGGATCTCGAACCCGGCCTCCGAGATGGCCCGGTCGATTTGCGCCACCTTCAGCAGGCTCATGGCAGGGAGCTTGCCCAACGCCCGCATCGCCGCGACCACGGGGCGATAGCGCCATTTCTCGCCGATCGCCGGGGTCTTGGAGATGAAGACCCCGCCCGGGCGCAAGACGTCGCGCATGGAGCCCAGCCCTTTGGCCAGGTCCGGCAGCAGGTGCAGCAGGTTGAAGGCGAGCACCGCATCGACGTCTTCCCCGGGGGTGGCCGCGCGGGCGACCCCGGCCTGGCGGAAACTCAGGTTGCCCTGGGCCGCGGTCCGGCGTTTCTCCTCGGCGATCGCGATCATCGCGCCGGAGAGGTCGGTGCCGACATAGGTGGCCACGCAGGGGGCAAGGCGAAGCGCGGTCGAGCCTGTGCCGCAGCCCAACTCGAGCACCCGGTCTTCCGGCCGGAGGCGGGATTTCACGCGCGCGAGGGCGGCTTCGTAGGCGCCGGGGTCGGAGATCCGGCGGCGGGCGTAGGCCTCGGCGGCGCGGTCCCAGAAGGCGGCTGCGTCCACGGGATGTCCTTTCGCGGTTTGGTGTGCTCTGCGCGATCTATGCCCCATACCGCGCGCCGGGGAAATCGCCGACATTCGCGGGCGCCTTTCGCGCCCGACCGGCCCCGCCGCAATGCCGCGATGCGAGGCCCGGCGCAGGATGCCGCGCTTGCGGCGCCGAGGGCGGCGGTCTCGGCAGAGGGGCGATCGCGTCGCCGCCGCGATGTCTCGGCCTCAAACTGCGCCAAATGCGCTTGACGCGACCGAGGGCCGCGCATAGAACCCGCCCCACGCCCGGGCAACCGGGCAGGCGGCATGCGGTTGTAGCTCAGTTGGTTAGAGTACCGGCCTGTCACGCCGGGGGTCGCGGGTTCGAGCCCCGTCAACCGCGCCATCGCCGCCGAACCGGCCCGGAGGGCATCCCGGTGGATCCGTCCACCCCATGCGCGGTTGTAGCTCAGTTGGTTAGAGTACCGGCCTGTCACGCCGGGGGTCGCGGGTTCGAGCCCCGTCAACCGCGCCACACCTTCCCCAAGCACGGGACGCTCCGGAATACCGATGCGCGCGCTTCTCGATCAGGTGCCATGGAGCGTCGCGGTGATCCTGGCGCTGACGCTCGGCCTCGCGCCCTTTACGCCGGAACCCCATCTCGTCGAAAAGCTTCGCATGCTGGGCGCGGGCACGCTCACCCGGCCCATCGATATCCTGGACCTCGCGCTGCACGGGGCGCCCTGGGTCCTCTTGATGGCAAAGGGCTGGACGGCCGTCAGGCCGAAAGGCTGAGCGACGCGAGGAATGCGCCAAGCGCCTCGGCGGTCGCGTCAGGGTGCTGGTCGGGGAAGAAGTGCCCGCCCGGCATCGGCCGGGCCTCCATCCGCGCCAGCCGGCCGGCCCAGGTGCCGGGCACGTCGTAGACCGCCGCCATGGCGCCCTGCGCGCCCCAGAGCACGAGGGCGGGGCAGGCGACCCGCCGGTCCAGATCGGCGTCGTCGAGGGCGAGATCGTGATCGAGCGCGGCGCGGTAGTCGTCGCACATCGCGCGGATGGCCTCCGGGTCGCGCCAGGCCGCGCGGTAGGCCGCAAGCTGGTCCGGCGCGAAATCGGAAAGCGCGGCCTTGCCGAAGCCCAGCAGACACCGCTCGTAGAAGGCGTCCGGGTCGGCCTCGATCATCCGCTCGGGGAAGGGGTGCGGCTGGGCGAGGAAGAACCAGTGATAATAGGCCCGCGCCACCTCGTGCGTGAGGCATGTGAGCAGGTGATGCGTGGGCACGATGTCCATGAGCGCGAGGCTCGCCACCCGCTCCGGCGCGTCGAGCGCCATGCGGTGCGCCGTGCGCCCGCCCCGGTCATGGCCGGCGAGGTGGAAGCGGTGGAAGCCCAGATGCGCCATCAGCGAGAGCTGGTCCGCCCCCATCGCCCGGAAGCTGTAGTTCTCCGCGCCCCGCGGTTTCGAGGAGGCGCCGTAGCCGCGAAGGTCGGGGCAGACCACCGTGTGGGTCTCGGCAAGCCGCGGCGCGATCCGTGCCCACATGGCGCGGGTCTGCGGGAAGCCGTGCAGGAGCAGAAGCGGCGGGCCGTCGCCGCCCGTCTCGCAGGCGATGTCCACGCCGTCCCGCGTGAATACATGCGCGGCGAAGCCCGGGATCATGCGCCAGTGTCGGCCAGCGCGTGCAGGATGCGCGCCCAGCTTCGCGCGCCCTTGTGAAAGCTTTCGAGGTCGTATTTCTCGTTGGGCGAGTGGATCCGGTCGTCGTCATGGGCGAAGCCGACGAGCATCGCGTCCATGCCGAGGATCTCCTTGAAGTAGCCGGCGACCGGGATCGAGCCGCCCATGCCGGCGAAGACCGCGGGCTGCGGCCACTCGTCCGACAGCGCGGCGCGCGCGGCCTCGAATTCGGGGCGGGTGGTGTCCATGCGGCAGGCGGGCGCGCCGTCGCCCATGGGGAACTCCGCGGTGCAGTCCGGCGGCAGCAGGCTTTCCACATAGGCCACGAAGCTTTCGTGGATCGCCTCGGGATCCTGGGTTCCGACGAGGCGGAAGCTGACCTTGGCGCGCGCCTCCGCGGGCAGCACGGTCTTGAATCCCGCGCCGGCGTAGCCGCCGGAGATGCCGTTCACCTCGGCCGTGGGGCGCGCCCAGAGCCGCTCGATCGGGGTGCGGTCCTGCTCGCCGGCGCCGTGCGACAGGCCCACCTTGCCGAGGAACGCGGCGGTGTCGAAGCCGAGCCCGGCCCACTGCTCCATCACCTCGGGGGGCGTTTCGGGCACGCCATCGTAGAAGCCCGGCAGGGTGACGCGCCCGGTTTCGTCGTGCAGCCCGGCAAGGACGCGCGACAGCACGTGGATCGGGTTGACGGCCAGCCCGCCGTAGAGGCCCGAGTGCAGATCGCGCGAGGCGCCGCGGATCACGACCTCTTCGCGCAACATGCCCCGCAATTGCGTGGCGATCGACGGCGTCTCGCGGTCATACATGCCGGTGTCGCAGATCAGCGCGAGGTCCGCGGTCAGTTCCGCGGCGTTCTCCCGCAGGAACGGGATCAGCGAGGGCGAGCCCGATTCCTCCTCGCCCTCGAAGAAGAAGGTCACGCGGCAGGGCAGGGCCCCGTTCTCGGCGATCCAGGCGCGGCACGCCTCCACGAAGGTCATGAGCTGGCCCTTGTCGTCCGAGGCGCCGCGCCCGCGGATGACCCGGCCCTGACCGGTCTCCTCGATCGCCGGATCGAAGGGGTCGCGGTCCCACAGGTCGAGGGGATCGACGGGCTGCACGTCGTAATGGCCATAGAAGAGAAGGTGCGGGGCGCCCTCGCCGATGTGTCCCACCACCATCGGATGACCCGGCGTCTCGGCAAGCCGGGCCTCGGCGCCGAGCCCTTGCAGATCCGCGACAAGCCATTGCGCAGCCTCGCGGCACCGCGCCGCGTAGTCCGGATCGGTGGAGATCGACTGTATCCGCATCAGCGCCATCAGCCGTTCCAGCGATGCGTCGAGCCCCGCGTCGAGGCGGTTCAGAACCGGGTCCAGCGTCGTGGTGTCGCGCATGTCTGGGATCTCCTGTCGAGCGTCAGGGCGCACACTATCATTGCGTCATGCGCTGTCCAGCAAGGCGGTTGATCTGGATCAATGAGCCCCAAGGACCGCGCCGCGTAACGTGTTGCAAGACGCCGTTCACGGTTATATCCGTGAATTGTTGAATATGTCGGGGCCGACCCCGCTGCCAGCAAACCGGGGGGAGTGACGTTGGACTACACCGCCAAACTCGACCAAGCGATCCAGCGCCTGCATGACGAGGGCCGCTACAGGACCTTCATCGACATCGAGCGCAGGCGCGGTTCGTTTCCGCATGCCACCTGGCGCCGCCCGGACGGCGAGACGTGTCCGATCACGGTCTGGTGCGGCAACGACTATCTCGGCATGGGCCAGCACCCGGCGGTGCTCGCCGCCATGCACGAGGCGATCGAGTGCACCGGCGCGGGCTCGGGCGGAACGCGCAACATCTCCGGTACCACGGTCTATCACAAGCGGCTCGAGGCCGAACTGGCGGATCTGCATGGCAAGGAAGCGGCGCTTCTCTTCACCTCGGCCTACATCGCGAACGACGCCACGCTGTCCACCCTGCCGAAGCTGTTCCCCGGGCTCATCATCTATTCCGACGAACTCAATCATGCCTCGATGATCGAGGGGATCCGGCGCAACGGCGGCGCCAAGCGCGTTTTCCGGCACAACGACGTGGCGCATCTGCGCGAGTTGCTCGAGGCCGACGATCCGGACGCGCCCAAGCTTATCGCGTTCGAATCGATCTATTCCATGGATGGCGATTTCGGCCCGATCGCGGCGCTTTGCGATCTGGCCGACGAGTTCAACGCGCTGACCTATATCGACGAGGTGCACGCGGTGGGCATGTATGGCCCGCGCGGGGCCGGCGTGGCAGAGCGCGACGGGCTCATGCACCGGATCGACATCATCAACGGCACGCTGGCGAAGGCCTACGGCGTGATGGGCGGCTACGTCGCGGCGAGCGCGAAGATGTGCGACGCCATAAGGTCTTACGCGCCGGGGTTCATCTTCACGACCTCGCTGCCGCCGGCCGTCGCGGCCGGCGCCGCGGCCAGTGTCGCGCATCTGAAGACGGACCGGGCGCGGCGCGAGAAGCACCAGACCCAGGCACGAATTCTCAAGACGCGGCTCAAGGCGCTCGGGCTGCCGATCATCGATCATGGAAGCCACATCGTGCCCGTGATCGTGGGCGACCCGGTCCACTGCAAGCGCATCTCCGACATGCTGCTCGAGGATTACGGGATCTACTGCCAGCCGATCAACTTCCCCACCGTGCCGCGCGGAACCGAGCGGCTGCGCTTCACGCCCTCGCCGGTGCACGGCCCGGACGAGATGGACCGGCTGGTAAGCGCGATGGACGATTTGTGGTCGCATTGTGCGCTGAATCGCGCCGAGAAGTCCGCCTGAACGGGTTTCGTCTGTCCGGCTGTTTCCTCTGTGGTAACCTTCTGCAATCAAAGAAGGGTCCGAATCGCGGCAGGCCCGTGACCCAACGGAGCAGAGGCAGCAGGCATGATCCGGCGCAAGCCATCCCGAGCTGACGCGCAGCCCGTGGCGAAGCCCAAGCGCTTCGACGATTTCGATCTGCGTCTTGGCGACGTGATGCGCGGGGAGCGCGCCACCCTCGGCAAGTCGCTTCTCGACGTGCAGCGCGAATTGCGCATCCGGGCGAGCTACATCGCCGCGATCGAGAATTCCGACCCGTCCGCCTTCGACACGCCCGGGTTCATCGCGGGCTATGTGCGCTCCTATGCCCGCTATCTCGGCATGGACCCCGACCGGGCCTTCGCCGAGTTCTGTGCGGAAAGCGGGTTCTCTCCCGCCCATGGCATGTCGAAGGACGCCTCGAGCGTTCGGAAACCGGCCCGCCGCGGCAAGCCCGCGACGACGTCGGGCGGGGCGCGCGACCCCTTCGTGCAACCCGCCACGCCCTTCATCCCGCGCAGCGAAAGCCTGTTTTCAAGGGTGGAGCCCGGGGCCGTCGGCTCGCTCGTGGTGCTTGCCGCACTGGTCGGCGCGATCGGGTTCGGGGGCTGGTCGGTCCTGCGCGAGATCCAGCGCGTGCAGCTGTCGCCGGTGGACCAGACGCCGGTGGTGCTCGCCGAGCTCGACCCGCTCGACGGGGCGGGATCATCCGAGCCGGACGGCCCGTCGCTGTCCAGCGAGGCAATGGAGCGCCTTTACCGGCCCCAGGCGCTCGACGTGCCGGTGATGATCGCGCGCGACGCGCCGATCTCGACGCTCGATCCCGAGACCACGGGGGCCTTCGCGCGCGCGGACCGGCCCGCCGCGCCGTCGGGCCTCGACCTGGCCTCGCCGGCCGTTCCCGAACGCGCGGCCACCACCGCCGCCGAGATGCCCCAGGTGGTGGAGGCCGAGGCGCCCGAGGTGAAGATCCTCGCCGTGCGTCCGGCGTGGATCCGCGTGCGCGGCGCCGACGGCTCGGTCATCTTCGAGAAGATCCTCGATGCGGGCGAAGCCTACACGCTGCCGCGCACCGAAGGCGCGCCGACGCTGCGCGCCGGGATGTCGGGGTCGCTCTACTTCGAGGTGAACGGAGAGCTTTACGGCCCGGCGGGGCAGGGCACGTCGACGATCCGCGACGTGGCGCTGTCCGTGGACGCGCTGACGCAAGGCTACGCGCTTGCCGATTTCGGCGAAGACCCCGAGCTTGCCAAGGTCGTCGCGATGGCGGAGGCGCGCGAAATCTCCGGCGCGTCGGAGTAGCGCACGCATTGCGCCGAGGGGCGCTGCGGCCTATTTTCAGGGCGAGAAGGCACGCGACGGAAAGGCCGCCATGACCCTCAATCACGTCCGCCCGTGGCGCAACATCTACCGCAGGGACTGCCGCAAGATCCATGTGGGATCGGTGCCGGTGGGCGGCGATGCGCCGATTTCGGTGCAAAGCATGACGAACACGGCCACCACGGATGTCGCCGCCACCGTCGCGCAGATTCAGGCCTGCGCGGAGGCCGGCGCCGATATCATGCGCGTTTCGGTGCCCGACGAAGCGTCGGCCCGCGCGCTGCGGGAGATCGTGCGCGAAAGCCCGGTGCCGATCGTTGCCGATATCCATTTCCACTACAAGCGCGGGATCGAGGCGGCCGAGGCGGGCGCCGCCTGCCTGCGCATCAACCCCGGCAACATCGGATCCGAGGCGCGGGTGCGCGAGGTCATCAGCGCCGCCCGCGACCACGGCTGTGCGATCCGCATCGGCGTGAATGCCGGAAGCCTGGAAAAGCACCTGCTCGACAAATACGCGGAACCCTGCCCGGAGGCGATGGTCGAGTCGGGCCTCGACCATATCCGGATCCTGCAGGACAACGACTTTCACGAATTCAAGATCAGCGTTAAGGCCTCGGACGTGTTCCTTGCCGCCGCAGCCTACCAGGGCATCGCGGAGGCCACGGACGCGCCGATCCACCTCGGCATCACCGAGGCGGGGGGGCTCATGTCCGGCACGATCAAGTCCGCGATCGGCCTTGGCAACCTGCTCTGGATGGGGATCGGCGACACGATCCGCGTGTCGCTCTCGGCCGATCCCGTGGAAGAGATCCGCGTGGGCTACGAGATCCTGAAATCGCTGGGCCTGCGACACCGGGGCGTCAACGTCATCTCCTGCCCGTCCTGCGCGCGGCAGGGCTTCGACGTGATCCGGACGGTGGAGATCCTCGAGAAGCGGCTCGAGCACATCAAGACGCCGATGAGCCTGTCGATCATCGGCTGCGTGGTCAACGGCCCGGGCGAGGCGCTGATGACGGATGTGGGCTTCACCGGCGGAGGGGCCGGCCACGGCATGGTCTACCTTGCCGGCAAGCAGAGCCACCGGATGTCGAACGACGAGATGATCGAGCACATCGTCGAGCAGGTGGAGAAGAAAGCCGCCGAACTCGAGGCCGACGCGGCGACACAGGCGGCCGAGTAGCGCAGGCCTCAGTCGGCGCTGCGGTCGAGATAGCGCTCCAATACGGCCGCGGGCATGTTTCCGCGCACGAGAATGCCGCCCACCACGAAGGACGGGGCGATGTCGATGCCCAGGCGGCCGGCCAGGTCGCGGACCCGGTCTAGCCGCGCGGTGGTGGTGGGGGCGTGCATTTTCTGCACGACCTTCCCGGCGGGCCAGGCCATGGTCTGGGCGAAAAGTTCGAGCATCGCGGGATTGGCGGGCTCGGGCAGCGCGGCAAGGCCCTCGCGCGCCTCGAGCCAGGCGTCGGGGCCGACCTCGTCGAGGACGGCGGTCAGGAACCGCGCGGCCGACTGCCCGCCGTCTTCGGTGCCCGGCATGTCCTTCACGACAAGCCGCGTGTCGCCACGCCGTGCCCCGAGCGCGCGAAGCTCGGCCAGCAGCGGCTGGCACTCCGTGCAGGCCGGCGGCAGGAAGACGACAAGGGGGGTGCCGTCCTCCGGGCCCTCGCTCCAGTCGCCCGAATCCGCGGCAAGCGCGTCGCGCTCTGCGTCCAGAAGCGCGGTGTCACGGGCGATCTCGTCGGCGTAGTCCGGCGCCGGCGAAAGCGCGCCCAGGGCGCGGTCCACGATGTCCGGTTCCCCGAGCAGCAGTGCACGGACCTCGGCGCCGAAGGCCGCGCGCTCGTCCGGGGTCAGGTCGAGGCCCGCGGCCTGGGCGCCGCCCGCAAGGCCGAGCGCCGCTGCGAGGAGCGCCGCGCTAGCCCGCGTCGCGCACATCGGCCACCATCTCGCGCATGCCCTCCAGCGGGACGTAGCCGCGCAGCATGCGATCGGGCAGCACGAAGGTGGGTGTCCCGTTGATGCCGAGGCGCTGGGCGAGGGCGCGGGTCTCGGCCAGAACCGCCGTCACCTCTTCGCTTTCCATCTGCACGAGGATCGCGTCGGCATCGAGGCCCAGCGTCTCGGCCAGCCGGGCGAGCGTGGTTTCGTTGGCCTCGCCCGTCATCTCGATCAGCGCCTCCTTGGCCAGGTGGTAGGCGTCGTCGCCGGCCACCTGCTTGACCGCCACCGCGAAACGCGACGAGGCGAGCGAGTCCGGCCCGAGGATCGGGAACTCCTTGATCACGAGCCGGATGTTGCCGTCGGTTTCGACCAGTTCGTTCACGTCCTCATGGGCGCGGCGGCAATAGCTGCAGCGGTAGTCGATGAACTCCACCAGCGTCACGTCCCCGTCGGGATTGCCACCCACCCAGGAATAGCCGTCGTCGAAGATCTCCTCGGCGTAGGTCTGCACCAGCTCGGTGTCGGCAGCGGCCTGCGCGGCGGCGTCACGCTCTTCCAGCACGGCCACCGCTTCCATGATCACCTCGGGGTTCTCGAGCAGGTAGGCGCGCACCTCGGCGCGGAACGCCTCGCGCTCCGCGTCGGTCATCTGAGTGACGTCGAGCGCGCCGGCCGGCGCGGCGAAGGCGAGCGTTGCGGCGAGCGCCGCGGAAACGAGGCGGGGGGCGGTCATGGTGGCGGTCTCCCGTGTTGGCTGTCCGGCTATCGTCAGAGGGCGCGCTCGGCGGCACTGAACACATCCTGCGCGCGCTGCCAACCCCCGCTCCCGCGGGGCAGGCGGGCGAGCGCGCGCTCGGCGTGCAGTTTCGCGTCCTCCATGCGCCCTTGCAGCGCGTAGCGTTCCGCCGTGGCCACCGAGGCCATGGCGACCTGTCCGGTCTGGGCGTAGGCCTGTGCGAGATCGCGGAGCATCCGACCATTGCGAAAATCGATCGTGCGGGCGCGTTCGAGCGCGGTCAGCGCCTCGCCGGGCCGGCCCGCGGCCAGAAGCGCGCGGCCGTAGCCTGCGAGGATCAGCGCGTCGCCGGGCGCCGCGTTGGCTGCCGCACCGTAGGCTTGCACCGCGGCGGCGAAATTCCGGCTTTCGAGCAGGATCTGCCCCTTGAGGTCCATGTAGCCCGCGTCGCCGGGCCGCAGGGCGAGCGCGGCGTCGATGGCGCGCACCGCGCGCCCCGTGTCCGAGCGGCGGTGATGGGCCACCGCCTCGCGCATCAGCCGGATGTCCTGCGACACGCTGTCCGGGGCGCGGCGCATCGTCCATTTCGGGGCGCGCAGGAACGCCGAGAGCTTGCCGCGCGCGCGGTCGTGCCAGTAGATCGCCGCAGGGTCGGGGGCGGTCTTGCTGCCATGGGCGGCGGCGTAGGAGTCGAGCGCGCGCAGCCTGTCGCGCGACAGCGGATGCGTGCGCGCGTAGGGATCCTGCCGCGCGGTGGTGAGAACCTCCTGCCCGGAAAAGAGCTTCATCACCTCCACCGCCCCGCGCGGATCGACGCCCGCGCGCACGAGATACCGGATGGAGGAGCGGTCGGCCGAGGCTTCCTCGGCCTGCGTATGGGTCAGGAAGCGCCGCATGGCCGAGCTTGCCGCGCCCATCGCCACGCCGGCGGCGGCCGATCCGTCGGCGCCCGCCGCGGCCGCCATCGCGGCGAGCGCGGTGCCGAGCCCCGCCGCCGTCGTCATCGCCCGCATGTTCGTCATCCGCCGGGTGATGTGCCCGTTGGCGATATGCGCGGCCTCGTGCGCGATCACCGCCTGAAGCTGCGCGGGGCTGTCGAGCTTCAGGATCAGCCCGTAATTGATGAATATGTGGCGGTTATCCACGATGAAGGCGTTGAGCGATCCGTCATCCACCACCAGCACACGCACCTGCGACGGGCTCAGCCCCGCGGCCTGGATCACGGGCGCCGCCAGCTGGGAGAGCGAGCGTTCGACGTCGCTGTCGCGCAGAAGCCCGAGCGCGGCGGCCGGGCCGGGCAGGGCCACGAGGGCGAGTGCGGCGAGCGCGGCAGCGAACTGGTGGGCGCGGTGCATTGACGGGCCTTCCCGGGCTTGTGAAAAGCGGCTTAACCCAGAGTAGGAGCGGAGCGATGCGGAACTCAAGGCGCGGCGAGGTCGATCCCTTCATTGTGATGGACGTGATGGAAGCCGCGCGTGCGGCGGAGGCCGCGGGCCGCCACGTCATCCACATGGAGGTGGGCCAGCCCGGAACGCCCGCGCCCGCCGCCGCGCGCGAGGCGCTCGTGCGGGAGATGGAGGCGGGCCCGCTGGGCTACACCGTCGCGCTCGGCCGCCCCGAACTGCGCGCGCGCATCGCGCGGCTTTACCGCGAGTGGTACGGCGTCGATCTCGATCCCGCCCGGGTGGTCGTGACCTCGGGCTCCTCGGGCGCGTTCGTCCTCGCCTTCACCGCGCTCTTCGACGCGGGCGAAGCGGTCGGCATCGGCGCGCCGGGCTACCCGAGCTACCGCCAGATCCTGCGCGCGCTCGACCTGCGGCCGGTGGACATCCCGACGCGCCCGGAAAACCGCTACCAGCCCGTGCCGGAGGAGCTTTCGGGGCAGGGGCTTTCGGGGCTCATGGTCGCCTCGCCCGCGAACCCCACCGGAACGATGCTGGGCCGCGAGGCGCTGGGCGCGCTCATCGGCTGGGCCGAGGCGGAAGGCGCGGCCTTCATCAGCGACGAGATCTATCACGGCATCGAGTACGAGGCGAAGGCGGTCACCGCGCTCGAGCTTTCCGACGATGTCTACGTCATCAACTCCTTCTCGAAGTATTTCTCCATGACCGGCTGGCGCGTGGGCTGGATGGTCGTGCCCGAGGACCATGTCCGCCGGGTGGAGCGACTGGCGCAGAATCTCTTCATCTGCCCCTCGCACGCCGCGCAGGTGGCCGCGCTCGCCGCGCTCGACGCACAGGACGAACTCGCGGCCAACCTGGCCGTCTATGCCGAGAACCGCCAGCTGATGCTGGAAGGGCTGCCGGCGGCGGGGTTCGACCGCATCGCGCCGCCGGACGGGGCGTTCTACGTCTACGCGGATGTGAGCCACATCACCTCCCACAGCCTCGGCTTCGCGCGGGAGATCCTCGACGAGGCGGGCGTGGCGGTCACGCCGGGGCTCGATTTCGACCCGGTCCGGGGCGGCGGCACGCTGCGCTTTTCCTACGCGGCCTCCATGGCCGACATCCGGGAGGGGCTGTCCCGCCTCGCGGAGTTCATGCGCGCCCGGGGCCATCTTCCGGCGTGACGCGGTTTTCGCGCCGTCCGCTTTGGGATAGAGTCCGCGCAAAAGGCGGGGCGGATCACATGAGCAGGCTTGTCGCGGCATTCGCGCTTCTCGTGGCGCTGGCGGCGCCCGCCGGGGCGCAGGACATGGGTGGCCTCGCGCGGCTCGACCCGGCGCGCAGCGGCGCCGAGGCGACCGCCGCGGGCGGCGTCCGGATCGACCTTCTGCTGAGCCAGGGCGTGCCCTGGCGGGTCTTCACCCTGTCCGACCCGGACCGGCTGGTGCTCGATTTCCGCGAGGTGGAGTGGACGGGCCTCGACACCGACCGCTTCGCGACGTCCGGCCTTGGCGCGTTGCGGGCGGGCACGTTCCGGCCCGGATGGTCGCGGCTCGTCGCCGACCTCGAGCGGCCTCTCGCGGTGCGGGAGGCGGGGCTGTCGGTCAGCGACCTGACAGGGCAGGCCGCGCTGCGCCTACTGCTCGCCCCGGTGGACGAGGCCACCTTCGACGCGGAGGCCGGCGCGCCCGGGGACCCGCGCTGGGACCTGCCCGAGCCCGCCGAGACGGACCCCGCGCGCCGCGAAGGCCGGGGCGATCGGGGGCTCGTCGTGGTGCTCGATCCCGGCCATGGCGGCATCGACCCGGGCGCCGAGGTGGGAGAGGTGAGAGAGGCCGATCTGATGCTCGCGCTGGCCTTCGAGCTGCGCGAGGCGCTGCGCCGGGCGGGGCGCTACGAGGTGGTGCTGACGCGCGAGGACGACGTCTTCGTCTCCCTGGAGCGGCGCGTGCAGATCGCGCACCGGTCCGGCGCGGATCTCTTCATCTCGCTCCATGCCGATTCGCTCGCGTCGGGGCGCGCGCGGGGCGCGACGGCCTACACGCTCTCCGACAGCGCCACGGACGAGGCGAGCGCCGCGCTCGCCGAGCGTCACAACCGCGCCGACCTGCTCGCCGGCGTCGACCTGACGGGCACCGACGACGTGGTGGCCAACGTGCTGATGGAGATCGCAAGGCTGGAGACGGCGCCGCGATCCGAAAAGCTTGCCCGCGCGCTGATCGTCGGGATCGACGCCCGGACGAGCCACGTCAACTCGCGCCCGCTGCGCAGCGCCGGGTTCTCGGTGCTCAAGGCCGCCGACATCCCCTCGGTCCTGCTCGAGGCGGGGTTCCTGTCCACGCCGGAGGATCTGGAGAACCTGACCGACCCGGACTGGCGCGCGCGTCTCGTCGCGGGAATTCGCGATGGCATCGCCGCCTGGGAAGCCGCGGACGCGGCGGAGGCGCCGCTGCGCCGCAGGTAGGCAGGGGCCCGCCGATCGGGCCTTTGCAGGGCTGGCGCGGGGTCCCGGCCGGCCCCATCTGCAACACAGGCACGCGGCGTTGTGTTTTGACCCGGCGCGGCGCCGCGCGTATAGAGACGCCAAACCGGCAGGAGCCACGATTGCTCAGATTTTTCCTCTCCGTCCTCGGCGGACTGTTCAGCCTGATCACGCTGGGCGTGGTGATGGTCGCGCTCACCATCGGCGGCGTCTTCTGGGTCTACGGGCGCGATCTGCCCAGCCATGAAAGCCTCGCACAGTATCGCCCGCCCACGATCAGCCGGGTCTATTCGGCCGAGGGCCGGATCATCGACGAGTTCGCGCAGGAACGCCGCCTCTTCGCGCCGGCCGAAGAGATCCCGCCGCTCGTGAAGCAAGCGTTCATCTCGGCGGAGGACAAGAACTTCTACCAGCACCAGGGCTTCGACGCGCGCGGCATCGCCGCGGCGCTGGTGGAGGCGGTGCGGACCCGCGGCGAGACGCTGCGCGGGGCCTCGACGATCACCCAGCAGGTGATGAAGAACTTCCTGCTGGGCGGCGAACGCCGGGTGGAGCGCAAGATAAAGGAAATCATTCTCGCCACCCGTCTCGAACAGACGCTCAGCAAGGAGGAGATCCTTGAGCTTTACCTGAACGAGATCTATCTCGGCCAGAATTCCTATGGCGTGGCGGCGGCCGCGCAGACCTTCTTCAACAAGACCCTGCGGGAGCTGGCGCCGCACGAGGCGGCCTTCCTCGCCTCGATGCCGAAGGCGCCGTCGGACTTCCATCCCGTGCGCAACGCCGACCGGCTTCTGGCGCGGCGCAACTACGTCCTGACGGAGATGCACGAGAACGGCTATCTCGACCGCGCCACCTACGAGCGCGAGCGCGCGATGCCGCTGCGCTCGGTGCAGGCGGGCGATTTCGAGAGCTTCCGCTCCGCCCTGCCGCCGCGCGACTACTTCACCGACGAGATCCGCCGCCAGTTGTCGCGCGATTTCGGCGAGGCCGAATTCTTCTCGGCGGGCTTCACGGTGCGCGCGACACTGGATCCCGAGATGCAGGTCGTCGCGGCCGAGGCGTTCCGGACCCAGCTCGAACAGTACGACCGCAACGCCGGGGTCTGGCGCGGCACGGGCGAGACGCTTCCGCAGGAGGCCCTCGCAAGCGAGGAGGCATGGCGCGCGGCCCTTGCCGAGGCCGATGTCGCCCGCGACGTCGACCTGGTGCAGCCCTGGCACCCGGCGGTGGTGCTCGAGGTGGCCGAGAACCGGCTGCGCCTCGGCATCGAGGGCGTGGAAGAGACGGAGGCCGAGCCTTTCGTGGTGCCGCGCGAGGATATCCGCTGGATGCGTGGCGACTTCTTCGCGAATTTCGAGGTGGGCGACGTGGTCCATGTCCGGCGCATGGTGTCGGACGACGACGGCAGCTTCATCCGCTGGTCGCTCCGGCAGGTGCCCGAGGTGCAGGGCGGCTTCATGGCGATGGACGTGAACAACGGCCGCGTGATCGCCATGCAGGGCGGGTTCTCCTACCAGGACTCGGTTTTCAACCGCACGACGCAGGCCCAGCGTCAGCCCGGCTCGTCGTTCAAGCCTTTCGTCTACGCCGCCGCGCTCGATTCCGGCTACTCGCCCGCGACGATCATCGTGGACGCGCCCATCGAGGTGGACACGCCCCAGGGCGTCTGGCGGCCCAAGAACGCGTCGAACGCGTTCTACGGACCGACGCCGCTGCGCACGGGCATCGAGCAGTCGCGGAACCTGATGACGGTGCGCCTTGCGCAGGAAGTGAGCATGCAGACGGTCGCGGCCTATGCCGAGCGCTTCGGCGTCTACGACCGGCTGGAACCCTATCTCGCCAATGCGCTCGGCTCTCAGGAGACCACGCTTTACGACATGGTGGCGGCCTACGCGATGTTCGCCAATGGCGGCGAGCGGGTGGAGCCCACGCTGGTGGACCGCGTGCAGGACCGCTACGGGCGCACAATCTACCGCCACGATGAGCGCATCTGCACCGATTGCGGCGATCCGAACATCGCGCCGGGCCGCAGCCCGCGGCTCGTCTCCGAGCGCGAGCGGGTGATGGACGCGATCACCGCCTACCAGCTGACCTCCATGATGCAGGGCGTGGTCGATCGCGGCACGGCGAGCGGTGCGATCGACCTGCCCGTGCCAATCGCGGGCAAGACCGGGACGACCAACGACGCCCGCGACGTCTGGTTCATCGGCTTCTCGTCCAATATCGTGGCAGGCTGCTATATCGGCCACGACCAGCCGCGCTCGCTCGGCCAGGGCGCCTACGGCTCCACGCTGTGCGGGCCGGTTTTCCAGCGCTTCATGTCCGAGGCGATCAAGAAATATGGCGGCGGCGCGTTCGAGGTTCCCCCGGGCGGCACCTTCATCAAGATCGACCGCTATACCGGCGCGCGCCTGCCCGACGACGCCTCGGGCCCCAACG
Source organism: Rhodosalinus sp. 5P4 (assembly GCF_041365695.1). NCBI lineage: Bacteria > Pseudomonadati > Pseudomonadota > Alphaproteobacteria > Rhodobacterales > Paracoccaceae > Rhodosalinus > Rhodosalinus sp. 5P4. The sequence continues at coordinate 248,333 of NZ_JBGFSJ010000001.1, forward strand.
TCGTCGCGGAGTATTTCCGCGAGGGGGAGGAGCCGATTTTCGGCATCACCTATGACGGCGGATTCGCGATGGGGAGCGACTTCATGCGCATCGCACCCGAGGAGGGCGGCGTGTCGCGCGAGGTGACGACCTCGACCGGCCAGCGCGGTGTGGTGGGGCCGCGCGCCAGCTTCGGGTCCATGAGTTCCGGCGGCCTCTACTGAGCCGCTTGCCGCGCCCCGGCGGCTGGTTTATCACACCGATCCAACCCCCCGTTCCCCGGAGATATCCATGCGTGCCGACGCCGAATCCGCCGTTGCAGAGATCAGGAAGTCTCTCGACCTGCTGCGCCAGCGCATGGATTGGGAAACCGCGCAGCACCGGCTCGAGGAATTCAATGCCCGGGTGGAGGATCCCGATCTCTGGAACGACCCTGAAAAGGCGCAGAAGCTCATGCGCGAGCGCCAGGCGCTTGTCGACGCGATCGAAACCGTGGGCGCCATCGAGCAGCAGCTTTCCGACAATGTCGAACTGATCGGGATGGGCGAGGCCGAGGGCGACGAGGAGGTGGTCGCCGAGGCGGAGGGCGCGCTGAAGGACCTCGTCGAGGTCGCGCGCGCGCGCGAGCTCGAGGCGCTGCTCGACGGCGAGGCGGACGGCAACGACACCTATCTGGAGATCCATGCCGGCGCGGGCGGCACCGAATCCTGCGACTGGGCCTCGATGCTGGCGCGGATGTATGTGCGCTGGGCCGAGAAGCGCGGCTTCAAGGTCGAGCTTCAGGACGAGACGCCGGGCGACGAGGCGGGCATCAAGTCCGCCACCTACAAGATCACCGGCCAGAACGCCTATGGCTGGCTGAAATCGGAATCCGGCGTGCACCGCCTCGTGCGGATCTCGCCCTATGACAGTTCGGCGCGGCGGCACACCTCGTTCAGTTCCGTCTGGGTCTACCCGGTGGTCGACGAGAACATCGAGATCGAGGTCAACCCGGCCGACATCCGCGTGGATACCTATCGCTCTTCCGGGGCGGGCGGGCAGCACGTAAACACCACCGACTCGGCGGTGCGGATCACCCATGTGCCCACCGGCATCGTGGTGACGAGCTCGGAGAAGTCGCAGCACCAGAACCGTGACATCGCCATGAAGGCCCTGAAATCGCGGCTTTACCAGATGGAGCTGGAGAAGCGGACCGCCTCCATCCAGGAGGCACATGAGGCCAAGGGCGATGCAGGCTGGGGGAACCAGATCCGCTCTTACGTTCTCCAGCCCTACCAGATGGTGAAGGACCTGCGCACCAATTACGAGACCTCCGACACCAAGGGCGTGCTCGACGGGGACATCGATGGCTTCATGGCCGCCGTGCTCGCGCTCGACGCCGCGGGCAAGAGCCGCGCCGAGGCGCAGGCCGACGCCTGAGGCCGGCCTGCCGGTGGCCGATCCGCTCGACCTCGATGCGCTCGACCTCGCGGCGGCCCTCTCCCGGCGGGAGTTCTCCGCCGAAGAGGTGATGCGCGCGACCCTCGCGCGCATCGAGGCGCTCAACCCCGCCGTTAACGCCATCGTCTCGCCGCGCGATCCCGAAACGCTGCTCGCGGAGGCGCGCGCGGCCGACGCCGCGCCACGCGCGGGCTGGCTTCATGGCATCCCCCTTGCGGTCAAGGATCTTGCCAACGCCGCCGGGCTGCCGACCAGCCAGGGCTCCCCGCTCTTCGCCGGCCGCGTGGCGGAGCGGGACGACATCGCGATCGGCCGCCTGCGCGCCGCCGGCGCCATCGTGATCGGAAAGTCCAACACGCCCGAATTCGGCCTCGGCAGCCACACCTTCAACGAGGTGTTCGGTGCGACGCGCAACCCTTACGATCTCTCGCGCTCGGCCGGCGGCTCCTCGGGCGGGGCGGCGGCGGCGCTGGCCACGCGGATGCTGGCGGTGGCCGACGGCTCGGACATGATGGGCTCGTTGCGCAACCCGGCGGCCTGGAACAACGTCTATGGCCTGCGCCCGAGCTGGGGCCGCGTGCCCGCCGAGCCCGAGGGCGACAGCTTCCTCCACCAGCTTTCGACACCCGGGCCGATGGCGCGAAGCCCCGCCGACCTGGCCGCGTTGCTCGAGGTGATGGCCGGCCCCGATCCGCGCCAGCCCCACGGCATGCCCGCCGAAGCCTTCCTCTCGGGGATAAGGCGTGGCGCCGCGGGCGCGCGCATCGCCTGGCTTGGCGACTGGGGCGGGAGCCTTCCCTGCGAAGCCGGTATCCTGGAGACCTGCGAGGCGGCGCTTGCCGCGTTCGAGGCGCTGGGCGCGCGGGTGGAGCCGCTCGCGCCGCCCTTTCCGGCGGAAGCCCTCTGGGAAAGCTGGACGACGCTGCGCTCCTGGGCGGTGGCGGCATCGCTCGGGCCCCTGGCCGAGCGTCCGGAGGCCCGCGACAGGCTCAAGCCCGAGGCGCTCTGGGAAATCGAGCGTGGCCGCGCGCTCTCGGCGATGGAGGTGCATCGGGCCTCGGTTCTCCGCTCGCGCTGGTTCGCCCGCGCGGCCGAGATCTTCGCGCGATACGATGCGCTCGCGCTGCCGGCCGCGCAGGTCTGGCCCTTCCCGGTCGAGCTCCGTTGGCCGAAAGAGATCGCCGGGCGCGCCATGGACAGCTACCACCGCTGGATGGAGGTGGTCGTCCCGGCAAGCCTGGCGGGTCTGCCCGCGCTCGCGTGTCCCGCAGGCTTCGGCCCGGCCGGGCTGCCCGCGGGCCTGCAGCTCATGGGCCGGCGCGGGGGCGATGCAGGCCTTCTCCGGCTCGGCCATGCCTACCATGACGCCACGCGATGGCCCCAGATGCGCCCGGCCGTGTGACGGCCCTTGAAACGCGCGGGCTTTCCCGGTCTCATCGGGAAAGCGCTCCATGGCAGGGGAGGGGAGGCCCATGCAGGACGACGCACCGCCCCTTGGGGTGCCGCCGCTCGGCGCCGTCACGCGCGACATGCTGCGCCGCGCGCTCGCGCGAGGTTGGGCGGACATGCGCAGCGCGCCGCTTTTCGGGCTTTTCTTCGCGGGCGTCTACGTCGCCGTCGGCTGGATCATGGTCGCGGTGACGCAATTGACCGGCCAGACCTACTGGCTGATCTTCGCGGCCACGGCCTTTCCGCTCGTCGGGCCCTTCGCCGCGGTCGGCCTCTACGAGGTGAGCCGGCGGCTGGAACTGGGGCGCCCGCTCGTCTGGGGCGAGGTGCTGGGCGTCGTCGCTCACCAGACCGGCCGGCAGCTCCCGACCATGTGCGCGATCATCCTCTTCATGGTGCTGTTCTGGTTCTTCCTCGCGCACATGATCTTCGCGCTCTTCCTGGGCTTCTCGACGCTCACCAACATCTCCACCTCCTACGAGGTCTACACCACGCCCGAGGGTGTTTCGATGATCGCGGTCGAGATCGCCGTGGGCGCGGCCTTCGCCCTTCTGCTCTACGCGGTCACGGTGATCGCGCTGCCGCTTCTGCTCGACCGCGAGGTGGATTTCGTCACCGCCATGATCGCGAGCGTCCAGACCGTGACGGGCAGCCCCGGCCCGATGCTGGGCTGGGCGCTTTTCATCGCGGTCGTCACCTTCCTCGCGCTAGTGCCGGGATTCCTCGGGCTCTTTCTGGTGCTGCCGCTTCTCGGCCACACGACCTGGCATCTCTACCGCCTCGCCGTCGCGGCGGGCGCGGCCGAAGCGGCGGGCGAGGGCGAGACGCAGTCGGCCTAGGCCTCGCGCCCCCGGGCCTTCAGCCGCCCGTGCAGGGCCGTTGCCGCGGGGTGGCCGGTTTCAAGCGCGAAGACGTAGGCATGCGTCAGGAAGAAGCAGGCCGCGTCCACGTCGTTCTGCCGGTCCGCGGCGCGGGCATAGAGATCCACCAGCCCCGCGCGGTCGGCGCGCGCATGCGCCTCGAGCAGCGCCTCGTGCAGGCCCGCGCTCATTCCGCGGCGCGCGCCCGCCCGCGGTGCGCCTCCATTCGCGCTGCGACCCAGTCGTGGAAGCAATGCGTGGGCCCGTCCATCGCCGGAGAGAAACGCCCGCCGTCGAAGCCCGCCGCGTGGCGCCCGCGCTGCATGCCCTCCACGACGAAGATGTCCTCCTCGAACACCGTCTTCCAGAGCTGCACGTTGCGCATCCGCAACCCCTCGTCGGTGTCGGGGCGGGTATAGTAGAGGTGGATGTGCTCCACCGTCCGCTCCTGCCCGTCGGGCACGAGCAGGATGGCGAAGGCGTGGTCCCGGTGCACGCCCAGAAGCACGTTGGGATAGACCGCGATGTATTCCGCGGCCGTGTCCCATCTCGGCGACAGACCCTCGAAATCGGGGAAGACCTGCCCGAACTCGTTGGTGAGCTGCCGGTAGACCAGGGTTCCCTGGCCCGAGAAACGGCCCGGCGCCTCGATGTGGTAGTGGTCCTCGAGCCGCGAATAGCTGTTGAGACCGGGATGCACCCAAGGCAGGTGATAGCTCTCGCAGTAGTTCTCCACCGCGAGCTTCCAGTTGGCGTTCACGGCCAGCTGCCAGCGGCTGTCCGGGCCGCCGTGATGGATCGGCCGGTCGAACTCGCGCCAGCGCTCCAGAAGCTCCGCATGAGCCTCCTCGAAGGGCGGGGCGTCGCCCGAGACATTGATCCACACCACGTCGAACCAGACATGGCTGCGCACCTCGACGAGGCCGAGCTCGTCCCGGCGGATCGCGTCATGGGTGTTGTGGCCCGGCCCGCCGACATGGGGCGTGGCCACGAGCCGTCCGTCGGTGGCGTAGCACCAGGAATGGTAGGGACAGCGGATCGCCCCCTCGATCTTGCGCGCACTCTCGACAAGGATCATGCCCCGATGGCGGCAGGTATTGAGAAACACCCGGACTTCGTCCTCGCGGTCGCGGAGCAGCAGAAGCGGCATGCCGAGAAAATCGATCGGCACCGCGTCGCCCGGCTCGGGCACGTCCGCCGCCACGGCAAGACCGGCCCACTGTCCGAAAAGCAGCGCGTCGCGTTCCTCGGCGTGAACGCGCGGGTCGACATAATGCGCGTTGGGCAGTCCCTGCGCCGCGGCGACGGGCTGGCGGACGGCGGAAAGATCGGTGGCGGTCATGGGCGGCGGTCCTCCTCGCAAGCCCCGCGAGGATACCGCGGCCACCGCCCGGCGCGCGCCTGTCCGCGACCCGGTTTTGCCCGGGGCGACATGCCGCGCGGGCTGTGTCGCGCCGTTCAGCCTGCGCCGCGCGAAAGCGCCGCGATGCCCGTGCGCGCCATCTCCGTCAGGCCCAGCGGGCGCATGAGCTCGGCGAAGGCGTCGATCTTCTCGGACGTGCCGGTAAGCTGGAAGACGAAGCTTTCCAGCGTGCTGTCCACGACGTTCGCCCTGAAGATGTCGGCCAGGCGCAGCGCCTCGACCCGCTTGTCGCCCTGGCCCGCCACCTTGAAAAGCGCAAGCTCCCGCTCCACGGCGCGGCCCTCCACGGTGAGGTCGTGCACCTCGTGGACCGGTACGATGCGCCCCAGCTGGGCCTTGATCTGCACGATCACCTGCGGCGTGCCGGTGGTGACGATGGTGATCCGGCTCAGGTGACCGGTGTGGTCCACCTCCGCCACGGTGAGGCTTTCGATATTGTAGCCCCGTCCCGAGAAAAGCCCGATGACCCGCGCAAGCACGCCGGGCTCGTTGTCGACCAGAACGGCCAGCGTGTGCCGCTCCTGCACGTCCGAGAATGTCGGGCGCAGGTTGTAGGCCGAATGCTTGTTCGAGCCCTTCTTGATCTTCAGTGCGGACATCCGCCACCTTCCCCTCTCTCAGCCGCGGCCCGCGGCCGCCATCGTCCAATCCGCCACCGCCTTCTTCTTGGCGGAAATACTCCCGGGGGTGAATTCGCCGCAGGCGAAGAGGGGGGGGGGGGGGGGGGGGGGGGGGGGGGG
>NZ_JBGFSJ010000001.1:254233-604420 GCF_041365695.1 Rhodosalinus sp. 5P4
CCCCCCCCCCCCCCCCCCCCCCCCCCCCCCCCCCCCCCCCCCCCCCCCCCCCCCCCCCCCCTCCGGCGCCTCAGACCAGCACCGAGCCCTTCGCGTCGATCGCGCCCTGCGTCTCCGCCTCGCCGAGCAGCATCTCGTTGTGCGCCTTGCCCGACGGGATCATCGGGAAGCAGTTCTCGTGCTTCTCGACGAGGCAGTCGAAGATCACCGGGCCGTCGTAATCCAGCATCTCCTGGATCGCGTCGTCGAGCTGGGCGGGATCGGCGCACTGGATGCCCTTGCAGCCGAAGGCCTCGGCAAGCTTGACGAAATCGGGCAGCGCCTCGGACCAGCTGTGCGAGTAGCGCTCGCCGTGCAGAAGCTCCTGCCACTGGCGCACCATGCCGAGCCGCTCGTTGTTGAGGATGAACTGCTTGACCGGCAGGCGGTACTGCACCGCGGTGCCCATCTCCTGCATGTTCATCAGCCAGCTCGCCTCGCCCGCGACGTTGATGACCAGCGCGTCGGGATGGGCCACCTGCACGCCGATCGAGGCGGGGGTGCCGTAGCCCATGGTGCCGAGGCCGCCGGACGTCATCCAGCGGTTCGGATCCTCGAAACCGATATACTGCGCGGCCCACATCTGGTGCTGGCCGACCTCGGTGCAGATGTAGCGGTCCGGGTGATCCTTCGTGAGCGCCTCGAGCCGCGCCAGCGCGTGCTGCGGCTTGATGGTCTTCGGGGCGGGCTTGAACGCCAGGCAGTCGACCTTGCGCCACTGTTCGATCCGCTTCCACCACTTGGCGAGGCCCTCGCGGTTCACCTTGCCGCCGCGCGCCTTCCAGAGTTCCAGCACGTCCTCGAGGACATGGCCGATGTCGCCCACGATGGGAAAGTCGGTCTTGACCACCTTGTTGATGGAGGACGGATCGATATCGACATGCGCCTTGCGGGAATTCGGCGAGAAGGCGTCGATCCGGCCGGTGATCCGGTCGTCGAACCGCGCGCCGAGGTTGATCATCAGATCGCAGCCATGCATCGCGAGGTTGGCCTCGTAGAGGCCGTGCATCCCCAGCATGCCGAGCCAGTTCGCGCCGCTCGCCGGGTAGGCGCCGAGGCCCATCAGCGTCGAGGTGACGGGAAAGCCCGTGGCATCCACGAGCTCCCGCAGCAGCCGGCTCGCCCGGGGGCCGGAGTTGATGACGCCACCCCCGGTGTAGAAGATCGGCCGCTCGGCGGTCTCGATCGCGGCGACGAGGTCGGCGATCCCCTCGGCATCGCCCTTCACCTGCGGCTGGTAGTGGCTCACCCGGGCCTTCGACGGCGGCGTGTAGCTGTCGGTGGCGAACTGCACGTCCTTGGGGATGTCCACGAGGACCGGCCCGGGCCGGCCCGAGGTGGCGACGTGGAACGCCTCGTGGATCGTGCCCGAAAGCCGCGCGGGATCCTTCACCAGCCAGTTGTGCTTGGTACAGGCGCGGGTGATGCCCACCGTGTCGGCCTCCTGAAAGGCGTCCGAGCCGATCAGGAAGGTGGGCACCTGGCCCGTCAGCACGACGATCGGGATCGAATCCATCAGCGCGTCGGTGATCCCGGTCACGGAATTCGTGGCGCCGGGACCCGAGGTCACGAGAACGACGCCGGGCTTGCCCGTCGAGCGCGCATAGCCTTCCGCGGCATGGACCGCGCCCTGCTCGTGGCGCACCAGGATGTGGCGGATGTCGTTCTGCTGGAAGATCTCGTCGTAGATCGGTAGCACCGCGCCCCCGGGATAGCCGAATACCGTGTCCACGCCCTGATCCTTCAGCGCCTGAACCACCATTTTCGCTCCGGTCATCTGCCGTGTCATCGGCGTGTCTCCTTCAAAGCCGCGTCGCCGCCTCTCGCATCGCACAAAAAAGCCCCCGTCCTTTCGTTCGGGGGCGCATGACATCCGGTCTGGGGTTCCGTTACCGGCCCATGCGCCAATTTTCCACGATTACGATAAGACGAGTCATACTTTCCTCCTGCGTTCCGGGAGATATGCATGTGCAGAAAGTCGCGTCAACCGGCGACTGGCACATTCCGGAGAAAATGTCGCACCGGGGCAAGCTTGCGCAATATTCTTTCTGACGGGTGGCGCGAGGGCGCGCGAGCGGGTGCGCAAGAAACAGTCGGCAAACGGGCCTCGCCGCGCATTTTTCCTGTTCCAAAGCAGGGGCGCCATCGCTAGTGTCCGCCCACGGTCAACGAGGGTCCGCTTCGGCAGCGCCGGGGACGGACCGCCAAACTTGGGAGGAAACCAGACCAATGGATCGCCGTTCTTTCATCCGTGCCGGCGCCGTCGGCGGCGCCGCCGCTGCCGCGTCGAGCCTGGCCGCGCCCCTTTACGCGCAAGGAAACCGCACACTCACCATGGTGACGTCGGTGCCCGAAGGCTTCGCCATCTTCGATGACGCCGCGCAGCTTGCCGCCGATTACATCACGGCCATGACGGACGGCCAGCTGACCATCGACAAGCGCCCCGCCGGCAGCCTCGTCGGCGCGTTCGAGGTGTTCGACGCGGTGTCCGCAGGCCAGGCCGACATGTACCACTCGGCCGACTACTACTTCCTGAACCAGCACCCGGCCTACGCCTTCTTCACGGCCGTGCCGTTCGGGATGACCGCGCAGGAGCTTGCCAACTGGTACTACCACCGTGGCGGCCACGAGCTTCACAACGAGCTGTCGGAGCTCTTCAACCTGAAGTCGTTCCTGTCGGGCCAGACGGCGATGCAGCCCGGCGGCTGGTTCAACAAGGAAATCACGTCGGCCGACGACCTGCAGGGGCTGCGCTTCCGCATGCCGGGGCAGGGCGGCCAGGTGCTCGGACGTCTCGGCGCGAGCGTGCAGAACATCCCCGGCGGCGAGATCTACCAGGCGCTGGCCTCGGGCGCTATCGACGGCGCGGAGTGGATCGGTCCCTTCGCGGACGAGCGGCTGGGCTTCCAGGAGATCACCAACATCTATTACGCCGCCGGCTTCCACGAGCCGGGCTCGGCGCTGAGCCTCGCGGTGAACCTCGATGTCTTCAACGACCTGACGCCCGCGCAGCAGCAGATCATCCAGACCGCCACCGAGGCCGTCTACAGCCGCAACCTCTCGCTCTCGCTGGCCGAGAACGGCGCGGCGCTCGCCCGCCTGCAAAGCCAGGGCGTCCAGGTTCGCCAGTTCCCGGACGACGTCTGGGACGCGTTCGGCCGCGCCTCGGCCGAGGTCCGCGAGGAGAACATGGGCGACCCGATCTACAAGGCGGTGGCCGACAGCTACTTCGCCAGCATGGAAGAATCCTCCAGCTGGTACGAGCAGGCCGACGGCGAATACATGCGCCAGCGCAACCGCGTGAACGCGTAACGCCGCCCGGATCCGGGCTCTGCCGCCCCCCGCCGCGCGCGGGGGGCGGCGTTCGACGGAGACAAGAAGCGATCCGCGATAGAACGCGGAGCAGGGGGGAGCGATGCTCGACGCGCTCGGCTGGTTTTTCCAGAACGTCCTGATGGCGTTCTACAATTTCGGCTATGCCGTCACCCATCCCGGGCTCTGGCTGAACTGGTCGGATCCCGAGGCGATGATGCGGGTGATCTATTACGGCGCCTCCGTCGAGTTCTTCTTTGTCGTCTTCAACGTCTTCGCGATCATCACGATCGTCGGGCTGTGGCGCCGGAACTTCCTATGGGGCGTCGTGACCGGCCTCGAGGGGTTCGCGAACACGGTGGGGCGCATCGCGGCGTGGGTCGGCCTCATCATGGTGCTGCAACAGGTCATGGTGGTGTTCACGCAGCGCATCTTCGCGCTGTCGCAACTCTCCGTCGGCGTGGGCTCCGTGGCCACCTTCGACGTGAGCTGGTGGTCCGAGGGGCTGAAGCTCTACAACGCTATGATCGTGTCGCTCTGCGTCTCCTACACCTTCGTGCAGGGCGGCCATGTGCGGGTGGACATCCTCTACGCGCAGTTCTCGCACCGCGTTCGCAAGGCCGTGGACATGTTCGGCGCGCTGGTCTTCATGGCGCCGATGGCGATCCTGATCTGGCTTTACGGCTGGTTCTTCATGTGGCGGCACCTCGTCGTGCCCGCGCCGTCCGCCTCGGACGAGATCGACCGGATGATGATGCGCGCCCGAGTGCTGCGCTGGAACGTCGAGACGACGGGTTTCGCGCCGCAGGGCTTTTCCGCCTATTTCCTTTTCAAGATCCTGCTCGTGCTGTTCGCCGGGCTCGTCCTTCTGCACGCCATGGCGGTGTTCTGGCGCGCCGTCTGCGAGATGCGCGAGGGCCCTGAAAGCGAGGGCAAGCACGTCGACCGCGACGTTCTCGGCGACGCGGCCGAAGAGCGCCAGCACGAAATCCATTCGGGAGCCACCTGACCCATGCTGTTCGGTCTAGATGGGGTCGAGATCGGCCTGATCATCGTCTTCCTGTGCCTGTTCGCCGGCATCCTGTCGGGGTTCCCGGTGGCCTTCGCCATCGGAGGGGCGGGCGTGATCTCCTTCGCGATCATCGCGGCGCTCGACAGCGCGGGGCTGCTCATACATCAGGCGATCGACACCGGCTCGGCCGCGTATCAGGCGCTGGTGAGCGACGGCGCGAGGCCGGCGAACATCAACATATTCCGATACCCCGAACTGCCGCGCGTCGAGACGCCCGTCTTCCCGCAGGGCTGGGAAACGGCGCTGGATCGCAACATCTCCTTCATCGTGAACCGCATCAACGAGCGGGTGCTCGCGGGCCAGTCCATCGAGACGCTGCTCGCCGTGCTGATGTTCGTGATGATGGGCATCACGCTCGAGCGGTCGCGCATCGCCGAGGATCTCCTGACCACCATGGCGCGGGTGTTCGGCCCGCTGCCGGGCGGGCTGGCGGTGTCCATCGTGGTCGTGGGCGCGTTTCTCGCCGCCTCCACGGGGATCGTCGGGGCCACCGTGGTGACGATGGGCCTGCTGGCGCTTCCGACCATGCTGCGCGCGGGTTATTCGCCGCAGCTTTCCACCGGCGTGATCGCGGCCTCGGGCACGCTCGGGCAGATCATTCCGCCCTCGATCGTGATCGTCCTTCTCGGCACGCTGACCGGCGACATCTACTCCGCCGCGCAGGAACAGCGCGCCCAGCTTGCCGGCTGCACCGACGCGCTCACCTATCTTGGCGAGGCGGCGGTGGTCTCGGTGGGCACGCTCTTCCAGGCGGCGCTATTGCCGGGGATCCTGCTGGCGGGCCTCTACGCGGCCTACGCCTTCGGCTACGCGGTCTTCAATCCGTCCAAGGCGCCGGCGGTCCCCTCCCTCGAAGGCACCGTCGGTGAGGTGACCACCCCGGGCGAGCGGTGGACCTGGTTCGCCGGCGTGCCGGCCGCGCTGATCCTCGGCGTGGTCCTTGCCGGGCAGGTCGGTCTCGTCGGCGGCCAGAACGTGGATCCCGGCGGCTTCTCCGAGCGCGGCGAGATGGCGTCGCTGCGCACCAACGTGTCCGACCAGTGCAAGGCCTCCATGATCGAGCTGCACGGGCAGGAGGCCTGGGACGAAGCCATCGCACAGCAGGAGGCGATCGAGGCGGCGGGCGGCGTGGAGGAGCAGCACGCCTTCACCGAGGAAGAGTATCAGCAGCGCCTCGAGGAGAATATCGCCAACGCCGCGCCGATCGGCACCGGCATCGCCGTCGGTTTCCTGGTGCTCGCGCTCATTCTCGCTCTGGCGCGGGGGGTGGCGCCCTCGGCCGATCCGCTGCCGCTCGTCATCGGCGCGGCGGGCATCGTGCTCGCCCTTCTGGCGGATATCGTGGCGATCTCGCCGCTCAGTTCGCCCGGGGCGAGCTTCCTGTGGCTGGCGCTGCCGCTGCTGCTGACGCTTTACGGCGTGCGGCACGCCTTCGCGCGGCTGGCCACCAACGACCTCCTGCGCGTGGTGTTCCCGCCGCTCATTCTGATCATCGCGGTGCTGGGGTCGATCCTGGGCGGGATCACCAACCCGACGCCGGCGGCCGCGCTCGGCGCGGCAGGGGCGATCATGCTGGCGGCCTACCGCAAGCTCGCGGACCAGGAGAAGTCGGGCCGGATCATCATCTGGTCGACCTTCGCGCTCGTCATCATGATCCTCGTGGGCGTGAACTTCGACCTTCGGGTCACGACCTCGACGGCGGGGATCGAGACGTGGCTGGCCTATGCCGTGGCGCAGGCGGCCTATCTCTACGCGCTCTTCGGCCTGCTTTATGCCTGCTGGGTGCTGTTCGCCGGCGGCGTGCTGACGCCGGTGGTGCGCGAAACCGCCAAGGTCACGTCGATGGTCTTCACCATCCTGATCGGCTCGCAGCTTCTGAACCTCGTGCTGATCTCCTTCGGCGGAGAGCACTACATCCAGGATTTCCTCAAGAGCTTCGACAACGAGATCAAGGTCTTCCTGATCGTCATGCTCGTGCTCTTCATCCTGGGCTTCGTGCTCGACTTCCTCGAGATCATCTACATCGTCGTTCCGATCGTGGGGCCGGTGATCTATGGCGGCAGCTTCGACCCGAAATGGGTGACGATCATGATCGCCGTGAACCTGCAGACCTCGTTCCTGACGCCGCCTTTCGGCTTCGCCCTCTTCTATCTCAGGGGCGTGGCGCCGCGCGAGGTGACGACAACCCAGATCTACCAGGGCGTGCTGCCCTTTGTGCTGATCCAGGTGATCGGCCTGGCGATCCTGTTCTGGTTCCCCGGCATCGTGACGATCGTTCCGGACCTGATCCCGAACTGAGGGTCGCGGCGCGCGCGTTCGCCCGCGCGCGCCGCCTGTGCTAACGGCGAAGATGTCTCGCGATGGCGGTGGATGTCAGCCCTTGCGGGCGGCGGGGCGCGCGCCGGGCAGCGACAGGTTCGCCACCTGCTCCGCGATCGGGTCGGTGGACAGCGGGTGCAGTTCGGCGCTGTAGTCCTGCGGGTCGCGCATCCGCTCCCACTGGCCGCGCCTGTGCACCTCCAGCCCGGAGAAGCGGGCCTTGTAGCCCATCTTCGGGCTGCCGGGCACCCAATAGCCCAGATAGACGTAGGGAAGCCCTGCCTCGCGCGCGATCTGCACGTGATCGAGGATGATGTATGTGCCGAGCGACGCCTTCGGGCGGTCGGGCGCATAGAAGGAATAGACCATGCTCAGCCCGTCATCGAGAACGTCCGTCAGGCATACGGCCACTAGCTCCCCGGTGCCGCGATCGCTGTATTCCACGACGCGGGAGCGGACCGGCGTCTCCTCGATCATGGCGGCGAATTCGAACACGTCCATGTCCGCCATGCCGCCATCGGCGTGCCGGCTGTCGAGATAGCGCCGGAAGAGCGCGTACTGCTCCTCGGTGGCCCACGGCGATGTCGCCCGGCGCGAGAGGCAGGCGTTGTTCTTTATCGTGCGGCGCTGGCTTTTCGAGGGGCTGAAGCGCGAGACGTCGATCCGTGCGGACAGGCAGGCCGAGCACTCCGAACAGGAGGGCCGGTAAAGCACGTTCTGTGACCGCCGGAAGCCCTGTTTGGACAGGGTGTCGTTCAGCCGCTCCGCCCCCTCGCCCTGCAGCGCGGTGAAGAGTTTACGCTCCATCCGCCCTTCGAGATAGGGGCAGGGTTGCGGTGCCGTCACGTAGAATTGCGGCGCTATGGGCAGGGTATGGCGCATCACGCTTCCACCTAGAAATTCGGGAAACGATAGCAACCCGTCCGCGACGCGCCAAGCCCGTTTCGGGACTGTTCAGGCCCGCAGGTTCAGCGCCACGGTTCCCATGACGTGATCGGTCAGCCCCTGCTGGTAGGTGCTGACGAGCATGAGCACGATGGACACGATCTGAAGCGGGAAGACCGCGATGGAGACGGTATATCCCAGCGTGTGCAGGAACGCGGCGGACACATCGAGCCTCAGCCCCCGCGCGTCGCGGATCTCGATCGCCATGAGGCGCATCCCCCAGGTGGCCGAGCCGCCCGCAAGCGTTGCCACGCGGTAGAAGAAGCCGACGACGAGCATCAGGAAGGGAAAGAAGAAGATGCCCGTGAAGGCCGTGAACGGCACCACCAGCAGCGACAGCAGGACGATGAGGAGCATGTCCACGACCCATGCGAAAAGGCGCTTGGCGGGCACGCCCGCGTAGAATTCCGGCTGGCGCTCGGGGTCGGGAAAGGGCGTGAGGCCGTCGAGATGCATGGCGGTTCCTTCGCATGGCGCCGCCCCGGCGCGCAATGGCCGGGGCGGTCGGGAGATGATCAGAGATCGCGGGAGCCAGCGCCGTCCGTGTCGTCCGGTGCCGTCCGGGCGGCGCGGGCGCGCTCTTCCATGAACTGGTCGAATTCGGCCTTGTCCCGGGCCTCGCGCAGGCGCTGGAGGAACTCGTGAAAGCTTTTCTGCTCCTCCTCGAGGCGCCGCAGGGTGTCGGCCTTGTAGGCGTCGAAGGCGGAGTTGCCCGAGGGCGTCATGGCGTCGAGGCCGGCCCGCGCGCCGTTTTCGTTACGGCAGGAGCCCCCGAAAAGGCGTTTGCTCCAGATCATGTAGGCAAGAAGTGCAAGGCCCAGAGGCCAGAACAGGATGAAGCCCAGGACCATGGCGGCGATCCAGGCGCCCTTTCCCTGCGAGTCGAGCCAGGCTTCGGCACGGGAAAACCAGTGCCCCGGACGGGCGCGGGTCCAGTCGGTTGCGGCGGATGTCATGTGCGTCTCCATGCGTCGTGTCACGATGTGAATGTCTTTCACATGAGGCAAGATCGGAACCGCGCCGCCCGGTCGCAAGGGGAGATGTGAAAGATTTTTACATTTTTTCGCGTTGGGCCGTGAAATCAGCGGGTTGCGCGCCGGAAATCCGCGGCAGGTCCGCCGGGTCCAGCGCGAAGACATGACGCGGGGTGCCCGCGGCGGCCCAGACCTCGTCGAAGTCCATGAGCCGGCGGTCGAGCCAGGCGCGCGGCGGGGTGAGATGGCCCACCGGCGCAACGCCGCCGATCGCGAAACCGGTCTGCGCGCGGATCAGCGCCGCGTCCGCCTTGCCCAGCGGCTCCCCGGCGAGCGCGGCCGCCTTCGACGCGTCCACCCGGTTCCCGCCCGCGGTGAGAAACAGCAGCGCCTCGCCGCTGTCCTCGCCGCGGAACATGATCGATTTGACGATCTGGTCGAGCGCGCAGCCCGCGGCTTGGGCCGCCTGCTCGGCGGTGCGCGTCTCGCCCGGCTCGCGGATCTCCGCCGCGAGGCCCGCAGCCTCCAGCGCCGCGCGCACGCGTTTCAGGCTTCGACTCATGGATTTCCTCCGGTTGGCCCCGTGCCATGCTAGCCCAGCCCCGGACGGCGCGAAACGGCGGCCCGTCCCCGCCGCGACGCGCCGCAGGCGATTGACCCCGCGCGCGGGCCGTGGCCATCTCCGCCACATGAGTTTCGCGAACCGCATCACCCGTCTGCCCCATGCCCATGAGCCCGAGCGCGGCGCCGAGGCCCGGGCCGCCTGCCCCGGGGCCGAGGGCGATCTCGCCCGGTTGCTCGAAGGGGTGGGGGGGTGCAGCCCCTATCTCAAGGACCTGATCGAGAAGGAGGCCGGTTGGCTTCCCGCCGCGTTCGAAGATCCCGAAGCGGCGCTCGCGGACGTTTTCGACGATCTCGGAGAGACGCCGCCCGACACGCTCTCGGACGCGCTTCGACAAGGCAAGCGGCGCGTGGCGCTTCTCTTGGCGCTTGCGGATCTCGCGGGGGTCTGGCCGCTGGAAAAGGTCACCGGAACGCTTACCGATTTCGCCGATCTCGCCTGCCAGCGCGCGATGGAGGCCGCGGTGGGCCGCGAGATCCGCCGAGGCAAGCTGCCCGGACAGGACGAGGACGCCGTCCCGACGGCGGGGGGCCTCGTCGCGCTCGCCATGGGCAAGATGGGGGCGCACGAGCTGAACTATTCCTCCGACATCGACCTGGTCTGCCTTTTCGACGAGACCCGCTACCCGGAAGACGACGTGATGGAGGCGCGCGCCGCGCTGGTGCGCGCCGTCCGGGCGATGACGCGAACGCTGTCGGACAACACCGCCGAGGGCTACGTCTTCCGCACCGACCTGCGGCTTCGCCCCGACCCGTCGGTGACGCCCGTGGTGCTGAGCATGGCCGCGGCCGAGACCTATTACGAGAGTCTCGGGCGCACGTGGGAGCGTGCGGCCTACGTCAAGGCCCGCCCCGCCGCGGGCGACCTCGACGCGGGCGAAAGGTTTCTCGAGACGCTCAGGCCCTTCGTCTGGCGCCGCCACCTCGACTTCGCCGCCATCGAGGACGCCCATGCGATGCGGCTGCGCATCCGCGAGCACAAGGGCCTCAACGGGCCGATCACGCTGCCCGGCCACGACATGAAGCTCGGCCGGGGCGGCATCCGCGAGATCGAGTTCTTCACCCAGACGCGCCAGATCATCGCCGGCGGGCGCGACCCGGCCCTCAGGGTGCGCGGCACCGTGGCCGGACTCGAGGTGCTGGCCGCGAAGGGCTGGGTGCCGGACGAGGTGGCCCGGACGCTGGCGCGCCACTACCGCGCCCACCGCGAGGTGGAGCACCGGGTGCAGATGATCCACGACGCCCAGACCCACGCGCTGCCGCGCTCGGACGCGGGCTTCGACCGGCTCGCCGCCCTGATGGGGCAGGAGGCGCAGGCGCTTCGCCGCGACCTGACCGAGCGGCTGACGGAGGTGCACGAACTGACCGAGGGGTTCTTCGCGCCCGACGCCGCGCCCCCGGCCGCCGACGCGGACACGCCCGAGATCGACGCCAGCGTCACGGCGCGCTGGCCGAGCTACCCGGCGCTGCGATCCGATCGCGCCATGGCCATCTTCGAGCGGCTCCGCCCCGAAATCCTCGGTCGCCTCGCGCGCACCGCGCGGCCCGAGGAGGCGCTGGCCGCCTTCGACGGCTTCCTCGCGGGGCTGCCGGCGGGGGTGCAGCTTTTCTCGCTGTTCGAGGCCAACCCGCATCTGATCGACCTGCTGGTGGACATTGCGGGCACCGCGCCGGCGCTGGCGCGTCACCTTTCGCGCCATGCCGGGGTCTTCGACGCGGTGATCGCCGGCGACTTCTTCGCGCCGATCCCGGGCGTGGAGGAGCTGAGCCGCGATCTCGCGACCCGCCTCGCGCGCGAGGACGACTACGAGCGCAAGCTCGATGCCGCCCGCCGCTGGGCGCATGAGGTGCATTTCCGCGTGGGCGTGCATCTTCTGCGCGGGCAGGCGGGCTGCGTCGAGGCCGGGCAGCACTATGCCGCTCTGGCCGAGGCCGCCCTGCGCGCGCTCTGGCCCGCGGTCGTGGAGCAGTTCGCGGCCAAGCACGGGGCCCCGCCCGGACGCGGCGCGATGGTGCTCGGCATGGGCTCGCTCGGCGCCGCGCGCATGGCGCCCACCTCGGATCTCGACCTCATCGTGATCTACGACGCCGACGGGGTGGAGCAGTCCGAGGGCCGCCGCCCGCTCTCCGCGCGCGCCTACTACGCGCGCCTTACCCAGGCGCTCGTGACCGCGGTGAGCGCCCAGACCGCCGAGGGCCGGCTCTACGAGGTGGACATGCGCCTGCGCCCCTCGGGCAAGCAGGGCCCCGTGGCCACGAGCTGGCAGAGCTTCCGGTCCTACCAGCGCGAGGAGGCGTGGGTCTGGGAACATCTCGCGCTCACGCGGGCGCGGGCCGTGGCGGGGGACGCGGCGCTCTCCGAAGAGGTGGAGGCGTTCCGCGAGAGCCTTCTGGGCCGCGAGGACCGCGACACCGTGCTGCGCGAGGCCGCGCGAATGCGCGCACGCATCGCCGAGGCCAAGTCCCCCGAGGGCCCCTGGGACGCCAAGATCGGCCCGGGGCGGCTGCAGGACGTGGAACTCGTCGCCCAGGCCGGCGCGCTGATCGGGGACGAGCCGTCCCGCGTGCCCCGTGACGGGCTTGCCGCCGCGGTCGCCGCGGGCTGGCTCGACGGGGCGGGCGCCGAAACGCTGGAAGAGGCCTGGACGCTCTGCTGGCAGGTGCAGATCGCGTCCAAGCTGCTGAGCGAGGGGCCGCTCGCCGATGACCGCATCGGCGAGGGCGGCGCGGCGCTGCTCGCGCGCCTGACGGGGATCGAGGGGCTCGAGGCACTCTCCGGCCGCCTCGGCGAGGTGACGGAGCGGGCCGCGGCCGTGATCGACGCGCACCTGCCCGCGGACACGGAGAAAGACCGATGACACGAGATTCCGCCGACCCGAAGGGCCTTGTCCGGGAGGCCTACCGCATCGAGGGCATCACCTATGAAGAGTGCCGCTCGATCTTCCTGGACTGGGCGCTCGGCGTGCCGATGGAGGCCGACCCGCGCGCGCTGCTGGCCGAACTCCTGGCGCGGCACGGCGATGGCGCGCCGGACCACCCGATGACCCGTGTGCTGACCGAGGGGCGGGACGCGGCCGCGCCCCCGCGCCGGCGCGGGGGCTGGCGCGGGCGCGACCGTGGCGGAGCGGGCTAGAGCGTCGCGGCCGCCCGGGCCAGCACCTCGATCCCGGCCCAATCCTCCGCCGCGACCCGGGCGGCCGGGGCCAGCCAGCTTCCGCCCACGCAAACCACGTTGGGCAGGGAAAGATAGTCGCGCGCGGTCCCGGCCGTGATCCCGCCCGTGGGACACCAGCCGACCTGCGGCAGCGGGCCGGCCAGCGCGCGCAGCGCAGCCGTGCCCCCGGCGGCATCGGCGGGGAAGAATTTCTGCACCGAATAGCCCCGCTCCAGAAGCGCCATCGCCTCGCTCGCCGTGGCCGCGCCCGGAAGCAGCGGCAGGCCCGCGTCCTCGCAGGCGTCGAGCAGCCTGTCCGTCGCCCCGGGCGAGACCCCGAAGACCGCGCCCGCCGCCCGCGCCGCGGCCACGTCGCCCGGTGACAGCAGCGTGCCCGCGCCCACCGCGGCCCCCGGAACCGCCGTGATCTCGGCGATCGCGTCGAGCGCCGCCGGCGTGCGAAGCGTCACCTCGAGCACGGGAAGCCCCCCCGCCACCAGCGCCCGGGCGAGCGGACGCGCGGTCCGCGCGTCCGTCACGACGAGCACCGGGATCACCGGCGCTCGGGCGCAAAGCGCGGCGATGTCTTTCGAACGCGCGCGGTCGTCCGTCATGGCCCGGCTCCTTCTTCTTGGCGGAAATACTCCGGGGGAGTCGCGCCGAAGGCGCGGCGGGGGCAGCGCCCCCATGGCGCACCGCGCCGCATCACACCACCACGCCGGCCCCCTCGCCCGCCGCGCCCACGCTGCGGCGGAACAGCTCGAAGAGTTCGCGCCCGGTGCCCTGGGCGCTGCCCGGCCTGTCCGGCAGGGCGGGCGCGCGCGCGTCGAGGTCATCGACCAGCGCCTCGAGCCGTCCCGCCCGCGCGTCGAGCCGCAGGATATCGCCGTCGCGCAGCCGCGCGAGCGGCCCGCCCGCGGCGGCCTCGGGGCTCACGTGAAGCGCCGCGGGCACCTTCCCCGACGCTCCCGACATGCGCCCGTCGGTCACCAGCGCGACTCTCAGGCCCCGGTCGAGCAGCACCGACAGCGTCGGCGTGAGCCCGTGCAGCTCGGGCATCCCGTTGGCGCGCGGACCCTGGTGGCGCACGACCACCACGCAATCCTCGGTAAGGGCGCCCGCGCGGAAGGCCCGCTTCACGTCCTCCTGGTCGTCGAACACGCGTGCAGGCGCCTCGATCGTCTGCACGTCCTCGGCCACCGCGGAGACCTTGATGATGCCCGTGCCCAGATTGCCCGAAAGCCGCCGGAGCCCGCCCGTGGGCTGGAAGGGATCGGCGGCGGGGCGCAGGATGCGCGCATTCTGGCTTTCGCGCGGACCGGCCTGCCAGGCGAGGCGCCCGTCCACGAGCTTCGGCTCCTCGGTGTAGCGGGCAAGCCCCGGCCCGGCCACGGTGGTGACGTCCTCGTTCAGCAGCCCCGCGTCGAGCAGTTCGCCGATCAGGTAGGCCAGCCCGCCCGCGGCATGGAAATGGTTCACGTCGGCCAGCCCGTTCGGGTAGACCTTCGCCATGAGCGGCGTGACCTGCGAGATCTCGTCGAAATCCTCGAGTTCCAGCAGAACCCCCGCCGCGCGCGCCATGGCGGGCAGATGGATGACGAGATTGGTGGAGCCGCCGGTGGCCATCAGGCCCACGATCCCGTTCACGAAAGCGCGCTCGTCGAGCACGTCGCAGACCGGCGTGTAGGCGTCGCCGAGCGCGGTGATCCCGAGCGCGCGCTCGGTCGCCGCCCGGGTCAGCGCCTCGCGGAGCGGCGTGCCCGGGTTCACGAAACTCGCGCCGGGCAGGTGCAGCCCCATCACCTCCATCAGCATCTGGTTGGAGTTGGCGGTGCCGTAGAAGGTGCAGGTGCCCGGCCCGTGATAGGAGGCCATCTCGGCGCGCATGAGTTCCTCCCGGCCGATCTCGCCCGCGGCGAAGCGCTGGCGCACGCGCGCCTTCTCGTCGTTGGGCAGCCCGCTCGTCATCGGGCCCGCCGGCATGAAGACGCCGGGGATGTGGCCGAAGGTCGCCGCGGCGATCACGAGCCCCGGCACGATCTTGTCGCAGACGCCCAGATAGGCGGCCGCGTCGAAGGTGTTGTGCGAAAGCGCCACCCCCGCGGCGAGCGCGATCACGTCGCGCGAGAAGAGCGAGAGCTCCATCCCCGACTGGCCCTGGGTGACGCCGTCGCACATGGCCGGCACGCCGCCGGCCACCTGCGCCGTGCCGCCCGCCGCCCGCGCGGCCTCCCGGATCAGGTCGGGAAAGCGCTCGAAGGGCTGGTGGGCCGAAAGCATGTCGTTGTAGGCGGTGACGATCCCGAGATTGGGCGCGCGGTGGCCGGCAAGGCTGTCCTTGTCCGCACCGCTCGCGGCATAGGCGTGGGCCTGGTTGCCGCAGGACAGGTGCGCCCGGCGCGGCCCGTCCTCGGCGGCGCGGCGCATGCGGTCGAGGTAATCGCGTCGCGTCGCGGCGGAGCGCGCGCGGATACGTTCGGTGACGCGGTGGATCGTCGGATCGAGTGCCATGAAACTCCTCTGCCCCTTAATCTAGCAACCCGGTTTAGCGCTAACAACCTGCTTGCGCCGCGGAGGAGGGAGCCCCGGACCCCGGCGGAAGACGCCTGTCCGATTGCTGCGCCACCCTGAATTGCGAAGCTCGAAGATCCCGCAATCAGGGGGGATGAAACGCCTGCCTGCCAAGCGGAAAACGCGCCCCAAGATTGATCGGGCGGCGAAAGCGCTGTATCGGAAAGCCAAAGGCGCCTCGTCAGCCGGTCACTTCGGCTCTCTCTTGGGTTTCCCGATCGGACCGGAACGACAAACTTCTAGCGGGGCGGCGTTGGATTGCTGGTTGCGGGACAGGCCGCGCCATGGGCGTCCGGAAGCAGAAGGGGCGCGCGTGACGGGCGCAGCACCGCCGCGTCGCCCGGCGGCAAGGTCCAGAGCCGAAGGACTTGGGATAGAGTTTGCACGAAGAGGTTTGATATGAGTTCGAAAATCGCAGGTATGGCGATCGTGGCCGCGCTGGCCGGGTGCACGATTTCGCCGCAGAACCTGGAATCGATTCCGGTGGTACTGTCCACGTCCCATGGCCCGGTGACGTGCCAGCTTTACACGCGCGAGCGCGTGGACTGGGACCGGTCGGTCGACCGGCCCGAGGGGATGAGCGTCGGCGAGGCGGACCGGCTCTGCGCCGCGGAGGGCCTGAGGCGCCAGCGCGGCGGCGAGGATACCGAGACCGCGGTGACGCTCGGCGAGGCGACCTCGCCCTGGCCTGCGGGCTGATCGGCAGGCTGTACGCCCGTCTCGACGCGGCCTTGCCCGCACCTTCCGGGCCGCCGGTCCTTTCGTCCCGCGGAAGGGCAGTGTCGCGCACGCGGACGCTTCCGCTTTCCGCATTGTCGGGCTATGGCGGCGGCATGAATGGTTCCGATCTTCCCGTCGTCCGGCTGAAGCCCAAGGCCGACGCCCGCGCGCTGCGGCACGGGTTTCCCTGGGTCTACGCGGACGACCTCGTGACCGACCGGCGCACCCGCGCCCTGTCGCCCGGCACCGTCGCGGTGCTGGAGGACGCGGCGCGCGCGCCCGTCGCTCTTGTCGCCATCAACCCGGTCTCGAAGATCATGGCCCGCGTGCTCGACGCCGATCCGGCGGCGCGGGTGGACGCGGGTTGGGTCGCCGCGCGGATCGCGCGGGCGCAGGCGTTGCGCGCGCGGCTCTACGACGCCCCTTTCTACCGCCTTGCCCACGCCGAGGGCGACGGCCTGCCCGGCGTGGTGATCGACCGCTTCGGGGATATCGCGGTGGTGCAACCGAACGCCGCCTGGGCCGAGGCGCATCTGCCCGCGCTGGTCGAGGCGCTGGTGGAGGTCACCGGCGTGACGACGGTGCTGAAGAACGCGGGCGGCCGGGCGCGCGCGCTCGAGGGGCTCGACGACCTGCCGGAAGTGCTTCGCGGTACCCCGCCCGAGGGACCGGTGGAGGTGCCGATGAACGGCGCCACCTACATGGCGGACCTCACCGGCGGGCAAAAGACGGGGCTCTATTTCGACCAGCGCGACAATCAGGCTTTCGCCGCCCGGCTTGCGGGTAACGGCCGTGTGCTCGACGTCTTCTCGCATGTGGGCGGGTTCGGCCTCGCCGCGCTCGCGCAGGGCGCGGCGGAGGCGCTTGCGGTCGACGGCTCGGCCCCGGCGCTCGCGCTTGCCGAGGCCGGGGCGCGTGCCTCGGGCCTGGGTGACCGCCTCGGCATCCGGCAGGGCGATGCATTCGAGGTGATGACCGCGCTCGGGCAAGAGGGCGCGCGCTTCGATCTCGTCGTCTGCGATCCGCCCGCCTTCGCGCCGTCGAAACCTGCGCTGGACGCGGGGCTTCGCGCCTATGAGCGCGTCGCGCGGCTCGCCGCACCGCTGGTGGCGGAGCGCGGCTTCCTGGTGCTGTGTTCGTGCTCTCACGCCGCGGATCTCGCGCGCTTCCGCCGCGCCTCGCTGCGCGGCATCGGGCGCGCGGGACGCGCCGCGCAGCTGATCCGAACTGGCTTTGCCGGCCCCGATCATCCCCAGCACCCGATGCTGGCCGAGAGCGGCTATCTCAAGGCGCTGGCGTTCCGGCTGTGAGGGCGCTGCTCGACGCCAACGTGCTCTATCCCACGGTGATGCGCGAGCTTCTGTTCGGCGTGGCGGCGCGCGGCGGGTTCCGCCCGCTCTGGTCCGCGCGCATCCTCGAGGAATGGGCGCGCGCCGCGGCGAAGCTCGGGCCCGGCGGCGAGGCGCAGGCGCGGGCGGAGATCGCGCTTCTGCGTGCGGCCTGGCCGGACGCCGAGATCGCGCCGGGCAGTTCGCTCGAGGCGCGGCTCTGGCTGCCGGACCCGTCGGACATCCACGTTCTTGCCGCCGCCATCGCGGGCTCGGCGGACGCGATCGTCACCATGAACGCGGCCGATTTTCCGCGCGGCCTGCTGGCAGAGGAGGGGCTCTCCCGCGCGGATCCCGACGGGTTTCTTCTTGGCTTCTGGAAGGCCGACCCCGCCATGGTGGCGGAGGCGGCGGAGGCCGTGCGCGCCCGGGCCGAGGCGCTGTCCGAGCACGGACGCTGGGAGATCCGCCCGCTTCTCAGGAAGGCGCGGCTGCCACGGCTGGGCAAGGCGCTCGCCTGACGGGCAGCAAGGCGCGCGGCCGGCGGGGCGTGCGGCTCAGGCGAGCGTGCCGTCGGTCGTGAGCCTCCCGCGTCCGCCGAGATAGGGCGCGAGCGCCTCGGGCAGCACCACCGATCCGTCGGCCTGCTGGCCGTTTTCCAGCACCGCGATCAGCGTGCGCCCGACCGCGAGGCCGGAGCCGTTCAGGGTGTGCACGAAGCCGGGCTTGCCGCCGCCCTCGGGACGGAAGCGCGCGTTCATCCGCCGCGCCTGGAAGTCGCCGCAGACCGAGACGGAGCTGATCTCGCGGTAGCGGTCCTGGCCGGGAAGCCAGACCTCGATGTCGTGGGTCTTCTTCGCGCCGAAGCCCATGTCGCCGGTGCAAAGCACGACGGTGCGGTAGGGCAGGCCGAGACGTTCCAGGATGTCCTCGGCGCAGCGGGTCATGCGCGCATGCTCGTCGAGCGAGGCGTCGGGATGCGTGACCGAGACCATCTCGACCTTCTCGAACTGGTGCTGGCGCAGCATGCCCGCCGTGTCCTTGCCGGCGCTTCCCGCCTCCGAGCGAAAGCACTGGGTATGGGCCACGAAGCGGCGGGGCAGGGTGGCCTCGTCCACGATCTGGCCGTTGACGATGTTGGTGAGCGTGACCTCGGCGGTGGGCACGAGCCACCAGCCATCCTCGGTGCGGTAGCTGTCCTCGCCGAATTTCGGAAGCTGCCCGGTGCCGAACATCATCTCCTCGCGCACGAGCACGGGCGTCCAGGTTTCGGTGAGGCCGTTCTCCTCGACATGGACGTCGATCATGAACTGCGCGAGCGCGCGGTGCAGCCGCGCCACCGCCCCCGAAAGCACCACGAAGCGCGCGCCGGAGAGCTTCGCGGCGGTCTCGAAATCCATTCCGCGCGCGACGCCCGCGATCTCGAAATGCTCCTTCGCCGTGAAGTCGAGGGCGCGCGGCGCGCCCCAGCGGCGGATCTCGACGTTGTCGTCCTCGTCGGCGCCGTCGGGCACGTCGTCGAGCGGCAGGTTCGGGATCTCGGCGAGAAGCTCGGCCAGCGCCTCGTCCTTGGCCCGCGCGCGGGCCTGCATCGCGGCCACCTCGTCCTTCTTCTCGGCGACGAGGGCGCGCAGGCGTTCGAATTCCGCCTCGTCGCCCGCGGCCTTGGCGCGGCCCACCTCCTTGGAGGCGCGGTTCTGCTCGGCCTGCGCCTGTTCGGCGGCGGTGATGGCGGCGCGCCGCGCCTCGTCAAGCTCCAGCAGCGTCGCGGCGACGGGGGCCGCCCCGCGCCGGGCAAGCGCCGCGTCGAAGGCGTCGGGCGCCTCGCGGATGAAGCGGATGTCGTGCATCGGTCCCTCTTGCGACTCGTCCTGGTCGGGGCGGGTTATGGAACAATTCCGCCGCCGACGTAAGGGCCCGGGGCCGGCCGGTTCAGCGCGGGCGGGCGAGGTGCCCCAGCGCCCACCGGTCGAGCGGCGCGGCATGGGTGCGCGGCGGCGCGCCGCCCGAGACGACGCCCACCACGCGCCAGGCGTCGCCGTGCCGCTCGAGCACCGGCCCGCCGGAGGCGCCGGGCGCGGCCGCGCAATCGAGCCGCATGTGCCCCGGCGCGACCGCGACGCCGCCGCAGCCGGTACGCCCGCCGAGCGTGTGGGGGCGGCTGGCCTGATATCCCAGGATCGCGCGCCCGCCGTTCGGCCGGCCGGCCGCCCCGAAGCCCAGTGGCGCAACTTCGAGCGCCGCGTCGAGCCGGATCACCGCGATGTCCGCGGCGAGCTCGCTCCGGCCGGTGCCGCGCCAGCGCGGATGCAGGTGAACGGCCACGGCCCGCGCGTGGCCCGCATGGGCGCCCTTGTGCCAGCCCGCGACGAAATGCAGATCGCCGAGCGGCACCGGGCGCCCGTCGCGCCGCGGCACGCAATGCGCGGCGGTCACCACCCGGTCGGGCGCCACCAGTGTTCCCGTGCAGATCCTGCGGCGGTCGAACCCCGCGACATTGACGCGTCCGACCGCGTGCCAGGCGGGCCCGCCGGCGTCGGCCAGCGGCGGAAGCGCGCTCTCTGCCCCGCCCGGCAGCGGGGCCCATAGCGCGAGGCAAAGCGTGGCGAGGCGGAGCGGCGCGCGCATCCTTGCGCTCCTTGTGAAGGGTGTCGGGCCAGGCGAGCCTAGCGTCGGGTCAGGCGCGCCCGCAAGCGTCCGGGCGCGTCTTGCAAACCCGGCGCCCGCCCCATAGGTTCGCGCCAGATCTCGCGGGGACGCCCCGCCACTTATCAAGGGAGTCCCCGATGGACGGTGCGAGCGCATTTGCCCAGATTCTGCCGCTGATTCTGATCTTCGCGATCATGTACTTCCTGCTGATCCGCCCGCAGCAGAAGCGCATGAAGGAACACCAGAAAATGGTGGAGAACCTGCGCCGCGGCGACCTGGTGGTCACGCAGGGCGGGCTGATCGGCAAGATCACCAAGGTCAAGGACGACAACGAGATCGAGGTCGAACTGGCCGAAGGCGTGCGCGTGCGCGTCGTCCAGAACACCATCGCGCAGGTCCTCAGCAAGACCGAGCCCTCGGGGTCCTGACCGCGGCCCCGGACGAAAGGTCCGCGAAATGCTCCAGTTCGATCTCTGGAAGCGCGTCCTGATCTGGCTCGTCGTGGCCACCGGACTGCTTCTGGCCATGCCGAACCTGTTCTACGAGCGGGTGGAGACCCGTAACGACGCGGTCGCCACCATCGAGCGCGAGGGCGCGACGCCGCGGCTGGAGGCCGAGGCGGGGCTCTGGCCGTCGTGGCTGCCCTCCGGCATCGTCAATCTCGGCCTCGACCTGCGCGGCGGTGCGCATCTACTGGCCGAGGTTCAGGTCGGGGACGTCTACGAAAGCCGGATGGAGTCGCTCTGGCCCGAGATGCGCGACGCGCTGCGCGACGAGCGCGATACCGTGGGCACGATCCGCCTGCAGCCTTCCGCGCCCGACGAGTTGCGCGTGCGCATCTCCGAGCCCGACGGCATGGCGCGCGCGCTGCAGGTCGCGCGCGGGCTCGCCCGCCCGGTCACGTCGCTTGCCGGCACGGGCGCGCAGGACCTGGAGGTGCGCGGCGAGGGCGACGAGATCGTGGTGACGCTCTCGGAGGCTGAAAAACGCGCCACCGACGATCGCACGGTGCGCCAGGCGCTCGAGATCATCCGCCGCCGCATCGACGAGGTGGGCACCCGCGAGCCGACCATCCAGCGACAGGGCGCGGAGCGCATCCTGATCCAGGTTCCCGGCATCGGCTCGGCCGCGGAGCTCAAGGAGATCATCGGCACCACGGCGCTTCTGACCTTCCAGCCGGTGGTCAGTCGAAACGCCGATCCCGGCGAGCCTCCGGGCATCGGCAACGAGATCCTGCCCTCGCTGGACGAGGAGGGTGTTTTCTACAACCTGGAGTCCGCGCCCGTCGTCACCGGCGAGGAGCTGGTGGACGCGCAGCCCGCCTTCGATCAGAACGGGCGCCCGGCGGTGAATTTCCGCTTCAACCCGACCGGCGCGCGCAAGTTCGGTGACTACACCGCGCAGAATATCGGCAACCCCTTCGCCATCGTGCTCGACGGGGAGGTGATCTCCGCCCCCGTGATCCAGAGCCACATTCCCGGCGGATCGGGCATCATCACCGGCGACTTCACGGTCGAGGAGTCCACCAATCTCGCCGTGCTGCTGCGCGCGGGCGCGCTGCCCGCGGGTCTCGAGTTCCTCGAGGAGCGCACGATCGGCCCCGAGCTCGGCGCCGACTCCATCGAGGCCGGGCGGATCGCGACCATGGTGGCGTTCGCCGCGGTGCTGGTGTTCATGGGGCTGTCCTACGGACTCTTCGGGCTTTTCGCCAACGTGGCGCTCATTCTCAACATCGGTCTCATTTTCGGGCTGCTGTCGCTGATCGGCGCGACGCTGACGCTGCCCGGCATTGCCGGGATCGTGCTGACCGTGGGCATGGCGGTGGACGCCAACGTGCTCGTCTTCGAGCGCATCCGGGAGGAGCTTCGCACCGCCAAGGGCCCGGCGCGGGCCATCGAGCTGGGCTACGAAAAGGCGCTTTCGGCGATCGTGGACGCCAACATCACCACCTTCATCACCGCGCTCATCCTTTACGTGATGGGGTCGGGGCCCGTGCGCGGCTTCGCGATCACGCTCGGCCTCGGCATCCTCACCTCGGTGTTCACGGCGATCTTCGTCACCCGCCTGCTGGTGGTGATGTGGTTCGAGCGTCGCCGACCCAAGACGCTGGAGGTCTGACGATGCGGCTGAAACTGGTCCCCCAGGACACGAATTTCGACTTCTTCGGACGGCCGAAGCTGTGGCTCGGGATCTCGGGGCTCCTGGTCGTCGTCGCCATCGCCTCCTTTCTGCTCCAGGGCCTGAACTACGGCATCGATTTCCGCGGTGGCACGACGATCCGGACCGAGTCGGCCCAGCCCGTCGACGTGGGCGCCTACCGCGACGCGCTGCAGCGGCTGAACCTGGGAGATGTCGCGATATCGGAGGTTTTCGATCCGACCTTCGGCCCCGACCAGAACGTCGCGATGGTCCGCCTCGCAGCGCAGGAGGGCGAGGAAAGCGTTTCCGCCGCGGTCGTGGAGGAGGTGCGCGGCGTGCTTCGGACGGTCGCGCCGGACATCCAGTTCGTGTCGGTGGAATCGGTCGGCCCCAAGGTCTCCGGAGAGTTGATCAGGACCGCGATCATCGCGGTGATGCTCGCCATCGGCGCGGTGCTCGTCTACATATGGCTGCGCTTCGAGTGGCAGTTCGCCCTGGGCGCCGTCGCCGCCCTCATCCACGACGTGATTCTGACCATCGGCATCTTCTCGGAATTGCAGATCAGGTTCGACCTCGCGATCATCGCGGCGCTGCTGACCATCGTGGGCTATTCGCTCAACGACACGGTGGTCGTCTTCGACCGGGTGCGCGAGAACCTGATGAAATACAAGAAGCGTCCGTTGCGGGAGGTGCTGAACCTTTCCATCAACGAGACGCTTTCGCGCACCTTCATGACCTCGGTGACGACGCTGCTCGCGCTGATCTCGCTTTTCGTCCTCGGCGGCGACGTGATCCGCGGCTTCGTCTTCGCGATGATCTGGGGCGTGGTCGTCGGCACCTATTCCTCGATCTTCGTGGCCTCGACGATCCTCCTCGTCCTCGGGGTGAAGCGCGACTGGTCGAAGCCCGACGCCTCCGCCGGAACGCAGTTCTCCGACGTGGATGCCTGAGGGCCTCTGGGCCGCGCTCGCGACCCCCGGCGCGGCCTGGCTCGCTCTCACGATCGCCGTCGCCGGGCTCGTCCGCGGCTTCACCGGCTTCGGCACCGCACTGATCTTCGTGCCCGTCGCGGGGCTTTTCCTGCCGCTCTCGCAGGTCGTGCTGCTGATCGCGCTCACCGGGCTGGCAAGCACCGGGGCGCTTTTGCCGCGGGCCTGGGGCGAGGCCGACCGGGGCGAGGTGGGTGTGCTTGCGCTTTGCGCTGCGGTGACCGTGCCCGCCGGCGTCTGGGCGCTGGGCGTGCTGCCGGAAACCACGCTGCGCTGGCTCGTCACGGGTATCGCGGCGACGACACTCGCCGCCGTGGCAACGGGATGGCGCTACCACGCGCGGCTTCGCGCGCCGGGCCTTGCCGCGATCGGGGGGGGCGCCGGCGTCGTGGGCGGGATGACCGGGCTGACCGGGCCGGTGGTGATCCTGTTCTACCTCGCCTCGACCCGCGCAGCGCAGGCCGTGCGCGCCAACACCATCCTCTTTCTCGCGGCGCTCGACGTGGTGATCGTGGCCAACCTGTCGCTGCGGGGGCTGGGGGGCGGCGCGGCGACGGTCTGGCTCGCCGCGTTGCTGGCCGTGCCCTATTTCGTCACCACGCTTCTGGGCCAGTGGCTCTTCGATCCCGCCCGCGAACGGCTCTTCCGGGGCGCGGCCTATGGCGTGATCGCGCTTGCCGTGATAACCGGAGCCCCGCTCTTCGACGGCTGAGGGAGGTCCGAGATGCGCCTCAACGAAGTGGTCTACACCGATGCCGTGCCGGTGGACGGCTACGGCCCCGGCTTCTTCCGCGTGGGCGGGGAGGCGCGCGAGGGCCCGCTTCTTCTGAGCCACCGCGGCGCGGCGTCCTGGGGCGGATACGACGACCACGAGAGCCTTCTTGCGCTGGCGGGCGACGTGGATGTGCTTTTCGTCGGCACCGGTGCGGAGATCGCCCACATCCCCGCCGATCTGCGCGCCCGGCTCGAGGAGGCCGGCATCGGGGTCGAGGTGATGGCCACGGGGCCCGCCTGCCGAAGCTTCAACGTGCTCCTGTCGGAGGGCAGGCGCATCGCGCTCGCCGCGCTGCCGGTCTGAGGGGGCCGGGGGCGCCTTCGTGAGCCCCGGCTCGCATCCGCGCGGCCCATCGACATCGGGCAGGGGCGCGGTGCCGTCCCGCCTTTCCCCCGCCGGGGCGATGGGCTAAGGCCCGGGTCATGTTGTTGTCCGTCCACGATCTTGCGGTCTCCCGCGGCGGCGTGCCCGTGCTGGAGCACGTGTCCTTCACGCTCGCCCCGGGCGGGGCGCTGGTGCTGCGCGGGCCGAACGGGTCCGGCAAGACCACGCTTCTGCGCACGGTGGCGGGGCTTCAGCCGCCGCTCGAGGGGCGCATCGAGGCCGCGCCGGACGCCATCGCCTACGCGGCCCACGCCGACGGGTTGAAGACCACGCTCACGGTGACCGAGAACCTCGCCTTCTGGGCGCGCGTCTTCGGCACCGGCGATATCGCCCCGGCGCTGGCCGCCTTCGACCTCGAGGCGCTGGCAGAGCGGCCGGCGGGCGCGCTTTCGGCTGGGCAGAAGCGCCGGCTGGGGCTTGCGCGGCTGCTGGTCACGGGCCGGCCGGTCTGGGCGCTGGACGAGCCCACCGTGTCGCTCGACATGGCCTCGGTGGGGCTTTTCGCGCAGGCGGTGCGCGCCCATCTCGGGCAGGGCGGCGCGGTGCTCATCGCCACGCATATCGATCTCGGGCTCGAGGCGCAGGTGCTGGACGTCACCCCGCTGAAAGCGCGGCCGCGCGCCGCGGCCGAGGACGAGGCGTTCCTGTGATCGCGCTTCTGGCCCGCGACCTGAAACTTGCGATCCGCGCGGGCGGGGGGTTCGGCCTCGGCCTCGCCTTCTTCCTGATCGTCACCGTCCTCGTGCCCTTCGGGGTCGGGCCGGATACCGCGCTTCTCGCGCGGATCGCGCCGGGCATCCTCTGGGTGGGCGCGCTGCTGGCCTGCCTGCTGTCGCTCGACCGGATCTTCGCGCTCGACTGGGAGGATGGCAGCCTCGATCTGCTGGCCACGGCCCCCCTGCCGCTCGAGGCGCTGGTGTCGGTCAAGGCGCTGGCGCACTGGCTGACCACGGGGCTGCCGCTGGTGCTGGCCGCGCCGGCCCTCGGCGTTCTGATGAACCTCGCGCCCGGGGGGTATCTGTGGCTGGTGGTCTCGCTCGCGCTCGGCACGCCCGCGCTGTCGGTGATCGGCACCTTCGGTGCGGCGCTGACGGTCGGGATCAAGCGCGGCGGGCTTCTGCTGTCGCTTCTCGTGCTGCCGCTTTACGTGCCCACGCTGATCTTCGGGGCGGAAGTGGCGCGCCGCGGGGCCGAGGGCCTTGCCGTCGCGACCCCGGCCGCGCTTCTGGCCGGGCTGACCTGCGGCACCATCGCGCTTTTGCCTTTCGCCTCTGCCGCGGTAGTCAGGATCAACCTGCGCTGATGTGAATTGCGCCCGGCGCCGGCAGCGACTAGATCAGGCGCGACGAGAGGGAGGACGATGGAACAGCGCGCGAGCCGGTCGATGTGGGAGTGGGCGAACCCCGTGAAATTCCTGCGGCTGTCGGGATGGCTGCTGCCCTGGGTGTCTTGGGGGGCGGCGATCTGCCTTGCCGTGGGTCTTGTCTGGGGGTTCTTCTTCACGCCCGATGATTTCCGCCAGGGATCGACGGTGAAGATCATCTACCTGCACGTTCCGGCCGCGCTCATGGCGATCAACATCTGGATCATGATGCTGGCGGCCTCTCTGGTATGGGTGATCCGCAGGCACCACGTCTCGGCGCTGGCGGCGAAGGCCGCGGCCCCCGTGGGCCTCGTCATGACGGTGATCGCGCTTCTGACGGGCGCGCTCTGGGGGCAGCCGATGTGGGGTACCTGGTGGGCGTGGGATCCGCGACTCACCTCGTTCCTTGTCCTGTTCCTGTTCTACCTCGGCTACGTCGCGCTCTGGGAGGCGGTGGACAACCCGGACACGGCGGCGGACCTCACCTCGGTGCTGTGCCTCGTGGGCTCGGTCTTCGCGCTTCTGTCGCGCTACGCGGTGCTCTTCTGGAACCAGGGTCTGCACCAGGGCGCGTCGCTCTCGCTCGACGCCGAGGAGAACGTGCACGACGTCTTCTACCTGCCGCTTCTCGTCTGCATCGCCGGGTTCGTGCTTCTGTTCGTGGCGCTTCTGCTGCTGCGCACGCGCACCGAGATCCGCGCGCGCCGGGCGAAGGCGCTCATCGCGCGGGAGCGGATGGCATGATGCCCGATCTCGGAAAATACGCGGCCGCGGTGCTGGGCTCCTATGGCGGGAGCCTTCTGCTCCTCGCGGCGCTGGTCTGGCTGAGCCTGAGGCGCGCGCGGCGCGTGAAGGCCGATCTCGACAAGCTGGAGGCGCGGCGCGATGGCGAAGCTTAGGCCGATGATGATCCTGCCGCCGGTGATCTTCGCCGCGCTGGCGGGGCTGTTCTTCGCGGGCATGTTCCGCGAAGACCCCGACGCGCTGCCCTCCGCGCGGGAAGGGCGACCGGCCCCGCCCGTGCAGGTGAGCGACCTCGGGGACAAGACGCTTTTCGATGACGACACGCTGCGCCGTCCCGGCGCGAAGCTTGTGAACTACTGGGCGTCCTGGTGCGCGCCCTGCCGGGTGGAGCATCCGCATCTCGAGACGCTCGCCGAGGAGGGCGTGCCGATCTACGGAATCAATTACAAGGACGACCCGGGCAAGGCGCTGCGATTCCTGGAGGAGCTGGGCGATCCCTACGCCGCCATCGGCGCGGACGCCTCGGGGCGCATGGCGCTCGACTGGGGGCTTTACGGCGTGCCCGAGACCTACGTGATCGACGGCGACGGCGTGATCGTCCTGCGCTTCGCCGGACCGATCACGGAGAGCATCCTGGAAAGCACGATCCGCCCGGCCATCGAGCGGGCGGGCGGCATCGCCGGGAACTGACCCTCACAACGCCGAGACCAGGACAAGCGTGAGAAGGAATGCCGCCTCGAGAAGCGGCATCGGGATGGCCCCGCGACGCAGGACGCGCGCGGGGGCGGAACGGTGGTTTGCGAAACGATGTGTCATTCGTGATTTCCGTGATGGCGCCCTCGCCCGTGGCGACGGTTCTGCCCGAAAATCGTCAAGGAAAGGTTTTCCCGCGCGCTCCCGTAAGGAGGGCAGGTGGCGGCGCCGGGTCGCCGGCGCCGCCCTTCGGATCATGCCGCGCCGGCGAGATTCCGGAGCACGAAGTGCAGCACGCCGCCGTTCTCGACGTATTCCTTTTCCACCGCCGTATCGATGCGGCACTTCAGGGTGATCTCCTTCGTCGTGCCGTCGCCGTAGGTGATCGTCGCCGGAACCTCGGCCTGCGGGCTCACGCTGTCGAGCCCCCCGATCGAGACGCTTTCGTCGCCCTTCAGCTCCAGAGTTCGCCGTGTGTCGCCGTTCATGAACTCGAACGGCACGACGCCCATGCCCACGAGGTTCGAGCGGTGGATGCGCTCGAAGTTCTCGGCGATGACGGCCTTGACGCCCAGAAGCGCGGTGCCCTTCGCCGCCCAGTCGCGCGACGAGCCGGCGCCGTACTGCTCGCCCGCGATCACCACGAGCGGCACGCCCTTCTCCTGCCAGGCCATGGCGGCCTCGTAGATCGAGGTCTGCTCGCCGTCCGGGCCGAGCGTGTAGCCGCCCTCGACCCCGTCGAGCATCTCGTTCCGGATGCGGATGTTGGCGAAGGTGCCGCGCATCATCACCTCGTGGTTGCCGCGCCGCGAGCCGTAGGAGTTGAAGTCGCGCGGGGCCACCTGCCGATCGGTCAGGTAGCGCCCGGCCGGCGTGTCGGGCTTGAAGGAGCCGGCGGGCGAGATGTGGTCGGTGGTCACCATGTCGCCGAGGATCGCGAGGATGCGCGCGCCCTCGATGTTCTCGATGGTGCCGGGCTCCATGCCCATGTCCTGGAAGTAGGGCGGGTTCTGCACGTAGGTGGAACTTGCCGGCCAGTCGTAGGTCTCGCTGTCGGTCGTCTCCACCGAACGCCACTTGTCGTCGCCCTCGAAGACGTCGGCGTAGCGCGTCTGGAACGCCTCGCGCGTCACCGTGCGTTCCACCAGCTCCGCGATCTCCTTCTGGCTGGGCCAGAGATCCTTCAGGTAGACGGGGTTGCCGTCCTTGTCGTCGCCGACGGGCTCCCGCGTGAGGTCGATGTTCATGTCGCCCGCGAGCGCGTAGACCACGACGAGCGGCGGGCTGGCGAGGTAGTTCGCGCGCACGTCGGGGCTGATCCGGCCCTCGAAGTTGCGGTTGCCCGAAAGCACCGAGGTGGCGATGAGGTCGCCCTTGGTGATCGCCTCGGAAATCTCAGGCTGAAGCGGGCCCGAATTGCCGATGCAGGTGGTGCAGCCGTAGCCCACGAGGTTGAAGCCGATGGCGTCCAGATCCTCCTGAAGCCCGGCTGCTTCCAGATAGGCGGAGACGACCTGGCTGCCCGGGGCGAGGGAGGTCTTGACCCAGGGCTTGCGTGTCAGGCCGAGTTCGCGCGCCTTGCGCGCCACGAGCCCCGCGCCGATCATCACGTAGGGGTTCGACGTGTTGGTGCAGGAAGTGATCGAGGCGATGACCACCGAGCCGTCGCGCAGGGTGTAGTCCTCGCCCTCGACCGAGACCTCCTTGCGCGGGTCGACCATCGCGTCGGGCGCCGGGCCCTCGGACGCCATGGAGGTGGCCTCGAGCCCCTCGTCCTCGCCGCGATACTCCGAGACGACCTCGAAGAAGGCCGGCGCGGCGCGGTCGAGCGTGGTGTAGTCCTGCGGCCGCTTCGGCCCCGAGATGGCGGGCACGATGGTGCCCATGTCGAGCGTCAGCGTGTCGGTGTAGATCGGCGCGTAGTCGGGCCCGCGCCACATGCCGTTGGCCTTGGCATAGGCTTCCACAAGGTCCACGCGCGCCTCCTCGCGGCCGGTCTGGCGCAGATAGCGCAGCGTCTCGTCATCGACCGGGAAGAAGCCGCAGGTGGCGCCGTATTCGGGGGCCATGTTGGCGATCGTGGCGCGGTCGGCGAGCGGCAGGTGATCCAGCCCTTCGCCGTAGAACTCCACGAACTTGCCCACCACGCCCTTCTTGCGCAGCATCTCGACCACCTTGAGCACGAGATCGGTGCCGGTCGTGCCCTCGATCATGCGGCCGGTCAGCTCGAAGCCGACCACCTCGGGGATCAGCATCGAGATCGGCTGGCCCAGCATCGCGGCCTCCGCCTCGATGCCGCCCACGCCCCAGCCGAGGACGGCCGCCCCGTTGACCATGGTGGTGTGGCTGTCGGTGCCCACCAGCGTGTCGGGATACGCCACCTCGTCGCCGTTCTGGTCCGCGTCGGACCAGACGGTCTGGGCCAGGTATTCGAGATTCACCTGGTGGCAGATGCCGGTGCCCGGCGGCACCACGCGGAAGTTGTCGAAGGCCTTCTGCCCCCATTTGAGGAAGGTGTAGCGCTCGATGTTGCGCTCGTATTCCCGGTCCACGTTCATCTGGAAGGCGCGCGGGTTGCCGAACTCGTCGATCATCACCGAGTGGTCGATCACGAGGTCGACCGGGTTCAGCGGGTTGATCTTCTGCGGGTCGCCGCCAAGCGCCTTGATGCCGTCGCGCATCGCCGCGAGGTCCACCACCGCCGGCACGCCGGTGAAGTCCTGCATCAGGACCCGCGCGGGGCGGTAGGCGATCTCGCGCGGGGTCTTGCCGCCCTTTTCGGCCCAGGCCGAGAACGCCTTGATGTCGTCCACCGAGACGGTCTTGCCGTCCTCGAAGCGGAGCATGTTCTCCAGCACCACCTTGAGCACGGCGGGAAGGCGGGAGAAGTCGCCCAGCCCGGCCTCCTCGGCCGCGGGAATGGAGTAGTAGGCAAACCGCTTGCCGCCCGCCTCGATCTCGCGGCGGGTTCCGGCGCTGTCCTGTCCGACGGTGATGGGCATTGAAAGCTCCTCGGGTAATGGCTGGAATGGCGCGTTCGCGGCCGGCTTACCGCCCGGGCAGGGGTGCGATCAAGGCCGGCGTCACCCTTTGTATACTATAGTGCACAATTGGTCGCAAGGCGCGTGTGACAGCTCTCGCAAAACGGTGATTGGCCAACCCCCGGTGCGGCTCCTAGAACGAGGATGGCGTAACGGAGAAAGGCATCGAGGCATGCGGCGGATCGGCGGATGGCTACTGGCTGGCTGGGTTCTGGTGGCGGGTGCGTCGGTGGCCTCGGCCGACGAGCACCCGGTCGTCGTCGAACTCTTCACTTCGCAGGGATGCTCCTCCTGCCCGCCCGCCGACGCGTTTCTGGCCGATCTGGCAGAGCGCGACGACGTGATCGCACTCGCGCTTCACGTCGATTACTGGGACTATATCGGCTGGAAGGACAGCTTCGCGCAGCCCGCCTTCACCGCGCGGCAAAAGGCTTACGCCCATGCCGCCGGGCACAATTCCATCTACACGCCGCAGATGATCGTGGGCGGCGCCGACCACGTGATGGGCGCCCGCCCGATGGCCGTGATCGACCTGATCCGCGCCCATGCCGAGGCGCCGCGCAAGGTGTCGCTGGGCGTCGAGCGCGCTGCCGGGGCGAAAGTGGCGATCGAGGTCGAGGCCGTGGCGCCCGTGGGCGCGGCGCAGGTGCACTTCGTGCGCTACCGGCCGCACGCGACCGTGAAGATCACGCGGGGCGAGAACGCGGGCCGCACGCTGGAGTATTCCAACATCGTGACCCGCTGGACGGTGCTGGCACGCTGGGACGGGCAGACACCCCTTCGGCTTCTGGCGGAGGCGCCCGGAGATCAGCCGGTGGTGGTTCTGGTCCAGGACGCGGGCGACGGCGACGATCAGGGCGCGGTGCTCGCGGCGGCGCGCTTGCGCTGACGCGCGGCCTGGCGCTCGGGCTTCCAGCGGCGGTGGATCCAGAACCATTGGCCGGGATCGGCGCGGACCCGCGCCTCCAGCCGCCGGGTCATATCACGGGTCATCTTCACCGGGTCGCCATGGGGCACCGGCGCCTCGAACGCGATCTCGAAATGAAGGCCGTCGGGCTGGCGGATGCCGAAGAACGGGATCACGTGAGCCCCGGTCTTCAGCGCGATCTCGGCCGCCGAGGTCAGTGTCGGCGCGGGCTTGCCCAGAAAATCCACCGGCGCGCCGCGCCCGGCATAGAGGTCGAAGAGCAGCACGCCGATGCCGCCCTCGCGGATGTGCCGGACGAGGCCCATCGTGCCCCGGCGGCCCTGCTCGAAGACCGGCCCCGAAAGCGCGTGCATGTTCGCCGCGTAATGATCGTTGAAGTAGCGGTTCTTCATCGGGCGGTAGAGGCCGCCCACCTGCAGGCCGCGCGCCACCAGCGCGGCGCGCGGGATCTCGTGGTTGCCGAAATGCCCGGTCACCAGCAGCACCGGCTCGCCGGCGGCGTGGGCGCGTTCCAGCAGCGCGAGACCCTCGCCGCCGATGGGCGCGGCGGCGGCGCGCGCCTTCAGCCCCGCGATGTCGTAGTTCTCGATCATGGTGCGCCCGGCATTGTCGGCGGCCGCGTCGGCGATGCGCCGCCGCTCCGCCTCGGGCATGTCCGGCCAGACATGGGCAAGATTGGCCCGCGCCCGCGCGCGCCAGCCGGCGAGCGGTGCCACCACCCGACGCACGAGCCATCCCATGAGGCGGGTTCGCGTCGTCCAGGGCAGCAGCAGGGCACCGGCGATCAGACCGCGCAGCAGCCGGTCCGTCAGCCAGTCGCTCCAGCTTCCGCCGGGGGCGTCGGATTGGGGCGGGGCAGGGGGCATGGCGCTCCGCCGTCAGGCGGCCCTTGTTTCGCGGTGCCAGACATAGAGTCCGGCGCCCGCGATCACAAGCGCGCCCAGGATGGTCCAGCCATCGGGGTATTCCGCGAAGAAGAGGATGCCCCAGAGCGCCGCGAAGACCAGTCCGGCATACGCGAAGGGGGCGAGCATTCCCGCTTCGCCCCGCTGCAGCGCGGTGATGAGCAGAAGCTGCCCGGTCGTCCCGAACCCCGCGAGCGCCACCATGAGGAGAAGCGAGAGGGCATCGGGCGTCTGCCAGTAGAACGGCACCGCAAGGCTGAGCGCGACCGTGCCGAAGAGCGCGGTGTAGACGAGCGAGGTCCAGCGGTCTTCGTCGCGGCCGACGAACCGGGTGGTGAGCGCATAGGCCGAATAGAAGATCGCCGCGCCCAGCGGCAGCAGCGCGAAGGGCGAGAAGACGGCACTGCCCGGCCGGATCACGATGAGCGCGCCCAGAAGCGCCGCCGCGATGCCGAAGGCGCGGCGCGGACCGATCCGCTCGCCGAGAAAGAGCGCGGCCCCGAGCGTGATCAGCACAGGGTTCACGTTCATGATCGCGGTGGCCTCGGCAAGTCCGATATTCGCGATGCCGAAGAAGAAGCACGCCGTCGCGCCAAGAAGGTAGAGCGAGCGAAGCAGCTGCAGACGCGGGTAGCGCGTGCGCAGCACGGTGCCGAGCCGCGGCGCCACGAGCGCCAGCACCACGAGCGTCTGGCCCGCGTAGCGCGCCCAGAGCGTCGGAACGGTGCCGACCCGGACCGAAAGCGCCTTGGCCGTGGCGTCCATCAGCGTGAAGCAGAGCACCGCGCCGAGCATCAGCAGGATCGCCCGCGACCGGACGAGGGCCGGATCGACGATCGGGGCGGGGGTCGGCGTCGCGGGGCGTGTCATGTCGGAAGGTTAGGCACGGGCCATCGCGGCTGTCCATCGCCGTCGGGCTCACTCCCTGGGCGGGGGCGTCGCGAGGCGGATCTCGCCCGCGCGCTCGAGGCGCCGGATGACGCCCACGGCCTCGGTGATGGCTTCCTCGCCCTCCTGCGCGGAGACCTCCCCCAGCCCGGCCATTTCCTCGCGCAACGTGTCGGCCAGGCGGGACGATATGTTGTCGAGGAGGAAGGCGGCCGCGTCGCGCAGGCCCTCGTCCGAGGCCTCGGCCGCGGCGAGCGCGCGGGCGAGGACCGGCTGTTCCATTTCGCGCAGGATCTTGCCCGCGTCGCGCGGCTCCAGCCGGCCGGGGATGTCGGCGAAGGTGAAGATCGCCTGGCGCACGCGTTCGGCGAAGGCGCGGTCGGTTTCCTCCAGCCCCTCGAGCACGTCGTCCCGGGTGGCGGCGGCAGACGAGTCGAGGATCGCGCCCACGCGCTGCACCGGCTCGTCCGGGAAGGCGCGGGGCGGGCGCGCGTCGAGCTGCGCGGCAAGGGCAAGGCCGATCCGGTCCACGGCCTCGGGCGTGATCGCGGCGGTGAGCGAGACGGCATAAGTGATCCGCCGCGCGCGCGCACCGGGCAAAAGGCCGAGAAGCGCCGCGGCCTTGGACGTCTCGAGCTTGGAGAGCAGCACGGCCGCGACCTCGATGCTTTCGGCCGTCACGAAGGGCAGAAGCTCCTTCGGGGAAAGCGCCCCGAGCCGCGCCCAGGGATCGCCGGACTGGCGCACCCCGGCCTCGCGGCGCAGACGCGCGGCGGTGGGGGCGCTGAGATGGCCGTCGAGCGCGTCGAGCGCCCCGGCCATGCCCCCCGGGAACGCGAGGCCCACGCGCTCCAGCTCGTCGGCGAACTCGTCGATGACGGCGCGCAACGTGTCGCGGTCGACGTAGCGCATGGCGCCCATTTCCTGGGCGAGCTCTGCCTGCAACTCGTCGGGCAACTCGGAAAGCGGGATCTCCGCCCCCTCTTTCACAAGAAGGCGGACGATGATCGCCGCCTTGCGCCGCCGGTCGAGCGACGAGGGCGGGGCGGCGGCCGGCGTGGCGCCGAGCGGTGCAAGCTCGCGATGCGTATCCATCCTCTCCCCGATGTCGAGCCGTTCTCGACGGGTCTTAAGCGGGAGCGGTGAAGAAAGACTGAACCGGGGCGGAGGATTTGCGGCGCCCGCCTGGTTTCCCGGCGCGCGTCGATTCAACGAGACGGCCCGGCCTCGCGGCGGCGGCGGGATGCGCGACGGAGACGGCGCCGATTGGCGCATGTCGCTTTTCGGGCAAGAGACCGCGGGCGAACGGGCCGGTCCTGTTCCGTCCTGCCCGGCGTCGCCGGTGTCAGCTCATGACCTGCTGCACGCAGGTCTGCTGAGCCTCGCTCCAGACAAGGCCCTCGCCGCAGGACATCACCTGCTTGCTGTGGCTGCCGCAGGCCGCCATCGACATTGCGGGCACGGCGGTCAGGGCGGCGGCGGCCAGAAGCGTCTTGATCGTGGTCATGGCGGTCTCCTGTTAGTTCCGTAACGGAAAGCTAGCACGGCGACGGCGGTCTTCAAATGCTCGATGCTCCGAAAACCCTCTCGAAGATCGTGTCGACGTGTTTCAGGTGGTAATCGAGGTCGAATTTTTCCTCGATCGCCTCTTTTCCAAGCGCCTGGACGACGTCCGGATCGGCCAGGAGCTCGGTCTTGAAGTCGCGGCCGTCCTCCCAGACCTTCATCGCGTTGCGCTGGACCATGGCGTAGGCGTCCTCGCGGCTCACCCCCGCCTGGGTGAGCGCGAGCAGAACGCGCTGGCTCATCACGAGGCCGCGGAAACGGTGCAGGTTCTCCAGCATCCGCTCGGGGTAGATCACCAGCTTGTCGACGACCCCCGCCAGGCGGTGCAGCGCGAAGTCGAGCGTCACCGTGGCGTCGGGCGCGATCACGCGTTCCACGGAGGAATGCGAGATGTCGCGCTCGTGCCAGAGCGCGACGTTCTCCATCGCCGGGATCACCGCCGAGCGCACCAGCCGCGCGAGCCCGGTGAGGTTCTCCGAGAGCACTGGGTTGCGCTTGTGCGGCATCGCGGAGCTGCCTTTCTGGCCCTGGCTGAAGAACTCCTCCCCCTCGAGCACCTCGGTGCGCTGCATGTGGCGGATCTCGGTGGCGATGTTCTCCACAGACGAGGCGATGACGCCGAGTGTCGCGAAGAAGGCGGCGTGGCGGTCGCGCGGGATCACCTGGGTGGAGATCGGCTCGGGTTCGAGCCCCATCTGCGCGCAGACATGCGCTTCCACCGCCGGGTCGATGTTGGCGAAGGTTCCCACGGCGCCCGAGATCGCGCCGGTCGCGATATCCGCCCGCGCGGCCTCCAGCCGGCGGCGGCCCCTGTCGATCTCGGCGTAGAAGCGCGCGAAGGTGAGGCCCATCGTCGTAGGTTCGGCGTGGATCCCGTGGGAGCGGCCGATGCGCACGGTCTCCTTGTGCTCGAAGGCGCGGCGCTTCAGCGCGGCGAGCACCCGGTCCAGATCTTCGAGAAGGATGTCGGCCGCGCGGGTGAGCTGCACGTTGAGGCAGGTGTCGAGCACGTCCGAACTCGTCATGCCCTGGTGGACGAAGCGCGCCTCCTCCTGGCCCACGATCTCGCCCAGATGGGTGAGGAAGGCGATGACGTCGTGCTTCGTGACCGCCTCGATCTCGTCGATCCGCGCCACGTCGAAGGTGGCGTCCTTCGCCTTCCAGACGGCTTCGGCGTTCTCGCGCGGGATCACGCCCAGATCGGCCATGGCGTCGCAGGCATGCGCCTCGATCTCGAACCAGATGCGGAACCTGCTCTCGGGCGACCAGACGGCCACCATCTCGGGGCGGGAATAACGGGGGATCATGGGCGGCGCTCCTTCCTGGGACGGCGCGGGGTGTAGACCGCGCGCCGCGCCCCCGCAAGCGCCGCGCCCGCGGGATCAGGCGAGCGCGGTCTCCACGCGGCTCGACTGCTCCAGGGTGCGGTGGACGGGGCAGCGGTCCGCGATCTCGAGCAGCCGGGCGCGCTGCGCATCGTCGAGATCGCCCTCGAGGCGAATCGTCCGGCGGAACACGTCCACCTTCTTCGGCTGGCCCGCGCCGGCCTCGTCCGCGTCCTCGGCGTGCAGCTTGTCGTGGGTGACCTCCACCTCGACATGCGCGAGCGGCCAGCCCTTCCGGCGGGCATAGATGCGGATCGTCATCGAGGTGCAGGCGCCGAGTCCCGCGGCGACGAAGCCGTAGGGCGACATGCCCCTGTCCGTCCCGCCGAGGCGTTCGGGCTCGTCGGCCAGCGCGTGGTGCTGCGGCCCGGACTGGATGTCCTGCAGGAAGCCTTTCGGATCGGCCTCCGTCACGCGGACCACGCCCTCGGGCGCGCCGTCGGGCGGGGCGGAGCGCTCGAGCGCGAGATAGCGCCCGGCCCAGGCCGCGATCACCTCCGCGGCGTAATCGGCGTCCCGCGCCCGTGTCACGAGATGGTCCGCGTCGTCGAGCGTGACATAGCTCTTCGGGTGCCGCGCGGCCTCGAAGATGCGGGCGGCGTTCTCGATCCCTACCACTGCGTCGCGGGGGGCGTGCATGACGAGAAGCGCGCGGCGCAGCTCTCGGATGTCCTCGACGAGGCTCGCGCCCTCGAGATCCTCGAGGAAGCCCCGCGAGATCGTGAAGGGCCGCCCGCCGAGATCCACCGTCGCCTCGCCCGTCTCGCGGATCTCGTCGAGATTCGCGCCGAAATTGTGGGTGACATGCTCGGGGTCGCAGGGCGCGCCGATCGTGGCCACGGCCTTCGCGCTTCCGATGCGGTGCGCGGCGCGGAGCACCGCCGCGCCGCCGAGCGAGTGCCCCACGAGGAGCGAGGGCGCCATGCCGCGCGCCTCAAGCGCCGCGGCGGCGGCGACGAGGTCGTCCACGTTGGAGCTGAAGGAGGTGTTGGCGAACTCGCCCTCGGAATGCCCGAGCCCGGTGA
This sequence comes from Rhodosalinus sp. 5P4, assembly GCF_041365695.1. Lineage (NCBI taxonomy): Bacteria > Pseudomonadati > Pseudomonadota > Alphaproteobacteria > Rhodobacterales > Paracoccaceae > Rhodosalinus > Rhodosalinus sp. 5P4. Next base: position 290,763 of record NZ_JBGFSJ010000001.1, read on the forward strand.
AATCGAAGCGGAGCACGGCAATGCCCATGCCGGCCAGGCGCTGGGCGATCCGCCGCGCGGCGGCGATGTCCTTGCCGCAGGTGAAGCAGTGCGCGAAGAGCGCGGTGGCCAGATGCGCGCCCCTCGGCATGTCGAGCCGGGCTGCAAGCGCGTGGCCGGCGTGGCCCTCGAAGGTGAAGCGGTCGTCGGGCATGGGGTCGAGCTCCTCGGCGATGACGTGACCGCACCCTGCTGAGGCCGTGGGCCCGGCGCAAGGCGCCTCGCGGCGAGGTGATGGGACGTCAGGGATGCAACGCGCAGGCAAGCCGCTTGCAAGCGGCTTCGCAAGCGGTTTTCAAACCGCTTGCGCAAGGCGTTTCGAAACGCCTTGCCCCCTCTCCGCGGGGCTCAGGCGCCCATGAGCCGGGGGTCGAACGGGTAGCGCGTCAGGTTCTCGTGGCCCGTCTCGGTGATCAGCACCTGGTCCTCGAGCTTGATCGAGAAATCGCCCCCGACCTCGCCCACCAGCGCCTCGACGCAGAGCACCATGCCGGGTTCGAGGTGACAGTCGAACGCGCCTGGGACCATCCGGTCGGGATAGGCGATGAGCGGCCACTCGTCGCAAAGCCCGACGCCGTGCATCAGGCAGCCGTATTTCAGTTCCTGGTACTTGTCCGCGAGGCGGTGGCAGTTTTCGGAAAGCTCGCGCATGTGCACACCGGGCCGCAGCATCTCCATGTTCGTCATGATGTGCTCGTGCGCGTGGCGCATCGCCTCCACCATGTCGGGGCGCGGCTCGGCCTCGCCCACCCACCAGGTGCGCGAGATGTCCACGCAGATACCGTAGGCGCCGACGAGATCCGTGTCGAAGGCCACGATCTCGTTCTCCTGCACGAGCCTTGGCCCGCATTCCTGGAACCAGGGGTTGGTGCGCGGCCCCGAGGCGAGAAGCCGGGTCTCGATCCACTCGCCGCCGCGGCGGATGTTTCCGGCGTGGAGCACCGCCCAGATGTCGTCCTCGCTGACGCCGCCCCCGGGCACGCTGGTGCGGGCGAAGCGCTCCATCTCGGCCACGGCCGCCTCGCAGGCGTGGGAGGCGCAGCGCATGGCGAGAATCTCGTCGGGGCCCTTCACGCTTCGCGCCTTCTCGGTGACCTCCACGCCCTCCATGATCTCGAAGCCGCGGCGCTCGAGCGCCGCGGAGCCCGTGAAGCATGATCTTGTCCACCGCGAGACGCATGTTGCCGCCGCCATGCTCGGCCACAAGGTCGCGCAGCTCGTTCGAGAAGGCGTCGGCCGCCACGTCCACCTTGTCCCCCCGGTCGAAGTAGAAGAGGTCCGCGCCTGAACGAACTTCGCGCACCAGGGGATTGAATTCGCTCAGGAAGGGGGCGTTCTTGTAGTCCCAGAGCACCATGTATCCGTCGGCGCAGAGCAGGAGCGCCCGGAACGGGTTGTGGGTGTTCCAGAGCTGCATGTTGGTGGAGGCGGTGGCGTAGCGGATGTTGAGCGGGTCGAAGAGCAGCAGCCCACCGTAATCGCGCGTCACGACGTGATCGGTGAGCCGGCGCCAGCGGTAGCGGCGCATCCGGGCCAGATCGGGAAGCGCGAGCCCCGCCGCCTCCCATTCCCGGAAGGCGAGCCGGGTCGGGCCGATCTCCACGCGGTCATTGTCGTTCGGCGTTCCGTCACCGAGCGTGGCGCCCCGCGTGGGGTCGATCTTGCGGGTGTCGCGGTAGTGCTGGTTCATGGCGCAGCCCTCCTCGCTCGCGCCAAGTCTGTCGGGCCTCGCGCGGCGCGCGCGCCTGCGGGCGACATCTCCGCTTGTCGTTTTCGGTCGCGCCGGACGCGTCAGGCTGCCGCCGGCGTTTCGGGCTTGCCTCCGCCGCGCTGGCGCGAAACTCTCTGGCCCCATGTCCGAGATCACCGAGCAGTACGACGCCTACCCCTATCCCGAGCGCGACCCCGATGACGAGCGCCGCCGCCTCGTCACGGGTTCGCCCTCCGACCTGCGGGAGATCGAGCATTTCCTCTTCGCCGGCCGGCGCGACTGGTCGCGGCCCTTCCGGGTGCTGGTGGCAGGGGGCGGCACCGGCGACGGGCTCGTGCAGATCGCGCAGCAGCTCGCCTGGGCGGGGCGGAGCGCGGAGATCACCTATCTCGATCCTTCGACCGCCGCGCGGGAGATCGCCGAGCGGCGCGCCGCGATCCGCGGCCTCGACGGCATCCGGTTCGAGACGGGCGATCTGCGCGAGGCCGCCCGGCTCGGCCCCTTCGACTACATCGACTGCTGCGGCGTGCTTCATCACCTGCTCGAGCCGCAGGAGGGGTTCGACGCGCTGGCCGCCGCGCTCGACCCCGGGGGCGGGATCGGGCTCATGGTCTATGCGCCCCACGGCCGAAGCGGGGTCTATCCCCTGCAGGAAGCGTTCCGGACCCTGCTCGCGGGGCTCCCCCCGGCCGAGCGCCTCGCCCGGGCGCGGGAGATCCTCTCACGCGTTCCCGAGGGCCACCCGTTCTGCCGCAACCCTCATCTCGTGGACCACGCGGCGAGCGACGCGGGCTTCTACGACCTTCTTCTGCACAGCTGCGACCGGGCCTTCGCCATCGAGGAGCTCGACGCGCATCTCTCCCGCGCCGGGCTTGGCCTCGTGAGCCCGGCCCGGCCCGCGCTCTATGATCCTGCGCGCTTCCTGCCCGAAGGCGTCGCGCTTCCCGAAGACCTGCCCCCGGCCGCGCGCATGGGGCTCGCCGAGCGGCTTTCGGGCACGCTCAAGACCCACATCGTCTATGCCGCGCCCGAGGCGCGGGCGGGCCGGGCCATGGCGCGGGGCAGCGACAGCGCGCTCGTGCCGCATCTTCGCGGCGCCGCGCCCGAGAAGCTTGCCGCGCATGTGGCGGCGAAGGGAGAGGTCGCGGCGCAGGGCGCGGGCACGCGCATCTCAGAGCCTCTGCCGCGTGCGTGCGCCCCGCTTCTCGCCCGGATCGACGGGCGGCGGAGCGTTGCCGATATCGTCGGGGCGGCCGGCGGCGACACGCTTGCCGCGCTCGGCCACTGGGCCCGGATCGACCGGGCGCTCACGGGCTGGGGCCTTCTGCACTACGCGAGCCCGCGGCAGGCCGGGCGATGAGCGCGCCGATCCTTCAGGAGCGGTTACCCTTCGATCCGGCCGCGCCGCGCCCGTTGCCGGGGGTCGCGCCGCTCGACCCGGCCGACTGGCTGCTGGTGGACGAGGCGTTCGCCGCGCAGATGGCGCTGCGCGACCGGTTGCTCGCGACGCGGCGCGACGAGGTGCTGCGGCTCGACCCGGCGGCGCGGCCGGCGGCGGAAGAGCTTTTCGACACGGTGCTCGGCCACCTCTCGCACCAGCCGGCCTATGAGGTCGGGGCAGGGGACGTACTTCGGCCCGACGGCGTGCGCGTCGCGCTCGACCGGGGGGATCCGCTGGCCACGCTCGGACGGCTGGTGCAGGAGGATCTGTGCCTGATGGATCTGCGCGGCGCGGAACATCTCCTTGCCGGTGCGGTGCTCTGCTTCCCCGCGAGCTGGCGGCTCGACGAGAAGTTCCTGCGGCCGCTGACCGCGATCCACCTGCCGGTGGAGGTTTACGACGCTGATCTCGCGCGGCGTGTGCAAAGGCTCTTTCACGGGGTGAAACCCGGCCGCCCGCTCTGGCGCTTCAACGCGCTGGGCTACCACGATCCGGCGCTCTTCCAGCCCAGGAGCGAATCGGACCCGAACCGGGGGGATCGCGGCAGCGCCCCCTACCTGCGCTGCGAACGCCAATGCCTGCTGCGTCTGCCGGAAAGCGGGGCGGTGGTGTTCTCGATCCACACCTACATGCTCGCCCGGCCGCGCGGGGCCGCGGCCGGGCGCGGCGCCATCACATGAAGGGAACCGGTGCGCCGGCCGCGGCGAGGGTGAGGAACACGCTGGTCAGCGTCAGCGCATGGGTGTTCAGCCGGAAATCCTCTCCGCGCAGGACGTTGTAGACCGCGAGCGAGGCCCCCACGGGCGGCGAGAAGATCGCAACCGTGCCGTTGACGGCCCAGGTGGCGAGGCGCGCCTCGATGGGCAGTTGCGGGCGATCCTCGACGATGTCCTGCCAGAAGCGGCGGGCGTCGGGCTCCGGCGGGTCGAGGCGGAGCCACTCGGCCTCGAGCCGGTCGCCCGTTTCCTCGATGTCGGGGAAGCGCGCGTCCACCGAAGCGTCGTCCTCGCTGTTTCCCGCGCCGATCAGCACGGTCGGCGGGCTCACGAGACGGAATTCGGTCTGGAACCTTTCGCCTGTCATCAGGCCCGAGCGGCCGGGCAAGCGCACGAAATGCGCGTAGGTGCGATCGACGAGAAGGTGCAGCATCTGCGCGAGCACCGCGGAGGTCGTGTCCGGCGTGCCGTCGGTATCGGGCGCATGGGCCACTAGGCGCACCGAAATCAGTGCGTCGGGGCGCGGCAGGTCGGGATAGGCGTCAGCGAAGACCTCGATCCCTTCCTTCACCTCGTCCTCCGGCACGCTGCCGCCGCGGCGGGCATCGGCGAACACGTCGAGCTGGGCCATCAGCGTCCGTCCCACGACGGTGAGCGGATCGTCGCATTCGGCCGGATCGCCGAGCGGGGCCTGGCCAGTGGCGCGGAACGCCGTCTCGACGTCGCCGCGCAGCTCGTCTGCATCGAACGTGTGGCGGCCGAAGACCACCAGCACGGCCTGGTGAAGAACTGCTTCCTCGTCCATTGCGGATTCCTTCCTTCTTTCTTGCCCAAGTTGTGGCGGGCAAAGAGGGAAAAACTGTGTCCTGACCGCAGAAACAGTTAGGCAATTGTTAAGGATTGCGCGGATTGTTGCCGGACGGCCGTAACCGGGCGCGCAGAGCACGGCAATTTTCTGCCGGTCGCGCGGCGCTCAGCCCCGACCGTCTATCTGCGCCGCCATGATCGCGATGGCCTGCTGGTAGACGGAAGCCGCGTTCCATTCCTGAATCACCCGGAAGTTGCGTTCGCCGGGCTGGTATCCGGCGCCGCGCTGCCAGCCCTTCTGCACGAGGAAGTTCGCGGTGGAGGCGAGCGCGTCGGCTTCGGAATAGAAATCCACCCGGCCGTCCCGGTTGGCGTCCACCCCGTAGCGCAGCGCGTTGCCAGGCAGGAACTGGGTGTGGCCGAGCTCTCCGTGCCGGGCGCCGAGCGTGCCGGCGGAGATCGTCCCGTTGTCCACGAGCCTCAGCGCGCCGATGGCGTGGGGCCTGAAGAAATCGCTCCGGCGGCAGTCATAGGCCAGCGTCACGATGGCCGAGACGACCTGGCTGTCGCCCATGAAGCGCCCGAACCCCGTTTCCATGCCGTGGATCGCGATCAGAACGCCCGCTGGCACGCCGTAGGCGCGTTCGAGCGCGGCGTAGAACCGCGGGTTCCGGGCAAGGCGCTGGCGGCCCTGCCTGACGATGGTGGCCGAGCCGCGCACCCGCATGAACTCGTCGAGCCCGAGACGAAAACTCTTCTGGTTGCGGTCGGCGTTGATGGTGGACTGCGCATAGCGCGAGGCGGCGAGCGCCTGCAGGCCGCGCTGACCGACCCCGGCGCGGGCGGCGTCCTGCGCGAAGGCGGCCTTCCATGTCTCGAAGCCCGCGCCGGTGTTGCCGCAGGGCGCGGCGGCGGCGGGGGGCGAGGCGGCGGCGGCGAGCGCGAAAAGCGCGCCCAAGGCGCGGCTCCTCTGTCGGGCGTGCATCGTGTCCCTCCGTGTGCGGTGCCAACGGGGGAAGCGTAGCCAAAGTTTACGCCGCGGCAAAGCGTTCGCTGCCGCGTCCGGGATCTTCAGGACAGGGCGAGCGCGGCCAGATGCTCGAAGGTGCCCGCCCGTTCGAGCAGGACATAGATCCCGGCCAGGGCCATCGCGTGGACGGGCAGGCGCGGATCGGCCCCGTGGCGAAGGTTGATCGCGGCGAGCACCGGCGCGAGAGGCAGGTAGATCGTCGCGATTGCGGCCGTGAAGGTCCAGGGCAGAAGCGTCTCGGCCCGTCCGGGCCGTCGCGCGGCCGGGGGGGCGTAGCGGGCTGCGTCCGCCCGTGCCGGCGGCGAGACGTCCTGCGCTGCCCCGGGCGGCGGGGCCGGGGCGGCGGGGCGGCGCACGCGCGCGGGGCGTGCGGGCCGCACGCGGCCGATCGGCCCCGGGATCACGCGCAGGAAATCCGCGACATCGAGCCGGAGACCGGGTTCCTGCCACTCGAGCGCGACAGGCCCGAGCCGCGCCGTAAGCCCGTAGGTGATGCCGATCAGGGCGAGGAGCGCGGCGTTGGCCGAGCCGCCGGTTTCCTCCAGCCGGATGGCGAGGCGGCGCTCCTTCGCGGTCTCGCCCACGCTTTCCATCACCGTGACCCGGAATCCTTCCGTTTCGATCAGCGCGGCCCCGTTCGACGGGTGAAGCCGTGCCGCGCGCACGGTGTGGCCGGCCTGCTCGAGCCAGCAGTCGAGCCGGTCCAGAAGCGCCGCCGCCGACGGCGCTTCGTCGGCCGGAAACACGAGCGCGGCGTAATGGCCCGTGCCGTGCAGGGTGTGCGGGATCGCGGTCATCGTCGCCCTCGCTCGAGTTTCCGAAGGAGAATGACGGTCAATCGCGGAGAATTCGTGACCCGAATTCGCAGAACCGGGGGCAAGTGCCGGACTCCCGACGCGTCGTCGCCGGTTCGGAAACGAAACGGGGCGCCCGAAGGCGCCCCCCGCGAACCTTGGAAACGATACGGTTCAGCAGCTGTAGTAGAGCTTGAATTCGACCGGGTGCGGCGTGTGCTCGTAGGTTTCGATCTCTTCCATCTTGAGATCGATGTAGCCGTCGATCTGGTCCTTGGTGAAGACGTCGCCCGCGAGAAGGAACTCGTGATCCGCCTTCAGGCAGTCGATGGCCTCGCGCAGCGACCCGCAGACGGTCGGGATGCCCTCGAGCTCCTCTGCCGGCAGGTCGTAGAGGTTCTTGTCCATCGCCTCGCCCGGATCGATCTTGTTCTTGATCCCGTCGAGGCCGGCCATGAGTAGCGCGGCGAAGCACAGGTAGGGGTTCGCCGACGGGTCGGGGAAACGCGCCTCGACCCGCTTGGCCTTCGGGCTTTCGGTCCACGGGATCCGGATGCAGCCCGAGCGGTTGCGGGCGGAATAGGCGCGCAGCACCGGCGCCTCGAAGCCCGGGATGAGCCGCTTGTAGGAGTTCGTCGACGGGTTGGTGAAGGCGTTGAGCGTCTTGGCGTGCTTCAGAAGCCCGCCGATGTACCACAGCGCCTCCTGGCTGAGGTCGGCGTACTTGTCGCCCGCGAAGAGCGGCTTGCCGTCCTTCCAGATCGACATGTTGACGTGCATGCCGGTGCCGTTGTCGCCGGCGATGGGCTTGGGCATGAAGGTCGCCGTCTTGCCGTAGGCCTGCGCCACGTTGTGGATGACATACTTGTATTTCTGCAGCTCGTCGGCCTGCTTGGTCAGGGTCGAGAAGATCAGCCCGAGTTCGTGCTGGCAGGACGCGACCTCGTGGTGGTGCTTGTCCACGGTCATGCCGATGCGCTTCATCGTGGACAGCATCTCGGAGCGGATGTCCTGCCCGTCATCGACGGGCGGCAGCGGGAAGTAGCCGCCCTTGATGCCCGGGCGGTGGCCCATGTTGCCCATCTCGTATTCGGTGTCGGTGTTCCACGACGCGTCGAGCGCGTCCACCTCGTAGGACACCTTGTTCATGCCCACCGAGAAGCGGACGTCGTCGAAAAGGAAGAACTCGGCCTCGGGACCGAAAAAGGAGGTATCGCCGATCCCCGAGGATTTCAGGTAGGTCTCTGCCTTCTCCGCGGTGCCGCGCGGGTCGCGGTCGTAGTGCTCGCCGGTGTCCGGTTCGACGATGGAGCAATGCACCGCGAGCGTCTTCTCGGCATAGAACGGATCGATGTAGCTGCTGTCGAGGTCCAGCTTCATGTTCATGTCGGAGGCTTCGATCCCCTTCCATCCGTTGATGGAGGAGCCGTCGAACATGAATCCCTCGTCGATGAAGTCCTCGTCCACCAGATCGGACATGACCGTGACGTGGTGCATCTTCCCGCGCGGGTCGCAGAAGCGCAGGTCGACGTAGGCCACGTCCTCGTCCTTGATGGTCTTGAGGATGGAGTCCTTGCTCATTCCCTTGGTCCCTTTCGTCTAGATTTGGGCGTTTATCAGATCGCGTCCGAGCCGGTCTCGCCGGTGCGGATGCGGATCGCCTGTTCCACGGGGCTGACGAAGATCTTGCCGTCGCCGATCTTGTCGGTCTTGGCGGCGCTGACGATGGCCTCCACCGCCGCGTCCACCTGGTCGTCGTCGAGAACGACCTCGATCTTCACCTTGGGAAGGAAATCCACGACGTACTCCGCCCCGCGATAAAGCTCCGTGTGCCCCTTCTGCCGTCCGAAGCCCTTGACCTCGATGACGGAAAGGCCCTGCACACCCACCTCCTGCAGTGCTTCCTTCACCTCGTCGAGCTTGAACGGCTTGATGATCGCCTCGATCTTCTTCATCCCGGGGTCTCCCTCGCTTCCCGTGTCACGGCGGTGAGACCAGTTTCGCGCCGGGGCGACAATCGGATAGGCTGAGAGCGCCACGGAGCGGGGAGGGGTTTCCCGTCGCGTGGCGCGGTTTTGTGCGAGGCGCATATAAAATGAGCAGAGTTGAATCGGTGAGCCGGGCGCCCTGCGAGGTGCTGACCGCGGTGCAGATGCGCGCGGCCGAACGCTCGGCCATGGAGGCCAGGGCGGCCACCGGGCTGTCGCTCATGGAGCGTGCGGGCCGTGGCGTGGTGGCAGAGGCGTTCGAGGTCTGGCCCGATCTCGCGGCCGCGCCGCGGCGGGCCTGGGTGTTCTGCGGGCCGGGCAACAACGGCGGCGACGGGTTCGTGGTGGCGCGGCTCCTCGCCGGGCGTGGCTGGCAGGTGGAGGTCGTGCTCTTCGGCGAAGCCCAGAAGCTGCCGCCCGACGCGCGCGCCAACCACGACTGCTGGACCGCAACCGGGCCGGTGCACCGCGCCCCGCCCGAAAGCGCGGCGGCCCCCGATCTCGTGGTGGACGCGCTGTTTGGCACCGGGCTCGGCCGTGCGATCCCAGACGAGATCGTCCGTTGGGGCCGGGTCGTCCGCCGCATGGACGGCGTGCGCGTCCTTGCGGTGGACATCCCGAGCGGGCTTTGCGCCGACAGTGGCGCGGCGCTTGTGCCGGCCGGCCGCCCCGACGCGCCGGCCGGGGACTGCGTGTTCGCGCCCGCCGACCTGACGGTGAGCTTCCATCGGGCTAAGCCCGGACATTTCCTGCGCGACGGCCCGAGGCTCTGCGGGCGGCTTGCGGTGCACGACATCGGCCTGGGCGGGGACGCCGCGACGGGACCGGGCGCCGCCCTGCTTCGTCTCGTGCGCCCCGGATCGCCGACCTTCGCGCCGCCGCGCAAGCGGCCCGAGGCCCAGAAATACGAGTACGGCCATGCGCTCGTCCTGTCGGGCGGGGCGGGGCAGGGCGGTGCGGCGCGGCTGGCCGCGCGCGGCGCGCTGCGCATGGGCGCGGGGCTCGTGACGGTGGGCTGCCCGCCCGAGGCGCGCACCGAGAATGCCGCGCGGCTGGACGCCATCATGCTGCGGGAGGTCGCCGACGCCGACCGCCTCGCGGAACTGCTCGAGAATCCGCGCATCACCGTGCTGTGCCTCGGCCCCGGGCTGGGCACCGGTGCGCGGGAGGCGGCGATCCTCGAGGTGGCGCTTCGCTCCGGGCGCGCCGCAGTTCTTGACGCGGACGCGCTCACGCTGCTGGCGGCGGACGGGACACTGGCGCGGCTCGTCCACGCGGGATGCGTGCTCACGCCGCATGGAGGAGAGTTCGCGCGTCTCTTTCCGGACCTGTCCGAAGCGCTCGACGCGCCACCCGTCAAGGGGCCGGCCGTCTCGAAGGTCGAGGTGGCGCGGCAGGCGGCGGCGCGCCTTGGCTGCACGCTGCTTTTCAAGGGGGCCGACACGGTGATCGCGGGGCCCGGACCCTCCGCGGCCCTGAGCGCGGCGGTCCATGAGCGCGCCGCCCCCTGGCTTGCCACGGCGGGCGCGGGAGACGTGCTTTCGGGCTTCGTCGCAGGGCTTCTGGCGCAGGGGCACGCGCCCCTCGATGCCGCTGCGACGGCGGCTTGGCTGCATCAGGAAACGGCAATCGCTTTCGGTGCCGGCCTCGTGGCGGAAGACCTGCCCGAGATGCTGCCGTCGGTCCTGCGGTCGCTTGGCTGAGCCTCAGCTCTCGGCGGCGGCGGTCATGGCCGAGGCGGCGGCGAGCTCCAGCCCGTCGGCGTAGACGATGTGCGGGCTGTCGAACTTCAGGGTGAAGAGCGTCCACTCCGCCACGCCCTCATCCGTGACGCAGGTGCCGTCCACCAGCCGCGCGGCGGGAATGATCGCCTGCTCCGCGCCGTAAAGCGCCTTCGCCCGCCAATCGCGGATGAGCACGCCCTGGCAGCCCGGCAGCGCCGTGTCGCGGATCGGCCGAAGCTGGCCCATCACGCGGGCCGGAAAGCGGATCCGTCTCATGCGTGCCCTGCGCCACGTCACGGCGCGGAGCGTCGCGAGGCCGCGGTCGCGGGTGATGATGCGGTCGCCCGGGCAGAGATACTCCACCGGGAGTTCGCCGTCCTTGCTGTAGACGATCGCGCCTGCGGGGATGCCCCCCGTTCCGGGCGGCTGGCACAGATCGAGTCCGGCGTCGCTGACGCGACGTGGCTGTCGAGGTCTCATGGGCTGGTCCTGCTTCGCCTGCCTTATTGTTTCTCATCAGAATACGGCAAAATCTGGTTGATGTCGCGGTTTTTCTGGCGCCTTTTTTCCTCTCGCATCCCCAGGGGCGCTTTGCTAGACAGCCGCGAAACGGCGGGGACCCGGCGGGTGCCCTCTCGTTCTATTGGCGGGTGTGGCGGAACTGGTAGACGCACCAGATTTAGGTTCTGGCGCCGCGAGGCGTGGGGGTTCAAGTCCCTCCACCCGCACCAGACAAGTTTGAGAAGGACTGAGAATGCAGGTCACCGAGACTCTCAAGGACGGGCTGAAGCGCGGCTACGAGATCACCGTCACCGCCGCGGAGCTTGACGAAAAGGTCAACGAGAAGCTCGCCGAGGCGCGGCCCGAGGTGGAAATGAAGGGCTTTCGCAAGGGCAAGGTGCCGATGGCGCTGCTGAAGAAGCAGTTCGGCCAGCGCCTTCTGGGCGAGGCGATGCAGGAGAGCATCGACGCCGCCATGTCCGAGCATTTCGAGCAGACCGGTGACCGCCCCGCCGCGCAGCCGCAGGTCCAGATGAAGGGCGAGGACTGGAAGGAAGGCGACGATGTCCTCGTCGAGATGACCTACGAGGCGCTGCCCGAGGTTCCCGAGCCCGACCTCTCGTCGATCTCGCTCGAGCGGCTTGTCGTGAAGCCGTCGGAAGAGGCGGTGGAGGAGGCGCTGCAGAGCCTGGCCGAGAACGCTCAGGACTTCGAGGACCGCGACGCAGGCGCGGCGGCGGAAGACGGCGATCAGGTGGTCATCGATTTCGTCGGCAAGCTTGACGGCGAACCCTTCGAGGGCGGCGCCGCCGAGGATTTCCCGCTGACCCTTGGCTCGGGCAGCTTCATCCCCGGCTTCGAGGAGCAGCTCGCCGGCGTGACCGCGGGCGAGGAGAAGACGATCGAGGTGACCTTCCCCGAGGATTACGGCGCCGAGGCCCTCGCCGGGAAGCTTGCGGCCTTCGACGTCACGGTGAAGGCGGTGAAGGCGCCCAAGGCCGCCGAAATCGACGACGCGCTCGCGCAGCGGTACGGGGCGGACGATCTGGAGGCGCTCAAGGCCCAGATCCGCGAGCGGCTGGAGGCCGAGTATGCCGGCGCTGCGCGCGCGGTCGCCAAGCGGACGCTTCTCGACAAGCTCGACGAGATGGTCGATTTCGAGCTCCCGCCGAGCCTGCTCGAGGCCGAAGCCAAGCAGATCGCGCACCAGCTCTGGCACGAGGAGAACCCGGACGTCGAAGGCCACGATCACCCTGAGATCGAGCCCACCGACGAGCACATGAAGCTGGCCGAGCGCCGGGTGCGGCTTGGCCTGCTTCTGGCCGAGCTGGGCAACCGCGCGGAGATCGAGGTTTCCGATGCGGAGATGACGCAGGCGGTGATGGCGCAGGCGCGGCAATATCCCGGCCAGGAGCGGCAGTTCTTCGAGTTCGTGCAGCAGAATCCGCAGATGCAGCAGCAGCTGCGGGCGCCGATCTTCGAGGACAAGGTCGTCGATTATATCCTCGAGCTTGCCGAGGTCACCGAGCGCGAGGTCGGCAAGGACGAGCTTCAGGCCGCCGTGGAGGCGATGGAAGAAGAGTGAGCTTCGCCCAAGGGCGGAGCTCCGAGGCCCGGGCGGCGCGGGCTGGGGGGCGCCGCCGCACGGGCCCCGCAGCCGGCGTCAGCCGACCACGCGGTGCGGGGCGGGACGCTTCGGCGTCTCGCCGCGACCGGATTTCAGGAGCTCTTCCATGAGTGCCAGCGCGGCCTCCAGCTCCGTCTCGTCCCGTGCGTCACGGATCTGCGCGCGCAGGTAAGCGCACAGCGCGTCGATGCTCGGGGCCGGAGCGTTTTCCTCCGGACTGTCGCCATCCACCACGGCCAGCGGCGGCTGACCCGCCGCGGTCGCTTCGCCGGCGACCCGGCGCGCGACCAGGGCAAGCGCCTCTTCGTCGCTCAGATGCACGTCGTGATGGATGCCCGCGAAGGCACGGATCCGGTTGATCCGCTCTTCGGTGCAATCGAGAAGCGCGGCCATCGCCGTGACCTTGCCCATCGGCTTGGCCGTGCCGAGGTAGTCGTAGGGGGCGCTGTCCGAGCGTTTCAGGATGCGATCGATGATGGGGTCGATCACCGTCACGATGTCCGAGATGCCCGAACGGCGCGCGAATTCGAGCGATCCGATCATCAGTTCGCAGGTCGCGTAAGAGATCGAGTTGCGCGCCTTGCCGCGGCCAAGGCGCTGCGTGTCCACGCAGAAGCGGGTCGATTCCCAGAGCGTCGCGCTGCGCAGCGGCGGCTCGCCGTCTAGAATCGCGGAGAACACGTCGGCCAGCATGTGCGGGCCGGTCGTCTGCAGCGCACGGACGCACGCGACCACATGGCCCTCGTCGTCGAGACCGACCACATAGGCCGGATCGAGCCGGTCGAACTTGTCGATTTCCTTGCCGTCGCTGACTTCCACCTCCCACCCGAGCCGGTCGGCGAAGACACGCGCGCGAAGGCGGAACATGTCGTCCAGAACGTGCTGGAAGCGGTGCTTGTTGATGGCGTCGATGACAATGATCATTTCGGTTTCCCCCGATGTTTCCGTAGAAAAACCTTAGGGGATGGACCGTTCTACTCCATTGGGGAAATCCCGTAGCTCTCTTGCGCAAACGGATCCCCAACGGGCGGGGGCCCTGCGGGTCGCCGCGAGGCGGCGCTCAGCGGGGCTGGATGAGCCCGAGCCCGATCGCGCGGCCGACGGCCTGGGGCGTGGTGAGAGAGTAGAGCTTTTCGCGCGCCGAGCGCAGATGCACCTCTACCGTGCGATGCGAGATCGACAGGATGTCCCCTATGTCCTGCTGCGACTTGCCGGCCGCCGTCCATTGCAGGATTTCCAGTTCGCGCAGGGACAGCGCGGGAAAGCGCAGCGCGCGCGAGAGCACGTCCGACCGCATCACCGTGTCGTGCAGGTGCACGGCCGCCGCCTGCAGATCCGCGATCACGGTGGGCAGAAAGTCATCCCAGTCGGACGGCGTGCAATCGCGCGTGACGCTCAGCATGCCCACCTCGCCGAAGGGCCCCCGGACCGGCACGGTCATGCCGCGATCGGCGATACCGAAGTCATGCGCATCGCGGAAGACGCGGTGGAAGCGCGCGTCGCGCTCGAGGCGGCGCCAGTCCACCGGCGCGATGCTGCGCCCGGCCGCAATGAGCGTCGGGTCGATGTTGTGAAAGCCGTTGCGGACATAGTGGCGCTTCCACGACTCCGGATAGGTCACATGGCCGTGGAGCGTGCCGTTTATGGGGTTGCTGCCGGCATAGGCCGCGTGATCGAAGCCCAGCCTGTCGCAGATCTGCGCAAGGAAATCTTCGAAGCTGCGATCTTCCTCGGAGATCGTTCCAAGGTCGATAGGATCCATCCGGGCTCCGCTGGGTTCGGCCTGGCCCCGGAACCCGGGAGGTCGGGCATGTCTTGTGGCGATCAGGCGCCGAGTCGCTCCGCCGTTCTGTCTGACCCCTCACGGTGCGCCATGGACGCGACGATATCAAGAACGGCCTTCTTCTGCTCTTCGGGAAGGCACAGGAAGTCGCTCACGAGGCGCATGGCGCGGGTATCGCCGAGAAAATCGGCGCGCCCGGCGTCAGATGCCGATCCGACGGGCAACTGTTCGAAGAAATGGACAACCGGGACATCGAGCGCCTCGGCGATGGCCCACAGCCTGGACGCGCTGACGCGATTCTGGCCGGATTCGTATTTCTGGACCTGCTGGAACTTGACGCCGATCCGTCGCCCGAGTTCCGTCTGGCTCATGCCGAGGGCCGCGCGCCGCGCACGCACCCGCTGACCGACCATGACATCCACTGAATTCATATCCATCTTCCCTCGCAGCCTCGGCGGGCAATGTCGGACGGCGAAGAAGATAGGAAGCCAAGGTTCCAATCGAGGACCACAACGTCCCCGTGCCTGAATGAGGCCTTCCCGCCCTACGTTGAAGTAGGTGAGGCATTACATCCTTGGGTAGAGAAAGGCAAGGTGTGAATGCCGGGGACGCGCCCGGCCGCGGGCGCGCCGCGGCCGGGACAGGCGGGCGCCTCAGGCGCCCGGGACGGTGTCCTCGTCCGAGCCGTCCTCGCGGGGCTCGTCCGCATCGCGGCTTTCGCCGCCGACGTCGTCGAGCTCGTCGAGCTGGGCCGCGCCGATGTCGTCGAAGAGCTCGGCAATCTCGAATTCGGCTTGCGCCTCTTCCTCGGCGGCGAGTTCCTGGATCGACTTGCCCGAAGCCTGGACCTCGGCCTCCTCGGGGGAGCGGGCCACGTTCAGCGTGATCCGGGCCTCGACCTCCGGGTGAAGGCGCACGAGGACCGTGTGCAGCCCCAGCTCCTTGATCGGCTTTTCGATCAGGACCTGTTTGCGGACGACCGAGAAGCCCGCCTCGGCCGCGGCGTCTGCGGCATCGCGCGGGGCGACGGACCCGTAAAGCGAGCCGCCGTCCGAGGCCTGGCGAATCACGATGAACTGCTGGCCGTCGAGGCGTTCGGAAAGCGCCTCGGCCTCCTTGCGGGTTTCGAGGTTGCGCGCCTCGAGCTCGGCCTTGCGGGATTCGAAGGCGGCGATATTGGCCTTGGAGGCGCTGAGCGCCTTGCCCTGCGGCAGGAGAAAGTTGCGCGCGAAGCCGGGCTTGACGTCGACGACGTCGCCCATCTGGCCGAGCTTCGCGACGCGTTCCAGAAGGATCACTTGCATCGCTCTCTCCTTATTTCACGGCGTAGGGCAGCAGGGCGAGGAAGCGGGCGCGCTTGATCGCACGGGCGAGTTCGCGCTGTTTCTTCGACGATACCGCGGTGATGCGCGATGGCACGATCTTGCCGCGCTCGGAGATGTAGCGCTGCAGCAGCTTCGTGTCCTTGTAATCGATCTTGGGCGCATTGTCCCCCGAGAAGGGGCAGACCTTGCGACGGCGGAAAAACGGTTTCGCAGCCATTTTCGGAACTCCTTTCCTCGCTCAGCGGCGCTCACGGCGGTCGCCGCGTTCGTCGCGCTTCTGCATCTGGACCGAGGGACCCTCGTCATGGGTGTCGACCTTGATGGTCAGCACGCGCATCACGTCGTCGTGCAGACGCATCAGGCGCTCCATTTCCTGGATGGCCGCGGCGGGCGAGTTCGTCCGCATGAAGCCGTAATGGCCCTTGCGGTTCTTGTTGATCTTGTAGGCCATCGTCTTGACACCCCAGTACTCGGTGTCGACGACCTGGCCCCCGTTGTCCGCCAGGACGGTGCCGAAATGCTCGATGAGCCCCTCGGCCTGCGCGTTCGAAAGATCCTGACGCGCGATCAGGACATGCTCGTAAAGCGGCATGCGTGCTCCGTTTCTGTTCAGGCGCATTTCATAGGGCCGGGCGATCTGCTTCCGCGCCCCGACCCACGAGAGACTGCGCGGCAAAAGAGTGCTTGCGCGGAAGGCGTGTCCCTTGCCACGGATCGACCCTCGGCGCAAGTCCGGCACCCCGGGGAAACGCCGCCGCGCGCGCGGCGCGTCATCGTCGCGGCCTTGCCCCGCATGTGCCCAAAATTCGACGCAGTGTTGAATGAGCTTGGTGGACACAAGACGAGCCACGGAGGATGAGTGATGTCGCTTACCGATCTTCAGAACGCCCGGCCGACGCCGCAGGGCCTCAACCGTCTTTTCTGCAGGGTGCTGGGGGTGGCGCTTCTCACCGCGGCTGCCGGGCTCTGGGTGCTGCCGGGATCCCTCTTCGCCATGGAAACGCTGCTGTTGAAGTTCGGGCTCACGCTCTTCCTGCTTGGCGGCAGCGCGACGCTTCTGGCCGCCCCGCGCTGAGGCGCCGCCTCGGCCGTTGCGCCCTCTCGCCGCGCCCGCTATCTGGGCGCGGGATTGAAGGGAGGGCCGCATGAGCCGGGCATTCGTATTTCCAGGACAGGGCGCGCAGACCATCGGCATGGGGCGCGCGCTGGCCGAGGCCTACCCCGCCGCGCAAGCGGTCTTCGACGAGGTGGACGAGGCGCTGGGCGAGCGGCTGTCGCACCTCGTCTGGGAGGGCGACGCCGGGGAACTGACCCTCACCCGAAACGCGCAGCCCGCGCTCATGGCGACATCGCTCGCCGCGATGCGCGCGCTCGAGGCGGAGGGCGTCGCCGTGACGTCCGCGGCCTACGTCGCCGGCCATTCCCTTGGTGAATATTCCGCGATGGCCGCCGCCCGCGCGCTTTCGGTCGCCGACGCGGCGCGGCTCCTGCGCCGGCGCGGAGAGGCGATGCAGCGCGCGGTGCCGGTGGGCGAGGGTGCGATGGCGGCGCTGCTCGGCCTCGATCTCGACGCCGCGCGGGCCGTGGCGGCCGAGGCCGCCCGGGGCGAGGTGTGCGAGGCCGCGAACGACAACGACCCCGCGCAGGTGGTGATCTCGGGGCACAAGGCGGCGGTGGAGCGCGCGGTGGAGATCGCGAAGGCGCGCGGGGCGAAGCGCGCCGTGCTGCTGCCCGTCTCCGCGCCCTTCCACTGCGCGCTGATGGCGCCCGCGGCCGAGGAGATGGCCGAGGCGCTCGCCGGCGTGGAGATCGCGCCGCCCGCCGTGCCGCTCGTGGCCAATGTCCGCGCAGAGGCCGTCACCGACCCCGACGAGATCCGCCGCCTGCTGGTCGAGCAGGTGACCGGCGCGGTGCGCTGGCGCGAGTCCGTGGCCTGGATGGCCGGCGCGGGCGTCGACGAGTTCTGGGAGATCGGCGCCGGCAAGGCGCTTTCGGGCATGATCCGGCGCATCGCGCGCGAGGCGGGCACGAAACAGGTCGGCACCCCCGAGGAGGTGCAGGCGGTTTCTCAGAACTAAAGGTAAGCAAAAAAACCGAAGCAGAAGTACTTCAAGTATTTTTTAGAGACTTCGGCAGTCTATGTGCGATCCCAGCGGCTGGCTCAAGAGGCAGACGATCATATAGGAATCGTGGACTAACAGCGTTGAAATCTAAGTTGATATACTCCGAAACAATTTTCTCGTAGTTGTCACTTAGCAGGGTGTTCTCCGGTTTCAAATTATGAACGACGCATAACCCGGTTTTTTCAGCGTCGAGAAGATGTATTTCAAGGTCAGGACGGTGATCCAAAAGTGCGACCACAGTCTTCCAAACATCTCCGGTCCACGGACGTTTGGCGGCAAGCTCACCTAGGTCTCGACTTGCCATTGCTTTTGTCGAAGGGCATACGTCGTGCAGCATGATTATGCCTTTCGGGTCCATAGCCGCTTCACAATTCAAGAAGTCTCTTAGCGCAAATTCGAAGTGATGCATGCCATCGATAAAGGCTATATCAGGTTTGGCCTCGATGCGGCGAAGACAATTCCTGGAAAAAATTCGTCGCTTGTCATCTGAAAGAAGTGCATTTCTTCAGCTTCCCGGAAAACGGGGTTCGAAATCCCAAACTCTGGATCAATTGCAATATAATTACAGCCAATTTTTGATAAAGATTTCCCGCTCCTGCTTCCAATTTCGAGATACCATTTTGCATTTTTTGCTTCGACTATTTCTGAAAGTGTAGCTAGATAGTGCTGCCCAGAAATTGTAGGAAACCCTGCATCATGCAACACTCTATTCACTCGCTGAAATTTAAGCGAAGAAAGCAGTTTAGAGATTTTTATCATTCAATTATGTCCAATAGCTGTTCGAGATCACGTGCCGTTCGTTTCGGGCTAATTAACGATGCAAGGTAGCGCATGCGATCGAGCGCCCTCTGCCATTGTTTCCCTCCGAATGCCATTTGTGCTGCCTCGAGGGCGCTTCGTACACTGTCTGAGTCTATTTTGTCCACGAGATATGGGTAATCTGAGCCCAAAAGTGCTTCCGCGTCGTGGGCGGCACGATTAACCAATACCGGTACACAACAACGGGCTGCCGTTACCGCTTTTGTCAAAGGTTTGAAGACCTGAGTGTTCGCCGTTTGGGCTTGCGGCCGGATTGCATAATGAAAGTTTGCCTGTCCAAAAAGGGATAGTCGTTCGGTCATGGCCGGATAGAGGCCTACGTCGACTACCTGAACACGTTCCGCAATCAGTTCGGGAAGGTGAGCATTTTTTGGATCCCCGAAGTAGGCTGGCCTTAACCGATCTGTGGGAGTGCTCGGGTTTTCCGGCAAGCGGTTATCGGGCTGGTGGAGCAGGAGCCCGCAGCGTGCGCCGCGGGCGTCCGAGGCGAGCAGGTAGTTGTCGAGGGCATTTTTTTGGGCAAGGGAGCTTGCAATATGTAGGTCTACATGGCTGAAAGGAGTTTCCGTGATCGGCCGATCGATAGGATCATGTGCGATCATCAAGGCTTTGCCGCGTAAAAGTTCACGTCCACTTGGACTCAGGCGATCAATGGAGTCCTTGACGAAAATGAAAATCGCTCCGGCTGGACGGGTCTTTACCCAAATATACTCTGCTGACTGAAGTGGAAATTTGGGGACGCGCATGATATTAAATGTGAACCGACCAGACCCATGGAGACGCATAATCTCGTTTAGCTGAAAGCAGCGCATTTGGGTCGACCCAAGTCGTCTTGAACTGCCCGTGTATAAGAAGAACACAGGTATCGGTTGCTTGACGTTAGGTCTCATAACGTACTCTGGCGAGATTTAGCATTTTTTGGAGTTTCAATTTCGTGGCTGGGTTTTGCGGATTTAAGAAGATGCTTCTCCCTAGTTGACTTGATCACGGAGGGGCAGACGGTTGATGGCAGGCTTGCGGGGCCGCAATGTGTGCGCTTTGGGGTGCTTTGTGGCTACCTGCGATTTGCTGTACCTAATAAAGAGATGACACGGTCGCGCAGAACGTCGACAGAGTGCTTCTTCGCGAACGCGTGAAGCGTCTGGGGCGAAAACGAGGTGTCGAGGGCGTTCTGCATCTTGCGGGCGAGGTCGTCGGCGTCGTCCATCCGTGCGATCCGCCCGCAGCCCGAGCCTTCGAGCACTTCCACCGCGCCGGGCGTGTCGGTGGCGACGACCGGCGTGCCGTGGGCGAGCGATTCGATGATGACGTTCGGAAATCCCTCCCAGCGGGAGGGCAGAACCGTCAGGTCGGCGCGTCGATATTCGGAGTCCACGTCGGAGACGTGGCCGAGAAAGGTGACGTCCTGGGCGATGCCCAACCGTCGGGCCTGGCGTTCGAGCTGTTCCCGCAGCTTGCCGTCGCCGGCGATCCGCAGCCGCGCGTCGCGCGTGCGGCGCAGCCGTGCGAAGGCGTCGAGCAGGAGGCCCACGTTCTTCTGCTTCGTCAGCCGCGCGACGCACAGGATCGTCGGCGGGCCGTCCGGCGGCAGGCGCTCGGGCGGGGCGTCGGGCACGTCGACCGCGTTGCGGATCACGGTGATCCGCTCGCGCGGCACGCCCCACTTCTCGGCGATCTGCTCGGCCATGCTGTCGGTAAGCGCGATCACGTGATCGGCGCGGGCGTAGCCCTTGCGGAACAGATTCGCTTTGTAGGCGCGCACGGGCCAGAACCGCATTCGGTTGCGCTCCCACGTGTAATGCGCCTCGCGCAGGATCACGCGCGGTTGCGGGTCCACGCCGCGCAGGGCGAGCCGCAAGCCCAGCATGTTCGCCATGTCCACCACAAGGCAGATATCGGGGCGCGCGGCCTCGATGACCCTGCGAAGCCGCGGCCCCACCTGGATGTTGCGGCGCACGTTCAGGACCTCCAGGCGGACGAGATCGCGGCGCAGCCCGAACTGGTCCGCCTGGGGCGCGCGGCCGGTCGCCAGCGTGACCTCGTGCCCCGCCTCGGCGAGGATGTTCGCGTATTTCACCGCGTTCTTGCCGGCGCCGCCCGAAACGGCGCGGACATAGACGACGATGCGAAGGGGGCGCGGCATGTGCACGGTCCGGATGGCTTGGCTGCGCGATACCGCCCGGCCGCGCGGGTTGCAAGTCGCGCGCACCGTCTTGCCGCGCGCCCGCGCCCTCGGTTAAGGCTCCGGGATCGGATCGCCGGGTGGGCGGTGTGTTTTTTGCTGGGAGGCGGGCATGTTCGATCTGACGGGAAAGACGGCGCTCATCACGGGCGCCTCGGGCGGTATTGGCGGCGAGATCGCGCGCGCGATGCACGACGCGGGGGCCACGGTGGGGCTTTCGGGAACGCGGGAGGCGCCTCTTGCGGCGCTCGCCGAGGAGTTGGGCGCGCGGGCGCATGTGCTGACCTGCGACCTCTCCGACCCCGCGGCGGTGGACGCGCTGCCGAAGCGCGCGGCCGAGGCGATGGGCTCGGTGGACATCCTCGTGAACAACGCGGGCATCACCGCCGACAACCTTTTCATGCGCATGTCCGACGAGGAATGGGCGCGGGTGCTCGAGGTCAACCTGACTGCCGCGATGCGGCTTTGCCGCGGTGTCATGCGCGGCATGATGAAGGCGCGCTGGGGCCGCATCGTCTCGGTGGGCTCGGTAGTGGGGGCCATCGGCAACCTGGGCCAGGCCAATTACGCCGCGGCGAAGGCGGGCCTGGTGGGGCTGACGAAGTCGATCGCCCACGAGGTGGCGAGCCGCGACATCACCGCCAATGTCGTCGCGCCGGGTTTCATCACCACGGCGATGACGGAAAAGCTGACCGAGGATCAGCGGTCGGGGCTGCTGACCCGCGTGCCGATGGGACGCATGGGGTCGGCGCGCGAGGTGGCGGCGGCGGTGGTTTACCTTTCGAGCGAGGAGGCAGGATACGTTACCGGCGCGACCTTGCACGTCAATGGCGGCATGGCCATGTTGTGAGCGCCGCGCGGGGCGGGCGAAAGCGTTTGCCATTCCCCGCGCCTGTGCTATAGGCGCGCAGGATTTCGGCGGGGGGCCTGCGGGCATGTCCCGCCAGCCCGCCCGAGGCGGGAGCAGGAGCCGCCCTCAGGGGCAGTTGAAACCGAGCGTCCGCAATGGGCGAGGGCAAATCAGGGGCGAAGCCCCGGAAAGACAATGAGGATTTGACATGAGCGACATCGCGGATCGCGTGAAGAAGATCGTCGTGGAACATCTCGGCGTGGAGGAGGACAAGGTCGCCGACAATGCGTCCTTCATCGACGATCTCGGCGCGGACAGCCTCGACACTGTCGAGCTCGTCATGGCCTTCGAAGAGGAGTTCGGCATTGAGATCCCGGACGACGCCGCCGAGAACATCCAGACCTTCGGCGATGCGGTGAAGTTCATTCAGGACGCCCAGTAAGGGCAGCCTCGGGATGATTGCGGGCGGCGTCCGGGAGACCCTGGGCGCCGTTCTTGCTTTTGGGCGGGCCTGCGCCGCGCCGCCGACGCCGGGTGCGGCGCTCTTGCCGAACGCGGGCGAGCCGCGCTAATGAGCGGCGAGTAAAAAACGGGAACAAGACGGGGGCCGGGCATGCGACGTGTCGTGGTGACGGGGCTGGGACTTGTGACGCCGCTCGGCTGCGGCGTCGAAACGACATGGCGGCGCCTGCTGGAGGGCCGGTCGGGCGCGGGCACGATCAGCAAGTTCGATGCGAGCCATCTTGCCACGACCTACGCGTGCGAGGTGCCTTACGGCGACGGCTCCGACGGCAGCTTCAACCCCGATGACTGGGTCGCGCCGAAGGAGCGACGCAAGATCGACGAGTTCATCGTCTTCGGTCTCGCCGCCGCGCAACAGGCGGTCGAGGACGCCGGCTGGACCACCCCGTCGGAGGCGGAGAAGCTGCGCACCGGCGTGATGATCGGGTCGGGAATCGGCGGGCTCAACTCCATTGCCGAGACGGCATACCTGATCCGCGACAAGGGCGCGCGGCGCGTGTCGCCCTTCTTCATTCCCGGCTCCCTCATCAACCTGATCTCGGGTCAGGTGAGCATCCGCTACGGCTTCAAGGGGCCGAACCATGCCGTGGTCACCGCCTGTTCGACCGGCGCGCACGCCATCGGCGACGCGGCGCGGCTGATCCGCGACGGCGACGCGGACATCATGGTGGCGGGCGGGGCCGAGGCCGCGATCAGCGAGATCGGCATCGCGGGATTCAACGCCTGCAAGGCGCTTTCCACGAAGCGTGGCGACGCGCCGGAAACGGCGAGCCGCCCCTACGACGCGGACCGGGACGGCTTCGTCATGGGCGAGGGGGCCGGGATCGTCGTGCTGGAGGATTACGAGCACGCGAAGGCGCGCGGGGCGCGGATCTACGCCGAGGTGATCGGTTACGGCCTTTCGGGCGACGCCTATCACATCACAGCGCCCTCCGAAGACGGCGACGGGGCGGAGCGCTGCATGCGCGCCGCGCTCGACAAGGCCGGTCTGGCGCCGTCGGACATCGACTACATCAACGCCCACGGCACCTCGACCATGGCCGACGTGATCGAACTGGGCGCGGTGGAGCGGATGATGGGCAACGCCGCGTCCAAGGTCACCATGTCGTCCACCAAGTCGATGACCGGGCATCTTCTCGGTGCCGCGGGCGCCATCGAGGCGATCTTCTCGATCCTCGCGATCCGTGACCAGGTGGCGCCGCCGACGATCAACCTCGACGATCCGGCCGTGGAGACGGCGGTGGACCTCGCGCCCAACGCGAAGCGCGAGCGCGAGATCAACGTGGCGCTGTCGAATTCCTTCGGCTTCGGCGGAACCAACGCGAGCGTGCTTTTCAGGAACCTCGCCTGATGTGGCGCAGCCTTGCGTCGAACGCCCTGACGATCCTCGCGCTGGCGCTGTTTCTTGCTGCCGGCGCCATTCTCTGGGGCCAGCGGCAATACGTTTCGGAGGGACCGCTCTCCGAGCCGATCTGCCTGCGGGTCGAGCGGGGCGCCAACATCCGCGACGTATCGGAGGATCTCGCCGCCGAGGGCGCCATCGAGAGCGCGGCCCTCTTCCGGATCGGAATGGACTACGCGGGCAAGTCCGAGGCGCTCAAATTCGGCAGCTACCTCGTGCCCGTGCATGCATCGATGCAGGAGATCGCGGACATCGTGACCCGGGGCGGGGCGTCCACCTGCGGCACCGAGATCGTCTACCGCGTGGGCGTGACCCAGACACAGACGGAACTGCGCGAACTCGACCCGGCAAGCGGCCGCTACGAGCAGCAGGCGGAATACCTGCTCGGGACGGGCGAGGCGCCCGATGCGGTCGCCGAGGCGATGGCGAAGCCCGACACCCGCTTTCGCATCGCGCTGGCCGAGGGCGTGACGAGCTGGCAGGTCGCCGAGGCGCTGCGCGACGTGGAGATCCTGGACGGCGAGGTCGATCTGCCAGCGGAGGGCAGCCTTGCGCCCGACAGCTACGAGGTCGTGCCCGGCGATAGCCGGCAGGCCCTGATCGACAGGATGCAGCAGGCGCAGCGGGTGATCCTCGCGGCCGCATGGGAGAATCGCCAGCCCGATCTGCCGCTCGAGTCGCCGGAGGAGGCGCTCATCCTCGCCTCCATCATCGAGAAGGAAACCGGCGTGCCCGAGGAGCGGCGCCAGGTCGCCAGCGTCTTCGTCAACCGTCTTCGTGAGGGGATGCGCCTGCAGACCGACCCCACCGTGATCTATGGCGTTACCGAGGGCCGGGGCGTGCTGGGGCGCGGACTTCGTCAAAGCGAGCTTCGCGGGGCGACTCCCTACAACACGTATGTCATCGAGGGGCTTCCGCCCACGCCTATCGCCAATCCGGGCCGCGCGAGCATCGAGGCCGCGGTGAACCCCGACGCCACGCCCTACATCTTCTTCGTGGCCGACGGCACCGGTGGACACGCCTTCGCCGAGACGCTGGCCGAGCATAATCGCAATGTCGCGCGCTGGCGCGAGATCGAGGCGGAACGGGCGGCCGAGCCGGACCAGGACAACCAGTAACGCGGTCTCTGCGGGCAGGATTTTGTTAAGGGAACCGGGCGCTTACCCGGTGCTCCGTTGCGCAACCCGGTTGACTCCCGGGCCGCTCTCGCCTATAAGTTGTGCCACGCTGACGGCAATGCGGGCGGCCCGGGGGATGACCCCGCGGCCGCCTTTTTCGTGCCGACGGCGGGACGTTCCCATGAAAGGCCGATCACCGACATGATCCTGAAGACCGAGGCGGAGGACACCTCCCCGCTGGACGAGGAGATCGTCAGCATTGCCCGCCAACTTCGCGAAATGCGCCACGATCTCGAAGACTTCCAGGCAAGTCTTGCCTCTGGCGATCTCGTCGAGGCGCGCGAAACGGGAAAGGCGGTCTCTTCGATCAAGCAGTGGATCCGCCTTGCCATCGAAGCGGAGATGCTCCTTGCCACACGACAAAGAAACCGCGCCGGCATCGCCCGCGGCGGATACGCCCTCGACCTCGACGCCGCCCGAAGCGAAATCGCCGCTCGACTGGATCGCCTGCGCCGGGCGCGAGACGCGGAGGACGTTTCTTGATGCGCTGGCTGACGGGCCGCTTCTGGCGCTTCCCTACCTTTTCGAGTTCTGGGCCATGGACCATCAGCTTCCCCCAGGGGGCGACTGGCGGGCCTGGGTGGTGCTGGGCGGACGGGGCGCGGGCAAGACGCGTGCGGGCGCGGAGTGGGTGCGCGCGCAGGTCGAGGGGCCGCGCCCGCTCGACGAGGGCCGGGCGCGGCGCGTGGCGCTTGTGGGGGAGACCTATGACCAGGCGCGCGACGTCATGGTTCTTGGCGAAAGCGGGATCGTGGCCTGCTCCCCGCCCGACCGTCGCCCGGAATGGCAGGTGAGCAAGCGCCGCCTCGTCTGGCCGAACGGCGCGGCCGCGCAGCTCTACTCGGCGTCGGATCCCGAGGCGCTTCGCGGCCCGCAGTTCGACGCGGCCTGGGCCGACGAGCTTGCCAAGTGGCCCCGCGGCGAGGCCGCCTGGGACATGTTGCAGTTCGCGCTGCGCCTCGGCGACGATCCGCGGCTGTGCGTGACGACGACACCCCGCAATGTCGCCGTTCTGAAACGCCTGCTCGATGCGCCGACGACCGTGGTCACACGCGCGGCGACGGAAGCGAACCGCGCGAACCTCGCCGAGAGCTTCCTTGCCGAGGTGCGGGCGCGCTACGACGGCACCCGGCTTGGGCGCCAGGAACTCGACGGCGTGCTTCTGGACGATGCCGAGGGGGCGCTCTGGACGTCGGCCGCGCTGGCGGGCATGCAGCTCGACGCGGCGCCCGAGCTCGACCGGATCGTGGTCGCCGTGGACCCGCCGGCCACCGGCCATGCGGGCAGCGACGCCTGCGGCATCGTCGTGGCCGGCGCGGTGACGCGCGGGCCGGTGGCGGACTGGCGCGCCGTGGTGCTGGAGGACGCAAGCGTCGAGGCCGCGAGCCCCTCGGCGTGGGCGAAGGCGGCCGTCGCCGCGATGGAGCGGTGGCGGGCCGAGCGTCTCGTGGCGGAGGTGAACCAGGGCGGCGCGATGGTCGAGGCGGTCATCCGACAGGTCGACCCGCTGGTGCCGATCCGCAGCGTTCACGCGACGCGCGGCAAGGTGGCCCGCGCCGAGCCCGTCGCGGCGCTTTACGAACAGGGGAGGGTGCGGCACCTGCGCGGGCTCTCCGTACTCGAGGACGAGATGTGCCGCATGACGGCGCATGGCTTCGAGGGTTCGGGCAGCCCAGACCGCGTGGACGCGCTCGTCTGGGCGCTCCACGAACTGATGATCCTGCCGGCGGCGGGCTGGCGCCGGCCGCGCATGCGGGAACTTTGAGACAGGCGCGAGGCTGAACGCCGCGGGCGGGCCGCCTGCGCAAGGGGAGGGCATGCCGGCCCCTCGCGGCACACGCGGGCGGTATCGCGGGGATGCGCGGCCGCCCGCCGGGCGAAGGCTGAAGACGGTCGATCGTGCCTGTTGCGGGGCCGCGCACATCACCGTGCGCTTCGCTGCCGCGTCGTTAACGCCTTGGTAGCTATACCCCTTCCCAACGCCACGGGGCGCGACGGAGCGCCCGCCGCAGACGAAGATCGAGGAGCCGCCAAAGATGGTCTTTCCCTTCCGCCGCGCCGAGTCGCAGGCCCCCGAGCAGAAGGCATCTGCCACGGGACCGGTGCTTGCCTGGGCGAGCGCGGGCCGCGTGGCCTGGAGCCCGCGCGACACCGCGACGCTGACCCGCACGGGCTTTGCCGGAAACCCGGTAGGCTTTCGCGCCGTCAAGCTGATCGCCGAGGCCGCGGCCGCGCTGCCCCTCGTCCTTCAGGACCGCGCGCGGCGCTACGAGACGCATCCCATTCTCACGCTGCTCGCGCGGCCGAATCCCGTGCACGGGCGGGCCGAACTTCTGGAGGCGCTCTACGGCCAGCTTCTGCTCACCGGAAACGGCTATCTCGAGGCCGTGGCGGGCGGCGAGGGCTGGCCGGTGGAACTGCACGTGCTGCGCTCGGACCGGGTGAGCCTCGTGCCCGGGGCCGACGGCTGGCCCGCCGCCTACGACTACACGGTGGGCGGGCGGAAGCACCGGTTCCACATGGACGAGCCACCCGCGCCGATCTGCCACGTGAAAAGCTTTCACCCCCAGGACGATCATTACGGCCTTTCCCCGCTGCAACCCGCGGCGCAGGCCATCGACGTGCACAATTCCGCCTCGCGCTGGTCGAAGGCGCTTCTCGACAATGCGGCGCGGCCGTCGGGCGCGATCGTCTATACCGGCGCGGATGGCGCAGGCGGGCTCGGCGCCGAGCAGTACGACCGGCTCGTGGCGGAGATGGAGCGCTACCACCAGGGGGCGCGGAACGCCGGGCGGCCGATGCTTCTGGAAGGCGGACTCGACTGGAAACCGATGGGGTTTTCGCCCTCCGACATGGAGTTCCAGAAGACCAAGGAAGCTGCGGCGCGGGAGATCGCGCTCGCCTTCGGGGTGCCGCCGATGCTGCTCGGGATACCGGGGGACGCCACCTACGCCAACTACCAGGAGGCCAACCGGGCGTTCTACAGGCTGACCGTCCTGCCGCTTGCCCAGCGGGTGACCGCCAAGATCGCTGACTGGCTCTCGGGTTTCGGGGGTGCGGTGCTTGAGCTCGGTCCCGACCTCGACCAGGTGCCCGCCCTTGCCGCCGAGCGAGACGCGCAGTGGCGTCGGGTCGCGGCCGCGGAGTTCCTGACGAACGCCGAGAAGCGGCGGCTGCTCGGCCTGCCGGCCGAGCCGGACGGGGCCACGGATGAGTGAGCGGGCACGCTACGGTTTCGAGCCGTTCGACTGTGCCCCCGCGCTGCGCCTCGAGGCGCACGAGGCCATGGTCCGGCTCCAGTTCCAGACGCTGGAGGCGCGGCTCGCGCGGATCGAGCAGATGGTGGAACGACTGGAACGGCGGCTCTGGCTGACCGTCTACGGGATCGCGGGAATGATCCTCGCGCAGGCGGCGCAGTCGCTGATGCAGGGCGCGCCCTGAGCGCGCCGGGAGGCCAGGGAAGGAATGGGGCGATGGACATGGAAACGGGACTGGAGCGCAAGTTCTGCCGCGCGGGCGAGACGCTTTCGCTGGGCGAAGGCGCCGTGATCGCGGGCTATGCAAGTCTTTTCGGCGCCGGCGATACGGGCGGCGACGTGGTCGCCGAGGGCGCCTTCGCGGCCTCGCTGGCGCGCCTCGCCGCGGGTGGCGGGCGGGTACGGATGCTCTGGCAGCATGACCCGCGCGAGCCGATCGGGGTCTGGGACGAGGTTCGCGAGGACAAGAAGGGCTTGCGTGTGCGCGGCCGGCTTCTCGAGGCCGTGGCCCGGGGCCGCGAGGCCGCCGCGCTGCTGGCGGCGGGCGCGATCGAGGGGCTTTCGATCGGCTACCGCGTGAAGCGCGCGCACCGCGACGCCGCGGGACGCCGTGTGCTCGAGGAAATCGAGCTGTGGGAGGTGTCGCTCGTCACCTTCCCGATGCTGCCGAGCGCCCGCGTGGCGGCGAAGGAGGATGCGGGCGCGGTCGCGCTTCGCGAGATGGCGCAGGTCTTCGAGACCGCGCGCCGCAGCCTGGCGGGCGACTGAACCCGTCCCCCGAAAACACGCCGCGGTCGCGGCCAAGCGAGAGGAAACCGGATGGAAACGCAGGAGGACGCGCCGGGCGGGCAGATCGCGCCTGTCGCGGAGGTGAAGCGCGCAGTGGTGGGTTTCACAAAGGATTTCAGGGAGTTCCGAGAAGGAATTCATCAAAGGCTTCAGCAACAGGAAGAACGGCTAGACATGCTTGACCGCAAGACAACGCTCGCCACGGCGACGACGACGCGCCCCGCGCTTTCGCGCGCCGATCACACCGACGCCCCGCACCGCAAGGCCTTCGCCGCCTACCTGCGCACGGGCGACGACGATCATCTGCGCGGACTCGAATTCGAGGGAAAGGCGATGTCGACCGCGGTGGCGGGCGACGGGGGCTACCTGATCGACCCGGAAACCGCGGCGACGATCCGTTCGGTCCTGGGCGGCGCGGGTTCCATCCGGCGGATCGCCAATGTCGTCGAGGTCGAGGCCAGCGCCTATGACGTGCTGATCGACACCAGCGAGGCGGGCGCGGGCTGGGCCAGCGAGGCGGGCCCGCAGGCCGAGACCGGGACGCCCACGGTCGACCGGATCTCGATCCCGCTTCACGAACTTTCGGCGCTGCCGAAATGCAGCCAGCGTCTTCTCGACGATGCGGCCTTCGACATCGAGGGCTGGCTGGCCGGGCGCATCGCGGAGAAGTTCGCCCGGGCCGAAGCTGCGGCCTTCGTGTCGGGCGACGGGACGGACAAGCCCACGGGGTTCCTGACCCACCCGGCGGTGGCGAACGACAGCTGGGCGTGGGACAGCCTGGGCTATGTGCCCACTGGCGCGACCGGCGCGTTCTCGGGCGCCGAGGCGCTGGTGGACCTCGTCTACGCGCTGGGCGCGCCCTACCGGGCCAATGCGAGCTTCGTGATGAACTCGAAGACGGCGGGCGCGGTGCGCAAGCTCAAGGACAATGACGGGCGCTTCCTGTGGTCCGACGGCCTCGCCGCGGCAGAGCCGGCGCGGTTGCTGGGCTACCCGGTGCTGATCGCGGAGGACATGCCCGACATCGCCAGCGGTTCGGACGCCATCGCCTTCGGCGACTTCCGCGCGGGATACACGGTCGTGGAAAGGCCGGACCTGCGCGTGCTGCGCGACCCGTTCAGCGCGAAGCCGCATGTCCTCTTCTACGCCACGAAGCGCGTGGGCGGTGACGTGACCGACTTCGCCGCGATCAAGCTGCTGCGCTTCGCCGCGTCCTGACGCGGCGACGGCAAGCCAGAGCCGGTCCCGGCGGCGCCCACGCGCGCGGCCGGGGCCGGGGACCAGTCGGAGAGGTTGGATGATGCTGATCGATGAAGCCGGCGTGCCCGACGCCGCGCTGCCGGTGACGGAGTTCACGGCCCATCTGCGGCTTGGCACGGGGTTTTCCGCCGAGACGCTTCAGGAGCCCGTGCTGCGGAGTTTCCTGCGGGCGGCCATCGCGGCGATCGAGGCGCGCACGGCCAAGGCGCTCGTCCGCCGCGTCTTTGCGCTGACGGTGCACGACTGGGCTGCGCGCGATGCGCATCCACTGCCCGTGGCGCCGGTGACGAGGCTGGTCTCGCTGGGCTTCCGCGACCGGGCGGGCACGGAAACGGCAAGCGGGCTTGACGTGGTCTGGCTGGCCGAGGACGCGCATCGCCCGGTGCTGCGCGCCGCGGGTGGGGCGCTGCCGGCGATCCCTAGGGGGCAAAGCGCCGTGCTGCGCTTTGAGGCGGGCTACGCCGCGGCCTGGGGAGAGTTGCCGGCCGACCTCGGCCAGGCGGTGCTGCTGCTCGCGGCGCATTACTACGAATACCGTGATGCGACGTCGCTCGGCGGGGGGTGCATGCCCTTCGGCGTGACGAGCCTGATCGAGCGTTACCGCGCATTGCGGCTTCATGCCGGGGCGGGGCGGTGAGCGCGCCGCGGCTGAACCGGGCGCTGGTGCTGGAGGCGCCGGGCGAGGTGCCGGACGGCGCCGGTGGCTTCGTCCCGGGCTGGAGCGCGCTCGGAACGCTCTGGGCCGCGGTCACGCCGCGCGCGGCGCGCGAGGCGGCGGGCATGGCGGCGCCTCTGGCGCAGTCCGCCTACCGGGTCACCGTGCGCGCGGCGCGCCCCGGCGATCCGGCCCGTCCGCGGCCGGGCCAGCGCTTCGCAGAGGGCGAGCGGCGTTTCCGGATCCTCGCGGTGGCCGAGGCCG
Organism: Rhodosalinus sp. 5P4; assembly: GCF_041365695.1. Taxonomy (NCBI): domain Bacteria; kingdom Pseudomonadati; phylum Pseudomonadota; class Alphaproteobacteria; order Rhodobacterales; family Paracoccaceae; genus Rhodosalinus; species Rhodosalinus sp. 5P4. The sequence continues at coordinate 321,550 of NZ_JBGFSJ010000001.1, forward strand.
ACCCGCACGGCCTCTATCTCGACTGCGTCTGCGACGAGGAGCTTTCGCAATGAGTTACGCGCTCGCGCCCGATCTTCAGAAGGCGGTTCATGGCCGCCTGTCGGCCGACCCGGCGCTCGCGGCGCTTGTGGCCGGCCATGTTTACGACGCGTTGCCGCCGGGCAAGCTGCCGCCGCTCTTCGTGCTTCTGGGCGACGAGACGGTGCGCGACCGGTCGGACGCCACCGCGCGTGGCGCGGACCACGACGTCACCGTCTCCGTCGTCTCGGACGGGCGGGGCTTCGCCCCGGCGAAGGCGGCCGCCGCGGCGGTCTCGGACGCGCTTCTGGCGCCCGGGCTCTCGCTGGCGCGCGGGCATCTCGTCTCGCTCCGGTTCCGCCGCGCCGCGGCCCGGCGCGAAAAGCGCGGCCGCTATCGCCGCATCGATCTCGTGTTCCGCGTCCGCGTGGACGAGGACTGACCGAAGGAGGACCGCGCATGACCGCGCAGAACGGCAAGGATCTTCTGATCAAGGTGGATCTGACCGGTGACGGCCAGTTCCACACCATCGCGGGGCTGCGGGCCACGCGGGTGAGTTTCAACGCCGAGCAGGTGGACGTGACCAGCCTGGAAAGTCAGGGCGGCTGGCGCGAGTTGCTGGCCGGCGCCGGGGTCAAGTCGGCCGCCATCTCGGGTTCGGGCGTTTTCCGCGACGCGGCGACCGACGAGCGCGCCCGCCAGATCTTCTTCGACGGGGAGACGCCGGATTTCCAGGTGGTGATCCCGGGCTTCGGCACGGTGGACGGGGCGTTCCAGGTGACCGCGCTCGACTACGCGGGCAGCCACAACGGCGAAGCCACCTACGAGCTTTCCCTCGCCTCGGCGGGCGCCCTTCGGTTCACGGCGCTCTGAGATGGCCAATCCCTGGGCGGGCGAGGTGGAACTCGTCATCGATGGCAAGGCGCGGGTGATGCGGCTCACCCTCGGGGCGCTGGCCGAGCTGGAGGCCGCGCTCGAGGCGGGATCGCTCCTCGATCTCGTGCGGCGCTTCGAGGAGGGGATTTTTTCCGCGCGCGACGTGCTGGCGCTGCTTGCGGCGGGGCTGCGGGGAGGCGGCGCCGACATGACGGCCGCAGATCTTGCCCGCGCCGAGATCGCGGGCGGGCCGCGGGCGGCGGCGCGGGCGGCCGCCGAACTTCTGGCGCGCGCCTTCATGGATCCCGGAGAGCCGTCGTGACGGCGCGAATGGACTGGCCGGGGCTCTTGCGGGCTGGCGTGCGCGGGCTGGGGCTGGCGCCCGCCGAGGTCTGGGCGCTGACCCCGGCCGAATTGCGGCTGCTTCTGGGACCGGAGGCGGGAGTGGCGCCGATGCCGCGGGCGCGGCTCGACGAGCTGCTCGCGGCGTTTCCTGACGACATGGGAGACTGAGATGGCTGACTACGAGGAGGCCGAGCGCCTCGAGGACCAGATCGACGCCCTCGAGGCGAGTTTCGGCGCCGCGGCAGGCCTCGCGGCGGGCTTCGACGCCGAACTCAGGCGCATCCACGAGACGTTCAGCGCCACCGGCAAGGGCGTGGCGGAGCTCGAGTCGTCGCTGGGTCGGGGGCTACGCCGGGCCATCGACGGGATCGTGCTGGACGGGATGCGCGCCTCCGAGGCGCTGGAGGCGGTGGGCCGCTCGCTCGTCGCCACGGCTTACGGCGCCGCGGTGAAGCCCGTGACCGATCATTTCGGCGGGCTGATCGCGGACGCGGTGGGCGGGCTGTTCGGCGGGCTTTCCGGGTTCGCGTCGGGCGGCAGCTTCACGCAAGGGCGGGTGATGCCGTTCGCCGAGGGCGGGATCGTCACCCGGCCCACGCTCTTTCCCATGCGGGGCGGAACCGGGCTGATGGGCGAGGCGGGACCGGAGGCGATCCTGCCGCTCGCACGGGGCGCCGACGGGCGGCTCGGTGTGCGCTCCGGGCAGGGATCGGCGCGGCCCGTCACCGTGGTGGTCAACGTCACCACCCCCGACGTCGACGGCTTCCGCCGGTCGCAAGGCCAGATCGCCGCCGAGATGGGCCGTGCGCTCGCCCGCGGGCAGCGCTACCGCTGAGGAGGGACCATGGGCTTTCACGAGATCCGCTTTCCAAGCAACCTGAGCTTCGGATCGGTGGGCGGGCCGGAGCGCCGCACCGACGTGGTGACCCTCGCCAACGGGTTCGAGGAGCGCAACACGCCCTGGGCGCAGTCGCGGCGGCGCTATGACGCGGGCGTGGGCCTGCGGTCGCTCGACGACATCGAGACGCTCGTGGCGTTCTTCGAGGCGCGGCGCGGGCGGCTGCACGGGTTTCGCTGGAAGGACTGGGCGGACTTCAAGTCGTCGCGCCCCAGCCGGCCTGTCGCGCGGGACGATCAGCACCTTGGCGCGGGCGACGGGGCGACGCGGGCCTGGCAGCTCGTCAAGACCTACCGGTCCGGAGAGGGCGCCTACACGCGGCGGATCGAGAAGCCGGTCTCCGGCACCGTCCGCGTGGCGGTGCAGGGCGACGCGCTGCGCGAGGGCGTCGATTTCGAAGTCGATGCGTCCACCGGCCTCGTGACGCTGGAGCGCGCGCCGGCGGCGGGCATGGAGATCACTGCGGGGTTCGAGTTCGACGTGCCGGTCAGGTTCGACACCGACGCGATCCAGACCGGCGTGGCGAGTTTCCGCGCCGGCGAAATGCCCCGCGTGCCGGTGGTGGAGATCCGCACATGAGCGACATGAACCCGACCCTGGCCGCGCATCTCGAGGGCGGCCTCACGACGCTGGCGCGCGCCTGGGCGCTGATCCGCACCGACGGGGTGGAGATGGGGTTCACCGATCACGACCGTCCGCTCGTCTTCGAGGGCATCGCGTTCCGCCCCGACACCGGGCTGAGCGCCATGGCGCTTCAGCAGGGCACCGGGCTTGCGGTCGACAACACCGAGGCGCTGGGCGCGCTGTCGGATTCCGCGATCACGGAGGCCGACGTCGAGGCGGGCCGCTACGATGGCGCGGAGCTTCGGGTCTGGATCGTCGACTGGCAGGATCCGCGGGCGCACCATCTCGTCTTCCGGGGGCATATCGGCGAGATCCGGCGGATCGACGGCGCTTTCCGCGCCGAGGTTCGGGGGCTTTCGGATGCGCTCAACCGCCCGCTCGGGCGCGTCTTCCAGCGGCCCTGCACGGCCGTCCTGGGCGATGCCGCCTGCCGCTTCGACCTGTCGAGGCCCGGGTATGCCCACGAGGCCGCGGCCGTTTCGGCGGACCGCGGGCGGGTCTTCCGCCTTGCCCCGCTGCCCGGCTTCGCGCCGGGCTGGTTCGCGCACGGGCGGCTGACGGTGCTGGACGGGCCCGCGGCGGGGCTTTCCGGCGCGATCAAGCGCGACACGGCCGAAGAGACCGCGCGCGTCATCGAGCTTTGGGAGCCGCTGCGTGCCGTCGTCGGCGCGGGCACGCGACTGCGCCTCGAGGCGGGGTGCGACAAGCGCATGGAAACCTGTCGCCTGAAATTCGACAACCTTCTGAACTTTCGTGGTTTTCCGGATATTCCCGAGGAGGACTGGATGCTCGTTCATGCCGCGCAGTCGGGCAGCATCGGCGGCGGGAGCCGGCGCTGAGATGGCGGCGCATGCGCGGATCGTGGTCGCCGCCGCGCGCGGCTGGATCGGAACGCCCTACCGCCACCAGGCGAGCGTGAAGGGGGCCGGCGCGGACTGTCTCGGGCTGCTGCGCGGGGTGTGGCGCGAGGTTCTGGGCACAGAGCCGGAGGCCGTCCCGCCCTACACGCCCGACTGGTCGGAGCCGCAGGGCGAAGAGCGGCTCTGGCGTGCGGCGGCGCGGCATCTCGTTGCCAAGCCGCTCGCCGCGGAGGCGCCGGGGGACGTCCTGCTCTTCCGGCTTCGGCGCGGCGCGGTGGCCAAGCATCTCGGCATCCAGGGGCGCACCGGCCGCGCGGCCAGCGTGATCCACGCCTATTCGGGCCATGGCGTGGTGGAAAGTGCGCTCGGATCGCCCTGGCGGCGTTGCATCGTGGCCCGCTTCTCGTTTCCCGAAAGGACCCGCTGATGGCGACGATCCTTCTTTCCGCCGCCGGGGCGGCGCTTGGCAGTTCGCTGGGCGGCACGGTTCTCGGCCTGTCGATGACGGCCGCGGGCCGGTTCCTGGGCGCGACGCTCGGCCGGGCCATCGACGCGCGGCTGATGGGGCAGGGCTCGGACACGGTGGAATCCGGCCGGATCGAGCGGTTCCGCCTGACGGGCGCGGGCGAGGGCGCGCCCGTTCCGCAGGTCTATGGCCGGATGCGGGTGGGGGGGCACGTGATCTGGGCCAGCCGGTTCACCGAAGTCGTCACCGAGGCGGGCGGTGGTGGCAAGGGCGGACCGCGCCAGCCCAAGACGCGGCGCTACAGCTACCGCGTCAGCCTTGCCGTGGCGCTTTGCGAGGGCGAGATCGCGGGCGTCGGCCGTGTCTGGGCGGACGGCGCCGAGATCGCGCCCGGCGAGCTTGTCATGCGGGTGCACCCGGGCAGCGAGGACCAGTTGCCCGATCCGGCGATCGAGGCGATCGAGGGGGCGGGCGCGGTGCCCGCGTACCGCGGCACGGCCTATCTGGTGATCGAGAATCTGGACCTGTCGACCTGGGGAAACCGCATCCCGCAGCTGAGCTTCGAGGTGATCCGCCACGAGCAGCCCGCCCGTCCCGGGGCCGAGACGGAGCCGGCGGGCGTGTTGCGTGCGGTGGCCCTGACGCCGGGCACCGGCGAATACGCGCTCGCCACCACGCCGGTCCGGCTCGAACGCGAGCCCGGGCGGCAGGTGGTAGCCAACGTGAACTCGCCCTCGGGCGAGACCGATCTGGTGACCTCTCTCGACGGGCTCGAGCGCGAGTTGCCGGCCTGCGAGGCGGTGTCGCTGGTCGTGAGCTGGTTCGGCGACGATCTGCGCTGCGGCGCGTGCCGTCTGCGGCCGAAGGTCGAGCAGGCCGAGGCTGACGGCAAGGAAATGCCGTGGGCGGTGGCGGGGCTGACCCGCGGTGCGGCCGGAACGGTGCCTGTCGATGACGGCCGTCCCGTCTACGGTGGCACGCCCGCCGACGCCGCCGTGGTCGAGGCGATCCGCGAGCTTTCCGCGCGCGGGCAGGCGGTGACCTTCTACCCGTTCATCCTGATGGAACAGATGGCCGGCAACACCTTGCCCGACCCGTGGACCGGCGCGGCGGGGCAGCCCGTGCTGCCATGGCGGGGGCGCATCACGCTCTCCGTCGCGCCCGGGCGCGAGGACTCTGCGGACGGCACCGCGGCCGCGGCGGACGAGGTCGCGGCCTTCTTCGGCGCCGCGCGGGCGGCGGATTTCTCGGTGGGCGACGGCACCGTCACCTACACCGGCCCGGCGGAGGACTGGGGCCTGAACCGGTTCATCCTGCACTATGCGGCGCTCTGCGCCGCCGCGGGCGGGGTGGAGGCGTTCTGCATCGGGTCGGAACTGCGCGGCCTCACGCAGATCCGTGACGACGCCGGCTTTCCCGCGGTCGCCCGGCTGCGCGCGCTCGCCGCCGAGGTGCGGGTGCTGCTCGGACCGCAGGTGAAGATCGGCTACGCCGCCGACTGGTCGGAATACTGGGGCTACCAGCCGCCGGACGCGCCGGGCGACAGGCTCTTTCACCTCGATCCGCTCTGGGCCGACGAGGAAATCGATTTCGTGGGTATCGACAACTATCTGCCGCTGTCGGACTGGCGCGACGGCACGGAGCACGCCGACGCGGGTGATGCGGGTGGTATTCACGATCTCGACTACCTGCGCGCGAACGTTGCGGGCGGCGAACTCTTCGACTGGTTCTATCACTCCGAGGAGGCGCGCGCCGCCCAGATCCGCACGCCGATCGAGGACAGCGCCCACGGCGAGGCCTGGATCTGGCGGCCCAAGGATATCCGGAGCTGGTGGGAGAACCCGCACCATGAGCGCATCGGGGGCGTGCGGCAGGCCACGCCCACGGGTTGGGTTCCCGGGTCCAAGCCGATCTGGTTCACGGAGTTCGGTTGCGCGGCGGTGGACAAGGGCACGAACCAGCCCAATCGCTTTCTCGACCCGAAATCTTCGGAATCCGGGCTGCCGCACTTCTCGGACGGGCGGCGCGACGAGGTGCTTCAGGCGAATTACTACCGGGCGACGATCGCCCACTGGTCGGACCCGGCGGCGAACCCGGTCTCGGACATCTATGGCGCGCCGATGGTCGACCTGTCCCGCTGTTTCGCGTGGAGCTGGGATGCCCGGCCCTGGCCGTGGTTTCCCGCCGCGCAGGATGTCTGGGCGGACGGGGTGAACTATGCGCGGGGCCATTGGCTCAACGGGCGCGCCTCGGGGCGCGGGCTGGGATCCGTGATCGGCGAGATCTGCGACCGGGCCGGGCTGCACGATTACGACGTGGACGCGGCGCACGGCCATGTGCGCGGCTACCTCGTGCCCGATGCGGGCACCGCGCGCGCCGCGCTTCAGCCGCTGCTTCTGCGCCACGGCATCGACGCCGTGGAACGCGACGGGCGCCTGCGCTTCCAGCCGCGAGACCGGGCGCGCCCGCTGGAGCTCGACCCGGACCGGCTTGCCGTGATCGAGAGCCTGGAGGGCCGCCTCGAGGAAACACGCGCCGCAGAGGCCGAGCAGGCCGGGCGGGTGCGGCTGCGGTTCGTGGCCCATGGCAGCGATTTCGAGATCGCCGCCGCAGAGGCCGTGTTGCCCGACGATGCGACCCACGCGGTCAGCGAAAGCGAGATGCCGCTTGCGATGACGCGCGCCGAGGCGACGTCCACGGCGGAGCGCTGGCTTGCAGAGGCACGGGTCGCGCGCGACACGTGCCGCTTCGCCCTGCCGCCGTCGCGCTTTGCGCTCGGTCCGGGCGACGTGGTGCGCCTCGGCGACGGCGGGGGTGGCGCGCTCTGGCGGATCGACCGGACCGAGCAGGGCGCCGCGCTGCTGGTCGAGGCGGTGCGCGTGGAGCCCAGCGTCTACCTTCCGGCCGCGTTCGAGCCGGAGGCCCCCTCGCGCCTCGCGCCCTTCGTCGTCCCGGTGCCGGTGGAGTCGGTCTTCCTCGATCTGCCGCTCATGACCGGCGACGAGGCGCCCCATGCCCCGCATCTGGCGCTTCGCGCCGATCCCTGGCCCGGGACGGTCGCGGTGTGGGACGCGCCGTTCGACGCGGGCTACGCGCTGAATTCCGTCTTCGCGGTCCGCGCCGCGATGGGGGTCACGGAAACGGCGCTGCCCGCCGCGCCGCCCGGGCGGATCGACCGTGGACCGGCGCTCGCCGTGCGCCTCGACGGCGGCGCGCTGGGCGACGTCACCGAGGAGGCGCTGCTCGCCGGCGCGAACCTCGTGGCGATCGGCGACGGGAGCCCGGCGCGATGGGAGCTCTTCCAGTTCCGCGCGGCGCGCATGCTCGGGCCCGACCGGTGGCTTCTGTCCGAGCGGCTTCGCGGGCAGGCGGGCAGCGACGGCGTGATGCCGCCAAGCTGGCCCGCGGGCTCGCGGATCGTCCTGATGAACGGGGCCGCGCAGCAGATCGCCCTGCCACCCACCGCGCGCAACGTGGCGCGGCACTACCGCATCGGCCCCGCGCGGCGCGGCTATGACGATCCGAGCTATACCCATGTCGTGGCCGCCTTCGCCGGAGAGGGGCTGCGGCCCTATCGCCCCTGCCACCTGCGCGCCCGGGCCGAGGCCGGCGCATGGCATTTCCGCTGGGTCCGGCGCACGCGCATCGACGGCGACGGCTGGGAGGGGGCCGAGGTGCCGCTCGGGGAAGAGCGCGAACGCTACCTCGTCCGGATCGTCACCGGCACCGGCGTGCAGCGGGAGGTGACGGTGGACGCGCCCGAATGGGTGTATGCCGTCGCCGACATGGCCGCCGACGGGGTCGCGGCGCCGTTCGAGCTGCGCGTGGCGCAGGTCTCGGCGCGCTACGGCCCCGGGCCTTTCGCGGCGCTCACGGTGGGCGGCTGATGCGGGCCGTTCTCGTGGGCGACGTGTGGGCGGCGGCGCGGGCGCTTCGCGCGCTGCCGGGCCCGGCGCGCGCCCGGGCCTGCCGCCTGCTTCTGCAGGAAGCGGACGCGGCGCACCGCTACCACCGGCGCTTCGGCCGCGCGCATCCGCGCTGGGGCACGGGCTCGCTCATGGCACGGGCGGGGCAGGCGGGACCCCTGCCGCCCGCGCCGCCGCTGTCGGATCCCGACTGGTGCGACTGCCTGGCGGTGGCGCTGTCCGAACTCGCCGCGTTTCGCCGCGCCGGTCAGCCCGAGGCGCAGTCCACGCAACGCGCCGCCGCCGGGTCGAGGCGCAGCCGTCCGGCCGGGATCGCCTCGCCGCAGTCCTCGCAATAGCCGAATTCGCCCTCTTCGATCCGGGCGAGCGCGGCCGAAAGCCGCCGCCGTTCCGTGTCGCGGCGGAGCTGCTGGGCCTTGGCCATGGCCTGCGACTGAAGCGCGTCCTGCCGCGAGAGCCGCCCGACGGACTGCTGGTCCAGCGTGACCACCGACTGGCCGCCGGCGCCGAGCGCGTCCTCCGCGTCGAGCTCGGCGAGACGCGCCGCGATCAGGGCGCGGAACTCCTCGGGATCGGGATCCGGCATGGGTGTCGAGCCTCCGTTCAGGACTTTCCGAATGGCGGGCGAGGACCATTTTGTGTATCACGGACCGTATCAAGTGCCGAGGGAGGCCGCCATGGCGGAAACGCGCGCGAAGCTGAAGCAGCTCGACCCTGTCTGGGCCCGCATCACGTCCGAGGCGGAGGCGGCCGTCGCGGACGAGCCGCTTCTGGGCGGGGTGATCCATTCCAGCGTGCTGCACCACCCGACCTTGCCGCGCGCGCTCGCGTACCGGGTCTCGCTCAAGCTCGCCTCCGGCGAGATGTCAGAGCAGATCCTGCGCGAGATCTGCGACGAGGCCCACGCCGCCGAGCCCGCGCTCGCCCAGGCCGCGCGCGCCGACATCGCCGCCGTCTACGACCGCGATCCGGCCTGCCACCGCTTCCTGCAGCCGCTTCTCTTCTTCAAGGGGTTCCAGGCCTTGCAATGCTACCGCGTGGCGCATTGGCTCTGGACGCAAGGTCGGCGCGACCTCGCCTATTTCTTCCAGATGCGCGTCTCCGAGGTGTTCTCGGTGGACATCCACCCGGCGGCGCGCGTCGGGCAGGGGATCATGATCGACCACGCCCATTCCATCGTGATCGGCGAGACGGCGGTGGTGGGCGACAACGTCTCCATGCTCCATTCGGTGACACTGGGCGGCACCGGCAAGGAAGACCAGGACCGCCACCCGAAGATCGGCTCGGGCGTGCTGATCGGCGCGGGGGCCAAGGTTCTGGGCAATATCCGAGTTGGTGATTGCTGCCGGATCGCCGCGGGGTCCGTGGTGCTCGAAGACATCCCGCCGAAGAAGACCGTGGCGGGCGTGCCCGCGCGCATCGTGGGTGAGGCCGGCTGCGCCCAGCCCTCCGTCACCATGGACCAGATCCTGCGCGGCGAGATCTGACCCCGCCCGATCCTTCGGCACTGAACGCTCATCGCCGGGTGCGTAAACCGACGCGCTGCGGTGGCGCATCCCCCCCGGGCGGCTCGTCCGTCAGGGGCTGACGCCCGGGGCGTCAGGCAAGCATGGCGAGCGGCGCCTCGAGGTGCCGGACGATGGCCGCCAGCAGCTCCGCGCCGAGCGCGCCGTCGATCACCCGGTGATCCACCGACAGCGTGACGGACATCACCGTTGCGGAGGAGAGGGCGCCGCCCGCGTCCACGACCGGCTTCGTCACGCCGGCGCCCACCGCGAGGATGGCGCCGTGGGGCGGGTTGATGACTGCGTCGAAATTCTCGATCCCGTACATCCCGAGATTGGAGATCGCGAAGCTGCCGCCCTGGTATTCCTGTGGCGCGAGCTTGCGGTCGCGGGCCCGGCCCGCGAGATCCTTCATCGCGGCCGAGAGCGCGGAGAGCGATTTGCTCTCGGCATCCCGGATCACCGGCGTGAAGAGCCCGCCCTCCACGGCAACGGCCACGGCCACGTCCGACGGCTTGAGCCGCAGGATGCGGTCGCCCGCCCAGACAGCGTTGGCTGCCGGCACCTCCTGAAGGGCCAGCGCGCAGGCCTTGATGATGAAGTCGTTGACCGAGAGCTTGACGCCGCGCGCCTCCAGGTCCGCGTTGAGACGCTTGCGGAGGTCGAGAAGGGCGTCTAGCCGGATCTCGCGGCGCAGGTAGAAATGCGGGATGGTCTGCTTGGCCTCGGTGAGGCGCTGGGCGACCGTGCGGCGCATACCATCGAGGGCGATTTCCTCCGTCTCGCGGTCGGCATAGATCTTGCGGACCTGGTCGGCGTCGGGGCCCGTCGGCATGGCGCTGGCTGCCGGTTTCGGCGCGGCCTGTGCGGCCTCCGGCGCGGCGGCGTCAGCGGCCGCGGCGGGCTTCGCGCCCTCCACGTCGGCGCGGACGATCCGGCCATGCGGACCCGTCCCCTCGATCCGGGTCAGGTCGAGACCCTTCGCCGCGGCGATGCGGCGGGCGAGCGGGGAGGCGAAGACGCGCCGCCCCTCGGCGTCCTCGGGCGCGGCCGGGGCGGGCGTGTCGGGCAGCGCGTTCCCGGCGCTTGCCTCAGGGGCAGGGGCAGGGGCGGAACGCGGCGCGCTCTCCGGCTTGCCGGTTTCGGCCGGGGCCTCGGCGCCGCCCGCCTTGCCGCCCGCCGGAGCGGCCTCGCTCAGGTCGTCGGCGCTTTCGCCTTCCTCGAGAAGCACCGCGATGGGCGTGTTGACCTTCACGCCCTCGCTGCCCTCGGCCACGAGGATCTTGCCGACGGTGCCCTCGTCGACCGCCTCGAATTCCATGGTGGCCTTGTCGGTCTCGATCTCCGCCAGAAGGTCTCCTGCGGCGACGGTGTCCCCTTCCTTCACGAGCCACCTGGCGAGCGTGCCCTCCTCCATGGTGGGCGAAAGGGCGGGCATCAGGATCTCGGTGGGCATGCGCAGCGCTCCCTCAGCGGTAGGTGACCTGGCGCACCGCCTCGAGCAGCTCGTCGGTGGTGACGAGGGCATGGCGCTCGAGGTTGGCGGCGTAGGGCATCGGCACGTCCTTGCCGGCGACGGTGAGCACCGGCGCGTCGAGCCAGTCGAAGGCCTCGCGCATCAGCACGGCGGAGACGTGGCTGCCGATGGAGGCGACGGGCCAGCCCTCCTCCACGGTCACGCAGCGGTTGGTCTTCTTCACGCTCTCGATCACCGTGGCGGTGTCCATGGGCCGCAGCGTGCGCAGGTCCACCACCTCGGCGGAGACGCCGTCCTCGGCCAGCTTCTCGGCCGCGTCCATGGCGTAGGTCATGCCGATGCCGAAGCTCACGATGGTCACGTCCGTGCCCTCGCGCCAGATCTTCGCCTTGCCGAAGGGGATGGTGAAATCGTCGAGCACCGGGACCTCGAAGCTCTTGCCGTAGAGGATCTCGTTCTCGAGGAAGATCACCGGGTTGGGATCGCGGATCGCGGTCTTCAGAAGGCCCTTCGCGTCGGCGGCGGAATAGGGCATCGCGACCTTGAGGCCGGGAACATGCGCGTACCACGCCGCGTAATCCTGGCTGTGCTGGGCGGCGACGCGCGCCGCCGCGCCGTTCGGGCCGCGGAAGACGATGGGGCAGCCCATCTGCCCGCCCGACATGTAGAGCGTCTTGGCGGCCGAGTTGATGATCTGGTCGATCGCCTGCATGGCGAAGTTGAAGGTCATGAACTCCACGACCGGGCGCAGCCCGCCGAAGGCCGCGCCCACGCCGAGACCTGTGAAGCCGTGCTCGGTGATCGGCGTGTCGATGACGCGTTTCGCGCCGAATTCGTCGAGGATGCCCTGGGTGATCTTGTAGGCGCCCTCGTACTCGGCGACCTCCTCGCCCATGACGAAGACCGACCCGTCGCGGCGCATCTCCTCGGCCATGGCGTCGCGCAGCGCCTCGCGCACGGTCTGCTTCCTGAACTCGGTGCCCTCGGGCACGTCGGGCTCGGCGGCCGGGGCCGGGGTCTCGGCCGGCCTGTTCGCGCTCGCTGCGGCCTTCGGGGCCTCCGACCCGGATGTCTCCCGGGCCTCGGGCCGGTTTGCCTCGCTCGCGGCCGCCTCGGCGTCCTCGGCGCTTTCGCCCTCGTCGAGCAGCACCGCGATGGGCGTGTTGACCTTCACGCCCTCGGTCCCCTCGGCCACGAGGATCCTGCCGACGGTGCCTTCGTCCACCGCCTCGAATTCCATGGTGGCCTTGTCGGTCTCGATCTCGGCGAGGATGTCGCCCGCGGCCACGCTGTCGCCCTCCTTGACGAGCCACTTGGCAAGGGTGCCTTCCTCCATCGTCGGCGAGAGGGCGGGCATCAGGATCTCGGTGCTCATGCGGTCGGGTCTCCCTCAGGCATCCTGCGGCGCGGTGTTGGCATAGATGTCGGTCCAGAGCTCGTCGAGCGCGGGCTCGGGGCTTTCGCGGGCGAAATCCGCCGCGGCGTTGACCACCGACTTGATCTCGCGGTCGATCGCCTTGAGGTCTTCCTCGCTGGCGTGGTCGCCGGACAGCAGCAGCTCGCGCACATGCTCGATGGCGTCGCGTTCCTCGCGCATCTTCTGCACCTCCTCGCGGGTGCGGTACTTCGCGGGATCGGACATGGAGTGGCCGCGGTAGCGGTAGGTCTTGATCTCGAGGATGTAGGGCCCCTTGCCGGACCGGCAGTGCGCCACCGCCTTGTCGCCGCCGGCCTTCACGGCGAGCACGTCCATGCCGTCCACCGCCTCCCCGGGGATGCCGAAGGCGGCGCCGCGGGTATAGATGTCGGGCGTCGACGTCGCGCGCTTCTGCGAGGTGCCCATGGCGTACTGGTTGTTCTCCACGACGAAGATCACCGGCAGTTCCCAGAGCGCGGCCATGTTGAACGCCTCGTAGACCTGGCCCTGGTTGGCCGCGCCCTCGCCGAAATAGGTGAAGGTGACGCGGTCGGTCTCGTTGTACTTGTCGGCGAAGGCGAGCCCCGTGCCCAGCGGCACCTGCGCGGCGACGATCCCGTGCCCGCCGTAGAAATGTTTCTCTTTCGAGAACATGTGCATGGAGCCGCCCTTGCCCTTGGAATAGCCGCCCTCGCGGCCCGTGAGCTCGGCCATGACGCCCTTGGGGTCCATCCCGCAGGCCAGCATGTGGCCGTGGTCGCGGTAGGAGGTGATGCGCTTGTCGCCCTCCTCGGCGGCGGCCTCGAGGCCGACGACGACGGCCTCCTGCCCGATGTAGAGATGGCAGAAGCCGCCGATCAGGCCCATGCCATAAAGCTGGCCCGCCTTCTCCTCGAAGCGGCGGATCAGGAGCATGTCGCGGTAGTAGCCTTTCAGCTCCTCGGCCGACACGTTGGGGGCCTTGGCGGTCTTGCGGGTGGCCATGGGGGCGCGCCCTCCCTCAGGCAGATGGTTTAGCACTGAACAAAAGCCATAGCGGATTCCCCCGGCGGGAGTAAGGGGGTTTCTGGCGCGGCGCCGCGGGCCGCTGGTGGGCTATTGCAGCACGACCTCGTCGGCGCGCAGAAGGCCCAGCACGTCGCGGGCCTGCTGGTCCAGCAGATCGAGGTCGAGATAGTCGTCCGACAGACGATGGGTGAGGTTCTCCATCCGCGCCACCTCGGCGCGGAGCCGTGCCAGATCCTCGGCCAGGCGCGCCTTCTCCACCTCGACCTCGGCGCGGCGGAAGAGCCCGTAATCGCCCTGCACCGCGGCATAGGTGAAGTAGAGCCCGAGCCCGAGGGCGCCGGCGAAGAAGAGGATCGCCCCGAAGGCGGGACGGGATCGCGATGTCAGCATGGCTGCGCCTTGCTCTGCCTCGGCCGCGGCCTCTTTCGGGCCGTCGGCCGCCACTATGGCACAGGCGATTCGCCATGGGAATCCCCGAATCCGCGGGCATCGACGCGCCGGCGGCCCGGCGTGGCGCATCCGGGACGCGCGGGTCCGGCACGGGTTGAAAACCGGGATGGAGCCTCCACTTCGGGATGAACGCCGGCGCGCATCGGCGCGGCAGGGCCGCGCCGGAGCGCCGAGGAACGTGCACCCGCCCCGGAACGCGGGCGGGGCACGGGAACGCGACGGACAGGAAAGGAGGCCCGCATGGCCATGAAGAACGAGACCAGCATCGACAACCTGCAACAGGCGCTCGCGATGGAGCTGACCGCGGCGCACCAGTACCTGCTGCATGCCCATGTCCTCGACGATTGGGGGCTCGACAAGCTCGCCTCGCGGATGCGCGACGAGATGCAGGAGGAACTCGGCCATGCCGGCAAGTTCATCGAGCGCATCATGTTCCTCGGCGGCACGCCGAACCTCACCCCCGCGGCGACGCCGTCGAAGGCGGAGTCGCTACGCGCGCTCTTCGAGTCCGACCGGAAGGACGAGGGCGAGGCGATCCGCTTCTACACCGAGTCCGCGCGCGCCGCCTCGGACAATGACGATATCGGCACGCGCCGGCTTTTCGAGGACATCGTGCTCGACGAAGAGGGCCACTGGGACTGGCTGAACCGGCAGATCGACCTGCTGGAACGGATGGGCGAGCCGGCCTTCTACAACACCTACATGAGCGGCGATCGGGCCGGGGCCTGATGCGGGCGGGCGCGGCGCATCGCGCGATCAGCGCTTGAGCGCCGCGACGCCCGGAAGATCCTTGCCCTCCATCCATTCTAGGAAGGCGCCGCCCGCCGTCGAGATGTAGGTGAAATCCTTTGCCGCGTCGGCGCGGTTGAGCGCGGCCACGGTATCGCCGCCGCCCGCGACCGAGACGAGCCGTCCGCTGCGCGACAGCTCCGCCGCCTTGGCCGCCGCGGCGGCCGTGGCCGCATCGAAGGGCGGGTACTCGAAAGCACCGAGGGGGCCGTTCCAGAGAAGCGTGCGCGCGCGCTCCAGCGCGTCGCGGATGCGCCGGACGCTCTCGGCGCCCGCGTCGAGGATCATCGCGTCCTCGGGGCAGGCGCCGGCGGGCACGGTCTCGTGCGGCGCGCCCGCGGCGAGGTCGCGCGCCACCACCACGTCTACCGGAAGCAGGACCTCGCAGCCCGCCTTCGCCGCCTTCTCGGTGATCTCGCGCGCGGTGTCTGCCATGTCGTGCTCGGCCAGCGAGCGGCCGATCTCGAGGCCGCGGGCGGCCAGGAAGGTGTTGGCCATGCCGCCGCCGATCACGAGGATGTCGACCCGCTCCACGAGGTTGGCCAGAAGCTCGAGCTTCGTCGAGACCTTGGCCCCGCCCACCACCGCCATCAGCGGCCGCTCCGGCTCGGTCAGCGCGCGCGACAGCGCCGAGAGTTCGGCCGCCATCAGCCGCCCGGCGCAGGAGGGCAGGTGGGACGCGATGCCCGCCGTGGAGGCGTGGGCGCGATGCGCGGCCGAGAAGGCGTCGTTGCAGTAGATGTCGCCGAGCCGCGCCAGCGCCGCGGCGAAGTCCGCATCGTTGGCCTCCTCGCCCGGGTAAAAGCGCGTGTTCTCCAGAAGCAGCACCTCGCCCGCGGGCAGCGCGTCCGCCGCGGCTTCGGCGGCGGGTCCCACGCACGCCGCGCAGAAGCGCACCGGCACGCCGAGCGCGTCCTGCATCGGGCGTGCGAGCTGCTCCAGCGACATCTCCGGCACGCGCCTGCCCTTCGGGCGGTCGAAATGGGCCAAGAGGATCGGCCGGCCGCCGGCCTCCAGCACGTCGCGGATCGTGGGCGTGGTGCGGGCGATGCGGCTCGCGTCGGTGACCTCGCCGTCCTGCACCGGCACGTTGATGTCCACGCGGATCAGCACCCGCTTGCCCTCGAGCGCCATGTCGTCAAGCGTCGCCCAGCCCATCGTCCCCTCCTGCCCGGTTGCGGCCCGGGCTCCTCTTCCACGGGCCGCCCCGGCGCGTCAATGCGAAGCTTGCGGGCTGGCCGCACGCGGCCTAGGAGTGTGGCGAACCGAGGCGAAGGAGAGCCGGCCATGGCCGAGATCAAGGACCCCGAGAACACCATACTGATGGAGCTGAAGGACGGCACCGTCGTGATAGAGCTTCTGCCCGACATCGCGCCGGAACACTGCGCGCGGATGAAGGAGCTGGCCCGCGCCGGCGCCTACGACAACGTGGCCTTCCACCGCGTGATCGACGGGTTCATGGCGCAGACGGGCGACGTGGCGCATGGCAACATGGAAAGCGATTTCAATCTGCGCCGTGCGGGCACCGGCGGCTCGGACCTGCCCGATCTCAAGGCCGAATTCTCGCGCATCCCGCACGATCGCGGCACGCTCGGCGCGGCGCGCAGCCAGAACCCCGACAGCGCGAATTCGCAGTTCTTCATCAATTTCAAGGACAACCACTTCCTGAACGGGCAGTACACGGTCTACGGCCGCGTGATCGACGGGATGGCGCATGTGGATGCGATCACCCGCGGCGAGCCGCCCGCGAACCCGGACCGGATGATCAGCGTGAAGGTGGCCGCCGATGCGTAAACTCGCCGTTATCCTGGCCTTCGCGGCCTCTCCCGCCCTCGCCACCGGCATCGAGATCGAGGTCTCGGGCGAAGCCGAGGGCACCATTGCCATCGACCTTCTCGAAGACGTGGCGCCCGCCCACGCCGAGCGCATCGCGACGCTCGCCGCCGAGGGCGCCTATGACGGGGTCGTCTTCCACCGCGTGATCGACGGCTTCATGGCGCAGACCGGCGACGTGGAGTTCGGCAAGATGGGTGGCGACATGTCCATGGCCGGGCGCGGCGGCTCGGCCATGCCGGACCTGCCGGCCGAGTTCTCCGACATCCCGTTCGAGCGGGGCGTGGTCGGCATGGCCCGGTCCCAGAACCCCGACAGCGCGAATTCGCAGTTCTTCATCATGTTCGCCCCGGGGGCGTTCCTGAACGGCCAGTACACCGTCGTGGGGCGCGTGACCTCCGGCATGGAGGTGGTGGACGCGATCAAGCGCGGCGAGGGACGGAACGGCGCCGTGATCGGGCAGCCCGACGTCATGGAGCGGGTCACCGTCACCGACTGAGCCGGGGCCTCGCGGCCGGTCACGTTCGCGGCAAGGGGGCTGTGCGGGCGGGCGATTCGCCCGCACCCTGTGCGGAAGTTCCGCATGGGAGATCGCGCCATGACACCCAGAACGTTTCTCGCCGCCCTCGGCCTCGCGCTCGCCGCCGCCGGGCCGGTCGCCGCCGACCCCGCGCGCTGGGCCGCCGAGTGGCCCGATACCGATTTCTCGAAGAGCACGCTCGAGAGCTGGGACGAGGTGATCGCGGGCGGGCCGCCCAAGGACGGGATCCCCGCGCTTTCGGACCCCGATTTCATCCCCGTCTCCACCGAGACGCGGCTCGGCGCGCGCGAGCCGGTGATCGCGGTGGAGCTTGCCGGCGAGCGACCGCGCGCCTACCCGATCCGCTACCTCACCTGGCACGAGATCGTGAACGACGAGATCGGCGGACGGCCCGTCGCCGTGACCTTCTGCCCGCTCTGCAATTCCGGCATCACCTTCGACCGGCGCGCGGGTGGGCGCACGCTCGAGTTCGGCGTCTCCGGCAAGCTCCGTCACTCGGACATGATCATGTACGACCGCCAGACCGAGAGCTGGTGGCAGCAGGCCATCGGCGAGGCGATCGCGGGCGAGATGACGGGCACCACGCTAAAGACGCTGCCCACCTGGAGGGAGGGCTGGGCGCAGTTCGCCGCGCGCAACCCCGAGGGGCTCGTGATGGACGAGCCCGGCTGGAACCGCGCCTATGGCCGCAACCCCTATCGCGGCTACGAAAGCGCGCGCCGGCCCTTCCTCTACTCCGGCGAGATGCCGCCCCACGGCATTCCGGCGCTCGCCCGCGTCGTGCGGGTGGATACCCGGGCCTGGCCGCTCTCGCGGCTCTCCGAGGAAGGCCGCATCGCCGAGGCGGGCGTCACGCTGTCATGGCGGACGGGCCAGGCCTCGGCGCTCGATGCCGGCACGATCGCCGCCGGGCGCGACGTGGGCTCTGTGCGGGTGCGCGACGCGGCGGGTCGGGACGTGGCCCATGACGTCATGTTCGCCTTCGCGTTCCATGCCTTCTGGCCCGAGGGCCGCTGGATGCTGGAGGGTGGGGCGCGCTGACGCCCGCATGCGTCACCGTCGCGGGCGAGGGGGCGCTGCCCCCTCTTGGCCTGCGGCCAATTCACCCCCGGAGTATTTTCGCCAAGAAGAAGGCTCAGCCGGCCAGGGTGACGAGGGCGTGGCGCTTCTTGCCGGCCGATAGCTTCACCGGGCGCGCGAGGGCGGCGGCGTCGAGCATGAGCCCGGGATCGGAGACCGGCGCGTCGTCGAGCCGCGCGCCCTGCTCGGCGATGAGGCGCTTGGCGTCCTTGCCCGATTTCGCGAGCCCGGCGCGGACGAAGAGCTGCACGACGGAGATGCCCCCGCCGAGCTCGGCGCGGTCGAGGGCGAGGGTGGGCAGGTCCGTCCCGGCGCCGCCCTGCTCGAAGACTTTCCGCGCGGTGGCCTCGGCCGCCTCGGCCGCCGCGCGGCCGTGAAGGAGCGCGGTGACCTCGTTGGCGAGCACGATCTTGGCCTCGTTGATCTCCGCGCCACCGAGCGCGCCGAGCCGCGCGCAGTCCTCGACGGGGAGTTCGGTATAGAGACGGAGGAAGCGGCCCACATCGGCATCGGCGGTGTTGCGCCAGAACTGCCAGAACGCGTAGGGCGAGACGAGTTCCGCGTCGAGCCAGACCGCGCCCTCGGCGGTCTTGCCCATCTTGCGCCCGTCCGCCGTGGTCAGGAGCGGCGAGGTGAGGCCGAAGAGCTCCGCGTCGCTCATGCGCCGGGCGAGGTCGATGCCGTTGACGATGTTGCCCCACTGGTCGGAACCGCCCATCTGCAGCCGGCAGCCGTGGCGGCGGTAAAGCTCCACGAAATCGTAGGCCTGCAGGATCATGTAGTTGAACTCCAGAAACGAGAGCGACTGCGCGCGGTCGAGGCGGGACTTCACGCTTTCGAAGGAGAGCATCCGGTTGACCGAGAAGTGCCGGCCCACATCGCGCAGGAAGTCGAGGTAGTTGAGCCCGTCGAGCCACTCGGCGTTGTCGATCATGAGCGCGCCCGAGGGCCCCTCGCCGTAGTCGATGTAGCTCGCGAAGACGCGGCGGATGCCGGCGATGTTCTCGTCGATCTGGTCGGGCGTGAGGAGCGGGCGCTCCTCGGCGCGGAAGGACGGATCGCCCACCTTCGTGGTGCCTCCCCCCATGAGCGTGATCGGCTTGTGGCCGGTCTTCTGCAGCCAGCGCAGCATCATGATCTGGATGAGCGAGCCCACATGGAGCGAGCGTGCCGTGGCGTCGAAGCCGATATAGGCCGGGGTCGGGCCCGCCATCAGCGCCTCGTCGAGCCCTTGCAGGTCGGTGCAGTCGGCAAGGTAGCCGCGCTCGAGCATCACCTGGAGGAAGTCGGAGCGGGGGCGGTAGGTGGTCATCGGGCTGGTTCCCTTCCTTGGCGCCGCCCGTCTATAGTGCCGGGGCAAGCGAAGGGGAAGAGCAGGATGGGCGGAGGGTCTGTCTGGGCGCTGGGAGCGATGTCGGGCACCTCGCTCGACGGCGTGGACGCGGCGATGATCCGTACCGACGGCGTGCGGGTGGAGGCGTTCGGCGCCTCTGACTACCGGCCCTATTCGGAAGACGAGCGCGCGGTGCTGCGCGCGGCGCTGGGGCGTTGGCCGGGCGACGACCTGGAGCGGGCGGCGGAGGTGGTGCGGGGCGCCCATGCCGAGCTTCTGGCGCGCTTCTCCGAGGCGGAGATCGTGGGCTTTCACGGCCAGACGCTGGCCCATGATCCGCGTGGGCGGGGCACCCATCAACTCGGCGACGGCGCGGCGCTGGCCGAGGCGCTGGGTCGGCCCGTGGTCTGGGATTTCCGCACCGCCGACGTGCGGCTGGGCGGCGAGGGCGCGCCGCTCGCGCCCTTCTTCCACTTCGCGCTCGCCAAGCGGATCGGGGCGGAGCGGCCGCTCTGCCTGCTGAACCTGGGCGGCGTGGGCAACTTGACCTGGATCGACCCGCGCCGCGCCGCGCCGGAGGAGGAGGGCGCGCTTCTGGCCTTCGACACGGGGCCCGCCAACGCGCCCATCGACGACCTGATGCGTGCACGGCTGGGCGCGGCCTGCGACGAGGGCGGGCGGCTGGCGGGAGCGGGCCGGGTCGTGGAAGGCGCGCTCGAGGCGCTGATGGCGGAGCCCTATTTCCTGCGCATGCCGCCGAAGTCGCTCGACCGGGACGCGTTTCCGGGGCTCCTCGCCTCGGTGGAGGCGTTGTCGGACGCCGACGCGGCGGCCACGCTCACCGCCGTGGTCGCGGCGTCGGTCATGCGCGGGCTCGAACACTGCCCGGTCCCGCCCGAGCGGATCCTCGTCACCGGGGGCGGGCGCAAGAACCCGGTGATGATGCGGATGCTGGCCGCCGCGCTCGACGCCGAGGTCGCGCCGGTGGAGGCGGTGGGGCTCGACGGCGACATGCTGGAGGCGCAGGCCTTCGCCTATCTCGCGGTGCGCGTGATGCGCGGCCTGCCCACCTCGGCGCCGGGAACCACGGGCGTGCGCGCGGCGGTGGGCGGCGGCGTAATCTCGCGCCCCGGGGCGTTGTGATCGGCCTGCGAGATGCTAGTGTGACGCCGATCCGTCCCGGAGGGCCCGGCCATGGTCTCGCGCGTCATACCCGTCGATCCGTTCGACCTCGTGATCGTCGGCGCGACCGGCGATCTTGCGATGCGCAAGATCCTGCCCGCGCTCTACCGCCGGTTCCGCGCCGGCCAGATCCCGCCGGAGGCGCGGGTGATCGGCGCCGCGCGCACCGAGATGGACACCGCCGGCTGGCGCGCCGAGGTGGCGAGCGCGCTGGGCGAGGGCCCGGAACGCGACGCCTTCCTGGCGCGGCTCGACTACGTCGTGCTGGACGCCGAGGGCGAGACGGGATGGGACGCGCTGGCCGCGACCTGCCGGCCCGACGTCCTGCGTGCCTTCTACTTCTCGGTCGATCCCCATCTCTTCGCGCCTCTCGCGAAGCGGGTGGAACGGCACGGGCTCGCCGCGGCCGGCACGCGGGTCGTGGTGGAAAAGCCCTTCGGCCACGACCTCGCCTCGGCACGGGCGCTGAACGCGGCGCTGGCCGAGCATTTCCACGAGGATCAGGTCTACCGGATCGATCACTATCTCGGGAAGGAGACGGTGCAGAACCTGATGGCGGTGCGCTTCGGCAACACGCTGTTCGAGCCGCTGTGGAACGCGCAATACGTCGACCACATCCAGATCACCGTGGCAGAGACCGTGGGCGTGGCGGGGCGGGCGGAGTACTACGACCGCGCGGGCGCCATGCGCGACATGGTGCAGAACCACATCATGCAGCTTCTCTGCCTCATCGCGATGGAGCCGCCCGCGCGGTTCGAGGCGCACGCGGTGCGCGACGAGAAGCTCAAGGTGATCCGCGCGCTCGATCCGGTGGAGCCGGGCAACATCGTGCGCGGGCAGTATCGGGGCGACGGCGCGGTGCCGGGCTATCGCGAGGATGTGGGGCAGCCGCAAAGCCGCACCGAGAGCTTCGTCGCGCTCAAGGCCAACGTGTCGAACTGGCGCTGGGCGGGCACGCCCTTCTACCTACGTACGGGCAAGCGGCTGCGGGCGCGCTCTTCCGAGATCGCGATCGTCTTCAAGGACGCGCCGCATTCGATCTTCGGGACCGAGGCGGGGCGGCATTCCAACGTGCTCGCGATCCAGCTCCAGCCCAACGAGGGCATGACCCTCGACGTCACCATCAAGGAGCCGGGGCCGGGGGGCATGCGGCTTCTCGACGTGCCGCTCGACATGACCTTCGCCGAGACGCTGGGCCCGGACGCCGAAGAGATCCCCGACGCCTACGAACGGCTCATCATGGACGTGATCCGGGGCAACCAGACGCTCTTCATGCGCGACGACGAGGTCGAGGCCGCCTGGGCCTGGACCGACCCGGTGATCGCCGGGTGGCAGGAACGGGGCAAGGCGCCCGCGCCCTACGACATCGGATCCTCCGGCCCCGTGGATTCGCTCATGCTCATGCACCGCGATGGGCGGCGCTGGCGGGAGATAGACCCATGAAACTTGTGGAATACGCCGATCGCGAGATGATGGCGATGAACCTCGCCCAGAAGCTCGCCGGGGACCTTAACACCGCGCTTCACCGCAGCGACCGGGTGCTCTTCGCGGTGCCGGGGGGCACCACGCCGGGCCCGGTCTTCGACGATCTCTGCGCGGCCGACCTCGACTGGGCGGCGGTGGACCTCATCCTGACCGACGAGCGCTGGGTGCCCGAGGACGACCTCCGCTCCAACACCCGCCTCGTGCGCGACCGGCTGCTGGTGGAGCGCGCGGCAGCGGCGCGGCTGGTGCCGATGGTGACGGCGGACGCCACGCCGGAGGAGGCGATCGCCAAGCTGACCGAGGAGATCGCGCCGCGCCTGCCGGTGGACGTGCTTCTGCTGGGCATGGGGACGGACGGGCATGTCGCCTCGCTCTTCCCCGGCGCCGAGGGGCTCGAGGCCGCGCTCGCCGACGACGCGCCGCTTCTCGCCGCGATCAGCGCGCCGGGCGTGCCCGAGCCGCGGCTCACCATGACGGTGCCGGTGCTGGCGGGGGCGCTCGCGAAGCACCTCGTCATCACCGGGGAGGAGAAGCGCGCGATGCTCGACGCCTCGGTGAAGCGCGACCCGCGCGAGGCGCCCGTGGCGGCGGTGATGGACGGGATGACCGTCCACTGGGCGCCGTGAGCGGCGCACCGGGCGCGCCGCAGGGCGCCTGGGACAGGCTGCAGGCGCTCCGGGCGGAGGCCGCGGGGCGGCGCATCCTCGATCTCTTCGCGGCCGATCCCGACCGCGCCGCGCGCTTCTCGGCCCGGGCGGGCGGGATGCTTTTCGACTACTCCAAGACGGCGATCGACGCCGAGGCGCGGGCGGGGCTTCTCGACCTCGCCGCCGGGGCGGGCGTGGCGGCGCGCGCCCGGGCGATGATGGCGGGCGAGCCCGTGAACGCGACGGAGGGACGCGCCGCGCTCCACACCGCGCTCCGCGATCCCGACGGCCCGCCGCTGATCGTGGACGGGGCGGATGTGCGCCCCGGCATCCGGTCGGTTCTTTCGCGCATGGAACGCTTCGCGGAGGACGTGCGCACGGGCCGGTTCGAGGCCGCGGGCGGGGCGGTGGCGGATGTCGTGAACATCGGCATCGGGGGCTCCGATCTCGGCCCGGCGATGGCGGTGCGCGCGCTCGCGCCCTACCATGACGGGCCGCGCTGCCATTTCGTCTCCAACGTGGACGGGGCGGACATCGCCGACACGCTCGCCCCGCTCGACCCGGCACGCACGCTCGTCATCGTGGCCTCCAAGACCTTCACCACCGTCGAGACCATGACCAACGCCGAGACGGCGCGCGCCTGGATGGCCGAAGCGGTCGCCGATCCGGCGGCGCAGGTCGCGGCGCTCTCCACCGCGATGGCGCGCACGGCCGCCTTCGGCATCCCCGAGGCGCGCGTCTTCCCCTTCGCCGACTGGGTGGGCGGGCGTTATTCCGTCTGGGGGCCGATCGGGCTCAGCCTGATGATCGCCATCGGCCCCGCGCGGTTCCGGGATTTCCTCGCGGGCGCGCGCTGGATGGATCGCCATTTCCTCGAGGCCGCGCCCGAGGCGAACATGCCGCTTCTGCTGGCGCTCACCGGCATCTGGCACGCGCAGGTCTGCGGGCACGCGACCCGCGCCGTGCTGCCCTACGACGAGCGTCTGGCCCGGCTGCCCGCCTATCTTCAGCAGCTCGAGATGGAATCGAACGGCAAGCGGGTGGCGATGGACGGATCGGACCTCGCGCGCCCCGCGGGCCCGGTGATCTGGGGCGAGCCCGGCACCAACGGGCAGCACGCCTTCATGCAGTCCGTCCACCAGGGCACCGAGGTCGTGCCCTGCGAGTTCCTGCTGGCGGCCGAGGGGCACGAGCCGGCGCTTGCGCATCACCACCGGCTGCTCGTGGCCAACTGCCTCGCCCAGTCCGAGGCGCTGATGCGCGGCCGGACGCTGGCGGAGGCGCGCGCGCGGCTCGCCGACCGTTTCGAGGGGGACGAGCTCGAACGGCAGGCGCGCCACCGGGTCTTTCCGGGCGACCGACCCTCGGTGACGCTGGCCTACCCAAAGCTCACCCCGGAGATGCTGGGGCGCATCCTCGCGCTCTACGAGCATCGCGTCTTCGCCGAGGGCGTGATCCTCGGCATCAACTCCTTCGACCAATGGGGCGTGGAACTCGGCAAGGAGCTTGCCACGGCGCTCGGGCCCGTGCTCGAGGCGCGAGAGAGCGCGGAGAGCAAGGACGGCTCCACCCGCCAGCTCGTAGGCTACCTCACGGGGCAGGGGCGGGGCTGAGTGGCCCACGCCTCGCGCGCCGGGCCGTCCGCGCTCAGCCCGCCGGCCGGGCGCCGTCCACCTCGCGGAAGCGGGTGATAAGCGCTTGCGGCAATGCGCGCTTGGCCGAGCCGTCGGGCTCCAGCGTGACGATCACGCAGGAAAAGCCCGCGCGCTTCGTCCCGCCCGCCCAGATCTCGTTCAGGAGCGTGAAGCTCGTCCGCCGGAAGCTGCCGCAACGCGCGGTGACGATATAGCTTTCGTCCATCACCATCTCGGCGAAATAGTCGATCTCTGCGCGGCGGATCACGATGCGCGGATCCTCCGCCCGGTACTGCGAGAGGCCCCACTCCTGGAAATAGCGGATCCGGATCGTCTCGAACCACGCCATGTAGGCGGCGTTGTTGACGTGGCGCAGCATGTCGATCTCGCAGAACCGGACACGGTCGGCCATGGCCAGCGGCCAGGGCTCGGGCAGGCCGTGGGCCGTCTGCTCTTCCGGGCTGAGCGGGGCGTGATAGCGCAGGTCCATGGGCGCAACTCTTGCCGTGCCCGGCCACGCGCGGCAAGCCCGCCCGGCCCTTGCCCGCCGTTTTCGGGCGCGCCGCGGATGCGCCGGTGCCACCCCGTGTCCCGCCCGGTGTTGCCGCCTGCGCGGGCATGGGCTGACAGCCGGCGATCGCACGCTAGGTCCCGCCTCAAGCAAGGGAGACCGGACATGGACGACCACGCGCTCAAGGGAAGAATTCTCGCCTTCGCCCGGCATTGCGGCGCGGCGGCGAACGACCCGAAGGACATCGCTCACCGCCGCGGATGGCTCGACGCGGCCGGCGCGCCCACGAAAGACGGCGCCGCGCTGATCGCGGCGCTCGACGGGCAGGAAGCCACGCGCTCCGTCTATCGCGGGGTGCTCTAGCGCCGCCCCTTCACGCGGGGGGCGTGCACTCCCGCGAATCGAGCGTGCGCACCGGATCTTCGGGCGCGCATTCCTCGCCGGACATTGGATAATTGGTCTGTGGCCCTTCGCAGGCTGCCAGCAGGGCAAGTGCGACGAACAGGGCAGGCACACGATACATGGTGTCGATCTCCTCCGTTTCGGTATCCGGGGCGCCTTCGGGGGCGCTCGGGGACTTTGAACCGGACGCCGTTTCGGCGACTTGACCGGGATCAAGTCCTGGTGAGGAGACGGGGCTCGCGATCCGGGCGCGTCAAGGGCCTCTAGCCCGGCGGCGAGAGGCGCCGTGCCTCGAGGGTGTGGACCGGGTCATCGGGGTCGGGCGCCTGACGCGACAGGGCATAGCTGTCGGGCGCACCCGAACAGGCGCCCCCCGTTGCAGCGACGAGAAAAACCAGAAGCCTCAGGCGCGAGAGCATGGGATCGCCTTGCGATGAACTTGGGCGGATAAACCTGACCCTACGTCAAGCTAGCAGAAATTCCCCATGGCAAGTCGATATTGCCTGCGACCGATTGCCGCGGGCCGTCGTCACCGCAGGACGGAGCGCCCGGCATATTCCGCGGCCGCGCCCAGCCCCTCCTCGATCCGGATCAGCTGGTTGTATTTCGCCAGCCGGTCGGAGCGCGCGAGGCTGCCCGTCTTGATCTGCCCGCAATTCGTGGCCACGGCGAGATCGGCGATGGTGGTGTCCTCGGTCTCGCCCGAGCGGTGGGACATCACGTTGCGCATGCCCGCGCGGTGCGCCATTTCCACCGCGCGCAGGGTCTCCGTCAGGGTGCCGATCTGGTTCACCTTGACGAGCATCGCATTGCCTGCGCCGCGCGCGATGCCCATGGCCAGCCGCTCGGGGTTGGTGACGAAGAGGTCGTCGCCCACGAGCTGCACGCGGTCGCCGAGCGCCTCGGTGAGCGCGGACCAGCCCTCCCAGTCGTCCTCGGCGCAGCCGTCCTCGATGGAGATGATCGGATAGTCGTCGCAAAGCCCGGAAAGCCAGGTGACGTTCTCTTCCGCCGTCAGGGTTTTTCCTTCACCCGAAAGGATATACCGCCCGTCCTTGAAGTATTCGGTGGCGGCGCAGTCGAGCGCGAGGAAGATGTCCTCGCCGGGCCGGTAGCCGGCGGTCTCGATGGATTTCAGGATGACGTCGAGCGCCGCGCGGGTGGAGGCGAGGTCGGGCGCGAAGCCGCCCTCGTCGCCCACCGAGGTCGAAAGCCCCGCCGCAGCAAGCTCCTTCTTCAGCGTGTGGAACACCTCCGCGCCCCAGCGCACCGCCTCCGACAGGCTGGGCGCGGCCACGGGCATGATCATGAACTCCTGCACGTCGATCGGGTTGTTGGCGTGCTCGCCGCCGTTGACGATGTTCATCATCGGCACCGGCAGGATACGGGCCTGCGTGCCGCCCACGTAGCGGTAGAGCGGCAGGGCGCAGGCATCCGCGGCGGCCTTCGCCGTGGCGAGGGAGACGCCGAGAATCGCGTTGGCGCCCAGCCGGCCCTTGTTCGGCGTGCCGTCGAGTTCGACCATCGCCGTGTCGATCTCGACCTGCTCGGTGGCGTCGCTGCCCACCAGCGCGTCGGCGATCTCGCCGTTCACCGCGGCCACGGCCTCGCGCACGCCCTTGCCGAGATAGCGCTCGGCCTCGCCGTCGCGCCGCTCCACCGCCTCGTGCGCGCCGGTGGAGGCGCCCGAAGGCACCGCGGCGCGGCCCAGCGTGCCGTCCTCCAGCGTCACGTCCACCTCCACGGTGGGGTTGCCGCGGCTGTCGAGGATCTCGCGCGCGTGGATGTCGATGATCGTTGTCATGGGCCGTCCCTCGTGGCTGCGTCGCGTCCGCCTTTAGCACCCTTCGCAGCGGCGCGAACAGGGACCGGTTGCGCAAACATCGCCGCCCCGCGTCAGCGCGGCGGGCGGGGCTGGCGGCCCACCGCCTCGGGCGCGGCGGTGAGCGCGCCGCGCCGCCGGCCGAGCCGCGCCTCGCGCAGGAGCGTGTAGAGCCCCGAGCCGATCACCAGCGCGGCGCCGGCAAAGGTCATCGCGTCGGGCCGCTCGCCGAAGACCCAGATGCCGATCACCAGCGCGAAGAGAAGGCGGCTGTAACGGAAGGGCGTGACGACCGCGATGTCGCCCGAGCGCATGGCCTGCGTGATCGCGTAATAGCCAGCGATCCCGAACCCGATGGCGAGCACCATCTGCCCCATCGCCGCCGCCTGCGGCACCGTGGCCCCGCCCGAAAGAGCCAGGAGCGCCGCGCCCGTGGGCACGAGCATGGCGAATCCCCAGGCCGAGAGCACCAGCGTGGAGACGTCCCGCGGCACCGCGCGGGTGGCGAGATCGCGGAGCGCGAGCCCCGCCACACCCAGCACCGCGAAGAGCGAGGCGGGCTCGAACCCCTGAAGGCCGGGCCGGATGATGAGCAGCACGCCGAGAAAGCCCACGCCGATCGCGCTCCAGCGCCGCCAGCCCACCGGCTCGCCGAGGAAGAGCGCCGCGCCCAGCGTCACCGCGAGCGGCATGGCCTGGAGAATCGCCGAGGCCGAGGAGAGGGGCGTCAGCACGATGGCGGTGACGAAGCCCACCGTGCCGAGGATTTCGCCCAGGTTCCGAAGCATCACGGTGCGCGACAGGAAGGCGGGCGAGATCACCCGCTCGCGCCGGTAGGCGGCCATGAGCGCGAATCCCGCCGAACCGCCCAGGCCCAGAAAGACGAGGATCTGCCCGGGCGGCAGCGCCGCGCCCATCTTCTTGATGAGCATGTCCTCGACCGCGAAGGCGGCCATCGCCGCCACCATGAGCGCGATGCCGCGCAGGTTCTCCGTCATGGGCCACCTCCCGCGCGGGCGCTACGCCTTTTCGCGCGGAAGGGGAAGTCCCGGCGGAACCGGGGCTCAGCCCTTGCGCCGCCCGCGGCCGAGCGGCACGCCGTAGAGTTCGAGCTTGTGGCCCTTGAGCCGGTAGCCCAGCCGCTCGGCGATCTTCTCCTGCAAGGCCTCGATCTCGGGGTCCACGAACTCGATCACCTCGCCCGAGTGCATGTCGATCAGGTGGTCGTGATGCGCGCGCTCGGCGTCCTCGTAGCGGGCGCGCCCGTCGCCGAAATCGACCTTCTCGAGGATGCCCGCCTCCTCGAAGAGCTTCACGGTGCGGTAAACCGTGGCAAGCGAGATCGCGCCGTCGCGGTCCGCCGCCCGGGCGTAGAGCTCCTCGACATCGGGGTGATCCTCGGCCTCCTCGAGCACGGCGGCGATGATGCGGCGCTGGCCGGTCATCCGCAGCCCCTGGGCTTCGCATCGGTCGATGATGGAATGGGGCATCGGCGCCTCCGCCTCGGACTCCGGGTGCCAAGCATTTAAGCCGGTGGGCGCGTGGAATAAAGCCCTTCCGCCCGGCCGCGGTCAGAAGCCCGCCGTGCCCCCCTCGGGCGCGTCGGCTTGACGCCGCCCTGCGGGCCGGGTCCTTTGGCGCGCATGGAGCGCAAGGCGGGGATCGACGCGGCCGGGGCCGCGATGCTGGTGGGGTTTTCCCTGCTCCTCGCCGTCAACCAGGTGATCATCAAGCTCACGAACGACGGCTTTCAGCCGGTCTTCGCGGCGGGGCTGCGATCGGCGGGCGCGGTGCTGGTGCTGCTTTTCTGGATGCGGCTTCGGGGCATCCCGCTCTCGCTGCCGCGCGAGAGCTGGGCGGGCGGCGTGCTGGTGGGCGGGCTTTTCGCCGTCGAGTTCACCGCGCTCTTCCTCGCCCTCGATCGCACCACCGTCGCGCGCGCGGGCATCGTCTTCTACAGCATGCCGGTCTGGCTGGCGCTCGCCGCGCATGTGCTGCTGCCGGGGGAGCGGCTGGACGGGCGCCGGCTCGCGGAGCTCGCGCTCGCGCTCGCGGGCGTGGCGGTCGCGCTCGCGGACCGGGGCGGGGGGCAGGCGTCGCTCGCCGGCGATCTGCTCGCGCTCGCGGGGGCACTGGGCTGGGCGGGCATCGCGCTCACCGTGCGGCTCTCGGCGCTCTCGCGCCAGCGCCCGGAGATGCAGCTCTTCTGGCAGCTCGCGGTCTCTGTGCCGCTTCTCCTCGCGCTGGCGCCGCTCTTCGGGCCGCTTTTGCGCGATCCGGGGCCGGAGCACCTGGCGGGCCTCGCCTTCCAGATCCTGGCCATCGCCAGCGCGGGCTTCCTGTTCTGGTTCTGGCTGATCTCGGTCTATCCAGCCTCCGGCGTGGCCTCCTTCAGCTTCCTCGCGCCGGTCTTCTCGGTGCTGCTCGGCTGGGCGCTCCTGGCCGAGCCGGTGGGGCCCTCGATCCTGGCCGCCCTCGCGCTGGTGGCGGCGGGGCTCTGGCTCGTGAACCGCCCGCGTGGGCCCGTGGCGGGTTAGGGCCGGGGCGACGCGGCCCCGCCGCCCCTCATTCGGCTTGCGGCGGGCGGCTGCGGGGAGGCCCTGTCGGGCGCGGTGCGGCTGTCGCCCGTCAGGTTCCGCAAAACGTCGCCTGCACCCGTTCCGAGGCCTTGGGCGGACGGGTGAGGGCCGGGTCCTCCGGTGCCTCGTAGGGCCGCGAGAGCGCCTGCATCAGGGCCTCGAAGGGCGCCATGTCGCCGCCGAGGGCCGCGTCGATCATCTCCTCGATGCGGTGGTTGCGGGGGATCACGGCCGGGTTCGCGGCCCGCATCACCGCCTCGGGATCCTCCTCTTCCGCCTCGAGGCGCGCCTGCCACCGCGCGGCCCATGCGTCGAACTCCGCTCGGTCGGTGAACTGGTCGCGCGCGTCGCCCGTGGCGAGCGCCCGGAACGTGTTGGTGAAGTCCGCTCCGTCCCGCGCCATGAGGTCGAGAAGCCCCGAGACGAGGTCCAGATCCCCCTCCGCCTCGGTCGAGAGCCCGATCTTGGCGCGGAAGCGGGCGAGCCATTCCGCCTCGATCCGCGCTGGCATGGCGTGGACCGAGCGCGTGAAGCCCTCGATCGCGGCCTCCTCGTCGGGCATGAGCGGCACGAGCGCGGTGGCGAGCTGCGCCATGTTCCACACGATGATCCGCGGCTGGTTGGCGTAGGCGTAGCGCCCCATCCGGTCGATGGACGAGAACACCGTGTCGGGGTGGTAGTCGTCCACGAAGGCGCAGGGGCCGTAATCGATCGTCTCGCCTGAGAGCGCGCAGTTGTCGGTGTTCATCACGCCGTGGATGAAGCCCACCGACATCCATTGCGCGACGAGCCGCGCCTGGGCGGCGATCACCGCGTCGAGAAGCGCCTGGGGGTCCGCGGCCTCGGGGTAGTGGCGCGCCACGGTGTAGTCGAAGAGGCGGCGGAGCGACGCGATATCCCGCCGGGCGGCGAAGACCTGGAAGGTGCCGACGCGGATGTGGCTCGCGGCGACGCGGGTGAGCACGGCGCCGGGCAGCACCTGCTCGCGCAAGACGGGCTCTCCGGTGGAGACGGCGGCAAGCGCCCGTGTCGTGGGGATGCCGAGCGCGTGCATCGCTTCGGACACGACGTATTCGCGCAGCACCGGGCCGAACCAGGCGCGCCCGTCACCCATGCGCGAATAGGGCGTGCGCCCCGACCCCTTGAGCTGGATGTCGCGCCGCCGCCCGGCGCGGTCCACCACCTCGCCCAGCAGGATCGCGCGCCCGTCGCCCAGCTGCGGGTTGTACTGGCCGAACTGGTGGCCCGCGTAAAGCTGGGCGAGCGGGTCGGCGCCTTCGGGCACGGCGTTGCCGCCGAACACGCGGGCAAGCTCCTCGGCGTCGTCCCAGGCGATGCCGAGCTCCTGGGCCAGCGGGCGGTTGAAGGCCAGAAGATGGGGCGCGCGCACCGGCTCGGGCGCGAGGCGCGCGTGGAACTGGGCGGGCAGCCGGGCGTAGCTGTTGTCGAAGGGGATCGAAAGCGTCATGCACCGAACCTAGGCTCGCGCCGGCCCGTGCGCCAGCCCGGCCCGCCCCCGACGCGCCTGTTTGGTCCTGCGCGCCCGTGCCCTAGACTCGGGTGCCAAGAGATGGACGCAAAGGAGAACTCCATGAGCGCGACGACCCATGCGCGGATGCAATTGCAAGACAGGCCCGAGTTCGCCTCGAAATCGCGGCCGCTCACCTTTCCCGAAAGCGCAAGCGTGGCGGAGGCCGTGGCGGCCATGTGCGACCGGAATTTCGGCTCTGTCATGGTCATCGGCGAGGACGGCAAGCTGACCGGCGTGGTGACCGAACGCGACGTCATGCGCCGTGTCGTCAACGAGCGCCGTGACGCGCAGGCCACGACGCTCGCCGAGGTGATGACCCGCGAGCCGCGTGTCGCGCGCGCCACCGACGACGTGGTCGACTGGCTTCGGATCATGTCGAACGAACGGTTCCGGCGCCTGCCCGTCGTCGACGACGAGGGCCGCGTGGTGGCGGTGTTCACCCAGGGGGATTTCGTCTCCTACACGTGGCCCGACCTCATCTACCAGGCGCGGGAACTCACCAAGGCGAGCTTTGCGCGCAATCATGCGCTGTGGCTGATCGGCGGGGGCATCATGCTCTACTCGGTGCTGATGGTGATCGTGGTCGGCAGCCTCTAGGCGGGCGAAGCGGTTTCGAAACCGCTTCGCGCCAGGCCGTGAGGACGGCGCGGGCAGGGCAGTTCCGCCGCCCGCCGTAAAAGGGCGCGTCGTACGCCCGGTCCTGCGAGACGTGCGGGTGTGTGCCCGAGGCGGTTTCGAAACCGCCTTGCGTCAGAGCCGCCGTGTCATGCGCATGCTCGGCTCGCGCGCCTCGAAACGGCACCGGCCGTAGAGGCGGCGCGCGGCCTCGTCCTGCCGGTCCACCTCGATGTGGATCGCCTTGAGGCCGGCGGCCTTCAGCGCGCGGCAGAGTGCGCCCAGCACCTCCGAGGCGATGCCGCGCCCGCGCACGCCGGGACGGATGAAGATCTCGTCCACGGACCCGTCCATGCCGCCGAACGCCACGGACCATCCGAAGGTCACGACGAGATAGCCGATGGGCGCGCGCTGCGGCCCGATGAGGTAGACGGCGCCGTGGGGCGAGCCCTCGAGCAGCGGGGCGAGCGCGGCGCGGCGCGCCTCGTCGGTCTGCGAGATGCCCAGCTCGGCGTGCATCGCCGCGACCAGCGGCAGCACCCGCTCGAGATCCTCGGGCCGGGCGAGATGAAGCGCCGCGCCGTTCACAGCCGCGCCAGCCGTTCGGTCAGGAGCGCGAAGAAGCCCGGCGCGTCCAGCCCGCCCATGAAGGTCGCGTTGGGCGCGCGGTCGGTGACGCCCCACCAGTCGGCCACCGTCATTCCCATGGTCAGCTCCGAGACGGTCTCGACCTCCACGTTGACGAACCGCCCGGAGAAGAGCTCGGGCCGGATCAGGTAGGCGGTGACGCAGGGATCGTGCAGCGGCGCGCCCTCGGAGCCGTATTTCGCCTTGTCGAAGCGCTCGAAGAAGTCGGTCATCTCGGCGACGGCGCGACCCACCGGGGTGCCGATGGCGCGGAAGGCCTCGTTCCGCGGCCGGGTCACGAGCGCCTTATGCGTGACGTCGAGCGGCATCACCGTGAGCGGAGCGCCGGATCTTAACACGATATCAGCGGCTTCGGGGTCGACGTAGATGTTGAACTCGGCCGCCGGCGTGATGTTGCCCACCTCGAAATAGGCCCCGCCCATGAGAACGATCCCGGCCACCCGGTCCACGATGTCGGGGGCCTGCCGGAACGCGGTGGCGATGTTGGTGAGCGGTCCGAGAGGGCAGAGCGTGACGGTGCCCGGGGCCTCCGCGCGCAGCGTCTCGACGATGAAATCGACCGCATGGGCGTCCTGCAGCGGCATGGTGGGCTCCGGCAGCACCGGCCCGTCGAGCCCCGTCCTGCCGTGCACGTGCTCGGCGGTGACGAGCGCGCGGCCGAGCGGGCGCTCGCAGCCCGCGAGGACCGGTATGTCCCGCCGCCCGGCGAGCTCGCAGACGACGCGCGCGTTCCGCGCGGTGAGCGGCAGCGGCACGTTGCCCGCCACCGCCGTTATCCCCAGCACCTCGATCTCTTCCGGGCTCGCCAGCGCGAGCAGGATCGCCACGGCGTCGTCCTGGCCCGGATCAGTGTCGATGATGATGCGGCGGGGCGGCATGGCGCGGACCTTTGTGTCGCTGACGCGGCCTTAGTGTCAGAGCCGCGGCCGGCCCGCAACGGGCCTCGCGGCCGATGGGCGGCTCAGCGCCGTTCGAGGGCCTTCGCCCGGTCCCAGAGCGCGTCCATCTCGTCGAGAGTGGAGTCCTCCGGCCGCCGCCCCTCGGCGGCCAGCGCCGCCTCGATGGCGCGGAAACGGCGCGTGAACTTGGCGTTGGCGCGGCGGAGCGCCGCCTCCGGGTCCACCTCGAGGTGGCGGGCGAGATTCGCCATCACGAAGAGCAGATCGCCCATCTCCGCCTCGATCTCGTCGGGTCCAAGGGTGTCGCGCGCCTCCACGAGTTCGCGCGCCTCCTCGGCGATCTTGTCGAGGACCTGGCCCGTTTCCGGCCAGTCGAAGCCCACCCGCGCCGCGCGCTTCTGCAGCTTCACGGCGCGCAGGAGCGCGGGCAGCCCCACCGCCACGTCGTCGAGCACGCCATGGGCGTTCTTCGCCGCGCGCTCGGCGGCCTTGATCGCCTCCCAGTCGCGGGTCTGCTGCTCGGCGGACTTGTCGCGGCTATCGTCCCCGAAGACGTGGGGGTGGCGCGCGATCATCTTCTCCGAGATCCGGTCGGCCACGGAGTCGAAATCGAAAAGCCCCTTTTCATCAGCGATTTGCGCGTGAAAGATCACCTGGAGCAGAAGGTCCCCGAGCTCGCCCTCCAGCTCGTCCCAGGCGCCGCGCTCGATGGCGTCGGCGACCTCGTAGGCCTCCTCGATCGTGTAGGGCGCGATGGAGGCGAAATCCTGCTCCACGTCCCACGGGCAGCCCCGCTCCGGGTCGCGGAGGCGGGCCATGATCGCCTTGAGGCGCGGCACGCCGCCCCGGGGATCGTGGATGAGCGCGTCGTTCGGGTCGTGGGGCATTGCGGCTCTGTCCGGTTTGCGGTTGAGTGGACCCTGACCCGAGAGAGGTGGGGAGTCCAGCGCATGCCCGTGATCAACCGCATCGCCGGCCTGGCCGAGGACATGACGGCTTGGCGGCGCTACCTGCACGCCCGGCCCGAGATCGGATTCGACTGCCACGACACCGCCGGTTTCGTGGCAGCGACGCTGCGCGGGATCGGCGTGGACGAGCTGCACGAGGGCATCGCGGAAACCGGCGTCGTGGCGGTGATCCGGGGCCGCGCCGAGGGGCCCGGCGTGGGCCTGCGCGCGGACATGGACGCGCTGCCCATGGACGAGATGAGCGGTGCGGCCTGGGCGTCGGAGACGCCGGGGCGGATGCACGCCTGCGGCCATGACGGGCACACCTCGATGCTGCTCGGCGCGGCGCGCTACCTCGCCGAGACGCGCAACTTCGCAGGACGCGCCGTGCTGATCTTCCAGCCCGCCGAGGAGGACGGCGGCGGCGGCGGCGTGATGGTCGAAGACGGCGTGCTCGACCGGTTCGACGTGCGCGAGGTCTATGCGCTGCACAACCGCCCGGGCCTGCCCGAGGGCCATGTCGCCACCCGTGCGGGGCCGATCATGGCGGCGGTGGACGACTACGTGGTGACGCTGAAGGGCAAGGGCGGGCACGCCGCACGGCCCCACGAGACGGTGGACCCGATTCCGCCGCTCACCGCGATCGCGCAGGCGCTGCGCAGCCTCGCTGCGACGGAGGCCGACCCGAGCGCCGAACTCGTCGTCGCGGTGACCCGGCTGCAGGCCGGCACGGCGACGAACGTGGTGCCCGAGACGGCGGCGCTCGCCGGGACGGTGCGCAGTTTCGACCCCGCGCTGCGCGACTGGGCGGAGCGGCGGGTGCGCGAGGTCGTCACGGGGATCGCCGCGGCCTATGGCGTGACGCCGCAGATCGACTACCAGCGCTGGTATCCCGCAACCGTGAACCATGCCCGCGAGGCCGCCTTCGCCGCGGACGTCGCGCGCGAGATCGTCGGGGAGGACGCGGTGGAGACCGACACGCCCGCCAGCATGGGGGCGGAGGATTTCGCCTACATGCTCGGGGCGCGACCGGGGGCCTACCTGCTGGTCGGGCAGGGCGACACGCCGATGTGCCACCACCCGGCCTATGATTTCAACGACCGCATCGCGCCGGTCGGGGCCTCGCTGCTGGCCCGGATCGTCGAGCGCGCGCTTCCGCTGGGGTGAGACATGGCGCTCGAGGACGCGAAACGGCAGGTGGACCACGCCTTCACCCGGGAGGAACTGAAGGGCAACAGCTTCGAGAACACCTACGGTGGCGCGGTGTCCTTCCTGCGGCGCCGCTACACGAAGGATCTTTCGGGCGTGGACGTGGCGGTGACGGGCGTGCCCTTCGACCAGTCGGTGACGAACCGCCCCGGCACCCGGCTCGGGCCGCGGGCGATCCGCGAGGCGAGCTGCCTCCAGCCCTACGATCCGCCCTGGGGCTGGGGCGGCTACGATCCCATGCAGGACCTCGCCATCGCGGATTACGGCGATCTCGCCTTCGACTATGCCCGGGTGGCGGAGTTTCCCGACGCGCTGACCGCCCATATCCGCACCATCCTCGAGGCTGGCGCGGCGAGCGTGGCGCTGGGCGGCGATCACTATATTTCCTTCCCGATTCTGAAGGCTTACGCCGAGGTCTTCGGGCCGATGTCGCTTCTGCATTTCGACGCCCACACCGACACCTGGGCCGATGACGACATGGACCGCATCGACCATGGCACGATGTTCTACAAGGCGGTGAAGGCGGGCTGCATCGACCCGGCGCGCTCGGTCCAGATCGGCATCCGGACCTACAATCCGGACACGCTGGGCATCCCGATCATCGACGCGCGCGAGGTCCACGAGAACCCCGTCGCCGACACGGTCGCCAAGGTGCGCCGCATCCTGGGCGACGCGCCGGTCTATCTCAGCTTCGACATCGACGCGCTCGACCCGGCCTTCGCGCCCGGCACCGGCACGCCCGTCTGGGGCGGGCTGGCGAGCTGGCAGGCGGCGGCGATCCTGCGCGACCTCGCGGGGATCGACCTGCGGGGCGGCGACGTCGTCGAGGTCTCGCCGCCCTTCGACACCACCGGCGCGACGGCGGTGGCGGGCGCGCATGTGGCGACCGAGATGCTCTGCCTGATCGGGCAGGCTCGCTCGAAAGGGCTGTGAGGGCCTTGCGCCGCGTGCTCCCGGCGCGGCAGACGGGGTGGGAATGATGAAGCGGGGCGGAGGCCGGCGATGACAGGCGTTCTGAAGATCTTGTTCTGGTTCGCGGTGCTGGTGCTGCTCGTCGTGGTGAATGTCGCGGCGTGGGTGCGCTTCGCGCCCACCGACGTCGCGCGGTGGCACGCTGTGCCGCAGGTGGACGGGAACGAGGATCTGCCGGGCGGCGTGAAGCGGCGCGTCGCGGGCGCGGGCGCGGAAGGGCTCGCCGCCTTCGACCGGGTGGCACGCGCCGCGCCGCGCACGCGGGTGCTGGCCGGATCGCCGCAGGAGGGACGGATCACCTACGTCTCGCGCTCGCGGGTCTTCGGCTTTCCCGACTACACGACCGTGGCCCTCGACGGCGAGGATCTCGTCGTCCACGGGCGGCTTCGCTTCGGGCAGTCCGATCTCGGGGTCAACAAGGCGCGGGTGGACGGATGGCTGTCAAAGGCCGGCCTCGCCTCCTAGGAGGACGGGGCGCACCCTTCCGATATCTCGCGCCACATCGGATTGTTGAGCGACATCTGGCACTGGGCGATGAAGCTGCGGCCGTCCACGGTCAGGCAGATGCTCTCGCCCAGCTCGACCCGCCCGCCGGTGCTGTCGGTGCAGTAGCAGTCCGTGGCGGCAGAGGGGGTTGGCGCGCCGGGCGTGGCGGTGGGCCCCTCGGCGAGCGACGGGCCGGCGGCGAGCCAGCAGACGGGAAGCACGAGCACGCGCATGGCGTCGAGTGTAGCAAATCGCGCGGTCTTGACCAGACCCGCGCGATGGGGGACAGAGCGGTATGATCCCCACCGACAGGCTCGAGCAGATCTTGCAGCGCTTCCAGTACCTGGAGGCGCGCATGGCGGAGGGCGGCGGCGACCTTGCGCGCCTGGGCCGGGAATATGCCGAGCTGCGCCCGATCGTGGCCGAGATCGAGGCGTGGCGAAAGCTTCGCGCGGACCTGGCGGAGGCGCAGGCGCTTCTGGACGACCCCGACATGGCCGGGCTCGCGCGCGAGGAGATCGCGCGCCTCGAGGCGGAGCTGCCCGAGGCGGAGCAGGCGCTCCGGCTGGCCCTCCTGCCGCGCGACGCGGCCGACGCGCGCCCCGCCATGCTGGAGATCCGGCCCGGCACCGGGGGCGAGGAGGCGGCGCTCTTCGCGGCCGATCTCATGCGCATGTACCAGCGCTACGCAGAGGCGAAGGGCTGGAGCTTCGAGGTCGTCGAGCAGCAGGAAAGCGAGCTCGGCGGCATCCGCGAGCTGGTGGCGCAGGTGAAGGGGGAGGGCGTCTTCGCCCGGCTCAAGTACGAATCCGGCGTCCACCGCGTGCAGCGCGTGCCGGCCACGGAATCGGGCGGGCGCATCCACACCTCGGCGGCGACCGTCGCGGTGTTGCCGCAGGCCGAGGATGTGGACGTTTCCATCGACCCGGCCGAGCTGCGCATCGACACCATGCGCAGCTCGGGCGCGGGCGGGCAGCACGTGAATACGACCGATTCGGCGGTCCGGATCACCCATCTGCCCACGGGCATCGTGGTCACGAGTTCGGAGAAGTCCCAGCACCGCAACCGCGAGATCGCCATGCAGGTGTTGAAGGCGCGGCTCTTCGATATCGAGCGCCGTCGCGCAGCGGACGCGCGCGCCAGCGCGCGCAAGGCGCAGGTCGGCTCGGGCGACCGGTCGGAACGCATCCGCACCTACAACTTCCCCCAGGGGCGGATGACCGACCACCGCATCAACCTGACGCTCTACAAGCTCGACCAGATCCTCGCCGGGGACCTCGACGAGGTGATCGACGCGCTGATCGCCGACGCGCAGGCGGCGGAGCTGGCCGAGATGGAGGGATGACCGTCACCGAGGCGCTGGCGCGCGGCACGGCGCAGCTCCGCCTGGCGGGGATCGAGGGTGCGGCGCGCGACGCGCGGCGGCTTCTGGCGGGCGCCCTCGGCGTCGAGGCGGGGCGGGTCGGCGCGATGGGGCCGGACCCGGTGCCGCCGGAGACGCAAGAGCGGTTCCTGAAGATGCTGAACGCCCGCGCGGCCCGCCGCCCGGTGGCACGCATCCTCGGGCGGCGCGTGTTCTGGGGCCGCGATTTCAAGGTCGGCGACGCCGTGCTCGATCCGCGTCCCGAGACCGAGACGCTGCTTGCCATCGCGCTGATGTCGCCCGCCCGGCGGATCCTCGACCTGGGCACCGGCAGCGGCATCCTCGCCGTCTCTCTCCTCGCGGAATGGCCCGGCGCGCGGGGCGTGGCGACCGACATCAGCGCCGCGGCGCTCGCCATCGCGCGGGCCAACGCGACGCGGCACGGGGTGGCCGACCGGCTCCGGCTCGTCGAAAGCGACTGGTTCGCCGATGTGACCGGCCGCTTCGACCTGGTCGTGTCGAACCCGCCCTACATCGCCGAGGCGGAGCTTGCCGATCTCGCGCCCGAGGTGCGGCTCCACGATCCGCCGCAGGCACTCTGCCCGGGCGGCGACGGGCTCGACGCCTACCGCGCCATCGCCGCGGGCGCCCCGGGGCACCTCGCGGCGGGCGGGCGCCTGGCCGTGGAGATCGGACCGACGCAGGGCGACGCGGTCGCGGGTCTTTTCGCGGCGGCGGGTCTTGAAGACATCACCGTGCATGCCGATCTCGATGACAGGGATCGCGTCGTGTCG
Organism: Rhodosalinus sp. 5P4; assembly: GCF_041365695.1. Classification (NCBI taxonomy): domain Bacteria; kingdom Pseudomonadati; phylum Pseudomonadota; class Alphaproteobacteria; order Rhodobacterales; family Paracoccaceae; genus Rhodosalinus; species Rhodosalinus sp. 5P4. The sequence continues at coordinate 360,722 of NZ_JBGFSJ010000001.1, forward strand.
GCGCGTTGCCCGGCGTGATTTCTGCCTGAAAACCGGCGTAAATCCGCAAGCGGGCCGGATTTCCCCCTTGTCTCGACCGCGCCGACATGGTTACACAAGGCGTAGTCGCGGCAGTGGACACCCTAGGGGCTCGTCCCGGTCGCACGCCAAGCCAGACAATCCGCTCTTCCGATCCATGAAGCGGCGCGGCACATCCGCATGACGGCGCGAAGCGGCAAAACCGAAACAGGCTGGACAAGAGCTACATGAGATCTTCCAAAGCAAGGTCGCGGTCGAAGTCGAACCGCTCCCGTTCCGTGGGCAACGTGGTCAACCGCGTGTTCGACAGTTCGGGACCAGAGGGCAAGGTGCGCGGCACCCCCCAGCAGATCATCGACAAGTACAACCAGCTCGCCCGCGACGCGCAGCTGTCCAACGACCGTGTCGCGACCGAGAACTTCCAGCAGCACGCGGAACATTACCTGCGCCTGCTCTCCGAAGCGCAGCGCGAGCAGGAAGCCCGCCGCGAGCAGCAGGAGCGCGAGAATCGCGAACGCCAGGCGCAGCGCGACCGCGAGCGTGCCGAGCGCGAGGCCGCGCAGGGCGGCGGCGAGGGTGGCGGCGAAACCCCCTCGCAGGACAAGCCGCAGACCGGCGGAGAGGGTGAGAGCGGCCTCGTCGAGACGCCCGAGAGCCGCCCGAAGCCGCGCCGCAGCCGCAAGCCGCGCTCCGAACAGCGCTCCGAAGGATCGCAGGATGGCGGCTCGTCGGGCCGCGACGGCGGTGGTGGCGGCTCGCAGGAGGCCGCGGAGTAGCGCCTCAGCCCCGGTCCCGCGCGGCCACGGCGCGCGCCAGCGCGCAGAACGCCTCCAACCCGATATCCTCGGCCCGCGCCGTCGGCGCGATGCCTGCCGCCGAGAGCAGATCGCCCACGTCCGGGCCAAGCCCCTTGAGCGCGGAGCGCAGCATCTTGCGGCGCTGCCCGAACGCCATCGCCACGACGCGGCTCAGCACCGCCGGGTCGGCGGGGTACCGCGGCGCCGGCAGCGCCTCGAGCCGCACCACCGCCGAGGACACCTTGGGCGGGGGCGTGAACGCCGCCGGTGGAAGCTGCATGACGATCCGCGCCTCGGCGCGCCACTGCGCCAGCACCGCGAGCCGCCCGTAGGTCCTGGAGCCGGGAGGCGCCACGATGCGCTCTGCGACCTCGCGCTGGAACATCAGGGTCAGGCTGTCCCAGAAGGGCGGCCAGACCTTCGGCGTGAGCCAGCGCACCAGAAGCTCGGTGCCCACGTTGTAGGGCAGGTTCGCGACCACCTTCACCGGCCTCGAGAGATGGGCGAGGGGATCCACCTCCAGCGCGTCGCCGTGAATGACGGTCAGCCGGCCCGGATAGGCGGCGGCGATCTCTTCCAGGGCGGGCAGGCAGCGGGCGTCCTTTTCGACGGCCAGCACGCGCCGCGCGCCCTCGGCCAGAAGCCCGCGCGTGAGCCCGCCGGGGCCGGGCCCCACCTCGAGCACATCCGCGCCCGACAGATCGCCCGCCGCGCGCGCGATCCTGGCTGTGAGGTTCAGATCCAGAAGGAAGTTCTGGCCGAGCGCCTTGCGCGCCGAGAGCCCGTGGCGGGCGATCACCTCGCGCAGCGGGGGCAGGTCGTCGATGGCGCTCATGCCGCTTGCGCCGCCCGCGTCCGGCGCGTGCCCGCGCCGGTCATGCCGCCCCGCCGGACAGGCGCCAGGCGAGGTCGAGCGCGGCGAGGGTAGAGGCGGGGTTCGCGCGGCCCGTGCCCGCGATGTCGAGCGCCGTGCCGTGATCGGGCGAGGTGCGCAGGAAGGGCAGGCCCAGCGTCAGGTTCACGCCGCGGTCGAAGTCGAGCGTCTTGATCGGGATCAGCGCCTGGTCGTGATACATCGCCACCGCCGCGTCGTAGCCCGCCCGCGCGGCGGCGTGGAACATCGTGTCGGCCGGGCGCGGCCCCGAAAGATCGAGCCCCTCCTCGCGCAGGCGCTCGAGCAGGGGGGAGATCCACGCGATCTCCTCGCGGCCCATGCGCCCCGCCTCGCCGGCGTGGGGGTTGAGGCCCGTGACCGCGATACGGGGGTGCGCGATACCGAAAAGGCGCATCAGCCCGTCATGGGTCAGCCGGATCGCGCTTTCCAGCACCTCGGGCGTGAGGGCGCGGGGCACCTCGGAAAGCGGGATATGGATCGTGGCGGGCACCACCCGCAACTCTGGCGAGACCAGCATCATCGCCACGCAATCCACCTCGCCCAGCGCGGCGAGATACTCGGTGTGGCCGGGAAAGGCGAAGCCCGCGCCCTCGGCCAGCACGGATTTCTGGATCGGCAGCGTGCAGAGCGCGCGGGCGCGGCCGCCCCGCACCAGCCGGACGCCCAGGGCGATGGCCTCGATCACCGCGGCGGCGTTGGCGGGATCGGGCCGGCCGGGGCGCGCCGGGGCCGGGAAGGGCAGGCGCAGCACCGGCAGACCGTGCCGCGACGCCTCCGCGGCCTCTTCCGGCGCGTCGATCTCGGTTGTGGGCGTGCCTGGCGGCAGATGCCCCGGATCGCCGATCAGGAAGAAGGGGCGCGTGGCGCCCAGCGCCTGCCATGCCCGGGCCGCAAGTTCGGGCCCGATCCCTGCGGGCTCGCCGCAGCTGACGGCCACGGGCGGTGCGGTCATGGCTCTACGATGCGCGCCTCGGAGCGCAGCTGCTGCAGCAGGCTGTCGGCGTAGGAGGCCAGGCGCCGGTTCCTGAGCCCGATCTCGATCTCCTCGCGCGAGACGTCCTCCGCGATCTCCGGCGTGCGGCCGCAGAGCATCAGCAGAACGAGGTTCGCGTTGCCCGCGGCGTCGCGCCGGGTCAGGGCGGTCGAGATCTCGCCGTCGTCGAGCCGCGAGAGTTCCAGCGCGACGTCGCGCGGCACCTCGTCGGGCGGCAGGCTGACGCGCTCGAGCCGCTCGTCGGGCTGGCCGAGATTGACGCCGTAAAGGTCGTCGCAGCGGTCGACCGCGGCGCGGACGCGTGCGGCTTCGGCCAGCGCGGCCTCGGTGCGGCCGCCCGGGATGAGGTAGCTCGCGTATTCGATCGCCGCGTAGTCGGGCGCGGTATACTCCGTCTCCTCGATGTCGCGCAGCTGGAAGAGGGCGATCGCGCCGTCCAGCGGGATCGGGTCCGAGACATCGCCCGGCCCGAGCGCCAGGATCAGCGGCCGCAGCCCCGGCGGCAGCCGCGTGAGCTCCTGCCAGGGAAGCTGTCCGCCGGAGCGGGCGGAGGGCGCGGCCGAGAAGCGGCGCGCCGCCTCGGAGAACTGGGCCTCGGTGGTGTATCGGGAAATCTCGCCGGCGCGGGCGCGGATCTCGTCCTGCCGGGCCGGGTCCAGCGGAAGGATGATCTCGGCCAGCCTGACGCGGACGTTGCCCGCTCCGTCGCCGCCGATGGCGCGGTCGATCTCGCCCTCGCTCACCTCGGCGCGCCCGGCGAAGCGGGCCCGCACGAGGTTACGCCAGCCGATGCCCGCGCGCACGAAGTCCACCAGCGTCTCCTGGGCCACGCCGCTCGCTTCGAGGGCCTGCACCAGCTCGTCGGGCGAGAGGTTCGCGCGGCCGGCGAATTCCGTCACGCCTTCGGCGATCTGTTCCTCGGTGGGCAGAAGGCCCGCGCGGCGCACCTCTGCCAGCTTGAGCCGGTCGTCGATCAGCTGCTCGCGGGCCTGCTCGGCCGGGTTGCCGGGGGCGTTGAGCAGGACGAGGAACCGCTCGCGCTGCTGGAGTTCGTAACGCGTGATCACCTGGTCGTCGACGATGATGGCGGGCGCGAAGAGTCCCTGCGCCGCGAGTGGAGCGGCGAGGGCGACCGCGGCTGCCAGCGCGAGTGCCATCCGCCGCGCCGGTTCGATGAGCGATTTCAGTTGCATCTGCGTCGGTACTCCTTGGCGCTGCCACCCGTGCTATAACCTTTGAGCGCGATCGTCAGCCCGAAATCCGTATCGGGTTCGAGACTAGCGGAGCTGGCATAGTTCCGCGAGGCGGAAAGCGCGACCTCCAGACACTCGTTGCGGTAGGCAAGGCCCAGTTTCGCGCGCGCGGGGCGTCTTCCGGCGATGTCGTAGCGCCACTCCGCGCTGCCCGTCCAGTGCCGGCTGAGGCGATAGTCGGCGTCGAAGCTCCATTCCGATATCGCGCTGGGGCGCGCCTCGGCCGCATCGGCCGGCAGCAGCAGGTAGCTCGCGCCGAGCCCCAGCCGGTCGGTGCTCCAGGTGCCGCGCGCTTCGGCCTTGTTGACGTCTCCCAGCGTGGCGAAGAGACCGCGCGCCTGCAGGGAAAGCCCCTCGGCCAGCTCGAGCTGGCCCGCGACCAGCCAATCCGAGGCGCCGCCGTCGAGGCCGGAGGCCGTGGTGAAGGCCGCGTCGGGATCGTCGCGCCAGACGCGCCCGAGCACGAGGCCCGCGCTCCACCCGTCCGGGTCCTCGCGCACCCAGCGCAGCCCGGCGGCCCCGCGCAGGCCGCGCTCGCGCCGGTCCGCGGCCGGAAAGCGGGAGAGCGCCAGCAGGTTCGCCTCGTCGAATTCGGGCAGCGTGCTTTCTTCGGGGGCGATGTCCGCGCGATCCCCGCCCGACCAGGCGATCATCGCCACGGGTTCGAGAAGCTGGCGCGCTCCGCCGCTCTCGGTCCGCACCAGCGGCCAGCGAAGCTCTGCGCCGAGCGCGGGCGTCACGACCGTGTCGGCCCCGGCCCCGGTGCTGTCCTGCGCGACATCGAGGCGATCGACCGCGAGGCCGGCGCGCAGCCCCGCGCGCAGGCCGGCCGGCCCGGTCCAGCGCCGTTCCCAGTCGAGTTCGGCGGTCAGGCGCGCCATGTCGCGGCCCAGCACGTCGGCGTCCGACGTGCGGAAATGGCTGTGCGCGGACAGGCCGAGCCGCGCCAGCCCGCCGATCGCGGCGGGCCGCATCAGCCGCTCATAGAGAATGTTGGCGGTGCGGGTGGGCTGGGTGGAGTTGCTCTCGCCGTCGCGCAGGGTCTGGTAGTAGCTGAAGCCTGCCTCCAGATAGTCCCGGTCGCGCACGCGCGACAGCGTTAGCCCGCTGCGCAGCCGGTCCTTGTCGGCATAGCCGTAATCGTTGAGGTAGGCGCGGTCGCTGACCGCCTCGATGGCGAAGCGCAGCCGATAGCCGCGCGGCAGGCCGGTCTCGCCCGCGCCGATGACATAGCCGCGCAAGCCGTCCCGGCCGAGGCTGTCGCGGCTCGCCGCCGCGTCGATCTGCATGTCGCCATCCGCGAAGGCGCGGCGGTAGCGCAGCTCCAGCGTGCGCGTATCCGACGACAGGTAGGGCGTGAGCGTCACGTCCTGGTGCGGGCCGACGGGAATGAAATAGGGTATCTTCAGCCCGAAGCCCAGCCGCTCGGTGTTGCGCACCCGGGGAAAGAGAAAACCGCGCGCCCGCTCCAGCGTCGGATCGGGCAGGCGCAGGCGGGGCAGGTAGAGCACCGGCACGTCCAGCACCCGCAACTGCGCGTCGTCGAAGTAGATCTGGCGGGCCTTTTCGTCGTGGATCACGCGCCGCGCGCGGATCTGCCAGAGCGGCGGCTCGTCGCCGCAGACCTGGCAGGAGGTCACGGCCGTGCGCGCCATCATCGAGTAGCGGCCGCGGACGCGGGTCAACTGCGCGCTGGCGAGCTGGAGCTGGCGGTCGAGGACCAGCCGCGCGCCGGCGATCAGCCCGTCGCGCAGCCCCTCGTCCAGATCGGCCGCGTCGGCGAGGATCACCGCGCCGCTCTCGGGATCCTCGATCCGGATCGGGCCTTCCACGACCAGCCGCCCGGCGGCGCCGTCGTAGCGCAGCCGCGAGGCGCTGAGCCGGACGTCGCCCTGAAGCGCCTCGACGTCGCCTTCCGCGACGAGCGTGTCGTTGTCCTGCAAGAAGACCCGGTCGGCGACCAGGAACACGGGCTCGTCCTGCGCCGCCGCCGGGCCGGCGAGAAACGCCGCGGCGAGAAACGCCCGCGCACGCCGCCAGACCGCGGCCCGCATCAGCCTTCCTCCATGTTCAGCAGCACGCCCATCGCCAGCAAGACAGAGGCGAGGGGCGGCGTCCAGGCCGCGAGCCAGGGCGCAAGCTGCCCGCTTTCGCCGAGGATCTGCGCGAAATTGCGGATGTAGTAGAGTCCGAAGCCCAGCATCACCGCGGCCAGCACGAAAAGCCCCGTGCGGCCCGCGCGGGCGTGGCGCATGGTGAAGGCCGCCCCCACCATCATCATCGAGATCAGGAAGAGCGGCCGGGAAAGTTCCATCTGGAACCACACCGCGTGGCGCCGCGCCGAGAAGCCCGCCTCTTCCAGCGTCGAGATGAAGGCGGGCAGGTGCCAGATCGAGACCGAGGCGGGCTGGCCGAAGCTGTCCCGGATGCCTTCGCGGGTGAGCGTGGAGGGCAGGGTGAGGCGGTCGTGCACCGTCGCCGCCGCCTCCGGGTTGGTGCCGGTGGCGAGCGGCCAGTCCTTCGCCTGCGAAAGCTCCCAGGCCCCGTCGCCGAGCTCGGCGCGGGCGGCCTCGATCCGGCGGACCGGCCCGCCGCCCGGCGCGTAGGAGACGAAGCTCACGTCGTAAAGCACGGTGGCGTCGGCATTGGCGCGGTCGGCGCGGATCACCGTCTGCCCGCTGGCGCCGCCCTGGCGCAACCAGAGGCCCTCGCGCCCGATCGAGATGACCGACCCGCCGCCACCGTATCTTTCGCGCAACTCGGCGTAGCGCTCCGAAGTGGCCGCGACGAGCGGATTGCCCAGGGTCAGCGTCGCGGCGCCGATCAGGGCGGCCACGACGAGCGGACCCAGAAGCGCGGTGAGGCCGGAGCGTCCCGCCGCACGGGTGACCACCAGCTCCGAGGACCGCGAGAGACCCAGGAAGAGGCCGATGGCCGACAGGATCATCACCAGCGGCAGGAACTGGTAAAGCACCTGCGGCATGTTCAGCAGCGTGATCTTCATGATCTCGCCGAAACCGGCCTCCTCGAAGCGGCGCAGCTGCTCCACCATGTCGATGAGGCCCAGAAACAGGAAGAAGACGAGCAGGAGCCCGCCGAAAAGCTGCGCGAAGCGCCGCGCGAAGTAGAGATGCAGGATCATGCCGCCGCGCCCTCCGCCGGGTCGGGCGCGCGGACCCTGCGCCGCCGCCGGGGCCGCGCCGCCTGCCAGAGCATCCATGCCGAGATCGCGAAACCCAGCGCCGCAGGCAGATAGACCGCGGGCCAGAGCGCGGGATTGTTCCGAACCGGGGTCACGACGGCGCCCTTGGCGACCTCCACCAGCACCAGAAGAAAGATGGCGAGCGCGATCCGCCGGCCCATGCCGAGCCGGCTGAAACCGCCGGCCACGAGGGTCGAGAAGCCGATGAGCGCGGCCACCGCCACGAGCAGCGGCTCGGTGAAGCGCAGATGCGCCTCCTGCAGCACGCGGCCCACGTCCTGGCCGGTGATCCCGGCGGCGCGCCCGGGGTCGCCGAGCAGCGCGAGGGTCGAAAGGGTGCGCACGTTGGGACGCGGCGGCCCGCGCGCGGCGACGAGGCTGCTGACATCGTAGGCCAGCTCGTCGAAGCTCGTGGTGGACAGGCGCCTGTCGGCCCGGAAGAGCGTCTGCGCCATGCCGTCGACCATCACCAGCCGCGTGGCCGCGTCCTCGCGCAGCAGGAAGGCGCGCTCGGCGGTGTAGGTCACCGGCCGGTCGGCGCGCCGGCGGTCCGAGAGGTAGACGTCGCGCAGCTCGCCCGCGGGCGTGATCTCGCGGATGTAGAAGGTCACGCCCTCGGACGGGTTGAGGAAGACGCCCTCGCGGAAAAGCTTGGCCGAGAGGGATTCGGCGATCTCGGCCTCGCGCTGGGCGAACTGCGCGCCGCTGGCCGGGATCAGCACGTGGCTCAGCGCCGCGGTCATCGCCGCGAGGATGAGGCCGTAGACCGCCACGGGCCGGGCGAGGCGCCAGGGCGAGTAGCCCGTGGCCTGCACCACCGTCAGCTCGCTCTCGTTGGAAAGCCGGTTGGTGACGTAGACCGCGGCCGCGAAGGCCGAAAGCGGCATCACCTGTCCGACCACCTTGGGCAGGCTGAGCAGCGTGAACTCCAGCACCACGGTCGCGGAATGACCCGCCGCGATCAGCCGGTCGAAAAGCTGCACCGCCTGGTTCACCCAGTAGACGGAGACCAGAACGAGCGCGAAGAAGCCGAACAGCACCATGAGCTGCGACAGCATGTAACGGTCGAAACGGGCCAAGCGTCCCCCCAGACGGCAACCGCGCCGCGCTCAGTCCTATCGGAAAGGCCCGCGGCCTGAAACTGCTATCTGGCAGAGCCGGCGCACCCGCGCTAGGACGTGGGGCACGATCCGAACAGAAAATGCAGGGAGCCGCCGATGACCCGACCCGTCGCCGTGACATTCGCCGAAACCGATCTCGACACGCTGGCAGACCTCGAGGGGCGCGTCGCCGTCCTCGTCGAGGAGAGCGGGCGGCTCGACGCCGGCGCGCGCCGGGTGAACCGGCTGACCAAGGGCGCGGTGGCGCGCGCGGTCGAGTCGCCGCGCTTTGCCAAGCTGAAGCCGGGCGAGGCGATCACCCTGGCCTGGCCAACCGGCATGGCCGCCGAGGCGGTGGAGATCGTCAGCCTGCCGCGCCGGCCCTCGGTGGCCGAGGCGCGCAAGGCCGGCGCGCGGGTGGCGCGCGGCGAGGGTGCGCTCACGGTGCTGGCGGGCAATCGCCGCAATGCCGCGGAACTTGCCCTGGGCGCGGCGCTGCGCGCCTACGCGTTCACCGAGCACAAGGGCGAAGAGGCCCCAGCGCCCGGCCCGGTCACGGTGATGGTGTCCGACCCGAGCGCGGCCGAGGCCGCCTGGGTGCCCTGCGCCGCCCGCGTCGAGGGCGTCTATCTCACCCGCGACCTCGTGAGCGAGCCCGCCAACATCCTCAACACGATCCAGTTCGCCGAACGGCTCGAGGGGCTGCGCGACGCCGGCGTGGAGGTGGAGGTTCTGGAAGAGCCCGACCTCGAGAAGCTCGGCATGGGCAGCCTGCTGTCGGTGGGGCAGGGCTCTGCCGCGCCCTCCAAGGTGGTGGTGATGCAGTGGAAGGGCGGCGCGAAGGATGCCGCGCCGCTCGCGCTTGTCGGCAAGGGCGTGGTCTTCGACACCGGGGGCATCTCGCTCAAGCCGGCGCTGGGCATGGAGGACATGACGATGGACATGGGCGGCGCGGCGGTCGTGTCCGGCGTGATGCGGACCGTGGCGCTGCGCAAGGCGAAGGCCAACGTGGTGGGTATCGTGGGCCTCGTCGAGAACATGCCCTCGGGCACGGCCATGCGGCCGGGCGACGTGGTGACCTCGATGAAGGGCGACACGATCGAGGTGATCAACACGGATGCCGAGGGCCGCCTCGTGCTGGCGGACGCGATGTGGTACGCGCAGGAGCGTTTCAAGCCCGCCGGGATGATCGACCTGGCCACGCTCACGGGCGCGATGATCATCGCGCTCGGCCACGAGAAGGCCGGCGTGTTCTCGAACGACGACAAGCTGGCGGCGGCGTTCCTGAAGGCGGCCGAGGCGGAGGACGAGGGCGCGTGGCGCCTGCCCATGGGCGATGCCTATGACGAGCTGATCAAGAGCGATATCGCGGACATGAAGAATGTGGGCGGCCGCACCGCGGGCTCGATCACCGCGGCGCAGTTCCTGGGCCGGTTCGTCAAGGAAGAGACCCCCTGGATTCACCTCGACATCGCGGGCGTGGCGCGGGTCGGCAAGGACACCGCGCTCGCGCCGAAGGGGGCCACGGGCTGGGGCGTGCTCGCGCTCGACCGGCTGGTGGCCGACCGTTTCGAGGACTGATGGGCGCGGCCTACTTCTACCACCTCACCCGCCGCCCGCTCGAGGAGGCGCTGCCGCAGCTTCTCGAGCGGGCGCTGGCGCAGGGCTGGCGGGTGGCGGTGCGCGGCACGGATCCCGCGCGGATCGACTGGCTCGACCAGAAGCTCTGGCTCGGGCCGGAGGAGCGTTTCCTGCCGCACGGGAAGGCGGGCGGCCCGCATGACGCCCTCCAGCCGGTTCTGCTGACGACCTCGCACGAGGCCCCGAACGCCGCGGCCTGCGTGATGGCCGTGGACGGCGCACGCGTCTCGCCCGAGGAGACCGCGGCGCTGGAACGGGTGTGCATCCTTTTCGACGGCAACGACAGCGCGGCGGTGGAGGCGGCCCGCGACCAGTGGCGCACGCTCACCGGCGCGGGCTGCGCCGCGCAATACTGGTCGGAGGCGTCGGGCCGCTGGGAGAAGAAGGCCGAGGCCTGAACCCGCTCAAGCGGCGCGCATGAGCGCGGCGAGCAGGCCTGGCAGCCTTGCGCGGCCGACGAGGTCGCCAAGCCCCTCGGGCGTCTCGGGAAGGCCTCGCCGCGCGGCCTCCGAAAGGGTGCGGCTGTCGGCGTAAGGGTAGAGCTCGTCCCACGCCACCTGCGCCTCGCGGCAGAAGATGTCGGCGCCGAGATTTCCGATCCCCTTGAATTCCCGGAGCAGGCGATGCTCCTCGTCCGGGTCGCGCCCCGCGGCCTGGCGCAGGCGGCGCAGGTCGCCGCCGTAGTCGTCGAGGAGCTTTTCGGCCAGCTCTCCCAGCATGGTCGCCGTCTTCTCGTCGAAGCGCGCGTAGCCCGCGCCGTTCAGGACCTCCACCCGCTCCTGCCAGGTGCTGTCGGCCAGTTTCGCGGGGGTGGTCCAGCCCGCCTCTGCAAGCGCGGCGGCGGCGCGCATGGCGAGATCCGAGGAGATCCGCGCGCTGAGCAGAAGCGCCGCGCACAGGAGCCGGAAGAGCGGCGCAGGCGTGTTCTGCGAAAGCTCGAGGCCGAGCTCCCCGGCGAGCGAGGGGCCGTGGCGCGCCATCAGATCGGCCGCGATGTCCTTCTGCGTCGTGCCGGTCACGTCGTCGCGTCCTCCGTCGGGCCGAGCCTCGCCCGCAACGCCCGCCCCCGGCAATGACGCGCGTCAACCGGTGCCTGCGCGCGTCCGGCCTCAGCCCCGGTGCCGCACCGCCTCGAAGCCCGAGACCACATCGAGAAGCTCTCGCGTGATCGTCTCCTGGCGTTTCTGGCGGTAGCGGCCCTCAAGCTCCTCGCGCCGGTCGTCGATGTTGCGCTCGGCGCTCTGCATCGCGGCGAGCCGGGAGGCGTGCTCGCTCGCCAGCGATTCGGCGAAGCCGCGGTAGATCGCCACGAAGACATGCTGGCGGACGAGCCAGGAAAAGAGCGCGGTCCGCTCCATCCGGTAGGTCGGGCGCGACGGCCCGGACCAGGGCCGCGCGGCCAGTTCCTGCAGATACCGCTCCGGCACGGGCACGAGGCGCCGGTCCATCGGCTGGGCGAGCGCGTCCTGCGTCCGGCGGTTGTAGGCCAGCGTCACCGACCGCACCTCGCCCGCCGAGACGCGCCGCTCGATCTCCACCGAGAGGGCGTTGACCGCCTGCGCCAGTCCCGAGATCGAGCCGGGCAGCGTGAAGACCCCGTCGGCCGGCGCGCCCAGCGCCTCGAGCCGCGCGGCGGCGCGGATGCCCACCACGCCCACCAGCCGGGTATGGCCGTCCCGCACGGTCTCCAGCCAGGTCGATGCGTGCTGCGCGATCCGGTCGTTGAAACGCCCGCACAGCCCGCGATCCGAGCCAAGGACCACAAGACCGTCGGGCCCTTTCGACGACGCGTCGCGGCGCTCCAGCGGCGGGCCGTCGCGCAGCACGACCTGCAACCCCATTTCCACCGAGCGCTCGTATTCGCCCACCGCCTCCACCGCGCGCTCGTAGCCGCGGATGCTGGCCGAGGAGAGCGATTTCATCGTCCGCACGATGGCGCGGATATCGCCGGTGGTGTCGAGCTTCTCGCCGAGCGACTCAAGCGTTTCCATGGCCGCGCTCCCAGCCCGAACCGTCCCCGCGCATGTCGTCGAGCGCGCCCTCCATCGCCTTCAGAAGCGCGTCGCGGTCCGCGTCCTCCAGCGCGCCGCCCTCCGCGAGGCGGGTGGTGATCTCCTCGCAATTCTTTCGCGCGGCGTCCATCGCGCGCCGCTCCGCCCGGGCGATGTCCTCCACGGGGATGTCGTCGAAAAGGCCGGACGTGGCGGCGAGCAGGGCGGCGATCTGGTCGGGCACCGAGAGGTGCAGGCCTTCGGACTGGCGCAGGATCTCGCGCACCCGCCGCCCGCGGGCGAGCTTGGTGCGCGTCTCCTCGTCCATCTGGGTGCCGAAGCGCGCGAAGGTCTCGAGCTCCTCGAACTGGGTGTAGAAAAGCCGCAGGTCGCCGGCCACGGCGCGGTAGGCGGGCAGCTGCGCCTTGCCGCCCACGCGGCTCACCGACTTGCCCACGTCGATGGCGGGAAGCTGTCCCTTCTCGAAAAGCTTGGGCGACAGGTAGATCTGCCCGTCGGTGATCGAGATGAGGTTGGTGGGGATGTAGGCGGAGATGTTCTGCGCCTGCGTCTCGATCACCGGCAGCGCCGTGAGCGAGCCGCCGCCATGGGCGTCGCGCAGATGGGTGGCGCGTTCCAGCAGCCTCGAGTGAATGTAGAAGATGTCGCCCGGGTAGGCCTCGCGCCCCGGCGGGCGGCGCAGCAGCAGCGAGATCTCGCGATAGGCGCGGGCGTGGCGCGTGAGGTCGTCGTAGACGATCAGGACGTCGCGGCCCTCGGCCATGAACGCCTCGGCGATGCTGGTGGCGGCGTAGGGCGCGATGAACTGCAGCCCCGGCGCGTCCTCGCCGCTCGCCGCGACGACGACCGTGCGCTCCAGCGCGCCCTCGTCCCGCAGCCGCTGGATCACCCGCGCCACCGCCGAGGCGCGCTGGCCCACGGCGCAATAGACCGAGACGACGCCGCTGTCGGCCTGGTTGAGGATCGTGTCGACCGCGATGGCGGTCTTGCCGGTCTGCCGGTCGCCGAGGATGAGCTGGCGCTGACCCCGGCCCACGGGGACCGCCGCATCCACCGCCTTGATCCCGGTCTGAAGCGGCACCTCCACCGGCGCGCGATGCATGATGGGCGGCGCGGTGCGTTCCACCGGGGCGCGGTCCTCGGCCTCGAGCCGCCCCGCCTCGTCGAGGGGCCGGCCGAGCGCGTCCACCACGCGGCCCAGAAGCGCGCGCCCCACGGGCACGTCCACCACCCGGTGCGTGCGGCGCACCCGGTCGCCGGGCCGGATGCTTTCGGTTGGCCCCAGAACCATCACGCCGGTTTCCCGCTCGCCCAGGCTGGAGGCGATCCCCATGAGTCCCGCGCCGAAGCTGACGAGCTCGTCGGCGTGCAGGTCGGTGAAGCCCACGACCCGCGCGATCCCGTTGCCCACGCTCGTCACATGGGCGAGGTCGGCCACCTCGAGCTCGGGCCGGGTGTCCTCCAGAAGCGTCTCCAGCGGCTCGAAGAACGCCGCGCGCCCGATCTCATCGCGCAGCGTCATGCGTCCGCCGTCTTGCGCGCGCCGCCATCCCGCGCGGTGTCGGTCCGGGCCTCGATCGCCTCGCGCACCGTGTCCTCCAGCCGGTCGAGGTGCCGCTCGCCCGACCACCGCACCGTCTGGTCGCCCGCGGTGAGGCTGAGACCGATCAGGAGATCGGGGTCGGTGTCGAAGCGGATCCGGGCGTCCTCGTCGTCGAGGATCCCGCGGATTGCGTGCGCCACATGCGCGCGCGCCTCCTCGGGCAGGTCGAGCCCGCTTTCGACGACGAGCGGCCCCTCCGCATCGGCGGCCGCGCCCGAGAGCCGCGCGCGCGCGTCCTCGTCCAGCGCCTCGAGCCGGCGCGCGAATTCCCGCGCGGTCTGCGCGGCCAGCTCGGTGTCGGCGAAGTCGCGCAGAAGCCGGCGCACGGTCTCGAGGATGAAACGGTAGACCCGCTCCTGCAGGCTTCCGACGATCTGGTGGCGCTCGTCCTCGAGATGGCCGAGCCAGGCGCGGCGCTTCCGGTCCACCTCTTCGCGCGCCTGCGTCTCCAGCTCGCTGCGAAGCTCCTCGGCGTCCTTGCGTGCCTCGGCGAGGATGTCCTCGCGCCGGCTTTCGAGATCCTCGCGCTCTTCGCGCAGGCGCGTCTTCTCGTCCTCGGCGGTCCGGCGCGCGTCGCGGGCCTCGGCCATCCGGTCGGCGATGCGCGCCTCGCGCCGCGCCATGGCGGCGGTGATCGGGCCGTAGAGGAAGCGTTGCAGCAGCCAGATCAGGATGAGGAAGTTGACCAGCTGCGCCGCGAAGGTGATCCAGTCGACCTCCACCGCCTAGCCTCCCGCGGCCTGTGTCGCGACCTCCGTGAACGGGTTGGCGAAGAGCAGGATCATCGCCACGACGAAGCAGTAGATCGCGGTCGACTCGATCATCGCGAGGCTCACGAAGAGGGTGCGCGTGATCGTGTTGGAGGCGTCCGGCTGCTGCGCGATCGCGCTGAGCGCGCTTGCCGCGGCGCGCCCCTCGGCGAGCGCGGGCGCGATCGCGCCGACGGTGATCGTCAGCCCCGCCGTGACGATCGAGGCGATCGCGACCAGTGTGGACGTGTCCATTCTCAGTCTCCCTTGCTAGAGCGGTCCTGCGCGTCGGTCTCGCGTTCGCGCCGGCTGCGCGTGGCCGAGGCAATGTAGACCATCGCCAGGACGGCGAATATATAGGCCTGGATGAGCCCGGTGAGCAGCCCCAGAAGGCGCATCACGACGGGAAAGAAGAACGGCGCGATGCTGATCAGGATGCCCACGATCACCGTGCCGCTCATCACGTTGCCGTAAAGCCGCACGGCGAGCGAGATCGTGCGCGAGACCTCGCTGATGATGTTGAAGGGCAGCATGAAGGGCGTGGGCCGGATGTAGGTGCGCAGGTAGCCCAGGATCCCGCGCTCGGTGATCGAGAAGAGCGGCACCGCGATCAGCACCGCCACCGCCAGCGCCGCCGTCGTCGACAGCGAGCCGGTGGGCGGGACATAGCCCGGCACCACCGTCAGCAGGTTCGACACCGCGATGAACAGGAAAAGCGTGCCGATGAAGGGCAGGTAGCGCCCCGGCCGGTCGGCGCCGATCTCGGCGATCTGGTCGCGGATGCCGGTGACGACGACCTCGAGCATCACCTGCCAGCGCGAGACCGTCTCGCCCTCCGACAGGCGCGAGGTGATCGCCCAGGAGACGGCGACCAGAAGCGCCATCACCGCCCAGGTGAAGACGATCGTGGCGTTGAGCGCGATACCCCGCCATTCGTGCAG
Source organism: Rhodosalinus sp. 5P4 (assembly GCF_041365695.1). Lineage (NCBI taxonomy): Bacteria > Pseudomonadati > Pseudomonadota > Alphaproteobacteria > Rhodobacterales > Paracoccaceae > Rhodosalinus > Rhodosalinus sp. 5P4. The sequence continues at coordinate 375,927 of NZ_JBGFSJ010000001.1, forward strand.
GACCCACGCGTCGGGGCTGATCTCCATCGCCTAGCCCTCCCGCGTGGGGCGCCGCGCGGCCCGCGTGGCCCAGAGCCGCGCGGCGAGAAATCCCAGCGCCGCAAGGCCGATCCCGGCCGCACCGACGCCCGTGGCGAGCGCCGCGGCGAGCGCGCCCAGCACCAGCGCCGCGCGCGCCGCGGCGCCTGCCGCGAAGCGCCCCCAGCCTCCCGTGCCGAGCGCGCGAACCGAGCGCCAGAGCAGCCCGAAATAGGCCGCGCCGAGCGCCGCGCCGGCCAGGAAGGCCCCGAGAAGCGGCAGCGCGGCCTCAGTCATCCCGGCCCTCCTTCTGCACCCAGTACCAGGCGTTCAGGCAGCCCAGTACGACGCCCGCGAAGAGGAAGGTGAGCGTCCACGAGATCTCGCCCCCGGTGCGCGCGTCGAGCCAGACGCCGAGCGCGATGCCCAGCACGGTGGGCACCGCCACCGCCCAGCCGACCAGCCCGAACATGGCGAGGCCGAAGAACGGGTTGTCCTTGCCCTCGCGCAGCGCCTTCTGCTTGCGCGTGGCCTTGCGCGCGATCTCGCGCGCGTCCTTGTCGGCGGGCCCCTCGTCCGTGTCGGTCTTCTTCGTCATGCCGAGATGTCGAGCTCCCTGAACTGGCGCATGAGTTCGAGTTCCAGCCGCGCGAGGGCGGCGCGCTCCGCGCGCTCGGTCTCCTCCAGCCGGCGGAACGCCTCCTCGACGCGATCGCGCACGGTCGCCGGATCCTCGCCCAGCACCGCCTCGCGCGTGGACACGAGCACGTCCTCGCCCCGCTTGACGAGCGTGCCCTGCGTGACGCCGGCATAGCGCTCGCGCCCCTCCGCGTCCTCGTAGAAGACAAGCCCGGCCGCGAGCTGCGAGACGAAATCGATGTGGTTGGGCCACATGCCGAACGCGCCGTCGGGCGCTTCGGCCACGATGCGCCGCACCCCGGTGTCGAGGCGGATCTCGCGCGGGGTGACGATCCTAAGCCGCATCCGGGGCCCCTTCGTCGTTCGCGCCGCGGTCGATCTCGTCCACCGTTCCGATCATGTAGAAGGCGCTTTCGCCGGTTCCGGAGAACTCGTCGGCGAGGATGCGCTCGCAGGAGGTCAGCGTGTCCTCGAGTTGCACGAAGGTCCCCGCGCGGCCCGTCATCGCCTCGGTGCTGAAGAAGGGCTGGGTCAGGAACCGCTCCAGCCGGCGGGCGCGGCGCACGGTGGCGCGGTCGCCCTCGGAGAGCTCCTCGAGGCCCAGCATCGCGATGATGTCCCTGAGGTCCTCATACTCTGCAAGCGCGTTGCGCACGGCGCGCGCCACGCGGTAGTGGCGCTCGCTCACCGTTCCGGGCGTCAGCATCTTCGAGAAGGACTTCAGCGGATCGATCGCGGGGTAGAGACCCTCGGCCGCGCGCTTGCGGGACAGCACGATGGATGCGGACAGATGCGAGAAGGTGTGCGTGGCCGCCGGGTCGGTGAAGTCGTCAGCGGGCACGTAGACCGCCTGCACGGAGGTCATGGCGCCGCGATCGGTGGAGCAGATCCGCTCTTCCAGCGCGGCCAGCTCGGTGCCCAGCGTGGGCTGGTAGCCCACCCGCGACGGGATGCGCCCCAGCAGCCCCGAGATTTCCGAGCCGGCCTGCACGAACCGGAAGATGTTGTCGATCAGCAGCAGCACGTCGCGGCGGGCGTCGTCGCGGAAATACTCCGCCATGGTCAGCGCCGCGTGGCCCACGCGGAAGCGTACGCCCGGGCTTTCGTTCATCTGCCCGAAGATCATCACCGTGCGCTCCAGCACCCCGGCCTCGCCCATCTCGCGGTAGAGTTCCTCCGCCTCGCGGCAGCGCTCCCCGATGCCGCAGAAAAGGCTGACGCCCTCGTACTCGGCCACCATGTTGTGGATCATCTCGGTGATGAGCACGGTCTTGCCCACGCCCGCGCCGCCGAAAAGCCCCGCCTTGCCGCCGCGCTCCAGCGGGCAGAGCAGGTCGATGGCCTTGATGCCGGTCTCGAAGGTCTCGTTCTCCACCCGGCGGCGTGACAGCGCCACCGGCTCGCCGTGGATCGAGCGGCGGGGCAGGTCGGGCAGCGGGTCGCCGTCGTCGATGGTGTCGCCGAAAAGGTTGAACACCCGCCCGAGCAGCGCCTCTCCCACGGGCACCGCGAGCGGCCCGCCGGTGTCGCGCACGGCAAGGCCCAGCCGCAGCACCGGCGCTGGGTCCAGGATCAGGCCGCGCGCGGTGTCGTGGGACGGCAGGTCCGCCACCTCGATCGTCACGGACGGATCGGACAGCGTGACGAGCCGCGTGCCGATCTCGGGCAGCGCCCCCTCGAAGCGGATATCGGCCACCCCGCCCTCGAGGGCCACGATCTTGCCGGTCCGGCCTTCGTCCGTCACCTGTCCCGCTCCGTGCGTTTGCACCCGGGCGCTTTCGCGCACGGCCCTCGGACCCTTCTAGAAAGCGCCGAGGCGGCCCACCTTAACCTCGATCAAATGCCCCGCCGCTCCCCTGGGGCGGGGGGATGCGCGGCGTGTCCCGGCGGCCCTCGGGCGCGCCGGCGCAGAACAGCCGGCGGCACCGCGCCACGGAGGCCGGCGTCATCCCGTAGTAACGGGCGATTTCCGCGTCGGCGAGCCCGTAATCCCGCATCGCGCGGAGCGAGGCCGCGGGCATCGGGCCGAGCTTGCGGGCAAGAAGCCCCCGGTCCCGGCCGGCCGGCGATGATGGTCCTGCACGATCGGGCATGTCGCCTCCTTCATGCGCGCATGGGCGCACCCCACGACGTGATCCCTGCGGCGGCGCCCGGGCGCATTGATCGCGCTCATTGAGCGGTGCCGCGCCGCGAAGGATAGCACACCGTCCGGCGGCGCGTATCGCCCCGACTTCGCCGCGATGCGGCAAGCCGGGCCCGCCCGGGATTTCCCGGACGTCCGTTGACAGAGATTAATGCGCGTGCGGCGCCGACGCGTCATGCAGCCGCCGACGCGACGGACATCCGAGGAGGACAGACATGGCCAGTTCGAAATCCACCGAGACGACGACCGGCGGAATTCCCGAGATGATGCAGCAGGTTCAGCGCGCCTTCGGATCCAGTCCGCTCGCCGCGCCGCAGATGGAGGAATTCTGGAAGGCGCAGGAACAGCTTCTCGACGAGGCGGAGGCGTTTTCGCGCCACTGGTTCGAGCGTCGCCACGTCGCCGCGCGCACCGCGATGGAGACCGCGCGCGAGCTGCGCGAGGGCGGCGCGAGCGATCCGGGCTCGGCGATGAAGGCCATGGGCGACTGGCAGGCCGAATCGGTCCAGCGCATGGTGGCCGACTGGCAGGAATGGCTTGAACTGTGCCAGCGCTGTGCCGGGCACATGTCGGCCGGCGGCATGGACGCGCAGAGCGAAAACACCGCGAGCGCGCGGAAGACCTCGGGCACCCGGAAGGCGCCGGCCTCGTCGGGGAATTCCTGACCTCCTGACGCGCGCGGTCTGCGCGGGCGGCCGCGCCTGCCTTGATCTGGGTTAAGGCGGGACGCCGGTCCCCGCAGCATCGTCGCCGCGCCTGCGCGCATCCGCGCGGCGTGGAGCGGAGGCGCCCTTGGCACGTCCCCTGGAAGACGCACATGCGCGCCCGGCCGCGGACGTGGCCGAAGAGCTGGATGTCACGCCAGAGAGGGGGCTTTCCGCCCGCGAGGCCGAAAGACGGCTCGAGGAGCACGGCGAGAACAAGCTGCGCCGGACGGAGCGCAAGAGCGTCGTCGAGATCCTCCTCCACCAGTTCCAGAGCGTCATCGTCTGGCTTCTCGCGGCGGCGGCCGTGCTGTCCTTCGCGCTTGGCGACCTGGCCGAGGGCCTCGCCATCGTGGCGGTTCTGGTCATCAACGGCTCCATCGGTTTCGTGACCGAGCTGCGCGCCGCCCGCTCGATGGAGGCGCTTCTCGACATCGCGGAGGTCCGCACCCGCGTCCGCCGCGAAGGCAAGGAGCGGCGCGTCGACGCCCGCGAGATCGTGCCCGGGGACATCGTCGTGCTGGAGGCGGGCGACGTGGTCACAGCCGATCTGCGGCTCGTCGCGTGCTCCAACCTGCAAAGCGACGAATCGGTCCTGACAGGCGAATCTGCCCCCGTCGCCAAGAGCGGCGACGCCGCCGAGGCGGAGGCGGGCGTGGGCGACCGCCCCGGCATGGTCTTCAAGGGCACCGCGATCACCCAGGGCGGGGGCGCCGGCGTGGTGGTGGCCACCGGCATGGAGACCGAGATCGGCCGGATCAGCGACCTCGCGCAGAGCGCGAAAGGCGAGGCGGCGCCGCTCGAGCGGCGCCTCGACCGGCTCGGCCACCGCCTCGTCTTCCTGACGCTGGCGCTCGCCGTCGTCGTCATCGGGATCGGCCTCCTGCGCGGCTACGAGATGGCCGCGATCGTCCAGACCGGCATGGCGCTCGCCGTGGCCGCCGTGCCCGAGGGCCTGCCGGTGGTGGCCACGCTCAGCCTCGCGCGGGGGATGCTGCGGATGTCGCGGCGCAACGCGCTCATCCGGCGGCTTTCCGCGGTCGAGACGCTGGGCGCGACGACGGTGATCCTGACCGACAAGACCGGCACGCTGACCGAGAACCGCATGACCGCGGTGCGCTACCTGCTCGTGGACGAGGACGTCGAGGTGGAGCGCAACGGCGAGACGGCGTTCACGTCCGACGACAGCGACGTCTCGCCGGAAAAGGACGACCGCCTTGCCTGGGCGCTGCGCGTGGGTGCGCTCTGTAACACCGCCTCGCTCGGCGACGGCGCGGAAGACGACGCGGGACAGTCCGGCGATCCGATGGAGATCGCCCTGCTTTCCGTGGCCGAGGCGTCCGGCGAGGGGCGGGAGGCGCTGCTCGAGCGCCACGAGACGCGCGCCGAGCATGCCTTCGATCCCGATCTGAAGATGATGGCCACGGTGCATGCCGCAAAGGAGGGCGTGATCCACGCGGTCAAGGGCGCGCCGGAGGAGGTGGTCGCCGCCTGCACGCAGGAACTGGGCCCCGACGGCCCGCGGCCGCTTGACGAGGCGGGCCGGGAGGACTGGATGTCGCGTAACGGCGCGGCGGCCCGGGACGGCCTGCGCCTTCTCGCGCTCGCCATGAAGCGGGGGGCAGGCGACGACGAGGAGCCCTACGAGGACCTCGTGCTGGTGGGGCTCGTCTGCCTGCTCGATCCGCTGCGCGAGGCGGTGACCGAGGCCATCGCGGCCAGCCGGGCGGCCGGCGTCAGGGTGGTCATGCTGACGGGCGACCATGCCGACACCGCGGAGACCATCGCGCGCGATGCGGGGCTCGGCGACGGCGAGCTCACGGTCATCCCCGGCTCGGACCTGGCCGGTTTCTCGGCCGAGGAAGCGGACGAAGAGACGCGCGAGCGTCTGCTCAGGGCGGACGTGTTCGCCCGTGTGGCGCCCGACACGAAGCTCGATCTCGTCACGCTCTACCAGGACGCGGGGCATGTCGTGGCGATGACGGGCGACGGGGTCAACGACGCGCCCGCGCTGAAGAAGGCCGACATCGGCGTCGCCATGGGGCAGCGCGGCACCGAGGTCGCGCGCGAGGCGTCGGACATGGTGCTGAAGGACGACGCCTTCGGCACGATCATCGACGCCATGCGGCAGGGGCGGGTCATCTTCGGCAATATCCGCCGCTTCGTGGTCTACCTGATGTCGTGCAACGTGAGCGAGGTGCTGGTCGTCGGACTGGCCATCGCGGCGGGGATGCCGGTGCCGCTGCTGCCGCTGCAGATCCTCTACCTCAACCTCGTCACCGATGTCTTTCCGGCCTTCGCGCTGGGCCTCGGCAAGGGGGACGAGGAGGTCATGCATCAGCCGCCGCGCGATCCCGATACCTCGATCGTGGACCGGCCGCGCTGGGTGCTGATCGCGGCGCTGGGCGCTGCGATCACTGTGGCCACGCTCGCCGCCTTCGCGCTCGCGCTCTACTGGTTGCGCCTGTCGACCGAGCAGGGCGTGACCGTGGCCTTCGTCACCCTCGCGCTGGCGCAGCTCTGGAACGTGTTCAACCTGCGCAGCCCGGCAAGCGGCTTCTTCGGCAACGTGGTCACGCGCAACCCCTATGTCTGGGGGGCGATCGCGCTTTGCCTCGGGCTCGTCGCGGTCGCGCTCTGGATGCCCGGGCTGTCGGATCTTCTGGGGCTGCCCGCGCCCGGGCCGGCGGGGCTGGGGCTCGCGCTGGGGATGAGCGTCGTGCCGCTCGCCCTGGGGCAGCTCCTGCTGACGCTCGCGAGCCCCGACTGGCTCGACCCGCACGAGTGGGAGGTGCCCGGCGGCGCGGCCGCGGCCCGTCCCGACCGATCGGACCGTTAACCGCCGTCAATGCAGGGCCCGGCCGTGTGGCGGTATCAACCCGGATGCGCCCTGCCAGGGGCAGGGGCAACGCAACGCGGAAAGGAAGACGCCATGACCATGCTCAAAGTGATCGAGGTTCTCGCCGAATCCGACAAGAGTTTCGAGGATGCGGCACAGAATGCCGTGACGCAGGCATCCGAGAGCGTCCGGAACGTGAAATCCGTCTACATCAAGGAAATGAAAGCGAGCGTCGAGAACGGCAAGATCACCAGCTACCGCGTGAACGCCAAGATCAGCTTCGCGCTCGACGGCGGGTCGGCCGACTGACGGGGTCCGGGGATCGGTGCAAACGGAACGAGGACAGCCACGATGCTCATGCTGACGAGCCCGGACTTCAACCCGGGCGAGACCATCCCGACGCGCTTCACCTGCGACGGGCAGAACGTATCGCCCGCACTGCGCTGGACGGGGGTGCCCGAGGGCACGAAGGAGCTGCTTCTGGTCTGTGACGACCCCGACGCGCCGGACGGCACCTTCCACCACTGGGCCGCCTACAACATCGCGCCGGACCGCGATTTCCTGCACGCGGGCTTCGGGCCGGAATCGGTCGAGCCGGGCTTTCGCCAGGCCGTGAACGATTTCGGAAAGCCGGGCTACGGCGGCCCGTGCCCGCCCGAGGGGGACAAGCCCCACGCCTACCATTTCAGGCTGAGCGCGCTGAGCGACAGGATCGTGTCGGCGGCGCCCGACGCGACCTGCGTCGAGGTGATGCGCCTCGCCGCGCCCTACATCATCGAGTTCACCGAGCTCGTGGGCGTCTACGGCCGCCCCTGAGGCCCGGCCGACTTGCGCGAGGTCAATGCGCACGGCGCGCCGCGGCGTGAAGCTGCCTCGCAGCGTCCGCCCGCCGCGGGGCGCGGCGCGCTTAATGCAACGGAGATCGACGAGACATGCAGACACCCCTGGAACTGACCTTCAAGCATGTGGAGCCCACCGACGAGATCAAGGCTCTCGTCCGCGAGAAGGTCGACCACCTCGAGACCTTCACCGACCAGATCACCAGTTGCCACGTCTACATTCGCGCGCCGCACGGCAGCCAGCGGCAGGGCAATCTCTACGAGGTGACGGTGGAGGCACGCGTGCCGGGCGACGAGCTCGTCGTGCATCCCCGGCAGAAGGACGCGGCCGCGCACGAGCATCTGCAGGTGGCCATCCGTGATGCCTTCGCGTCGATGGAGCGCGAGATCAAGCGCTGGAAGGACAAGATCCGCGGCGACGTGAAGGTGCATGACGGGCCCTTGCAGGGCAAGATCGTCGAGATCCACCACGACGAGGGCTATGGCCAGATCATCGCGACCGACCAGCGGCTGATCTATTTCCACCGCAACGCGGTCGTCGACGGCAGGTTCGAGGACTTGAAGCCGCGCGACACGGTGGAGCTTGTGGTGCAGACCGGCGAAAGCGAGATCGGCCCGCAGGCGAGCACTGTCCGCCCGATCGGCGCGATGGAATACGATCCCTCCGGCGGGTGATCCGGCACCGTCAGCCGCCCGGTTTCACCTCTATCCTGCGGGGCGCCGCCGCCGCCTCCGGCCTGCGCGGCACGCGCACGGTCAGCACGCCATTGGCGAAGTTCGCCTTCGCCGCGTCGGGGTCCACGCCTTCGGGAAGCCGGATGACGCGACAGAAGGCGCCGTAGCGGCGTTCGCAGAGGGCGAGTTCGCCAGCACCGTCGCGCGCATCGACCTCCTCGCGCTTTTCGCCGGAAATGGTCAGGGTGGTGTCGGAGACCTGAACGTCGATGTCCTTCATGTGCAGCCCGGGCAGTTCCGCGGTGACGCGGACCTCCTCGTCCGACGCGACCATCTCCACGGGAGGCACGTGCGCCGCGGCGCCGTCCGGCATCGCGGCGCCCAGCCGGCGGCGCAGCGGGCCGAAGGCGCTGCCCGCGTGAATGTCCTCGAAAAGCGCGTCGATCTCGTCGCGAAGCTTCCAGAGCGGCGCGAGGCCGCGCGCGGCGATCGAGCGGCGCGCCTCTTCGGTCTCGGCGTCGGGGGCGGTTTCGGGCATGTCCGTCATGGTCGGTCGGTCCTCGCTGTGGCGGGCGATGCGGTCAATATCGCCCGGCGTCAGGATGGCGGGCTTGCCTTCGGGCGGCATTGTCGGCGATCAACGCAGGCGACGCTTTTGCGCCAGATCAATGAGGCGCCGCATTGCCGGGCCTATCCACGGTGAACGGGGCGCATGCGCCCGCAACGAGAAGGGGCCCTGAATGCGTGCGCTTTTGATCCCGATATTGCTGATGGCCGCCGCGGGCGCGGCGCGGGCCGAGACGGTCGAGGTCGCCCGCGTGACGGTGACGGAGTGGAAGCCGATCTACGGCGAGGTCGCCACCCGCGACCGGGTGCCTGCCCGCGCGCGCATCGGCGGCACCGTGCGCATGCTCGACGTGTCCGAGGGCGACCGCGTCGAGGCGGGCCAGCGCATCGCGGTGATCGAGGACGACAAGCTCGAGTTCCGGATCGACGCGCTCGATGCCCGGCTCGAGGCGCTGCGCGCCCGCCTCGCCACCGCGCGCACCGACCTGCAGCGGGGCGAACAGTTGATCGAGCGCGGCGTGATCACCACCCAGCGGCTCGACCAGCTTCGCACCGAGGTGGAGGTGCTGCGCGGAGAGATCTCCAGCGTCGAATCCGAACGCCTCGTGGTGGAACAGCAGATCGAGGAGGGCGAGGTTCTGGCCCCCGAGGCCGGCGTGGTTCTCAGGGTGCCCATCGCGCGCGGCTCGGTCGTCACGCCCGGCGAGGCGCTGGCCGAGATCGGCGGCGGCGGCGCATTCCTGCGCCTGGCCGTGCCCGAACGCCATGCCGAAAGCCTGGCCGAGGGCGACAGCATCGAGATCGGCGGCGCGGATGCGTCGCGCCAGGGCGCGCTGGTGAAGCTTTACCCCCTGATCGAGGGCGGACGGGTGCAGGCCGACGTGGAGGTGGAGGGGCTCGACGCCCGTTTCGTCGGCCGGCGCGTGCCCGTGCGCCTGCCGGTGGGCACGCGCGCGGCGATCCTCGTGCCGCCCGGCGCGCTCGAGCGTACCGGCGGGCTCGATTTCGTGACGGTCGAGACGGGCGACGGCCCGCTCCGCCGGGTGGTGGTTCCCGGCGCGCAGGTCACCCATGACGGCCGGACATGGCGCGAGATCCTGAGCGGCCTCGCCGCCGGCGAGACGCTGGTGATCGAGAATGAGTGAGCGGCAGGGCCGGGACGAGTACACCCCCTCCGCGCCGGAGGGGCCGGGCCTTGCGGGCCGCCTGACGCGCGCCTTCATCGCCTCGCCGCTGACGCCGCTTCTGCTGCTGGCCTCGCTCGCGGTGGGGCTCATCGCGCTGGTCAGCCTGCCGCGCGAGGAGGAGCCGCAGATCTCCGTGCCGCTCGTGGACATCCACGTCCGCGCCGACGGGCTGCGGGCCGAGGACGCGGTGAAGCTCGTGACCGAGCCGCTCGAGACCATCGTCAAGGGCATCGACGAGGTCGAGCACGTCTATTCCGACACCCGCGACGACCGGGTCATGGTGACCGCGCGCTTCGTCGTGGGCGTCTCCGCCGACATCGCGATCCTGCGCGTGCGCGACAAGATCCTCGCCAACCTGGACCGCATCCCCGTGGGCATCCCCGAGCCCCTGGTCGTCGGGCGGGGCATCAACGACGTGCCCATCGTCTCGCTCACCTTCTCGCCCGCGGCTGGGCAGGGCGGGATCACCGCCGCGGACCTGACGCGGATCGCCCGCGAGGTGGAGGTGCGCCTCGCCCGGATCGAGGATCTGGGCCTCACCTTCCTGATCGGCGCGACGGAAGAGGCGCTGCGCGTGGCGCCCGACCCCGCGCGGCTGGCGCTTCACGGCATCACGCTTCAGCAGCTCGCCGCGAAGGTGCAGGGCGCCAACGCCGCCGCGCCCGTGGGCCGGCTGCGTGACGAGGGCGGGCAGATCGAGCTCGTGATCGGCGAGACGCTGTCCAGCCCCGCCGAGATCGGCAATCTGGAGCTGACCGCGCGCGACGGGCGCACCGTCTACGTGCGCGACGTGGCCGATGTGGCCTTCGTCTCGGATCTCGACGAGCATCACGTGGCCACCCTGGCGCGCGGACCCGATGGCGAGGTTGCCCGCGCGCCCGCGGTCACGCTCGCGCTCGCGAAGCGCGCTGGGGCCAACGCCGTGACCGTGGCCGAGCAGATCCTGCACCGGGTGGAGGAGATGCAGGGCCACGTCATCCCCGAGAGCGTCGAGATCGAGGTCACCCGCGACTACGGCGAGACCGCGAACGAGAAGGCCAACGAATTGCTCTTCCACCTTTCGCTCGCGACGATCTCGATCGTGATCCTCGTCTTCCTCGCGATCGGCTGGCGCGAGGCGGTGGTGGTCGCGGTCGTCATTCCGGTAACGATCCTGCTCACGCTCTTCGCGGCCTATTTCATGGGCTACACGCTCAACCGGGTCTCTCTTTTCGCGCTGATCTTCTCCATCGGCATCCTGGTGGACGACGCCATCGTCGTGATCGAGAACATCGCGCGGCACTGGGGCATGAAGCGGCAGTCGATGTCGCGGCTGGACGCGGCGGTGGCCGCCGTGGCCGAGGTCGGAAACCCCACCATCGTGGCCACCCTGACGGTTGTGGTGGCGCTGCTGCCCATGCTCTTCGTCTCGGGGCTGATGGGCCCCTACATGAGCCCGATCCCCGCCGTCGCCTCGGCCGCGATGATCTTTTCCTTCTTCGTGGCGGTGATGATCACGCCCTGGCTCATGCTCAAGGTCGCGGGGCGCGCGCCGATGGGTCACGACGGCGAGGGCGAAGGCTTCCCCGGCGGGCGGCTCGGCCGCTTCTACGCGGCGATGGCGCGGCCCGTGCTGGCGCGCAAGGGCGGATCGGCGCTCTTCCTGCTGATCGTCGCGGCGTTCTCCTTCGGCTCGCTCGCGCTCTTCTACACCAAGGACGTGACGGTGAAGCTTCTGCCCTTCGACAACAAGTCGGAGCTTTCCATCGTCGTGGACCTGCCCGAGGGCGCGAGCGTGGAGGCGACGGACGCCGTGGCCGAGGCGGCCGCCCGGATCGCGCTCGACCTGCCCGAGGTGATCTCGGCCCAGACCCATGCCGGAACCGCCGCGCCCTTCAACTTCAACGGGCTCGTGCGCCACTACTACCTGCGCCAGACGCCCGAGCTTGGCGAGGTGCAGGTCAACCTGGAGGCCAAGCACCACCGCGACCGCGTCAGCCACGAGATCGCGCTCGACCTGCGAGAGCGCCTGCGCGCGCTCGACACGCCCGAGGGCACGGTGCTCAAGGTCGTGGAGCCGCCCCCCGGCCCGCCGGTGATCGCCACGCTTCTGGCCGAGATCTACGGGCCCGACGCCGAGACACGGCGCGAGGTGGCCGGCAAGGTGCGCGCCGCCTTCGAGGAGGTGCCCTTCGTAGTGGACGTGGACGACAGCCAGGGCGCGCGCGCGCGGCGCCTGCGCGCGGAACTCCAGCCCTCGGACATGGATTTCTTCCGCGTGGCCGAGCGCGACGCGCTGGAGACGCTACGCCTGCTGAACGGCGAGACAACGGTGGGGTATTCGCACCGGGGCGAGGGGCGCCGGCCCATCCCCATCGTCGTGGCGCGCGACCGCTCCCGGCGGGTGATGGACGCCGAGGCGCTCTCCACCCCCGTTCCGGCCAACGCGCTGCCCGGCGGGCGCGGCGTGGTCGAGCTCGGCGACGTGGTGGAGATCGTGGAGGAGGAAACCTCTTTCCCGGTCTTCCGCCACAACGGCTACGACGTGATCATGGTGACCGGCGAGCTTGCCGGGGATTTCGAGGCGCCGCTCTACGGGATGCTCGAGGTGGCCGACCGCCTCGACGCGATGGACTGGCCCGAGGGCGCCAAGCCCGTGGTGAAGCTGCACGGTCAGCCGGAAAGCACCGAGGCGCCGGTGCTGCTCTGGGATGGCGAATGGGAGGTCACCTGGGTCACCTTCCGCGACATGGGCGCGGCCTTCGCGGTGGCGCTTCTGGGCATCTACATCCTCGTCGTGGCGCAGTTCGGCAGCTTCCGCCTGCCGCTGGTGATCCTGACGCCGGTGCCGCTCACCTTCCTCGGCATCATGCTCGGCCACTGGCTCTTCGCCGCGCCCTTCTCGGCCACATCGATGATCGGCTTCATCGCGCTCGCGGGCATCATCGTGCGCAACTCGATCCTGCTCGTGGACTTCATCCGCCACGCCGATCCCGAGCGGCGGGTGACCATCGACATCCTGATCGAGGCCGGGGCCACGCGGTTCAAGCCGATCCTTCTCACCGCCATCGCGGCGATGATCGGGGCGAGCGTGATCCTCTTCGACCCGATCTTCCAGGGCCTCGCCATCTCGCTGCTCTTCGGGCTGGCCTCGTCCACGGCTTTCACGGTGCTGGTGATCCCCGCGATCTACCGCCTCGCCAAGACCTGAGACCGGCGCCCCGGCTCAGGGCCCCGCCGCGGCCGGGTTCCGGGCCAGGAGCGCCGCCGCCACGCCCACCGCGATCGCCTGCGGGTGCTTGCCGAGGCTGGGCTCGCCGATCGGGCAGCGGATGCGCGCCACGGCCTCCGGCGCATGCCCCGCCGCCTCCAGCCGCTTGCGGAACCGCGCCCATTTCGTCGCCGACCCGATGAGCCCGCAGCCCGCGAAGCCGCGCCGCAAAAGCGCGTCGCAGAGCGCGAGGTCGATGTCGTGGCTATAGGTCATGACGTAGTGCCAGGCGCCTTCGGGCGCATGCGCGGTAAGCCGCGGCAGGTCCGCGGCCGGCACCGCCGCCACGCCCTCGGGCGGCGGATCCGGCAGGCGCTCCGGCCCGGTGTCCGCCAGCGTGACCGACAGCCCCGGCAGGGGTGCGAGCGCGCCGGCGAGGGCGCGGCCCACATGCCCCGCCCCCCAGATCCAGACGGGCAGGCCGGGGGGCGAGACCTCCTCGGCGAACCAGCCCGCCGCCCAGCCCGGCCCGGCGGGCGGGTCCGCGCCCGGCGCCGCCCCGGGTAGCGCCCGCGCCCAGAGCCCCGCCTCGGGGATCTGGGCCAGCCGCGCCGCGTCGAAGCACTCGGTCACCAGCCGCACCGCGCCGCCGCAGCACTGGCCGAGATCGGGGCCGAGCGGCACCTGCCGCGCCTCGTCGCGCATCTGCGAAAGGCAGACCCGCGCCCGCGCCGCCGCCGCATGCTCGAGCGCGCCGCCGCCGATGCTGCCCGCCTGGCCGCCGGCCCAGACCAGCATCGCGGCGCCGGCCGCGCGCGGGGCGGAGCCGCGCGCCTCGGCCACCACGACCCGCGCGAGGCGCCCCTCCCGCGCGACGGCGACGGCGAGGGCCGCGCGGTCAAGCGCCATGGCGCGCCCGCTCCACAGCCGCAAGCACCCGCTCCGGCGTCGCCGGTGCGTCGAGGGCGGGGTAATGGGGCCCGCAGGCCGCCGCCGCGTCCGAAAGCGCCATCAGCACCGAGATGCCCAGCATGAGCGGCGGCTCGCCCACGGCCTTGGAGCGGTGCACCGTCTCGGCCCGGTTGTCGCCTTCCCGGAGCGCCACGTTGAAGACGCGCGGCCGGTCCGCGAAGGCCGGGATCTTGTAGGTCGAGGGCGCGTGGGTCCTGAGCCGCCCGGCCTCGTCCCAGACCAGCTCCTCGCTGGTGAGCCAGCCTGCTCCCTGCACGAAACCGCCCTCGATCTGGCCGATGTCGAGGGCCGGGTTCAGGCTGCGCCCCGCATCGTGGAGGATGTCGGCGCGCAGGATCCTGTATTCGCCAGTCAGCGTGTCCAGCGCCACCTCGCTCGCCGCGACGCCGTAGGCGAAGTAGTAGAACGGGCGCCCCTCGCCCTTCAGCCGGTCCCAGGAGATGTCGGGCGTGCGGTAGAAGCCCGTGGCCGAAAGGCTCACCCGGCCCTCCCACGCGGCCCGCGCCGCCTCGGCGAAGCTGTAGCTCTCGCCGCCCACCTCCACGCGGCCCGCGCGGAAACGCACCGCCTCGGGCCGCGCCTGGTGGCGCTCGGCCAGGAAGGCGGCCATGCGCCCCGCGATCTCCTCGCAGGCGAGCTTGACCGCCATGCCGTTCAGGTCCGATCCGGAGGAGGCGGCGGTGGCGGAGGTGTTGGGCACCTTGGCGGTATCGGTCGCGGTGATCCGCACCGCCTCGGGCGGCAGGCCGAAGACCTCCGCCGCGACCTGCGCCACCTTCTGGAAGAGCCCCTGGCCCATCTCCGTGCCGCCGTGATTGAGCGCGACGGAGCCGTCCTGGTAGACATGCACGAGCGCGCCGGCCTGGTTCAGATGGGTCAGCGTGAAGGAAATCCCGAACTTCACCGGGGTGAGGGCGAGCCCCCGCTTGATCACGTCGTTTCCGGCGTTCCAGGCCGCCACCGCCGCCCGCCGCGCCGCGTAACCGCTCGTCTCCATCAGCTCCTCGGTCATGCCCCCGAGGACGAAATCCTCCACCACCTGGCCATAGGGCGTGACGCGGCGCGCCTGCGGATCCTTCTTCTTGGGCGAAATACTCTCGGGGGGTGAGGCGGCGAAGCCGCCGAGGGGGGCGGACAGCCCCCCGCCCCCGGTTTCCGCTTCGGCATAGTAGTTGATCCGGCGCACCTCCGCCGGATCGCGCCCCACGCGATGGGCCACGTGGTCGATCACCCGCTCGATGCCGAGCATCCCCTGCGGGCCGCCGAAGCCCCGGAAGGCGGTGGCGGACTGGGTGTTCGTGCGCAGCCGGTGGCTCTCGATCCGCATGGCGGGCAGCCAGTAGGCATTGTCGGCATGGAGCATCGCCCGGTCGGCCACCGGCAGCGACAGATCCTGTGCCCAGCCGCAGCGCACGAGATGGACGAAATCGACGGCGAGAAGCCGCCCCTCCGCGTCGTGGCCCGCGCGGTAGAGCACGCGGAAATCGTGGCGCTTGCCGGTGATGGTGAAGTCGTCGTCCCGGTCGTAACGCATCTTGCAGGGACGCCCGGTGGCCCGCGCCGCCACGGCACAGGCCACGGCGAGGGCGTTGCCCTGGCTTTCCTTGCCGCCGAAGCCGCCGCCCATGCGCCGCACCTCGACCCGCACGGCGTGCATCGGCAGCCCGAGCGCGTCGGCCACCTTGTGCTGGATCTCCGTCGGGTGCTGGGAGGAGGCGTGCACCACCATGTCGCCGCCCTCCTGGGGCAGGGCGAGCGCGGCCTGCCCCTCGAGGTAGAAATGCTCCTGCCCGCCGATCTCGATCGCGCCTCCCGTCACCGTCGGCGCGGCGGCGAGCGCGGCTGCCACGTCGCCGCGCCCATAGACGCGCGGGCCCTCCTCGAAACGCGCGTCCGCCGCGAGGGCCGCGTCGAGGGTGAGCACGGGCGGCTCCTCGTCGATCGCGATGCGGCCCATCCGGGCCGCCTTGCGCGCGGCGAGATGGCTCCTCGCGGCGACGAGGAAGACGGGCTGGCCCAGGTAATGGACGCGCCCCTCGGCCAGGAGCGGCTCGTCATGGGCCGAGGGCGAGACGTCGTTGGCGAAGGGCAGGTCCGCCGCCGTCAGCACCGCCGCCACGCCCGGCGCGGCGCGCACCGCGTCTAGCTCGAGCGCCCGGATCGCCCCCCGCGCGGCCGGCGAGAGGCCGAAGGCGAGATGCAGGCAATCGGCCGGGACAGGGATGTCGTCCACGTAGCGCGCGCTGCCGTCCACGTGGCGGCCCGCGGCGTCGTGGGGGAGCGGCCGCGCAACGCTCACGGCGCCACCTCCAGCACATGGGCCGGCCGGCCGGCATGGGCGTGCACCGCGCGAAGCAGAAGGTTCCGTGCGACGGCGAGGCGGTAACCGGCGCTCGCGCGCATGTCGGAGATCGGCTGGAAATCCTCGGCCCAGGCCGCGTCGGCGGCGGCGACGCCCGCCTCGGTGAAGGGCTGGCCGAGGAGCGCGGCCTCCACGGCGCGCGCCCGCTTCGGGACGCCCGCCATGCCGCCGAAGGCGATCCGGGCCGCCGCGACGCGCCCGTCCTCCAGCGCGAGGTCGAAGGCGCCGCAGAGCGCCGAGATGTCCTGGTCGAAGCGTTTAGAGACCTTCCAGGCGAAAAGCCGGTCGGGCTGGCGCGGGATCGAGACCGCTTCCACGAACTCTCCGGGCGCGCGGTCCTGCCGGGCGTAGTCGAGGAAGAAGTCCTCGAGCGGCAGGCTCCGCCGGGCCGCGCCCTTGCGCAGATGCAACGTGGCGCCGAGCGCGATGAGGGGCGGCGGCCCGTCGCCGATGGGCGAGCCGTTGGCGATGTTGCCGCCGATGGTGGCGGCCGCGCGCACCTGCTCGGAGCCGTAGCGGCGCAGGATCTCGGCGAAGGCCGGGTGGCGGGGCTCCATCGCCGTGCGGAGCCGCTCGATGGTGACGCCCGCGCCGATGCGGATCTCCGTCTCCGTCTCCTCGATCCGCTGCAGGTCACGGCAGCGGTGGAGGAAGGCGACGGGGCCCAGATCGCGGAGCTGTTTCGTCACCCAAAGCCCCACATCCGTCGCCCCGGCGACGAGCGTGGCCTCGGGGTGGGCGGCATACCAGTCGGCGAGCGCGTCGGCGCTTTCCGGCAGGACGCAGGCAGGGGGGCTGTCCGCCCCCCTCGGCGGCTTCGCCGCCTCACCCCCCGAGAGTATTTCGCCCAAGAAGAAGGGCGGGTCGGCGTCGACCGCGGCGCTGTCCTCGGCGAGCCAGGCGGGGCGGGGCGAATCCTCGATCGCGCGGGCGGCGCGCAGGATCGGCGCGTAGCCGGTGCAGCGGCAGAGATTGCCGGCGAGCTGGTCGTCGTGGTCGGTGCGCCCGCGGGCGTGCGCGGCGGCCATGGCGACCACGAAGCCCGGCGTGCAGAAGCCGCACTGGCTGCCGTGATGCGCCACCATCGCCGTCTGGGCGGGGTGGGGCGCACCGTCCGGCCCGGAGAGGCCCTCCACCGTGCGCACGGCCTTGCCGTGGAGCTGGGGCAGGAAGAGGATGCAGGCGTTGAGGGCCCTCGGGCCGGTCGCGGCGTCGGTCACCATGACGGTACAAGCGCCGCAGTCGCCCTCGTTGCAGCCCTCCTTCGTTCCGGTCAGGCCACGGCGACGCAGCCAGTCGAGGAGCGTCTCGGTCGCATGGGCCTCGGTCTCCACGGGGGTGCCGTTGAGCAGGAAGGCTGTTCGCATGTCGGTCAAGTCGCCGCGTTACCCTTGGGCCGGGGCGCCCCCTTCGATGCGGCGTAGAAGGGGCCGGCTGTTCCGTGCGCCGTGTGGCATGGTGCCGCGTGCGCGCTGCCTTTTCAAGGGCGTCGGGCAAGCCGGGCGCGCGGGCGCCGCGGACCGGCGCGGCGGGACGGGGTGTCAGGTCGGCGCGCGCTCGGCCCAGCCCGCGAAGATCCGCTCGAGCGCCACGACGACGTAGTAGAGAAGGATCCCCAGAACCGCGAGGGCGATGAGCACCGCGAACATCAGCGGGTAGTCGGAATTCGTCTTGCCGGAATCGAACAGCGCGCCCAGGCCGCGTCCATGGGGCGAGACGATCTCCATCAGGTTGGTGCCGATGAAGGCGAGCGTCACCGAGACCTTCAGCGCGCCGAAGAACTCCGGCAGGGTCTTCGGCAGGGCGATCTTCCAGAAGATCTTCGACTGCGAGGCGCCGAGCGAGCGCAGGATGTCGCGGTATTCGGGCTCGAGCGTGGACAGGCCGATGGAGACCGAGACCGCGATCGGGAAGAAGGAGATCATGAAGGCGATGAGCACGGTGTTGAAGTCGTGTGCGCCCACGAAGATGAGCGCGACGATGGGCACCACGGTGGCCTTCGGGATCGCGTTGAACCCCACCAGCAGCGGGTAGAGCGCGTCGCGCATCATGCGCGAGAAGCCCATCACCATGCCGAGCGCCACGCCCACCACCACCGCGAGCAGGAGCCCCAGCACCGTGCGCCAGAGCGTCTGCCAGCCCATGATCACGAAGAGGTCCCAGTACTTCGCGTAGGCGGGCACGAGGTCGGAGGGCGAGGCCATCTTGTAGTCGGGCCAGCCATTGGCCCAGACGGCCGCTTCCCAGAGAACGAGAAACACCAGGATGGCGACGAGCGGCGCCGCGGCCCGGCGCAGGCCCCGGGTCATTGCGCGGCCTCGGGCGTGTCGGTGCCGGCGCGGCCCTGGGCGATCTCGATCTGGTGGCGCAGCTCTGCAAGCATGTCCGCCGCCTCTGCCGTGTAGAGGTGATCGAGGTCGCGCGGGCCGGCCTGCGGCAGGTCGAGCACGTATTGCGTGCGTGCCGGGCGGCCCGAGAGCACCACCACCCGGTCCGCGAGGAAGATCGATTCGCGCAGGTCGTGGGTGATGAGCACGCCGGTGAAGGGTTCCTTTTCCTTGAGCGCGTGCATGGTCTGCCAGAGATCCTCGCGGGTGAAGGCGTCGAGCGCGCCGAAGGGTTCGTCGAGGATCAGCACCTCGGGCTGGTGGATGAGCGCGCGGCAGAGCGAGGCGCGCTGGCGCATGCCGCCCGAAAGCTCGGAGGGGCGCTTGTCCTCGAAACCCTCGAGCCCCACGAGTGACAGGAGACGGCGCGCCCGCGCCTCCTGCTCGGCGCGCGAGAGCGGCGTCTTCACGATCTCGAGGGGCAGCAGCACGTTCTTCAGGATCGTGCGCCATTCCAGCAGCACCGGGTTCTGGAACGCCATGCCCACGTTGGAGCGCGGCCCGGTGATGGGCGTGCCGTGCACGCGAACCTCGCCCGCGTCGGGGATCATCAGCCCCGCGATCAGCCGCGTGAGCGTGGACTTGCCGCAGCCCGACGGGCCCACCACGGCGACGAAGCCGCCCTCGTTCACCGTGATGTCGAGCCCGTCGAGGACCGGCAGCGGCCCGTCCTCGGTGCGGTAGGCATGGCGCACGCCGCGGATGTCTATCAGGTTTTCCAATGGCCTGCTCGTGGTCTCGTGTGTGGCGCGCGGGCCTCTTGCGGCCCGCGCACGGTCGCGTCAGTCGAGCGGGAAGCCGCCCTCGGGCAGGTAGGCGTCGGTGAAGTAGAGCGACGCGTCGGGCGCGTTCTGGAACTCGTAGGTCAGCGCGATCTGCTCCAGCGCCGTGGCCATGCGGTCGGGATCCACGGTGCCCATGCCGTTCGCTGCGGTATAGTCGGTGACCACGTTGGCGTCGATGGCGAGTGCGAGGCGGCGTTCCTCGAGCGCGGCGTCCGCGGCGGGATTGCGCGCCACGAGGCTCTCGATCGCCGCGGCCGGCTCCGCGATGGCGTCCTTCCAGCCCATGGCGACCGCTTCGAGGAAGCCTTCGACCGCCGCCGGGTTCGCGGCGGCGAACTCGGTGTTGACGATGACCGCGTTGCCGTAAAGCGCGACGCCGTGATCGGCCATCAGGATGGTCGAGATGTCGTCTTCGGGCACGCCGAGGCGCACGAGGTTCAGGAAGGACGAGAAGGAAAAGCCCGTCACCGCGTCCACCTCTCCCTCGGCGAGCATGGGCTCGCGGGTGGGAAAGCCCACCGGCTCCACGGTGATCGCGTCCATGTCGAGATCGTTCTCGGCGGCGAAGATCGGGAACTGCGCCCAGGCGCCGTCCGGCGGCGGCGCGCCCAGGACGCGCCCCTCGAGATCCTTGGGCGCCTCGACGCCCTGGCTCCTGCGGCCGACCACCGCGAAGGGCGGCTTGTCGTAGACCATCATCACGGCGGTCACCGGCGCGCCCGGGTTCTGGTCGAGGAACTTGATGAGGCTGTTGATGTCGGCGAAGCCCACCGGAAAGGCGCCGGTCGCGACCTTCGGGATGGCGTCGAGCGAGCCCTGGCCGGCGGTGATCTCGACCTCGAGCCCCGCGTCGGCGAAATACCCCTTGTCGATGGCGACGAAGTAGGGCGCGGCGGGGCCTTCGAACTTCCAGTCGAGCGCGAAGGGCATGGCGGTCTGCGCCGTGGCGGCGCCTGCGAAAGCCGCGAAGGCGGCGGCGGCGAGGATCGGGCGATGGAACACGTCTGGTCTCCCTGTTGTCGTTGGCGGACGTTCGTGGGTGCACCCGTCCGTCTGTGTCGTCCCGCCGGTCTTGGCCATGCCCCGCGCTGGCGCGCAGGCGTCAGAGCCGCCGGCTGGCCGGGCAACGATACAGATTTGGGCGATTCGCTTAATCCCGGGGCAGAAATTTCCTGCGCCTGCGTGTCCGGCTGTGCAAGGACCGCGTCCCGCCGCCCCCGGCCGGTATCGCCCGGGACGCGTTCGCGGGGTGGCGTGAAAATGAGCAACGCGGCTCAAACCGCTCATGAAGCAGGCGGCAAGGCGTGCCGCAGCCGGTGCGAGCGGCGCACGGCGCTGCCGGCCGGGTGTCATGGCTGTTGAAAAAGGGGCGACGCGATCGCGACCCCGGGAAGCCCAAGGCGATGACCCATGCCCTTCGACAAGCGTGAAACCCTGCCCGTCCAGCCGCGGGCGCAGGGCGCGCTGCGGGTGTCGGCGAAGGCGGGCCCGGGGGGCGGTCGGCTCGAGGCGCTGCGCGCGCAAGGCTCGCTGCGCGCGCTCTTTCCGCGGGGCGCGCGGGGCGTGGAGGTCTGCCTCGTGAACACGGCGGGCGGGCTGACCGGCGGCGATCGCGTCGCGGTGGAGGCCACGGCCGGCGCGGGCGCGACGATCACGCTGTCGACCCAGGCGGCGGAGCGGGCCTACCGCGCCGAGCCGGGCAGCGAGGCGCGGCTCGACGTGCGCCTCGCGGCGGGGCCGGGCGCGCGGCTCTCCTGGCTGCCGCAGGAGACGATCCTTTACGACGGCGCGGCGCTGGCGCGGCGGCTGCACGTCGATCTTGCCGGCGACGCGCGGCTCCTCCTGGTGGAGCCGCTGGTCTTCGGGCGCGCGGCCATGGGGGAGCGTCTTCGGGAGCTGCGCTTTCGCGACCGGATCGAGATCCGGCGCGACGGGCGGCTCGCCTGGCTCGACGCGGTGCGCCTCGAGGGCTGCGCGGCGGAGCTGCTTGCGCGTCCGGGCGTGGCGGCGGGCGCGGGCGCGATGGCGGCCCTGGTCTACGCGGGGCCCGACGCGGCGGCGCAGCTCGGTCCGCTGCGCGCGGCGTTCGGGGCCTCGGGCGGGGCGAGCCTGGTCGAGGACGGCCTTCTGGCCGCGCGGGTTCTCGCGCCCGAGTCTCACGCGTTGCGCCGCGCGCTCCTGCCCGCGCTCGACCGGCTGACCGGCGACAGTCTTCCCAAGGCCTGGAGGCTCTGACGATGCTCCTCACCCCCCGCGAACGGGACAAGTTGATGGTGGCCATGGCGGCCGAGGTGGCGCGGCGGCGCCTTGCCCGCGGCGTGAAGCTCAACCACCCCGAGGCCGTGGCGCTCATCACCGACGCGGTGGTGGAGGGCGCCCGCGAGGGGCGCTCGGTGGCCGACATGATGGAGGCGGGCGCGCAGGTCGTCACCCGCCAGATGTGCATGGAGGGCGTGCCCGAGATGATCCCCGACGTGCAGGTCGAGGCCACCTTTCCCGACGGCACCAAGCTCGTCACCGTCCACAATCCGATCCGCTGAAAGAAGGACTTCGCCCATGAGATACCTCACGGCCGTTCCGCTCCTCCTTCTCGCCGCCGCGCCGGCGGCCGCCCATCCGGGGCCCCACCTGCACCCGCATGACGGGGCGGGCTGGCTCTGGGTCGTGGCGCTTCTCGCGCTCGCTGCCGCGGCGCTCCTCGCCTGGGCGGGGTGGCGGCGATGATCCCCGGGGAGGTCTTCCCCGCCGAGGGCATGCTGACGCTCAACGAAGGCCGCGAGGCGGTCACGTTGATGGTGGCCAACACCGGGGACCGCCCGGTGCAGGTGGGCAGCCACTACCATTTCGCGGAAGCCAACCCCGCGCTCGAGTTCGACCGTGCGGCGGCGCGGGGCCTGCGCCTCGACATTCCCGCGGGCTCGGCCGTGCGCTTCGAGCCCGGGCAGCGCCGCGAGGTCGCGCTGGTGCCGGTGGCGGGCGCGCTGCGCATCTTCGGGTTCAACGGCCAGGTCATGGGGGCGCTCTGATGCCCGCACGGATTTCCCGCGCCGAGTATGCCGCGATGTTCGGCCCCACGACGGGCGACCGCCTGCGCCTTGCCGACACCGATCTTGTCGTCGAAGTTGAGAAAGACCTTACAACCTACGGGGAAGAGGTGAAATTCGGCGGTGGCAAGGTGATCCGCGACGGCATGGGCCAGAGCCAGGCGACCCGCGCCGACGGCGCGGTCGACACGGTGATCACCAACGCGCTGATCGTCGACCATACCGGCATCACCAAGGCCGATGTGGGGCTGAAGGACGGGCGGATCGCGAAGATCGGCAAGGCCGGCAATCCCGACATCCAGCCGGGCGTCGACATCGTCGTAGGGCCGGGGACGGAGGTCATCGCAGGCGAGGGCAAGATCCTGACCGCCGGCGGCTTCGACAGCCATATCCACTTCATCTGTCCGCAGCAGGTGGAGGACGCGCTGCATTCCGGCATCACCACGATGCTGGGCGGCGGCACGGGGCCGGCGACGGGCACCATGGCCACCACCTGCACGCCGGGGTCCTGGCACATCGGGCGGATGCTGCAGGCGGCCGACGCCTTCGCGATGAACCTGGCCTTCGCCGGCAAGGGCAACGCCTCGCTGCCGCAGGCGCTGGTGGAGCAGGTGGAGGCGGGCGCCTCTGCGCTCAAGCTGCACGAGGACTGGGGCACGACGCCGGCGGCGATCGACTGCTGCCTCTCGGTCGCGGACGACCACGACATCCAGGTGATGATCCACACCGACACGCTCAACGAGAGCGGGTTCGTCGAACACACGCTCGCCGCGATGAAGGGGCGCACGATCCACGCCTACCACACCGAGGGCGCGGGCGGGGGCCACGCGCCCGACATCATCCGCATCTGCGGCGAGGCGCATATCCTGCCCTCGTCCACGAACCCGACGCGGCCCTTCACGGTCAACACCATCGAAGAGCATCTCGACATGCTGATGGTCTGCCACCACCTCGACAAGTCGATCCCCGAGGACGTGGCCTTCGCCGAGAGCCGGATCCGGCGCGAGACCATCGCGGCCGAGGATATCCTCCACGACATGGGCGCGTTTTCGGTGATGGGCTCGGACAGCCAGGCGATGGGCCGGGTGGGCGAAGTGATCCTGCGGACCTGGCAGACCGCCGACAAGATGAAGAAACAGCGCGGGCGGCTTGGCGACGAGACCGGCGAGAACGACAATTTCCGCGTCCGGCGCTACATCGCCAAATACACCATCAACCCCGCAATCGCGCACGGCCTCGCCCACGAGATCGGCAGCGTGGAGGCGGGCAAGCGCGCCGACCTCGTGCTCTGGTCGCCCGCCTTCTTCGGGGTGAAGCCCGATCTGGTGCTGATCGGCGGCACCATCGCGATGGCCCAGATGGGCGATCCGAACGCCTCCATCCCCACGCCGCAGCCGGTCTATTCGCGGCCCATGTGGGGCGCCTATGGCCGCTCGGTGGAGCGCTCGGCCGTCACCTTCGTGAGCCAGGCGGCGCAGGCGGCCGGCATCCGTGACACGCTGGGGCTGGCCAAGGAGACCGTCGCGGTCCACGGCATCCGCGCCGTGACGAAGCGCGACCTGATCCTCAACGACGCGCTGCCGAAGATGGAGGTGGACCCGGAAACCTACGAGGTGCGCGCCGACGGGGAGCTTCTGACCTGCGCGCCGGCCGAGGTGCTGCCCATGGCGCAACGCTATTTCCTGTTCTGAGGCAACGACATGACCGAGCTTCCCATCGCGCAGACGCTCCATCGCAAGGGCGAATGGCACGGGCCCGCGGAGTGGGTACGGCTCGACTACGAGTCGCGCTTCCTGCGCCGAAAGCGGCTGGAGACGGGGGGCGGGGTGCCGTTTCTCGTCGATCTGCCGCACACCGTCTCGCTGGAGCATGGCGACGCGCTGGAGCTTTCCGACGGGCGGCTCGTCGAGGTCGTGGCCGCGCCCGAGCCGCTTTACGAGGTCACGGGCGACCTGCCGCGGCTGGCCTGGCATATCGGGAACCGTCACACGCCCTGCCAGGTGGCGCCTGGGCGGCTCTTCATCCGGCGCGATCACGTGCTCCGCGACATGCTGGACCGCCTCGGCGCCCATCTCTCGGAGACGGAGGCGCCCTTCACCCCCGAGGGCGGCGCCTACGGCCACGGCAGGACCCACGCCCATGCTCACTGAGCCCGGGGCGGATGCGCTCCTTACCCTCGCGCAGTGGCTCTCGCCGGCCTATCCCACGGGCGGCTTCGCCTGGTCCCACGGGCTCGAGACCGAGATCGCCGAAGGGCGCGTGCGCGAACGGGAGAGCTTCGCGGCCTGGCTCGCCGACTTGCTGGAGCACGGGGCGGGGCGCGCTGACGCGGTGTTCCTGATGGAAGGCTGGCGCGCGGAGACCGCCGAGGCGGCGCGGGAGGCCGACGCCACGGCCCGCGCCTTCGCGCCCTCGGCCGAGCGGCGCGCCGAGACCGTGGAGCAGGGCGCGGCCTTCGCCCGCACCACCGCCGCCGTCTGGGGGCTCGACCTCGCGCCGATGGCCCAGCCCGTGGCGGTGGGGCGCGCCGCGCGCCTCATGGGCCTGCCCGGGGAAGAGACGCTGCGGCTCTACCTCCACGCCTTCGCCACCGCGCTCGCCGGTGCGGCGCAGCGCCTCGTGCCCCTCGGCCAGACCGAGGCGCAACAGGCGCTCGCCGGGGCCGCGCCGCTTTGCGCGCGGCTCGCGCGGGAGGCGGGCGCGCTCGGGCCCGACGATCTGTCCTCCATCGCATGGGCGGCCGACATCGCCTCCATGCGCCACGAAACTCTCGAGACGAGGCTTTTCCGCTCATGACCATGAACGGCCCCCTTCGCGTCGGAATCGGCGGCCCCGTGGGCGCGGGCAAGACGACGCTCACCGCCGCGCTGGCCCGCGCCCTCGCGCCCGATCACTCCATCGGCGTCATCACCAACGACATCTACACGCGGGAGGACGCCGAGGCGCTTCTGCGGATGCAGGTGCTGCCCGGGGACCGGGTGATCGGGGTGGAGACGGGCGGCTGCCCGCACACCGCGATCCGCGAGGACGCCTCGATCAACCTTGCCGCCGTGGCCGAGCTCTCCGCCCGTCATCCGGGCCTCGAGATCGTGCTGATCGAGTCGGGCGGCGACAACCTCGCGGCCAATTTCAGCCCCGAGCTCGCGGATCTGACGATCTACATGATCGACGTCGCCATGGGGCAGGACATCCCGCGCAAGAAGGGGCCGGCGCTGATGCGCTCGGATCTGCTGGTCATCAACAAGACGGACCTCGCGCCCCATGTGGGCGTCGATCTCGAAGAGATGCGCCGGGACGCCGCCGAGAACCGGCAGGGCCGGCCCACCGTCTTCGCCGCGCTGCGCGAGGGCGAGGGTGTGGTGGAGGCGGTGGCGCATCTGCGGGAACTGGGCGGGCTCGCGCCGCGCCCGCTGCGCGCGGCGCGCTAGGGCCGGGCGCGCTGCGGGCCGCGTCAGCCGCCCGCGCCGGCGCGGTACCAGTCGGCGAGGGCCTGCCGCTCCTCCCCGGTCATGTAGGTGAGGTTGCCGGGCGGCATCGCGTGGCTCGCCCCGGCCTGAAGGAAGATCGCGCGGGCCTGGCGCGCGACGTCCGCCTCGGTCTCGAGCGCGACGCCCCTGGGCGCCCAGTGCAGCCCCTGCCAGAGCGGCTCGCGCGCGTGGCACATGGAGCAGCGGGCGAGCACGATGCCGTGGGCCGTCTCGAACCCCTCGGCGGCGGCGAAGCGCGCCGCCGCCCCGGTTTCCGGCAGCGCCGTCTCGGCGGGCGCGGGGCCGCGGCCGGGCAGGGCGGAGAGCCACATGATCGCGAGGAAAAGGATCGCCGTGGCCGCCCATGTCCAGTTCGGGCGGCCCTTCCGGGCGTGCAGGGTGTTGAAGTAGTGCCGGATCGTCACCCCCATCAGGAAGACGAGCGCCCCGATCGCCCAGGCATGGGGCGTGCCGAAGGCCAGCGGGTAGTGGTTCGAGAGCATCAGGAAGATGACCGGCAGGGTGAGGTAGTTGTTGTGGGTGGAGCGGAGCTTGGCGATCCGCCCGTATTCGGGATCCGGCACGCGCCCGGCCTTGAGGTCGCCCACGACGACGCGCTGGTTCGGCATGATCACGAGGAAGACGTTCGCCGTCATGATCGTCGCGGTGAAGGCGCCGAGATGCAGAAGCGCCGCGCGCCCCGTGAAGACCTGGTTGAGGCCCCACGACATCGCCACGATGACCCCGAAGAGCACCAGCATCAGCACCACGGGCCGGTGGCCGAGGGGCGACCGGCAGAGCCCGTCGTAGATCAGCCAGCCGAGCGCGATGGAGCCCGCCGAGAGCAGCACCGCCTGGAAGACCGAGAGATCCGCCTTCGCGGGATCGATCAGGTAAAGTTCCGCCCCCGCCCAGTAGAGGATCATCAGGAGCGCCGCGCCCGACAGCCAGGTGGCGTAGCTTTCCCACTTGAACCAGGTGAGGTCTTCCGGCAGCCGCTCGGGCGCCACGGCGTATTTCTCGACGTGGTAGAAGCCGCCGCCATGCACCTGCCATTCCTCGCCGGTCACGCCCTCGGGCATGCCGGGCCGTCGCACCAGCCCGAGATCGAGCGCGATGAAATAGAACGAGGTGCCGATCCAGACCATCGCGGTGACGACGTGCAGCCAGCGCGCGGCGAAGGCGATCCAGTCCCAGAAGATGGCGAAATCGAGCATGGCGAAGCCTCCGGTGGGAACCGCCCCGGCATAGCGCCGCCGCGCGCGGGAGGAAAGACCAGCCGCGCCGCCCGCGGGCCGCGGGACCGCGCGTGCCGAAGGATCGGGCCGCGGCGCGGCGCCTAGCTGCCGCGATAGGTGGAGTAGCCGTAGGGCGACAGCAGGAGGGGCACATGGTAATGCGCCGCGCGATCCGCCATGCCGAAGCGGATCGGGACCTCGTCGAGGAAGAGCGGCTCCGCGGCGGCCGCGCCTTGTGCGCGCAGGTAGTCCCCGGCGGCGAAGACCAGCTCGTAAACGCCTGTCTCGAAATCCTTTTCGGGCAGGATAGGCCCGTCCGTCCGGCCGTCGGCGTTGGTGGTGGCGCGGGCCACCTCGCGGCGCGTGCCGTTCTCGATCCGGTAAAGCGCGATCGCAATCCCCGCCGCCGGGCGGCCCGCCGCGGTGTCCAGCACATGGGTCGTGAGATAGCCCGCCATGGCGCGCCCCCTTTTCTTCCGTCTCGCTTTCCGGTCTCATCCCGCGCGCGTCCCGTCAAGCAGGAGGACCGAGGTGCAGCGCTACCCCCGCGACATGACAGGCCACGGCCCCACGCCCCCCGACCCGCGCTGGCCCGGGGCCGCGCGGGTGGCGGTGCAGATCGTGCTCAACTACGAGGAGGGCGGCGAGAACTGCATCCTGCACGGCGACGCGGCCTCCGAGGCCTTCCTGTCGGAGATCTCGGGCGCCGAGCCCTGGCCGGGCGAGCGCCACTGGAACATGGAGTCGATCTACGAATACGGCGCGCGGGCCGGGTTCTGGCGGCTCCACCGGATGCTGGCCGGCCTGCCCGTCACCGTCTTCGGGGTGGCCACGGCGCTCGCCCGCGCGCCCGAGCAGGTGGCGGCTATGAAGGACGCCGGCTGGGAGATCGCGAGCCACGGGCTCAAGTGGATCGAGCACCGCGCGATGCCCGAAGAAGAGGAGCGCGCGCAGATGGCCGAGGCCATCCGCCTGCACGCCGAGGTCGTCGGCGCGCGCCCGCGCGGCTGGTACACCGGGCGCTCCTCGATGAACACCGTTCGCCTTGCCGCCGAGGAGGGCGGCTTCGCCTATGTCGCCGACAGCTACGCCGACGATCTGCCCTACTGGATCCGCACCGGCGGGCGCGATCAGCTCGTCGTGCCCTACACGCTCGACGTGAACGACATGCGCTTCGCGGTGCCGGCCGGGTTCGGCTCGGGCGCGGAGTTCGAGCGCCATGTCAGGGACGCCTTCGACACGCTCTACGCCGAAGGATCGGCCGGGGCGCCAAAGATGCTGTCCATCGGGCTGCATTGCCGCCTCGCCGGGCGGCCGGGCCGCGCCGCCGCGCTCGCCCGCGCGCTCGATCACATGCGCGGCCATGACGGCGTCTGGTTCGCCACAAGGCTCCAGATCGCCGAGCACTGGGCGCGGGAGCACCCGCCCACGGGCCGCGCGCGTCCCTCCGAGATGGACCGCGACGCCTTCGTGGCGGCCTTCGGCGGCATCTTCGAGCACTCGCCCTGGATCGCGGAGCGCGCCTGGGCGCTGGAGCTGGGCCCCACTCACGACACGGCGCGCGGGGTTCACGCGGCGCTGGCGCGCGTCTTCCGCAGCGCCTCGGAGGAGGAGCGGCTGGGCGTGCTGCGCGCGCATCCCGACCTCGCGGGGCGGCTCGCTGCGGCGCGGCGGCTTACCGAGGCGAGCGCGGCGGAGCAGGCCGCGGCCGGGCTCGACGCGCTCACCGACGCGGAGCGGGAAAAATTCACTTCTTTCAACGCGGCTTACACCGGGAAGTTCGGGTTTCCCTTCATCATCGCCGTGCGCGATCACGACAAGGCGGGCATCCTCGCGGCCTTCGAGCGGCGGCTGGCCAACGACCGCGAGGCCGAGGTCGCGGAAGCCTGTCGGCAGGTGGAGCGGATCGCCGAGCTTCGGCTGCGGGAGGCGCTCGGATGACCCGGGAGATCGTGGCGCGCCCGCTTGAGCCTGCGGCCTTCGCACCCTTCGGCGACGTGCTGGAGGCCGCGGGCGCGCCCGACCGGCTCATCAATGCCGGGCGGTGCGGGCGCTTCCACGACCGCGCGCGGCTCGATTTCGGCGACGGGCGGGCGGGGATCAGCCTCTTTCTCGCCGAACCCCGCGCGCTGCCGCTGGAGCTCGACCTCGTGGAGCGCCATCCCGATGGCAGCCAGGCCTTCCTGCCGATGACCGCCGATCCCTTCCTCGTCGTGGTGGCGCCGGACGAGGGCGGGCGCCCGGGCCGGCCGCTGGCGTTCCTGACGCGGCCGGGGCAGGGCGTGAACTACCTGCGCGGCACCTGGCACGGGGTTCTGGCGCCGCTCGCGCCGCCGGGGCTCTTCGCCGTGGTGGACCGGATCGGGCCGGGCGCGAACCTCGAGGAGCATGTCTTCGCCACGCCCTGGCGGATCACGGCGGGCTGAGCGGCGGGTGGCGGTTCACGTCCTTGTAGAGGACGTAGCGGAAGGG
Organism: Rhodosalinus sp. 5P4; assembly: GCF_041365695.1. NCBI lineage: Bacteria > Pseudomonadati > Pseudomonadota > Alphaproteobacteria > Rhodobacterales > Paracoccaceae > Rhodosalinus > Rhodosalinus sp. 5P4. The sequence goes on from NZ_JBGFSJ010000001.1 coordinate 405,455, forward strand.
CCCCGGTCCCCCGGCATAGCAGGCCTGCGGGCAGAAGGCGCGGAGCCACATGAAATCGCCCGCCTCCACCTCCACCCAGTCGCGGTTGAGCCGGTAGACGCCCTTGCCCTCCAGCACGTAGAGCCCGTGCTCCATCACATGGGTCTCGAGGAAGGGAATCGCCGCGCCGGGCTCGAGCGTCACGATCGTCACGTGCATGTCGTGGCGCAGATCGTCCGGGTCCATGAAGCGGGTCGTGGCCCAGCCCCCCTCGGTGCCGGGCATCGGGTCGGGCGCGATCTCGGCCTCGCTGGTGACGAAGGGGGCGGGAAGACCCAGCCCCTCGACGGCCTGGTGGCGCTTGCGGATCCATTGCAGGCGGGCCGGTTCGCCGCCCTCGTTGCGCAGCCGCCACTGCGTGCCGGGCGGCAGGAAGGCGAAGCTCCCGGGCGCGAGCCGGTGCGTGGCCCCCGCGAAGGAGAGCGCCGCCGTCCCGCCGGTGACGAAAAGCGCGGCCTCGGCCTCCGGGTCGGGTTCGGGGCGGTCGGAGCCGCCGCCGGGGGCGACCTCCAGCGCGTATTGCGCGAAACTCTCGGCGAAGCCGCTCATCGGGCGGGCCAGCACCCAGGCGCGCGTTTCCCGCCAGAAGGGCAGGCGGCTTGCCACGATGTCGCGCTGCACGCCGGCCGGGATGACGGCGTAGGCCTCGGTGAAGACGGCCCGGCCGGTCAGAAGATCGCCCTGGCCGGGATGCCCGCCCGGCGGGGCGGCGTATCGCCTGTCGGTCATGCGCTTACGGTCCTTCGGCTTCTGGCCTCTCGCGCCTTTGTCGGACGAAACGGCGCGGCTGTCACGTCCCTCGCGCGCCAGGGGCGTTGACGCAAGTCAAGGCCCCGCCCGCGCCGTGATGTTCAGGTAGGCGCAGCGACGGCGGGGAGGCGGCGATGGCAGCGACAGCAAGCGGACCCGAAGGGCTGCCCGCGGAGCGGTTGCAGACGCGCTGCGACCCGTCCGCGTTCCCCTTCGCCAGCACGGCCGAGCTCGACGGGCCGGCCGACCTGATCGGGCAGGAGCGCGCGCTCGACGCGATTCGCCTTGCCGGCGCGATCCCGCATCGCGACTTCAACGTCTTCGCCCTCGGGCCCGAGGGCACGGGGCGCCACAGCGCGCTCATGCGGATCCTGGGCGACGCCGCCGCCGATCGGCCGCGCCCGAAGGACTGGGTCTACGTCAACAACTTCGAGGCCGAGCACAAGCCGCGCGCCATCGGCCTGCCGCCCGGCACGGCGCTCCCGTTCCGGGACGCCATGCAGGATCTCGTGGACGATCTGGCCAGCGATCTGCCCGCGCTCTTCGAGTCCGATGACTACCAGAGCCAGCGCCGCGCCATCGAGCAGGAGTTCAGCGAGGAAGAGGAGTCCTCGCTCGAGGAGTTCGCCGAGCGCGCCCGCGCCGAGGACATCGCGCTCCTGCGCACGCCGATGGGTTTCATGCTGAGCGCGCTGCGCGACGGCGAGCTCGTCAAACCCGACGACTACCGCGAACTCGACGAGGAGGAGCGCGCCGAGATCGACGCCAAGATCGCGCGCCTCCAGGAGGAGCTGGCGGTCGTGCTGCGCGAGGCGCCGCGCCGCGCCAAGCGCCACCGCGAACGGGTGGAGGCGCTGAACGCGGCGATGGCCAAGCGCGTCGTGGACGCGCGCGTGGCCGAGGTGGCCGAGGCCTTCGACACCATTCCGGACATCCAGGATTTCGTGGCCGAGCTGCGCGAGGACATCGTGGCCAACGCCGAGCTTTTCCTGCGCCGCGCCGCGCAGTCGAAGGACGCCCCGTTTCCAGACACCGTGGGCAAGGCGCACATGGACCCGCTCTTCGGCCGCTACGCCGTCAACGTCATGGTGGGGCAGGAGGCCGAGACCGAGACCGGCGCGCCGCTCGAGCACGAGGCGCTGCCGACGCTCGACCGCGTGGTCGGGCGGATCGAGCACGCCACGCATATGGGCTCCCTCGTCACGAACTTCACTATGATCAAGCCCGGCGCGCTGCACCGCGCCAACGGCGGCTTTCTCGTGCTCGACGCGCGGCGCATCCTGTCCGAGCCCTACGCCTGGGACGGGCTCAAACGCTGCCTGCGCAACGGCGAGATCACCATCTCCTCGCTCGGCGAGCGGATGAGCCTCGTCTCCACCACCTCGCTCGAGCCCGACCCGATCCCGCTCGACCTTCGGGTGGCGCTGGTGGGCGACCGGATGCTCCATGCGCTGCTGGTGATGCTCGATCCGGATTTCGCACGTCTTTTCAAGCTTCAGGCCGATTTCGACGATGTCGCGGACCGCGACGACGAGACGCTGATGGGCTTCGCGCGACTTTTCGGATCGCAGGCGCGCGCTGCGGGGCTGCGCGCGCTCACCGCGGCGGGCGTCGCGCGTCTCGCCGACGAGGCGGCCCGCCTTGCGGGCGACACGGAAAAGCTCAGCCTGCGGCTCGAGGCGCTGGGCAACCTGATGCAGGAGGCCGACCATTACGCCGGCGCGCGGGGCGGAGAAGAGATCGGCGCCGGGGACATCGCGGCGGCGGTCACGGCGCGCGAGCGCCGCGCCTCGCGCCTCCGCGACCGGATGCAGGAGGCGATCCGCCGCGGCACCGTGCTCATCGACACCGCGGGCGCGGAGGTCGGGCAGATCAACGGGTTGTCGGTCATCGGGCTGGGCGACTACGCCTTCGGCCGGCCCTCGCGGATCACCGCGCGGGTGCGCCTGGGCGCGGGCAAGCTCGTGGACATCGAGCGCGAGGTGGAGCTTGGCGGCCCGCTGCATTCCAAGGGGGTGATGATCCTGTCGGGCTACCTCACCGGAACCTACGCGCGCGATCTGCCCTTCTCGCTTCATGCGAGCCTCGTCTTCGAGCAGAGCTACGGCGGCGTGGACGGCGACAGCGCCTCCTCGGCGGAGCTTTATGCCCTGCTCTCGGCGCTCGCGGACCTGCCCATCGACCAGGGCCTCGCCGTGACGGGCTCGATCAACCAGAAGGGCGAGGTTCAGCCCATCGGTGGGGTGAACGAGAAGATCGAGGGCTTCTTCGAGACCTGCGCCGCGCGCGGCCTGACGGGGCGGCAGGGCGTGCTCATCCCCGAGGCGAACGTGGCCCACCTGATGCTGCGCGACGAGGTGGTGGAGGCGGTGCGCGCGGGCGAGTTCCGCGTGATCCCGGTGTCGCGCGTCGACGAGGGGGTCGGGATCCTGACCGGAACGCCCGCGGGCACGCGCGGCGAGGACGGCGAATTCCCGCCCGAGAGCGTCAACGGGCGCGTGGACGCGGCGCTGCGCCGCTTCGCCGAGGCGCGGCGCGCCTTCGTGCGGGCGCCGTCGCATCCGGGCGCCGGGGGACCGGACGGGGAGGGCGCGCCATGAGCGCCCCCGCGCCGCGGCTTCTCGTCGGGGCGGGCAGCTTCGCGGAGGCGCGGCGCGCCCTGCGCCTGGCCGAACTGCTGCGGGGGCGCGCGCTCGGCCGGGTGGGCGGGCTCCTCTTGGCCGATCCGCTGCCGGGCCGCCTGGCCGAGCTGCCGGGGCAGAGGCTGGTGAGTTTCGGCGGAGAGCTGTCGCCCGCGCCGGGCCGGGCGGCCTTCGCGCGCCTTGCGTCCGGCGACGCGCGCGCCTTCGAGGCGGCGCTGCGCGCCTTCGCCGCGCAGGCCGGCACCGGCTGGAGTTTCGAGCGGCGGGAGGCCGAGCTGGCGGAGGGGCTTCTGGGCGCGGCGGCGGACTGGGATCTCGTGGTGATCGGGCAGGGCGCGGACACAGCGGCCGCCGGGCGCGTGGTGCTCGTGTCGGCACGAGGGAACGCGCCCGGGCCGCTCTACCCGCTGGCGGCCGACCTGGCCGGCCGGATGGGCGCGGATCTCGTCGAATCGGGGCTCGATGCAGCCGGGCGCGCGCGGCTCGGCCGGATGAGCGTCGCCTGCCTCGTGATCGACCGGGCCGACGCGCTGGCGCTGGGCCGCGCGGGGCTGCGCGCCCTTCTTGACGCGGCGCGGGGTCCCGTGCTGCTGGCGGCGCCGCGCGCGGGCTGACGCGGCGCCCCGCGGCGCGCTTCGCCCCGCCTGGAACGGCGACGAAGATTCACCCGAAACACGACACCTTTCAGACACTTTCTCGCGCCTCAATGGCCGCAATCCTCCTTTCTAAGGAGGGTTCGCATCCTGCCTTGCGTCAAGGACGAGGACGAGGACGTGACCGAGCAGACCGAAGACATCGCCGTCGATCCGGCAGAAGAGTTCGGGGACGCGCTGCGCCCCGGGACCGAGCTGTGCGGCGGCCAGTACACCATCGACAGCTACCTGAACTCCGGCGGGTTCGGGATCACCTATCTTGCGCGCGACAGCCTGGGCCGGAAGGTCGTGATCAAGGAGTGCTTTCCCGGCGCAATGTGCTGCCGCAAGAGCGACAACGTGCGGCTGCGCTCGCGCTCCTACCAGTCCGATTTCGACAAGATCATCGAGCTGTTCGAGCGCGAGGCGCGCGCGCTGTCCGCGCTCGAGCATCCGAACATCGTGGGCGTGCACCAGATCTTCAAGGACAACGGCACCGCCTACATGGCGCTCGATTTCATCGAGGGGCGGGACCTTCTCCAGATCATGGAGGAGGAGCGGGACCTGCTGACGCCCCGGACGATAAAGCGGCTGCTGATCCAGCTGCTCGACGCCGTGGCCTACATCCACGAGCGCGGGATCCTGCACCGCGACATCTCGCCCGACAACATCCTGCTCGATCCCGACAACAGTCCGGTGCTGATCGACTTCGGCGCAGCGCGGGAAAGCGCGAGCCGCGCGAGCCGGATCCTGTCCAAGGTGCACACGGTGAAGGACGGCTACTCGCCGCAGGAATACTACCTCGCGGGCAGCTACCAGGGCCGCTCGAGCGATCTCTACGCCCTTGCCGCCACCTTCTACCATCTAATCAACGGCCGTCCGCCGCCGAACAGCCACCTGCGGCTCGCCGCGACGGCCGAGAACCGCCTCGACCCCTATGTCCCCCTCGGCAACGGCACGAAGGGCTACGACGCCTATTTCCTCACCGCGCTCAACCAGTGCCTGAGCGTCTTTCCCAAGGATCGCCTCGACAGCGCCGAGGAGTGGCGCGAGATGGTGGACACCGAGCGCCGCGAGGCCATGCTGCGCGCCCAGGCGCAGAAGGACAAGGACATGGAGCACAAGATCTCCATGCTCGTCACGCAGTCCCTTCAGGCGATCGAAGAGGACGACAGGACCGCGCCATCGGCCGCGGAGGCCGCGGCCCGGGAGGCGGTCGCGGCGCGGGCGCCGGGCGAGCCGCTGACCGTGCCGGTCGGCTCGCGGATGTCCGACTTCCCGTCGCGGATCCGTCCGCGCCGCGATCCCGTCTCCTTCGAGGATCTTTATCCGGAGGCGGAGGCGCGGCCTGCCGCCAGCCGCGGGCCCGCGGCCGCGCCGCCCGCCGCCGCCCCGGCGCCGCGGCTGCTGCCACGGCTGCTTTCGGGCGCGGCCCGGTTCCTGTGGCGGCGGCCCCGAACCCGTCCCGGCAATTACAGAGAGGCGCAGAGACAGAGATGAGGCAGCTCCGAGACGTGATCGTGCGCAAGCGCCCCCGGGCGCGCCAGGAGGACAGTTCCGAAGACGTGCCCTATGTCCGGGATTTCGCCGAGATCGCGGCCGAGCGCCCGCGCCGCGCCGAGGGCGGGGCGACGGCGGAGAACGGCGGCGACACGCCCGGGCGCGACGTCGCCGAGGAGCTCGTCCAGATCGCCGGGGCCCGCACCGCGCCGCCCGCGCCCGAGGCGCCCGCGCAGGACGGCGCCGACGACGCCGAGACCGCCGCGCCGAAGATCTGGGATCTCGAGCCGGAGCCGGACCCCGACCGGGAGGATGCGGCCCCCGAGGCGCCCGCCCCGCCCGTGGCGCCCGGCCGGACCGCGCGCGCCGGACGGGTCAAGACCCGGCTTCTGGGCTTTCACGGCGAGGAGTTGCCGAAGGATGTCTTCGCGCAGCCGCCCGTCGCGCGCGCGCCCTCCGCCGAGTTCCCGGCCGGCTGGCTCGTCGTGGTAGAAGGGCCCGGCCGCGGGGCCTCCTTCTCGGTCGCCGCGGGCGTATCGACCATCGGGCGGGGCGACGGGCAGACCATCCAGCTCGATTTCGGCGATACCAGCATCTCGCGCGATCACCACGCGGCGGTCGCCTACGACGACGAGCAGAACCGCTTCTTCGTCGGTCACGGCGGCAAGTCGAACATCGTGCGGCGCAATGGCAACCCCGTGCTCGCCACCGAGGATCTGGAGGATGGCGACCTGATCCGCGTGGGCAAGACGGTGCTGCGCTTCGTCGCCCTGTGCGGTCCCAGCTTCCGTTGGGAGTTGGGCGAAACGGACGGGCAGGCCGATGCTGCAGGCCGCTGAACTGCTTCTCGATACCGCCTCGGCGCTGTCGCAGGGGCGCCGGGAGCGGCAGGAGGATGCCGTGATCACGGGCTTTCCCCAAGGCGGGGAGATCGGCATCGCCGTGCTGTCGGACGGCATGGGCGGCCATGCCGCGGGCGACCTCGCCAGCCGTCTCATCGTCACGGAGGTCTTCAGCGAACTCATGCTGCACGGCGCCGAGGCCGACCGCTTCCGCGACGCGACACCCGCGATCCTGCGTCACGCGGTGGAGGGCGCGAACGAAAGCGTCCGCGCCCACGGCGACGCACGGAGCGACCGCGACGGGATGGGCGGGACCGTCGTGGCCACGGTGGTGCAGGGCGGCTGCCTGCACTGGGCGTCGGTGGGCGACTCGCCGCTCTACCTCTTTCGCGACGGTGCCCTCTCGCGGCTCAACGAGGACCACTCCCTGGCCGCGCAGATCGACCTGATGGTGAGCGAAGGGCTTATGGACGCCGAGGTGGCGCGCTGCCACCCGCAGCGCAATTGCCTGTCCGCGGTGCTGATGGGAGAGGCGATCGAGCGGATGGACTGCCCGGCGGAGCCGCTTCCGCTTGTGCCGGGCGACGTGGTGGTGATGGCCAGCGACGGTCTGCAATTCCTCGACGACGCCACGATCGCGGGCATTCTCGGGCGTCATTCCGCGCAGTCGAGCGACGCGATCGCCGCGGCGTTACTCGACGGCGTGGCCGCGCTCGACGATCCCGACCAGGACAACGTCGCGCTGGTCGTCATCCGGGTTTCGGACGCGCAGACGCCCTCGCGCCGGGGCATGGCGCCCTTTCTTCCCGGGGCCGATGGCCGCTTCGCGCCCGGCGCGGCGGCGGCCGGCGCCTTCGGCGCCCTGCGCCAGCTTGTCGGCGGCACGCGCCAGCGGAGGTCGACGTGACGGTCGCCCCGCGCATCGACGCGGCCGGCGCGCTGGCCCGGCTGGAGGCGGCACGCGACGCGCGCGCCCTGCCGCCGCGTGCCGCGGATCGCTGCGGGCGCATCATCGAGGCGCTGCGCCGTCCCGTGCGCGTGACGATCCTGGGCGTGCCGGGGGCGGGAAAGCGCCGGCTTCTCGATGCCTTCGCCGGACATGCGATCGCGGCCGGCGACACGGTGCTGCCGACCTGCCAGCTTGCCTTCGGCGAGGCGGCGCGGACCACGGCCACGCTCGCGGACGGCGCGACGCTGACACGCGACGGGCTGCCCGACGCGGCGCTTCTGGGCAAGGGCGCGGTCTTCCTGCGGATCGAGGCGCCGCTGCCCGCGCTGCGCCGCATGTCCTTTCTTCTGGTGGCGGCCGAGGGCACGGCGCACGACATGCGCGCGGCGCTGCGCTGGTGTGCGCCGCGCACCGATCTGGCGCTCTGGTGCACGCGGCGCTTCGGCGATGAGGAGCGGGCGTTCTGGAGCGACGGGCCCGAGGCGCTCAAGCATCACGCGCTTCTGGTGCAGACCGATCCGGACGCGCCCGCCGTCGAAGGCTGTGCCGAGGCCGGCTTCGACGGACGCTACCGCGTCGCGCCGGCGGCTGACGGCACGGCCGGGATGCTGGCGGGCATGGAGGCGCTTTTCGCGCGCCTCGCGCGCGACATCGACCACGCGCTGGCCGAGGATCTCGACGCCGCGATGCTGTTCCTGAACCGCTTCGAGCCGCGGCCCGCCGCCGAGACCGCGGACGCCGACGACGACAGCGCCCCCGCGCCGAATCGTCCCGCCGACGCGGGGTCCCCGCCCGCCGATCCGGGCGCGGCCGTGGCCGAACCGCGCCGCCCGGCCGACGTGACGCGCCTGTCGCGCCCCTTTCTCTACCTCCGCGCCCGCGCCCGCGCGCTTCTCGACCGTCTCGCCGACGCCGAGGCGCAGGGCGGCTGGGCCGGCGACGTGCTGGCCCATTGCACGGAGACCACCGAGCGCCTGGCCGACCTGCTGGAGGCCGACGCGCCCGACGACGTCTCGGGCGCCGCGCTGCACCGCGCGGTGATCGAGGCGAGCGAGCTTGCCGTGCTGCTCCAGCTCGAGGGCGGCGAGGAGCAGGCCCGCGAGGCCGCGACGCTGCTTCTGCAACTGCGCGAGGAGTTCGCGCAGGAACTCGCGGCATGACCCCGCTGCGCCCCATCACCGGCGCGCCGCGCCGACCTGACCACGCCGCGTGGCCCCCGCCGGGCCGCGCCGCCATCCCCCGGGGGACCGTTTGACATGACTGCCGAAAAACTCCGCCTCGACCCTGCCGAGCGTGTGCCGCCGAAATCGGGCCTCCTGTCGGCCACCTATGCCGGGTTCTCGGGCCTCGCCGGCCGGATCGAGACCCTCGACCGGGCCATCGCCGACATCGGCGAGGCCGGCGACCGCGCGATCGACATCGCCGCGCAGCGGATGCGCAAGCGGCTGCGCGAGTTCGAGCCGAGCGTGACGATGATCGGGCAGGTGAAGGCGGGCAAGACCTCGCTCGTCAACGCGATGATCGGCTGGCCGGGCCTTCTGCCGGCCGACGTCAATCCGTGGACCTCGGTGGTCACCTCCCTGCACATGGACCCGCGCCAGACCGCGGTGGGCAATTCGGCGCGGTTCCGTTTCTTCAGCGAGGAGGAGTGGGGCCGGCTGCTGGAGCGCGGCGGCCGCGTGGGCGAGCTGGCCCGCCGCGCCGGCGCCGAGCAGGAGATCGAGAAGGTCCGCCAGCAGCTCGAGGAGATGCGCGAGAAATCGCGCCGCAGGCTCGGCCGGAAGTTCGAGATGCTGCTCGGGCAGGAGCACGACTACGGCTATTTCGACGAGGAGCTCGTCCAGCGTTATGTCTGCCTCGGCGACGATTTCGACGCCAGCCCGGAGGACCGGCAGGGCCGTTTCGCCGACATCACCAAGGCCGCGGACCTGCATTTCGGTCAGCCCGAGCTGCCGATGAAGCTGTGCATCCGCGACACGCCGGGCGTGAACGACACCTTCATGATCCGCGAGCAGATCACCATCCACGCGATCCGCGAAAGCCGGATCTGCGTGGTGGTGCTGTCGGCGCATCAGGCGCTGTCGTCGGTGGACATGGCGCTGATCCGGCTGATCTCGAACATCAAGTCGCGCGAGGTCGTCATCTTCGTGAACCGCATCGACGAGCTGGCCGACCCGGGGCGGGAGGTGCCGGAGATCCGCGACAGCATCCGGGCCACGCTGCAGAGCCATGGCGGCCCGGCCGAGGCGCAGATCATCTTCGGCAGCGCCTTCTGGGCCAACCACGCGCTGAGCGGCCGCTATGACGGGCTCAAGGGCGCGAGCGGCGAGGCGCTGCTCAACTGGGCGCAGTCGGAGGTGTCCGCCGAGAACGCCGACCCGTCCGTCGACTCGATGATCTGGAGCCTGTCGGGCTTGCCCGCGCTCGGCAAGGCCATCGCCGAACGCGCCGACAGCGGCCCCGGCGCGGAGCTCGAGGCGAAGATCGCGCGCGCGGCGCGCAACCTCGCGAACGGTCTTTCCGCCTCGCGCAGCGTCGTCTCGCGCGGCGCGGAGGGCGCGTCCGTCACGCCGATCGACCCTGACCGGATCGGCGCCGAGATCGACCGGATCGAGGCCGAACGGCTGGAAGAGCTGCGCAGCCGCCTCGACGCCGCGCTCGACGACTTCCGCGGGCGCGCGGCCGGCACGCACCGCACCTTCCTCGACCGTGCGGTCGCCTCGCTCATCCAGCACCTGGAAAAGCACGGCGAAAAGAAGGTCTGGATCTACGAGCCGAGCGGGCTGCGCCTGCTTCTGCGCTCCGGCTACCGGGTCTATGCGCGCGCGGCCTCGAAGATCGGCGAGGACGTGTTCTACCGCACCACATCGGAGATCTGCGATCTCTACCTGCGCGCCTTCTCCATCCCCGAGAAGAGTTTCGCGCTCGAGGCGCCGCCGGTGCCCGCCGCCCCCGCGCCGGTGCTTCTGGGTCAGACCATCGCGCTCGACCTCAAGGGCAACTGGTGGACCCGCTGGTGGCGGCGGCGGCGCAGCTACGCGTCCTTCGCGCGCGAGTTCACCGATCTCATCCACGCCGAGACGCTGCCCGTCGTGCAGGCGCTCGAGACCGATCACGCGGCCGCCTACGCGCGGGGGATCGAGGCGGCGCTCGCGGAATTCCTGTCGGGCCAGCGCGCGGTCCTCATGGACCTGGCCGAGCGCGCCGATCTCGACGCGGGCGAGCTGCGCGCGCAGATCGGCGGCGGCCAGCAGCGCTGGGACACGCTGAAATCCACGCTGTCGGTGCTGGCAGCCTTCGACAAAACCTGACCCGGAGGAGGGCGCGACCCATGTCCGAGACCAGCGAGATCCAGAGCCTGCCCGTGAGCGGCCGCAAGCCCCGCATCGTGCTGATGGGCGAATTCAGTTCCGGCAAGAGCACGCTGGCGAACCTGCTGATGGAGCAGGCCGTCTCGCCCGTGAAGGTGATCGCCACCCAGCTGCCCCCGGTGTGGTACAGCGAAGGCGACGGTGCGCCCTTCCGCATCACCCATGCGGGCGAGCATGTCAGGCTCGACGCCGAGGGCCTCAGCCGCGTCGGCGTGGAGGACACGCGCGCCGTGCGCGTCTTCCTGCGCGCGGGCATCCTCGGGCTTTGCGACCTCATCGACGCGCCCGGCACCTCGGACCCGAACATGGATCCCGAAGTCTGGCAGGCCGTGCTCGAGGAGGCGGATGCGGTGATCTGGTGCACGCCGGCCACCCAGGCCTGGCGCCAGTCCGAGGCCGCGGTCTGGGAGGAGGTGCCGCTCGAATTGCAGGAGAAGAGCCTGCTGCTCGTCACGCGGATGGACAAGATCCTGTCCGAGACCGACCGGACGCGCGTCTTCCGCCGGGTGGAGCGCGCGGTCGAGGGCTGTTTCCACGCCGTCTACCCGATTTCGCTGACCGAGGCGCTGGCCGCCGAGGGCGATCCCGGGCTCTGGGAGGAAAGCGGCGCGGCGGCCTTCACCGATGCGCTGGTGGAGCTTCTGGAGGATCTCGTCGAGCAGGTCGCCCGGCGTCCGAAGGGCGCGCCGCGCCTTCCCTCGGCGGCCCCGGCCGAGACCGGGTCGGACGGCGCGGAGGCCGCGGCACCCGAAAAGATCGCCGATCGCCTGCGCGCCCGCCAGAGCGGGCAGCCGCCGCAGGAGAGCGCCGGGGCGCCCGACACCGACGCCGCGGGCCCCGACGAGGACGAGGCGCAGCCCGAACGCCCCGGAGAGCCGGCACCGGCCGACGCCGCAGTGCTGCCGCGCCGCGTGGCGCCGCCATCGGGCGGCGGCCGCCGCCGCGCACGCCCGGGGCCGGGCGAGAAGGCGCCGTCGCTCTTCTGACGGGGGCGCGGCCCGGGCGGCGCGCACGCGGGGCTTGTATCCGCGGGCGCGCTGACGCAGAACGGCGGGCATCCACAGACCCGGACAGGCCCGCCGATGACCGCCGATGATCTCGCCCAGCTGCGCGCCGATCTGCCCGAATGCGAACTCGCGGTGTTCGCCGACGTTTTCTCGGGGACCGTGCTCGCCGCCGACGCCGCGCTGAAACACCCGCAGGAGAACCTCGACGCGCTGTGCGCCGAGGCGGCCCGGCTCTTTTCCGGCGCGGGCGCGTTCGAGGGGGCGGAGCCCGACACCGCCGTGGTGCTGACCTCGGTGACCTGCCGCGCCTTTTTCCGCGATCCCGCCGAGCCGGGCGAGGCGCTGTGCTGCCTCTGCGCGCCGGGCGTCCCGCCCGAGCGGCTTCTCGAGGCGGGGCGCGCCGCGTTCGCGGGGGCGGGATGAGCGGGTCCGGACCCATGGGCCGAGGGGCGCGCCCTTGAACGGGCTCGACGATCTGCGCGCCGTGCTGCGGCGGGTGGCCTCCGAAGGGGTGGCGCCCGCGCGGGAACATGCGCTTTCGGCCCCCGAGGACGCGCTCGCCGTCATCGTCCGACAGATCGACGCGACCGTTCTCGGCCGCGTGATCGCCTTCGATTTCGAGGGGCGTGGCCGGCTTCTCTGCGAGGCGTCGGGCCGGCGTCTCTTGCGGCTCGTTCCGCCCGTGCCGGACGGTCTGGGCCCTGAGGCCGAGGCGCTCGCCGGGACGCCGCTTTCCGGCGCGGAGGAGGATCACCTCGAAGCCCTCGCCGCGCTGCTGAGCGATCTTGCGGCCGGCGCGTCGCGGCTGCGGGTTTCCTCCGCGCCGCGCGGCGACGGCACCGAGACGGGCGAGACCGGGATCTCGGCCGCGCGCCTTGCCGAGGCGCTGGGCGTCGGCACGGCGCTCGCGCCGAAACCGGCCGGCGGGGATGCGCTGGCGGCGCTCGTGGAGGGGCTCGAGGCGCATCTGCGGGCCGCCTTCCGCGCAAGCGGCGCGCAGATCACGGTGCTCAAGGGCGACGGGGCGCTGATCGAGACGCTGACCGGCTGGAGCGAGACGGCGCTCGAAGGGCTGGTGGGCGGCGCAACACCGCCCGCCGCGGAGCTTCGCGAGGAGGGGCTTCTGCTTTTCGGCCTGCCCGCGCCGGCCGGCGGGCATCTCGCCGTGGCGGGGCAGGGCGGCGACATGCTGATCGCCCTGCTGGACGACGCGGGCCTCGCGCCGGCCATGCGGCTCTGGCAGAGCGTGCGCGCCACCTGACCGCGGGGGCCGGAAGCGGGGGGCGCGGATTTTTCCGCCTCTGCCGCGCCGGGGACTTTTGTCGCGCCGGCGCAGCGTGTAGCCTTCGCGACGATCGCAGATGGAGCGGGCGTCCGACATGAACAAGTCTTTCCTTCTCGGCGCGACGGTCGCGGTCGGCGCCGTCATGCTGATCCCCGGCGTCGCCCCGGCGGTCGGCCGCGCGAGCAAGCCGCTGGCGCGGGCCGCGCTGCGCACCGGAACCGTCGCCTATGACGAGTTCCGCAAGGCGGGGGCGGAGGCGTTCGAGCACTTCGAGGACATCGCCGCGGAGATCCGCGAGGAAATGGAGGCCGAGCGCCACGCCGCCGCGCAGGAGGCGGCCGGCACGGCCGCCCCGGGCGCCGCCGATGACGCCGACTGAGGGCACGGCCCGACCGCCCCGCCTCTGCCTCGTGCACCGCTCCGGCCGCCGCCTGCGCCTGCGCTTCCAGTCGCCGGTGCCCCAGGGTGCGGCGCTTGTGGCCTTCGCCGACGGGCTGGCCGACCTGACGGGGGTGGCGCGCGCGCTGGTGCGCCCGCGGACCGGCAGCGTCATCATCGAGACGCTGGCGCCGGCCGGGGAGGTGCTGGAGGCCCTGGCGGGGTCGGACCTCGTCTGGATCGTCGACGCGCCGAGGCCGGTGGCGGTGGGGCAGGTCATGCAGCTCGGCCTTGCGCGGACCGACATGGAACTCGCGCGCCGGACGGAGGGCGCGCTCGATCTGCGCAGCACGCTGGCGGTCGCGCTTCTGGGCGCGGCGATCGTTCAGCTGGCGCGCGGGCGGGTGGCGGGCCCGGCCACGACGCTCGCCATGACGGCCTTCTCGCTTCTCGAACGCGGCAAGCGCGGCTAGCCGCGCGCCAGCGACGCGGCGGCGTCCGTGTCCTCCCACGGTGCGCCGAGGCGCTCGCGCCCCATGTGCCCGTGCGCCGCGAGGCGCTGGTAGAAGCTGCCGTCATGGCGGCCCGGCAGCTCCCAGAGGCCGAAGCGCTCCTGGATCGCGCCCACGCGGAAGTCGATGGCGCGGGCGAGCCGGCGCGCGATCTCGGCGTCGGGCAAGGCGCCGGAGCCGTGGCTGTCCACCTCCAGGTCATGGGGGGCGGAATCGCCCGGCATGTAGGAGAGCTGCACCTCGCATTCCCGCGCCAGCCCCGCCGCGGTGACGGCGCGGGCGGCGTGGCGCGCGGCGTAGGCGGCGATGCGGTCCACGCGCGACGGGTCCTTGCCGCTCAGCGCCGAGCCGCCGTGGCGGACGAAGGCGCCGTAGGTGTCGTCGCCGGTCTTGCGCCCGGTCAGGCCGGAGTGGGCCGAGGGACCGCCCCGGCCCGGGTGCACGGTGAGTGAGAGGCGCATGTCCCGCGCGCGGCCCACCCCGAGTCCGTCGAGGGCGGGGCCCACGATCTCGGCCTCGAGCGCCTCGCGCACGGTGGCGTGGGACATCGCCTCGGCGAGCGCGACGTTGAGCGCGATGGCGGTCACCTCCGCCGCCCGGCGATCGGCATGGCGCACCGCCACCTGCGCCTGCGCATCGGGCGTGAGCCAAGGCAGGCGCCCGTCCTTGCGCGCGGCATCGAGCGCGGCGGTGATCCGGTGGGCGGCCTCGATGGGGGCGGGCATCGCCGCGGGCGCCCCCGCCACCGCGTAGCCGAAGGCGGTGACCATGTGGCGCGAGACGGCCTCGGTCACGCGGTCGGGCGAGAGCGTATCGTCCTCGCGCATCTCGAGGACCACGGTCAGGGCATCGCCTTCCTCGGCGTCATCGCCATAGCCCGCCTCCGCGACCACCTTGCGCGCGATGGCGGCCGGATCCACCGGCGCGCCCGCGCCCGACCGGACGGACAGGAATACAACGCCGGAGGCCACGGCGCATTCCGCCGCGACGCCCGCGCGCAGCCCGTGGCAGAGCCAGGCGTCCACCACCGCGTCGCTGATCCGGTCGCAAAGCTTGTCCGGATGCCCGGCCGTCACCGAATCCGAGGTCATCACGAAGTCCCGCATGGGCGTCCCTCCACCGTGTCGAGGTCGATGCGCACGCCGCGCCGGGCAAGGACCGCCGCGGCCGGCGCCACCGCGCCGGTGAGCGCGATCGCGCTGTCCGAAAGCCCGATGGGCGCGACACCGAGAAGCCGCCGGAGCGGCGGCACAAAGAAGGGCAGCACCGCGAGCCCCGAGGAGACGAGCACCGCCCCGTCGAGCGCGCGGTTCTCCAGAAGCTTGTCGGGCCGAAGCTCTCGGACGTCCGAGCGCTGGCACATCATGGTGTAGAGAAGCTGCCCGAGCGACAGCGACAGGAAGGTCATCCCCCGCGTTTTCGGCCCCGGCCCGTAGCGGGCGAGCCCCACGAAATGCGACACCAGCGCGGACGCGGCGATGGTCCCGCCATCGAGGCCCATGCGGCGGAAATCGTGCTCGGGGATGATCGGCTCTCCCGGTGCGCGGGGCGGGCGGCGCATCACGTCCGGGTCCGGGTCCGCGAGCGCGAGGCCGAGGCCCGGCAGCACGTCGCTGACGAGGTTGATCCAGAGAAGCTCCATCGGCGTCTCGAGCTCGTTCGGGCCGTGGGCGGCCTCCACCAGCCCGACGGCGATCTCGGACATGTTGGTGGTGATCAGGAACTCCAGCGCGCGGCGAATGTTGCGGTAGACCGAACGGCCCTGCGCGATGGCGTCCTCCAGCGTGCGCAGCTCGTCGTCGCGGATGACGACGTTCGCGACCTCGCGGGCGAGGTCGGTGCCGGTGGCGCCCATGGCGATGCCGATGTCGGCGGCCTTGAGCGCCGGCCCGTCGTTCACCCCGTCGCCCGTCATCGCGACCACCTGGCCCGAGCTTTGCAACGCCTTGACGATGGCGAGCTTGTGCTGCGCGCTCACCCGCGAGAAGACATGGGTCCGGCGTGCGATGCCGGCCAGCACCTCGGGCGAGAGATCGCCCAGCCGCGGCGCGTCCACGATGCGGAGCGCCTCGCCCGCGGCCAGGTCGAGTTCGCGGGCGATGGCCTCGGCGGTGGCGACCTGGTCGCCGGTGATCATGATGGTGCGCAGGCCCGCGCCGTGCATCGCCGCGATGAAGTCCTTCGCACCCTCGCGGACCGGGTCCGACATGCCCAGAAGGCCGAGCCAGGTCAGGCCCGCGGGGCTCTCCGGATCGTCGGGAACCGGCCCGCGCGCGAAGCCCAGTACCCGCGCGGGCCGCGCCGCGATCTCGTCGTTGAGTTGCCGGACCCGCGCGCGCGTCTCCTCGTCGAGGGCGCGGTGCTCGCCATCCTCGAGGTAGCTGTCGCACATGGCCAGCACCGCGTCGGGCGATCCCTTCACCAGGAAACAGCCCGTCCCGTCGCCGTGGGTCGTGGCCATCCATGGCCGGCTCAGCGTGCGCTCGACCACGCCGTCGCGCGGGGAGGCGGCGCGGAGCGCCGCCGCGTCGACGCCGTGGGCGGCGGCGAAATCGAGGAGCGCGCGCTCGGTGCCCGAGGAGCCCCGGGCCCCGTCGGCGCCGGGCTCTGCGTCGTTGTTGAGCGCGGCCACCTCGGCCAGCGTGGCGAGCGCGGGATCCGCAAGCTCTTCGGTCCGCCGAAGGCCCGCCGCCCCCTCGCAGACCGCGAGCCGGTTGCGCGTCAGCGTGCCCGTCTTGTCGAGGCAGATGACCTGAAGCGCGCCCAGCGTCTCCACCGCGTCCATCTGGCGCACGAGGATGCCCTTCCTCTCCATCCGCCGCAGCCCCAGCGACATCGTGGTGGTGGCCACGACCGGCAGCCCCTCGGGCACGGCCGCCACGGCGAGCGCGAGCGCGTCCTTCAGGATCGCCGACAGCGCCATGCCGCGCGCCCAGCCTATGCCGAAGAACGCCCCGCAGGCGAGCAGCGAAAGCTTCGCGAGCGTGCCGCTCAGCCGTTCGAGCTCTTCCTCGACGGGGGCGCGGGGCCGTTGCGCGCCGCTGCTCAGGAGCGAGATCCGCGCCGCCGCGGTGTGCGCGCCGGTTTCCACGACGACCGCGCGGCCCGACCCCTCGGCCACCAGCGTGCCGCCATGCAGCAGGGTGGCGCGCGCGCCCACCGGCGCATCGGCCTCAACCCGCGCGGCGGGATCCTTCGAGACGGGAAGCGTTTCCCCGGTCAGCGCGGATTCGTCCACCCGCAGGTTCTCGGCCGCGAGAAGGCGCATGTCGGCGGCCAGCTGCGTGCCCGCGCGCACCTCCACGATGTCGCCGGGAACGAGATGCGCGGCGCCGATGCGCAGCCGCCGGCCGTCGCGGATCGCGCTCACCTCCTCCTGTGAGGTGTCCATGAGCTTGTGGATCGCCGCCTCGGCCTGTCCTTCCGTCACGAAGCCGAAGACGGCGTTGACGCCCACGACCGACAGCGTGGCAACCGCGTCCGCGACCCCGCCCGTGGCGATGGAAAACACCGACGAGACGGTGAGCATGGCGACCGGCAGGCTGTTGAATTGTTGCGCGAAGAGGGCCAACTGCGATTGCCGCTCGTCCTGCGGCAGCACGTTCGGGCCGTGGCGGGCGCGGCGCCGTTCGGCCTGCGTGTCGCCGAGGCCCCGGTCCGGGTCCGTGCCGAGACTTGCCAGCACGTCCTCGGCGGGCTCGGCGTGCCAGTCCCGCGCCGCCCGTTCCGGCCGCGGCGCGCCGCGAGAGCGGGCCGGCGCGTCCGGCGAGAGGGCGCGGCCGAGCGCCTCCCGCGCAAGCGACAGGACCGCCGCGTCGCTCGTCAGCGCGGGCGCGCGCAGGATGACGCTGCCGGTCGCGGCCCGCGCGCGCACCTCCTCGACGCGCGGGTCGGCGTCGAGCGCCGCGCCAAGGCGGGCCATGCTGCGCCCGTGGTCGGGCAGACGGGGCACGCGCAGGCGGATCCGGCCGCCGCGCGTGCGGTGGGCAAGCGTGATCCCCTCGGAGGCGGCGGTCTGCACGGCGCAGGATCCCATGGGCCGGTGATGCCCGGTGATGTGACCCGCGGCCTTGACGCCGGTCAAGGCGCCCGCCGCGTTCAGCTGTTCGACGCGGCGCGCGCCAGTTGCAGAAGCGGGTCGGTGTCCGAGAGATAGTCCTGCCCCGAAAGCCGTGTCAGCCCGTCGAGGTCGCGGATCTCGAACCGGTAGGGGGAGTGCATGGCGATGAAGCCGTCCTCTGCCAGGCTATGGAAGGCGCGGCTCAGCGTCTCGGGGCGGGTGCCGAGGAAAAGCGCGAGGTCGTGCCGGCGGAGCGGCACGGTCACCTCGATCCGCCCGTGGTCGAGCGAGAGCGCGCCGGTCTGCGCGGCCCAGCGGCGGCAGAGCATCAGCAGGAAGGAGGCCGCCCGGGCCGAAACCTTGCGGTTGGCGAGCACGCCCACCCATTCGAGCGCCGCGTCCACCTCGTTCAGGATGTTGAGGATCACCAGCTTCTCGAGTTCCGGCGACCGTCCCAGCAGATCCTCGAACGGCCCGCGGCGGAACAGGCAGACCTCGGCGTCGGTGGCGGCCTCGATCGCGTAGCCGAGGGGCCCGTCGAACATCCGGCCGAACATGTCGGAGGCCACGAGGATGCCGATGATCTGCTGCTGTCCGTCGGAAAGCAGCTTCTCCAGCCTCAGCACGCCCCGGGTGACGCAGCCCACGTGATCCTGCGGCACATGGGCGGGAAAGACAGTCTCGTCGCGGGCGTAGCGGATGGGCTTGGCCATGGCGGCCAGCTCCGTCCGCACGGTTGCGGGAAGCGCGCGGAACAAGGGCATGGCGCTCAGGCCGCAACCGTCCCTGGGCCCGTCCTGCCTGGCAGGCTTCGTTTCGATCATAAGGTCCCCCCATGCCACCGCGCGGTGGTCACTGCACGCCAGACGACAAAGGTAGCACGGCTATCGTCCGGGACGCAGCACTTTCCGATTATCGCACAATGCGGATCGGTTGACGGCAGTCAATGACGTTACGGAAGGTTGATGCTCGGATCGAGGCCCGATCATTCGCGGGAGGGGGAATGGTTGCGTTTCGGATCTGGGCGTTGGTGTCGGATTGCGTGCGCGCGCGCATCCTGCGCGGCCTCGAGCGTGGCGGCGGGGATGCCGACCCGCCGACGGAACTCGTGGAGCGGCCGCAGGCGCGCGGCATCCGCGCCGCGCTGTCCGGCGCCGCGCCGGGCACCGCAGCCGGGCCCGAGGAAGACGTCGCGCAATTCGCGCGCACGCTTCTGCGGTTTCTCGACACCCATCGCGTGGCCGGGGATTTCACCCGGCTGGCCGTTTTCGCCGAACCCCGGATGCTGTCGGCGCTGCGCGCCGCCGCGCCGCCCGCGCTCTGGTCCACCGTCATTCTGGAAGAGCCGCGCAACCTCGTGATCCTGCCAGAAACGACGCTGCGCGCGACGGTTCTGCAATCTTTCGAGAGTCATCGCATCAGCGGAGAGAGACCATGACCGATATCGCCACACTGCCGTCCAAGCGGGTTTGCGGGACATGCGAGCTTCGCACGGGCGGGGACTGCCGGTTCGCCGCGTTGAGCGGCGTGCGCGTGCGCCATCTCGCCAAGGGCGAGACCCTCGTCCACGAAGGGGAGTTGCCGGAACGTCTCTTCCTGCTGCGGCGCGGCTATCTGCGCATGTTGCGCTTCGGGTGCGACGGCGACCGGGTGGTGATGGCGCTCCTCGCGGCGGGAGACGTGGTGCCGGCCTTTCCCGGGCGCGCGCTGGGCTTTTCGGTCGAGGCGGCGAGCGACACCGAGGTCTGCGAGATCTCGGGCGCCGCCTTCCGCGCGGCCTTCGGGCGGGACACCGCGCTGCGGCACCGGATCCTCGACAACGCCGCCGCGCATCTGCGACGCCTGCAGGACGCGATCTGGCTGCGCGGCCGGCTGACGAGCCGGGAACGGGTCATCGCGTTTCTCGTTCAGGCGACCGAGTGCATGCCGGTGGACCGTCTGCCCGACGGCAGTCTGCGCGTGACGATGCGGGTGTCGCGCGGCGACTGGGCGGACATGTCCGACACCACCGTCGAAACGGTGAGCCGCGTG
Source organism: Rhodosalinus sp. 5P4 (assembly GCF_041365695.1). Classification (NCBI taxonomy): domain Bacteria; kingdom Pseudomonadati; phylum Pseudomonadota; class Alphaproteobacteria; order Rhodobacterales; family Paracoccaceae; genus Rhodosalinus; species Rhodosalinus sp. 5P4. The sequence goes on from NZ_JBGFSJ010000001.1 coordinate 425,453, forward strand.
GTCAGGGGGCTCGCGGACGAGGGGCTGGTCGAGACGCTGGCCCGCCACCGCTACCGGATCCCCGACATCGCGGGCCTCAGGCTGCTCGCGCGGCTCGACCCGGTCGGCGCGCAGGGCGCCCCGGGCCCCGCGCCGTGGCAAGTGATCGGCCCGCGCGGCGACAGGAGCGTTGTGCGCCATCAATGATTCGGCGCCGGGCCGGGCGTATCCTGCCCCCAAGCGGTCCCGGAAGGGAGGAGTCCGGCGACCGCGGGGCGCGGGGCATCCGCGCCGAACTCGGGAGGAAAACCATGCACGACACTGCCGATACCCCGGTCGCGGAGACCGGATGCGAGGATGTGCCCGCGTCGAACTCGCGGCGCGGCTTCCTGAAACTCGCCGCCCTGACGGGAGCCGCCGTCTCGGTCGGCCGCCGGGCCTGGGGCCAGGTGGAGGTGCCCTACTACGCCCACGACCTGCCGGACGAAAAGCTGATCGACATGTATCGCACGATCCTGCGCATCCGCTGGCATGAGCGCACGCAGGCCGACCAGATGCTGACGAACCCGGATTATCGCGGCTACAATCACTTCTACGCGGGCCAGGAGGCCGTGGCGACCGGCGTCTGCGCCAACCTGCGCAATTCGGGCCCGCGCGACCAGCTCGACCTCGTCTACTCGTCGCACCGGCCCTCGGGGCACGCCATCGCCAAGGGCGTCGACATTCCGAAGATGGTCGCCGAGATGGACTTTCGCGCCACCGGCATGAACGGCGGCTACGGCGCCGAGATGCACATCGCCGACCCCGATGTGGGCTTCGCCGGCGCCGACGGCATGATCGGGCCCGCGCCGGTGATCGCCAGCGGCTCGGCCTTCGCGTTCCGCGCGCGGGGATCCGACCAGGTCGCGGTGGTCTTCGCCGGCGACGGCAACTACGCCGCGCCGCATTTCCACTCCACCCTCAACAACGCGAAGCTTCTGGACCTGCCGCTCATCTACGTGTGCGAGAACAACCTCTATCACCAGTACGCGCATTACTCGCTGTCGTGCCCGCACGAGGACATCGCCTCGGCCGCGGCCGCCTACGGCATCCCGTCGCGCACGGTGGACGGGCAGGACGTGATGCAGGTCTACAACGCGGCGAAAGAGGCCGTGGAGCGCGCGCGCGCCGGCGGGGGGCCAAGCTTCATCGAGGCCAAGACCTACCGCTACTACAACCACTGGGGCGCGCCCGGCGCCAAGGAGGGCGAACTCGGCGCCTTCGGATACGACCCGCTGGCGATCACCTCCTTCCGGCCCGAGCGCGAGCTGCGCGAATGGATGCAGCGCGATCCGGTGGATATCTGCCGCCGCGTGCTGGTGGACTGGGGCGTGACCGACGAGGCCGGCGCGGCCGATATCGAGAAGGAGGTCAAGGCCGAGATCGAGGCCGCCTTCGAATGGGGGCTCTCGCAGCCGCTTTGCAACCCCGAGGACGGGCTCAAGCACGTGTTTGCCGAAGGCACCGTGCCCGCCCGTCAATTCGGATGATGGCCCGCTGACCGGAGGATACCAAGATGGCACAGAAAAGCTGGATGTATTCGGTCCTCGAGGCCGTGCAGCACGAGATGCGCGAAGACCCGGCGATGACCTGGATCTTCGAACTGACCCCGCCGGTGGCCTCGAACCCGGGCCAGCCGGTGATCAACCTGGAGACCGAGTTCGGGCGAAAGCGCGTGGTCAACACCGGCATCGACGAGAACTGGATGGCCTCGGCGGTGATCGGCGCGGGCCTCGCGGGGTCGAAGTCGGCCACCTACATCCCCTACCAGGGCGCGTGCATGCCCTTCGAGGTGATCCAGAACGTGGCCAGCAAGCTGCGCCACAAGACCGGCGGACGGGCCTCGGTGCCGGTGGTCTGGATCATCGAGATGACCGGACAGACGCCGGGCTTCGGACAGCAGCACTCCTGCTACGAGGAGGACAGCTACTACATGCACATCCCCGGCGTGCGCACGGTGATCCCGTCCACGCCCCATGACGCCAAGGGGCTGATGCACGCCGCGCTGCGCTCGCCCGACCCGGTCGTCTACCTCTACCCGGCGGGGCTGCGGACGCTCACCGAGGAGGTGCCGGACGAGGCGTTCGAGGTGCCGCTCGACAAGGCCGCCGTGCGAATGGAGGGAAGCGACCTGACCATCGTGAGTTCGGGCGCGGGGATGCGCACCGCGCTCGAGGCCGCCGAGACGCTCACCGGCGAGGGCGCGAGCGTGGAGGTGATCGACCTGCGCGCGCTCAACCAGATGGACACCGAGACCATCGTGACCTCGGTGGCCAAGACCAGGCGGCTGCTTACGGTGGACCAGTCCTACTACACGCTCTGCCCGGGCGCGGAGGTGATCGCGCGCGCGGTGGAGAACGTGGACGGGGTGAAGGTCAAGCGCGTGGCCTTCCCGGACGCGCCGCCGCCCGCCTCGCCGGAGATGTTCCTGTGGATGCGGCCGGGCCCCGAAAACGTGGTGGAGGCGGCCCGTGCCCTTCTCTGAGGCGCGCGCCGACCTGCCCGCCGCCCCGGTGTGCGACCTGTGCCGGGGCGGCCACCTGCAAGAGACGTGGGTGCAGACCGCGCTTTGGGAGGGCGAGCGCCTCGTGGTGGTCGAGGACGTGCCCGCGCTCGTCTGCACCGGCTGCAACGAGCGTTTCTACGACGACGAGACGGCGATGCGGCTCGACAGGCTGCGCGGCTCGGGATTTCCCGAGGCGCGCGCGGCGCGGCATCTTTCCGTGCCGGTCTTCCGCCTCGCGCCGGATGAGGGGGGCGGGGGATGACAGGTTCCGGACCCCGCGCCGCGGCGCTGTCTGTCGCGCTGGCGGGCGCGGCGGCCTTCGCCCAAGGGGGCGACACGTTCGGCTTCATGCCGCCCGGCGGCCGGACGATCCTCGCCGAGCGGCTGGGCGGGGACGATCCGGCCCTGCTGGCGAGGACCGCGGGGCGCGAGGCCGACGCGGACGCCTGGACGGCGTGGGCGCGGTCGCGGGCCCCGGACATCGAGGATGTCGCCGCCCGGACCTTCGCCGCCTATGCCGAGCTGAATTTTCCCGTCGGGACCGACGTGCTGGAGCGTCTGGCGGACAGCGGCGATCCCGCGCTCCTGCCGCCCGACGGGAAGGACCTCGCCGTCGCGCAGTGCCAGTTCTGCCATTCCATGTTCACCGGCTACCTGACGCATGACCGCGACGTGGAGGGGTGGAAGAGCACCTTCAAGGCGCCCTTCCACCTCGAGATACCGATGACGGAGACGGAGCGCGCCACCTTCGCGACCTACTCGGCGCTCAACATGCCGATGAAGGTTGGCGACGTGCCGCCCGAGCTTCGTTTCTGAGCCCAGACCCGAGGGAGATGCGCCCATGAGACCGCCGAGATACCTCGCCTTCTCCGCCACCGCCGTCGCGGGGCTCGCCGCCGGGCTGGCGCTTGCCCAGGAGGACGACATCTTCTCCTTCATCCCCGATGGAGGGCGGACGCTGCTCGCGGGGCTTCTCGACGGAAACGCGCCGGAGGGACTCGCGCGGGCCGTGGCGACCGAGGACGTCGACGAGGACGCGTGGATGGCCCGCCTCGGGGATACGGACCTCGACCAGTGGCAGACCGAGACGCTCGCCCAGTATCTCGCGGCGCGCGCGCCCTTCGACCCCGGGGGCGAGATGCCGCGCGACGGGCGCGACCTCGCGCTCGCGCTCTGCCAGTCCTGTCACATCATCACGGTGACGGTCACGCAGGACCGCACCGTCGAGGCGTGGCTCGGCACCATGAACTCGCCCAGCCACATCGAGATCGAGATGACCGAGGCCGACCGCCGGCTGCTCGCGGAGTACCTGGTGGTCAATGCGGGCATCCCGATCGACCTCATCCCCCGCGAGTTGCGCGCGGGCGGCGCCTCCTACTGAGGCGCGGGGCCGGGGGCGGGGATGCTGTTCACCTCCCTCGGCTACCTGATCTTTCTTCCGGCCGTCGCGCTCGCCGCCTGGGCGCTGCCGGGCCGCGCCCGGCTGCCCGTGCTGGTCCTGGCGAGCCTTGGCTTCTACGCCTCCTTCGGGCTGTCGCACCTCGTCGCGCTGGGCGCGGTGGCGGCGGTCGCGCTGGCGGCGGGCCGGCGGCTTGCCCGGGAAGACGCGGCGGGGCGGGGGGCGGCGCTCTGGGCCGGGGTGGGCGCAATCCTGGCCCTCATGTGGGCGCTCAAGTATCACGACGCGGCCGTCGCGGCGCTCGGCCTGCCGCTCGAACTGGGGCTCGAGGCGCCGCCTGGCTTCTCCTTCTACGCCTTCACGGCCATCGCGCTGCTGGCGGACCGCTACCGGCAGGCGCGGGCGCTCGGCGCGACGCCGGGGCAGGAGCTTCTTCTGCTCGCCTGGTTCCCGAAGATCCTCGCCGGCCCGATCGAGCGGGCGAAGCCCTTCGCCGCGGAGCTGGGCCAGGCGCCGCGCCTGCATCCCGCGCTCGTGGCGGGCGCGGCGCAACTCATCGTCTGGGGGCTGGTGAAAAAGGTCGTGGTGGCCGACAACCTCGCGCCCTTCGTGGATCGCGCCTACGCCGCGCCCGCCTACGCGGTGCCGATGGAGCTTCTGCTCGCAACCTATTTCTTCGCCTTCCAGATCTACTGCGACTTCTCGGGCTACACCGATATCGCGCGGGGCAGTTCGCGGCTTTTCGGGATCGAGCTCAACCGCAATTTCCGCCGCGCGTATTTCGCCACCTCCATCGGCGCGTTCTGGTCGGAGCGCTGGCACATCTCGCTGTCGCAATGGTTCCGCGACTATCTCTTCCGCCCGCTCCTGGGCCGGCGGGCGGGCCCGCTGCGGGTCTATGCCGCGATCATGGTCGTCTTCGTCGTCAGCGGGGTCTGGCACGCGGGGCTCGGCTACGGGATCGGCGCGGGCTTCGTCGTCTGGGGGGCGCTGAACGGCATCTATCTCTGTGCCGAGCGCGCGCTCGCGCCCTGGCGCGCGCGCCTGGCCGCGCGGCTCGAGGGGTCGCCCTGGGCGCGGGCCTACGCGATCCTCGCGGCGCTCGTCGTCTTCCACCTCGTTCTCGTGAGCTGGATCTTCTTCCGTGCGGGCGGGCTTTCCGACGGCGTGACCGTGGCCCGGCGCATCTGGGCGGCGCTGCCGGAGCTTCCCGGGCTCGTCGCGCGCTACCCCTTCACCGCCGAGCACGGTTTTCTCGCCGCGCTCGTGGCGGGGCTGCTCTTGTGCGAGGCCGCGCAGGAAAGCCGCGCCATCCGCCTGCGCCTTGCGAGGGCGCCGCGCGCCTTGCGCTGGGCAGGCTGGTACGCCGCGCTCTTCGCCCTCTTGCTGCTTGGCCGCTGGCAGGGAGAAAGCTTTGTCTACATGCAGTTCTGATCAAAACCTCAAGCGGGCCCGACCGAGCTGGGCAGAGCTCGGGCTCTTTGCGGCGGGGTTCCTCGCACTTTACGCCGCCGCCGCCGTGATCGCCGAATTCCGCGTGGCCCGGGCCAGCGCGGAGGCGCCGTTCCAGCGGCTGCTGGCCGCGCGGGGCGCGGCAGCGGACTGGGTCGTCCTCGGCGCGTCGCACGCGCTGCCCCTCGACTGGGGAGAGGTGCCCCGGCGGTTCGAGGAGGACACCGGACAACGGATGCTGATCCTCGCCGAAACGGGGGCCGGGCCGCTTTACATGCGGATGGTGGCCGATCAGGCCCTCCGTGACGTGGCGCCTGCACGCGCGCTTTACGTGCTGGACGATTTCGCCTTCTTCGATCGGCGCTGGAACGCGGGGCGTATCGAGGATCGCGCCCTGCTGCGCCTGACGCCGCTGCGGGCCTCGACCGTCGCGCTGCTGGCGGGGGCGGTGAGGGCGGAGGGTGTCGATCCCCGCGCGCTGCTCGACTATCTCACCGGGTTTTCGAAGCTGAACCCGCCGGAGCGTTTCCCGGCGCAGGGCTGGGAGGGGGAGGCCGCGTTCGACCGCGTGCACCGGCCTTCGCGCCACGCCGTGCGGGCGCGGATGGAGTTCCTTTACCCCGGTGGCGCGGAACTCGCGCAGGCGCGGCCGGCGCTGGAGGATTTCGCCCGTCTTCTCGACAGGCTCGGATCGGTGGGCACGCGGGTCGTGGTGCTGCGCCTGCCCGTGCCCGAGGCGTTCCGCGCAGCCGCGCCGCGCCCCCCGGCGTTCGAGGCGGCGCTGTCGCGGACCCTCGACGCGGCGGGCGTGCCGCTTGTGGACCTGTCCGCCGCGCTCGACGCGCCGGAATTCTATTTCGACACGGACCACCTGAACCGCGCGGGCGTCGAGGCGCTTTACGACAGGCACTTGCGGGACCTGCTGAGCGATCCGCCCGAGACGGAGGGCGGGTAGGGCGGGCCGCACGGCCAGTCCCGCGACGCGCCGCCTCAGCGGTAGGTCCGCGCCTCGATCGGCGTGGTTTCGATGGCCGCCTGCAACAGCTTTAGAAAGGAGGACTCGGCGCGGTTCATGCGTGTCCTGGGGTTCCACACCACGTGCACGTCGATGGCGGGCAGCGCCTCGTAGGGCGGCAGCTGCCAGAGCAGCCCGTCGGCCATGTCGCGCGCCGCGACGTGCACGGGAAGCGAGCCCACGCCGAGCCCCGCGACGATCATCCGCCGCACCTCTTCGAGGTGGCTGGAGACGCCGATCACCCGCTCGCCCATCCGCGCCTCGGCACGCATGAGCGTCACCGGGCGCAGCACGTCGCCCAGCCGGTCGGTCTCGAAGCTGACCGCGTCCTGCCCCGCCAGATCGCCGACGGCAAGGCCCTCTCGCCCGAAAAGCGGATGCGACGGGCCGCAGAAAAGGCCGAAATATTCGCGATATAGCCGGCTGTATTCAAGCCGCGGGTTGCGCTCGCGCACGAGGCAGACGGCGAGCGTCGCGCTCTTGTCGGTGACCCGCGCGACGGCCTCGGCGCTGGTGTGCACGTCGATGGAAAGCGTGGCCTTGGGGTGGCACGCGTGAAATTCCGCGAGCACCCGGTCGAAGAGCGGGCAGACCACGTGGCTGGCCACGGCGAGGCGGACATGGCCGCTGATCTCGTCGGGAAGCTCGCGCATGAGCGTGGCGATGCGCAGGATCGACCCCTGGATGTCCACCGCCTCGCGCTTGAGACGCTCGCCCGCCTCGGTCAGGCGGAACCGTCCCGGGCCACGGTCGATGAGGCGCTTGCCGATGCGCGCCTCCAGCCGCTTCAGCGCCGCCGAAACGGAGGGCTGCGCCAGTCGCAGCCGGTTCGCGGCCTCCGTCACCGATCGCGATTCCGACAGCACGACGAAGGTGCGCAGGAGGTTCCAGTCCAGCTCTCGCATGGTGCGCTCGGGCGCGCGGCGATCGTCGGGCAGATCCATGGATCATAGACTCTATCAATAATGACAATTCTCGTTAACTATTTGATCTATACCCGGACGAGGGGTCAAGCTTCGCTCGAAACCGTCATTTCGAGGACTGTGCATGTCCGTCGAGGCCCGCGAAGCCCGCCAGCCCTGGATCCTGCTTTCGCCCGCACTGACGGCGGTCACCTTCCTGCTGTTCGTGCCGCTTCTCTTCATCGTGGTCTATTCCTTCTGGCTGAGCTCGGCGACGGGCGCGGACATTCCGGCGCTTTCGCTCGCGAACTGGCAGGAGGCGCTGACCGATGCGTTCTACCGGGACATCCTGCTGGGCACGCTGAAGATCGCCGGGATCACGACGCTCGTATGCGCGCTCATGGGATATCCGGCGGCCTATTTCATCGCGAGGTCAAAGGGAAACAAGGCGATCCTTCTGCTTCTCCTGATCCTTCCCTTCTGGATCAGCTACATCATCCGCACGATGAGCTGGATCAACATCCTGGGCGTCTCCGGCGCGTTGAACTGGCTGCTGATGACCCTCGGGATCACCGCGGAGCCGGTGCAGATGCTTTACAACGAGACCACCGTGATCCTGGGCCTCGTGCATTTCCTGCTGCCCTTCATGGTGCTCAACGTGTTCGTGAGCCTCGACGGGATCGACACCAACCTCGAGGACGCGGCGACCTCGCTCGGCGCCACCCGGTGGCAGGCCTTCCTGCAGGTGACGCTGCCGCTCTCGCTCCCTGGCCTCGCGGCGGGCGGGCTGCTGTGCTTCGTGCTGGGCGCGGGCACCTACATCACGCCGATGGTGCTGGGCGGGCCGCGTGATGCGATGTTCGCCAACCTCGTCTACGAGGCGATCATCACCCAGCTCAACTGGCCGCTGGGCTCCGCGCTCTCGCTCATGCTGCTGATCGTGCTGGGCGCGCTGGTGCTGATCTACAACCGCTATCTCGGCATGGCGCAACTGGCCAAGGGGCTCGGCTGATGGGGGGGCTCGGCTGGAATCTCGTGCGTTTCTGGACGCTTCTGGTCTACGGCTTCATGTTCCTGCCGGTGGCGGTGGTGGTGCTGCTCAGCTTCAACGCGAGCCAGTTCGGCAGCTTTCCCATGACGGGCTTTTCGTTTCGCTGGTTCGTGGAGCTGGCGCAGAACGAGGCGATCCTGCGCGCCTTCCGCACCTCCATCGCGCTTGGGCTGCTGACGGCGATCATCTCCACCACGCTCGGCGTGCTCGCCTCGCTCGCGCTGGTGCGCTACCGGGTGCCGGCGGCGAACATGATCACGACGCTCCTGATCGCGCCCATCCTCGTGCCCGAGGTGGTGCTTGCCGTGGCGCTGCTGCTCTTCCTGAACTTCCTGGAACTGGGCAAGAGCTTCACGATGCTCCTTCTGGGGCACGTGATCTTCACGCTGCCCTTCGTGATCCTCGTGGTGCAGGCGCGTCTGGTGGCGATCCGCCGCGACGTGGAGGAGGCCGCGATGTCGCTCGGCGCCTCGCCGGTGCAGACCTTCTTCGAGATCACCCTGCCGCTCATGCTGCCGGCGGTGCTGGCCGGCGCGCTCTTCGCCTTCACCATCAGCTTCGACGACATCACCGGCACGCTGTTCTGGAAGCCGGGCGGCGTCGAGACGGTCCCCACGCAGATCTTCTCGATGCTGCGGAATTCCATTTCTCCCGAGATCAACGCGCTCGGCACGGTCATGATCCTCATGACGGTGGGCCTGCCCCTTCTGGGGCTGGCACTGGCGCGGGCCCTCGCAACCAGAAGCGGCGGGTGAAAACCGCCGCTCCCAACCCCAGACCGACAAGGAGGTGAAGATGACCAGGAAAATAGACGATACAACGCGTTACGAACGACTGCTGGAGCGTTACCGGAACGGCGACATCGACCGCCGGGGCTTTCTTGGCCTCATCGGCGCGGCGGGGCTGGCCTACGGGATGCAGACGCCCTTCGCGCGCTACGCCCACGCCCAGGACGTGAGCCAGATCCGCTTCGACGGCTGGGGCGGCGTGGTGTCGGAGGCGTTCCGCGAACACGCCTTCGATCCCTACACCGGCAAGACCGGCATCGAGGTGGTGGACGGCACCTTCTCGGGCGGGGACGAATATCTCGCCCAGGTGCGCGCGAGCCAGCCGGGCGAGTACAACATCGCCCACCTCTCGGGCGTGTTCGACTACGCGCGGTACCGGAACTTCGACCTGACGACCGAGCTCGACCTGGCGAACATCCCCAACTTCGAGCTGGTGATGACGCGGCTCGTCGAGCCCTACCGCGCGATCACGCCCGACGCGCTGTCGGCGGTTCCCTACAATTACGGGACCACGGGGCTTGCCTATAACCGAAAGCACATCTCCGACGAGGAAATGCAGGAGAAGGGCGCGCGCATCCTGATCGACGCGGCCTACGAGGGCAAGATCGGCGGCTGGTCGGACTGGCGCACGCGGATCTGGTACGGGGCGCTTCAGACCGGGCAGGACCCGAACGACATCCAGGACATGGACGCCGTCTGGGACGCGATCCGCCAGCACCGCGACCTCGCGCTGAAATACTGGGGCTCGGGCGCGGAACTGATGAGCCTTCTCGCCGAGGAGGAGATCTACGTCACCGAGGGCTGGTCGGGCCGCATCGCCGCGCTGCAGGAGCAGGGCCACGACATCGGCTATTACGACCCGCCGAGCGGGTTCGGCTGGCAGGAGTGTCTTTTCGTGATCAAGGGCTCGCCGGTCTCGGCCTGCGAGGAGCTTCTGAACTTCATGCTGGCGCCCGAGACCTCGATCGCGGTGGCCGAGGGGCAGAACTATCCGCCCGCACTCGACGGGACCAAGGTGGATCTCGGCGACAAGATCCCGACGCTGCCGGCCTACGATCCAACGGGCACGCTCTCGGGCCTCACCTTCGCCGATCCGGAATACTGGAACGGCAACGAGGCGGAGTGGTCCAAGCAGTTCAGCCGCGTGCAGCGCGGGTATTGAGGACAGGGCGCGGTCCCGTCGACGGGGCCGCGCCGGTCGAAGGGTCGCGGAAACGGTGCGCATGACGCGGCGCCGCGCCGGGCCCGGGCGGCAAGGGACGCGCGGCAGGCCGGGTGCCCGGGCCGGATTTCCGGGGGCGCGCGGCCGCCCCCGATGCAAGGAGGTTGTCTGAATGAGCTCTGTCCAGCTCAGGAATATCGTGAAGCGTTTCGGCAGCTTCACCGCCGTCCATCCGACCGACCTCGAGATCGAGGAGGGCGCCTTCGTCACGCTTCTCGGGCCGTCGGGCTGCGGCAAGACGACGAACCTGCGCATGATCGCCGGGCTTCTCGACCCCTCCGAGGGCGAGATCCTGATCGGCGGCAGGCGCATGAACGACGTGCCGATCCACAAGCGCAACCTTGGGCTCGTCTTCCAGAACTACGCGCTTTTCCCACACAAGACCGTGGCCGAGAACGTGGCTTTCGGTTTGAAATACCGCGACGTGGCGAAATCCGAGATCGCGGGGCGGGTGCAGCGGGTGCTCGATCTCGTGCAACTGCCGCAGGTGGGGGATCGCTATCCCAAGGCGCTGTCGGGCGGGCAGCAGCAGCGCATCGCGCTCGCCCGCGCCATCGTGATCGAGCCCGACGTGCTGCTTCTCGACGAGCCGCTCTCGGCGCTCGACGCCAACCTGCGCGAGGACATGCGCGTGGAACTCAAGCGCATCCAGGACCAGATCAACGTCACCACGGTCTTCGTGACCCACGACCAGTCCGAGGCGCTGGCGATGTCCGACCGGATCGTGGTGATGTCGGACGGCCGGGTCGAGCAGGTGGGCACCCCCGAGGAGGTCTACAACACCCCCGCGAGCGAGTTCGTGGCCCGTTTCCTCGGCGCCTCGAACATCCTGCCCGCGCGGGTCGCCGGCCGCGAGGGCGGCGCCGTGGTGCTGGAGGAGGCGGTCTTCGGCCGCATCCCCGTGCCCGCCGGGAAGGCGCCCCATGTCGGAAGCGAGGGCGCGGCCAAGCTGGTGATCCGGGCCGAAAAGCTGACGCTCGCCCCGCGCGGCGCGACGCGGGAGGGTGCGGCCTGCGTTGACGCCACCGTCGAGACGGTGGATTACCAGGGCCAGGCGGTGCGCTATTTCGTGCGCGCCGGGGAGTGCCAATTGCAAGCCATCAACATGATCGACGAGCATCCCTTCGCCGAGGGAGATGCCGTCACGCTGCACCTGCGTCCGCGCGACTGCGCGGCGCTGCCGGAGGGGTAGGCCCATGACCGAGCGTCCGCCATCGCATCTCTTCTACCAGGGCCGTCAGCGCCGCCCGGTGCTCGACCAGGCGCGCGGCATCTACATGTGGGACGTGGACGGCAAGCGCTACATCGACGGCTCGTCGGGCGCGATGGTCTGCAACATCGGCCATTCCAACCCGAACGTGCTGGCCGCCATGCGCGCGCAGATGGAGCGGTCCACCTTCGGCTACCGGCTGCATTTCGAGACCGAGGCGAGCGAGGCGCTGGCGCGCAGGACCGCCGCGCTTCTCCCGGACGAGCTGGACCGCGTGTTCTTCGTCTCGGGCGGATCCGAGGCCGTGGAAAGCGCGCTGAAGCTCGCCCGGCAATGGGCGCTCGCCACGGGGCAGGGCGGCCGCTGGAAGGTGATCTCGCGCTTCCCGTCCTATCACGGCTCCACGCTCGGGGCGCTCGCGGTGACGGGCTACAACGCGCTGACCGACCCGTTCGAGCCGATGATGCGGATGATGCCGCGCGTGCCCGCGCCGCGCGCCTATCTCGACGGGCTGGACCCCGCCGACCCGGCCACGGGGCGGCACTATGCCGACATGCTGGCCGCGAAGATCGAGGAGGAAGGCCCGGAAAGCGTGCTCGCCTTCATCGTGGAGCCGGTGGGCGGGGCCTCCACGGGCGCGCTGGTGCCGCCCGCGGGCTACATGGAGCGGGTGGCCGAGATCTGCCGGCATTACGGCATCCTGCTGATCTTCGACGAGGTGATGACCGGGGCGGGGCGCACCGGGCGCTTCACCGCCGCCGAGCACTGGGGGATCACGCCCGACATCATGGTGCTCTCCAAGGGCTTCGCGGCGGGCTACGTGCCCTTGGGCGCGATGGCCGTGGGCGCGCGGCTGGTGGAGCCCGTGCTCGACGCGGGCGGCTTCCTGCACGGCTACACCTATGCCGGCAACCCGCTCGCCTGTGCCGCGGGCCTCGCCGTGATCGAGGAGATCGAGCGCCAGGGCCTCGTGGAGAACGCCGAGCGCATGGGCGCGCGCCTCATGGAGCGGCTCGATGCGCTCCGCCAGCGCTACCCGCTCATCGGCGACGTGCGCGGCAAGGGGCTGCTCACCGCCTTCGAGTTCGTGGCCGACCGGCAGTCGATGGCCCCCCTGCCGCCCGGCCGGGCGGCGTTTCACCGCTTCGTGGAGCTGGCCTATGCGCGGGGGCTCATCGTCTATTCGCGCCGCACGCGCGGCGGCTACGCCGGGGATCACGTCATCGTCGCGCCGCCCCTCATCGTCACCGAGGCGCAGATCGACGAGATCGCGGGGCTTCTCGACGAGACGCTCGCGGAGTTCAGTGCCGAGATGGCGGCGGTGGCCTGATGCCGCCGATCCTGATCACCTGCGCGATCACGGGCTCGATCCACACGCCCTCCATGTCGCCCTACCTGCCGGTGACGCCCGAGGAGATCGCGGCGCAGGCGGTGGAGGCCGCGGAGGCCGGCGCGGCGATCCTGCACCTGCACGCCCGTGATCCCGAAACGGGGCAGCCCTCGGCCGATCCCGCCCATTTCCGCGCCTTCCTGCCGCGCATTGCCGCGGCCACCGACGCGGTGCTGAACCTCTCCACCGGGGGCAGCGCGGTCATGTCCCTCGAAGAGCGGCTCGCCGCGCCGATGGAGGCGCGCCCCGAGATGTGTTCGCTCAACATGGGCACGATGAACTTCGCCCTCTATCCCATGGCGGAACGGGTGGAAGAGTGGATCCACGACTGGGAGAAGCCGTTCCTGGAGGGCTCCGACGACCTCGTCTTCAGGAACACGCCGCGCGACATCGCGCGCATCCTCACCGCGCTCGGCCGGGAGCGCGGCGCGCGCTTCGAGTTCGAGTGCTACGACGTGGGCCATCTCTACATGCTGCGCCATTTCGCCGATCGCGGGCTTGTGGCGCCGCCCTTCTTCATCCAGTTCGTCTTCGGCGTCCTCGGCGGGATCGGCGCCGACCCCGAGAACCTGATCCACATGAAGCGCATCGCCGACAAGCTCTTCGGCTCTGACTACGCCTTCTCGGTGCTGGCCGCCGGGCGCTACCAGATGCCCTTCGCGGCGAAGGCTGCCGCCATGGGCGGGCATGTGCGCGTGGGGCTCGAGGACAGCCTGACCATCGGGCCGGGCGAACTTGCGCAGAGCAACGCCCAGCAGGTGGCCAAGGTCCGGCGCATCGTGGAAGAGCTGGGCCGCACGCCCGCCAGCCCAGACGAGGCGCGCGAGATTCTGGGTCTCAAGGGCGCGGCGGCGACGGCGATCTGACATGACGGTTTCGATCCGCACCGCAGGGCCCGACGACATGTCGGCGCTTTCCGAGGGGCTCGCCCGCCTCTCGGCCGATCTGGGCGATGATCACCGCGCCGGGGAGGCGGAGCTTGCCGCCGCGCTCTCGCGCGGCGTGGCGCGCGCCCAGATCGCCGGCGACGCGCCGTCGGGCCTCGCGCTCTACTCGCCGGTCTTCTCCACCGTGGCCGGCGGGGCGGGGCTTTATGTCTCCGATCTCTGGGTGGCGGAGGATGCGCGCGGCCGGGGGCTCGGGCGGCGCCTGCTGGCCGCGGCGGCGGCGGATGCGCGCCGCGAGTGGGGGGCGCTCTTCCTCACCCTCGCGGTCTACGAGGACAGCCGCGCGGCGCGGGCCTTCTACGTAAGGCTCGGCTTCGCGCCGGTGACGGGGCAGACCCGCATGATGCTGAGCGAGGCCGGTTTCGCGGCCCTGGAGAAAGAGCGATGAAAGCCGTGTTCGACGACCGCCAGTGGCGGCACGACCCGAAATTCTTCATGGCGAACGGCACCCGCCTGCCGAGCCCCGAGCAGCCCGAGCGCATCGCCCGGCTGAAGGCGGCCGCCGAGGCGGCGGGCTGCGTCTTCGATCCGCCGGCCGATCACGGGATGGGGCCGCTCGCCGCGGTGCACTCGCCGGAATACCTGCATTTCCTGCGCACCATCTACCTGCGCTGGCGGCGTATCGAGGGGGCGGGCGAGGAGGTCATCCCCAACATCCACCCGGCGAGCCGGGCCGACGGCTACCCGAAATCGGCGGTGGGGCAGGCGGGCTGGCACCAGGCGGACACGGCCTGCCCGATCGCCGAGCACACCTGGGAGGCGGCCTACTGGTCGGCGCAGACGGCGCTTTCGGCGGCCGATCTCGTGCTGGGGGGCGCGCGCGCCGTCTACGCGCTCTCGCGCCCGCCGGGCCACCACGCCTACCGCGACCTCGCGGGCGGGTTCTGTTTCCTCAACAACGCCGCCATCGCCGCCGAGCACCTGCTGCGCGCGGGGCGCCGCCCGGCGATCCTCGACGTGGACGTGCATCACGGCAACGGCACGCAGGGGACCTTCTATGCGCGGGGCGACGTGCTCACCGTCTCGATCCACGCCCATCCCGAACGCTTCTACCCGTTCTTCTGGGGCTATCCGCAGGAACGGGGCGAGGGCGCGGGGCTCGGCGCGAACCTCAACCTGGCGCTGCCGCGGGGCACGGACGACGCGGGCTACCTGGCAGCGCTCGACACCGCGCTCGCGCGGATCGACGCCTTCGGGGCGGACGTGGTGGTGGTGGCGCTCGGGCTCGACGCCCATGTGAACGACCCGTTCCAGGGCCTCGCCGTTACCACGGAGGGCTTCGGGCGGATCACCGGCGCCATCGCCGGGCTCGGGCGCCCGCAGCTCTACGTGCAGGAGGGCGGCTATCTCTCGCCCGATCTCGGGCCCAACCTGACCGCCGCGCTCTCCGGCGCCGCGGCATGAGCGCGCCCGACGTCATCGTGATCGGCGGCGGCATCGCCGGGGTGAGCGCGGCGGCCGAGATCGCCCGGGAGGCGCGGGTGACGCTTCTCGAGTCCGAGCCCGCGCTCGGCTACCATTCCACCGGCCGCTCGGCGGCGATCTTCATCCGCAACTACGGCAACGCGACGCTCCGCGCGCTCAACGCGCTGGCCGAGCCGGTCTATGCCGAGGCTTCCGAGATCTCGGACACGCCGCTTCTGTCCGCGCGCGGCGCGCTGACGCTGGCCTATGCGGGGGAGGCCGACGCCTTCGCCGACTACTGCGCGGACGCGGACGGGATCGAGCGGCTGGGCGCGCGGGAGGCGGCGGAGCTCGTGCCGATCCTCGATCCCGGCCCGGTGGAGGCCGCCGCGCTGGAGCCCGACGCCCGCGACATCGACGTGGACCGCGCGCTCCAGGGTTATGCCCGTCTGCTGCGGGCGCGGGGCGGGCGGATCGTGACCGGCGCGCCCGTGACGGCCATCGCGCGGGAGGGCGGCGCGTGGCGGGTGGAGACCCGGCAAGGCGCGGAGCGCGCCGCGGTGATCGTCAACGCCGCCGGGGCCTGGGCGGACGAGGTGGCGCGTCTCGCGGGCGTGGCGCCCTTGGGCCTCGTGCCGCACCGGCGCTCGGCGGCGATCCTGCCGCCGCCCGGCGGTCGTGACGTGGCGCGCTGGCCGCTCTTCGGCTCGGCCACCGAGACCTGGTACGCGAAGCCCGATGCCGGGCGGCTCATGGTCTCTCCGGCGGACGAGGACCCGGTGGACCCGCACGATGCCTGGCCCGACGACATGGTGCTGGCCGAGGGGCTCTGGCGCTACGAACAGGCGGTCACCCACGCGGTGGAGCGAGTGGAGCGCAGCTGGGCCGGGCTTCGCAGCTTCCTGCCCGACCGCACGCCGGCGGCGGGTTTCGCCGCGGACGCGGAGGCATTCTTCTGGCTCGCGGGGCAGGGGGGCTACGGGGTGCAGACCGCGCCCGCCCTCGCCGCGATCGCCCGCCATCTCGTGACCGGCGGCGGCGCCGCGCCCGATCCCGCGCTCCTGGCCGCGCTGGCGCCCGCGCGGCTTGCGGCGACGGGCGCACGCCACGCGCCCGAGGGCTGAGCCGCGCCGCAACGTGGGGCCTTCGACGACAGAGCGCGGGGGGCGCCGGAGTGGCGCCCGCGTCGATGGCCCGGCCCTGGGCGGCCATCGCGCCCTTGCGCCCGGCCGATTTGACCCGGTTGCCCGCGTGTGAGACCTTTTCAGCCGTTCTGCAAAGGGTGGGGTGAGGGCCTATGGACGACGATCGACGCAGGAACGTTTTCGTCGCGGGGCTAGACCCGTTCAATCTCCGCCTTCTGAAAAACGTGCGTCATGCGGACGATTACGCGTTCCACACGCTTTTCGACTTCGACGAAATCACCCATGCCGAGCGTTTCGACATGGAAGCCCTGCTCGACAAGGCGCGGGGCGTGCTGCGCGATTTCGACGGTTCGATCGACGCCATCGTGAGTTACTGGGATTTCCCGTCCATCGTGATGATGCCGATCCTGCGGCGGGAATTCGGTCTCCCGGGCCCCAGCCTCGAAAGCGTCCTGCGCTGCCAGCACAAGTACTGGAGCCGGAGCGTTCAGCGAAACGCCGTGCCGCGGCAGGTGCCGCGTTTCGCGCGCGTCGATCCCTTCGAGGCGGACCCGGACGCGCCGCCGCTCGACTATCCGTTCTGGCTGAAGCCGGTCGTCGCCCATTCCTCGATCCTCGGATTTCGGGTCGAGAACCGGGAGGACTACGCCCACGCGCTCGCGCAGACGCGGTCGGGAATCTCGCGGTTCGCGGAGCCGCTCGAGGTGCTGATGGGATATGCCGATTTGCCCGCCGAGATCGCCGAGGCGGGCGCGGCGCAGTGCATCGCCGAGGAAATCATTTCACAGGGCGCGCAATGCACGCTCGAGGGCTACGCGTTTCGGGGCGAGACGGAGATCTACGGGATCGTGGATTCGATCCGGGGGTCGAACCGCTCCAGCCTGGAGCGGTATGAGTATCCCTCCGCGCTTCCCGAGCCGGTGAAAGCGCGGATGCGCGCCTCGGCCGCGGAGGTCGTCGCGGCCATCGGCCTCGACAATTCGCCGTTCAACATCGAGTATTTCTACCACGAGGAAGAGGACAGCCTGTCGCTGCTGGAAATCAACGCGCGCATTTCCAAGTCGCACAGCCCGATCTTCGACATGGTGGAGGGTGTGCCCCACAAGGAGGTCATGCTCGACGTGGCGCTGGGGCGAAAGCCCGATTACCCCGCCCGTCGCGGTGAATTCCGTTACGCCGCCAAGTTCATGCCGCGGCTTTACGGCCATTCCGACGACGAAGTCGTGACGCACGCGCCCGGCGAAGACGAGATCCGCGCCCTCGAAGAGCGGTTTCCCGGCGCGCGGATCCAGCTTTACGTGCAAGAAGGCTTGCGGCTGGGCGAGTTGAAGCACCGCGACGAATACAGCCACGAACTCGCGGCCATATTCCTGGGCGCGTCGAGCCGCGAAGCCTTGCACGCCGACTTCGAAGAGCTTTTCGACGCGATGGACATCCTTACCGCCGATGCGGACGATGCGAGCGACGCGACAGGGTAGGAGAGACTACCCCTACGCGCCGTCCTGCGGTCTTGCGGGCGCTTGCCAAATCGGTCACGGGACGCACCTCTGGAAGGCAGAGGGCGAAGCGATGCTGCTTGAGATCGACACAGTCGAGAAGACCTATCCCGGCGGGCCGCCGGTGCTGCAGGGGGTGTCGCTTGCGCTCGACGCGGGCGAGACGCTCGCGCTGACCGGCGAGTCGGGCAGCGGCAAGTCCACGCTTCTGAACCTCGTCGCCGGGCTCGACACGCCCGATGGGGGTCATGTGCGGCTCGCCGGCGCGGATGTGGGCGCGCTCGACGATGCGGGCCGCGCGGCGCTGCGCCGCGAGACGGTCGGCCTCGTCTTCCAGCAGTTCAACCTGATCCCGTCGCTCGACGCGGGCGCCAACATCGCCTTCCAGGCGCGGCTCGCCGGGCGCGAGGATACGGGCTGGACCGCGCGGCTGAGCGACAGGCTGGGTCTTTCGGGTTTCGAGCGGCGCTACCCGGAGGAGCTGTCGGGCGGCCAGCAGCAGCGGGTGGCGATCGGCCGGGCGCTCGCGCCGCGCCCCGCGCTCATCCTGGCCGACGAGCCCACCGGCAACCTCGACGAGGAGACCGGCGACGCCGTGCTCGCGCTGATGCTGGAACTCGTGGCCGAAACCGGCGCGGCGCTCCTGATGGTCACCCATTCCGAGCGGCTGGCCGGGCGGATGGAGCGGCGCGTGCATCTGCGCGCCGGGCGGCTTGCATGAGCCGCTGGATCCTCGTCGCCCTGCTTGGCCACTGGCGTCGCCATCCGCTCCAGCTCGTCACCCTGCTGGCGGGGCTCGCGCTCGCCACCGCGCTCTGGTCCGGCGTCCAGGCGATCAACGCCGAGGCGCGGGCCAGCTACGCCGCGGCGCAGTCGGCCACCGGGCAGGCGGATCTCGCGGTGATCGAGGCCGAGGGCCGCGCGCTCACCGTCGCGGATTTCGCGGCGCTCCGCCGCGCGGGCTGGCGGGTGTCGCCGGAAATCGAGACGCAGCTCGTCGCGGGGGGCCAGACGGTGAGCCTTCTCGGGGTGGAGCCGCTGACCGCGCCCTCGGGCGGCGCGATCCCGGGGCTGGGCGACGGGGCCGCGCTCGACTTCCTGACGCCGCCCGGCATCGCCTACGCCGCCCCCGGCACTGCGGCGGCGCTCAACGCGGCCGAGCGCGCCGGCTGGCCGGAGATCCGTGTCTCGGCGGGTCTGGCCGAGGGCCGCGCGATCACCGACATCGCCACAGCGGCGCGGCTGTCGGGCGCGCCGGGCACCGTCACGCGGATCCTGGTTCTGCCCGATCAGCCCGCCGGGCGCGCGCCGCTCGAGACGGTGGCGGACGGGCTCGTGCAGCGCGCGCCCGAGGCGCAGGGCGACATCGCGCGGCTCACGCGGTCCTTTCACCTCAACCTCACCGCTTTCGGCTTCCTGTCTTTCGCGGTGGGGCTCTTCATCGTTCACGGCGCCATCGGCCTCGCCTTCGAGCAGCGGCGCGCGATGGTGCGCACGCTGCGCGCGCTCGGCGCGCCGCTCGGCCTGGTGATGCGGGTGGTGGCGGCGGAGCTGACGGCGCTTGCGCTTCTTGCGGGGCTTTTCGGGCTCGCACTGGGCTACGGCGTCGCCACGGTGCTCCTGCCGGACGTGGCGGCGACGCTGCGGGGGCTTTACGGCGCGGAGGTGACGGGCAGCCTCGCGTTCCGGCCGGGCTGGGCGGCGGCGGGGCTCGCCATGGCGCTCGGCGGGACGGCGGTCGCGGCCGCGCAGGCGATCTGGCGGCTCTGGCGGCTGCCGCTCCTGGCGCCCGCGCAGCCGCGCGCCTGGTCGCGGGCGGCCGCGGCCGGGCTGCGGCGGCAGGGCGCGGGCGCGGCGGCGCTCTTCGCGGCCGGCGCGCTTGCCCCGGTGCTCTTCGACGGGTTGCTGGCGGGCTTCGCCGCGCTCGGCGGGCTGCTTCTGGGGGCGGCGCTCGCGCTGCCGGTGTTCCTTCACGCGGTGCTGGGCCGGGCGGCGGCCCTGGCGCGCGGCCCGCTTTCCGAGTGGGTGTGGGCCGACACGCGCCACCAGCTTCCGGGCCTGTCGCTCGCGCTGATGGCGCTTCTGCTCGCGCTCTCGGCGAATGTGGGCGTGGGTACGATGGTGTCCTCCTTCCGGCTGGGGTTCACGGGCTGGCTGGATCAGCGCCTCGCGGCCGAACTCTACATCGGCGCCCGCGACCGGACCGAGGCGGCGGCGCTGCGCGACTGGGTGGCGCCGCGCGTGGATGCGGTGCTGCCGATCCAGTGGGCCGACACGCGGATCGCGGGGCAGCCCGCGGAGGTCTACGGCGTCGTCGATCACGACACCTACCGCGAGGCCTGGCCGCTTCTCGCCGCGGGCGCGCGCCCGTGGGACCGGGTCGCGGCGGGGGAGGCGGCGCTCGTGAACGAGCAGCTCGCGCGCCGCGCGGGGCTCTGGCCGGGCACGCGGGTGGAGCTGGCGCCGGGGTGGCAGCTGCCGGTGGCGGGCGTCTACTCCGACTACGGCAACCCGGCCGGGCAGGCGATCGTGGGGGCGGAGCCTTTCACCGAGCGTTTCCCAGACGTGGCGCCGCTGCGCTTCGGCCTTCGCCTGCCACCGGAAGAGGCCGAGGGGTTGCGCGCCGCGCTGGTGGAGGAGTTCGGCCTGCCGGCGGAGGCGGTCGTGGACCAGGCATCGATCAAGGCCTTCTCACTCGGCGTCTTCGAGCGGACCTTCGCGGTGACGGCCGCGCTCAACGTGCTGACGCTGGCCGTGGCGGGGGTGGCGATGCTGACCAGCCTGCTCACGCTTTCGGCCATGCGGCTGCCGCAGCTCGCGCCGGTCTGGGCGGCGGGGGTGGCCCGACGGCGGCTTGCCACGCTCGAGCTCGCGCGCGCGGGCATGCTGGCGCTTCTGACTTTCGTGCTGGCGCTGCCGGTCGGGCTGGCGCTGGCCTGGCTGCTGCTGGCCGTGGTGAACGTGGAGGCGTTCGGCTGGCGGCTTCCCATGCACCTCTTTCCCGGCCAGTGGGCGCCGCTGGCCGCGCTCGCGGTTCTCGCGGCGGTCCTGGCCGCGCTCATCCCCGCGCGGCGGCTCGCCCGGATGCCGCCCCGCCAGCTTGTCGCGGTGTTCACCCATGATCGCTAGATGTCTTGCCATCCTTCTCGTGGCGGCGGCCGGCACGGCCCGGGCGCAGGGCTTCGCCGGCCTCGGCACCGAGGCGGAGGGTTTCGCGCTGCCCGAGCGCGGGGCCCCGATCACCTTTCCCGAGGATCACGGCGCCCATCCCGAATTCCGCATTGAATGGTGGTACCTGACGGCCAACCTTCAGGCGACGGACGGGGCACGCTACGGCGTGCAATGGACGCTTTTCCGCACCGCGCTCGCCCCGCGCGAGGCGGACGGGTGGCAGAGCCCGCAGCTCTGGATGGGGCACGCGGCGCTCACCACCGCTTCGCGGCACCACCACGCCGAGCGCCTGGCGCGCGGGGGCGTGGGGCAGGCGGGCGTCACGGCCGAGCCCTTCGCGGCCTGGATCGACGACTGGCGCGCGGCGGGGCCCAGCCTGTCGGAGGTCACCGTCACCGCCTCCGGCCCCGGTTTCGGCTATGCCCTCGACCTCGACGCGGAGGGGCCCTTCGTCTTCCACGGCGAGGACGGCTTCTCGGTCAAGTCCGCCGAGGGGCAGGCGAGCCACTACTACTCGCAACCCTTCTACAGGGCCCGGGGCACGCTGTCCCTCGAGGGGCGCGAGGTGGCGGTCACCGGGACCGCCTGGCTCGACCGGGAATGGTCCAGCCAGCCGCTCTCCGAAAGCCAGAAGGGCTGGGACTGGTTCTCGATCAGCCTCGATGGCGGCGCGCGGGTCATGGCGGCGCAGGTCCGCGAGACGGGGGGCGGCGTCTTCACCTTCGCCACCTGGATCGCGCCTGACGGGACCGAGACGCCTTACGGCGACGGGGCGCTGCGCCTCACGCCGCTGGGGACGGCCGAGGTGGCGGGCCGCGAGGTGCCCGTGCGCTGGCGGGTGGAGCTGCCCGCCAAAGGGCTCGACGTCACGACCGAGCCGCTCAACCCGCAGTCATGGATGGCCACGAGCTTTCCCTACTGGGAGGGGCCGGTCTCCGTCTCCGGCAGCCATGACGGCCACGGCTACCTGGAGATGACGGGCTATGAGTGAGTGGTTCGAGACGCTGGAGGGCCTGCGCGCCCGCGTCTGGCAGCGCCTTGGGCGCGGCGTGGCGGACCGGCGTGCGCCCGCGCGTCACCCGACGCTGGCCACCCTGGGCACGGACGGCGCGCCCGAGGCGCGCACCGTGGTGCTGCGCGGCGCCTCGGAGGCTGCGGGCAGCGTCACGATCTACACCGATGCGGCCTCGGCCAAGGTGGCCGAACTCGCGCGCGAGCCCCGTGCCGCGCTGCATGTCTGGGAGCCGAAGGACCGGCTGCAGATCCGCCTCGCGCTGACGGTCGAAATACGCACCGGCGCTTCGCTCGACGCGCTTTGGGAGCGCCTGTCGCCCGAGGCGCGCCGGGCCTATGGCGGCCGGCCGGAACCGGGCCGGCCCATCGGCGATCCCGTGGCCGATTACGAGGAGACGCGGGAGCGCGCGCGCTTCGCGGTGCTGGACGGCCGGGTGGAGAGGATCGAGGCGCTTCATCTCGGGGACTGGCACCGCCGCGCGGATTTCTCTCGGGCGGACGGATTCGCGGGCGCCTGGATCGCGCCCTGACGCCTCAGGCGCCGCGCCGGAGCCGGTCGAGGAGCGCGCGGGTGGCCCGGCCGGTCTCGGGCAGGCGGCGGGCGCGCTCATAGGCGCGGATCGCCGCCTCGGTGCCGCTACCGATCACCCCGTCCACGCCGTTCGTGTCGAAGCCCGCGCGTGTGAGGCGCTCCTGGATCTCCTTGCGGTCGGAGAGGGTGAGCCCCTCTGCATCGGGCGGAAAGCTTGCCCGGATGGGCGGGCCGCCGGCGATCCGGTCGGCAAGGTGGCCCACCCCGATCACGTAGGACTCGGCGTTGTTGTAGCGCGCGATCACACCGAAATTCGGGAACACCATGAAGGCGGGCCCGGCAGACCCCGCCGGGCGCAGGATCGAGGCCGGGCCGTGGTCGGGCACGCGGTGGCCGTCCGTGTCGCGCACGCCCGCCGCGGCCCAGGCCGCTGGGCTGCGCGTGGTGCCGCGCCCCAAGGGGCCGGAGAAGCCCGCGGGCAGGCGCACCTCCACGCCCCAGGGCTGGCCGCGCCGCCAGCCGAAGCGGTCGAGATAGGCCGCCGCGGAGGCGAGCGCGTCGGTGGGGTCGTCCGACCAGATGTCCCGCCGCCCGTCGCCGGTGAAATCCACGGCATAGGCCTCGAAGGAGGTTGGGATGAACTGCGTGTGCCCCATGGCGCCGGCCCAGCTTCCGGTCATCCGGTCGGGCGTGATGTCGCCGCGCTCGAGGATGCGCAGCGCGGCCACGAGCTGACGCTCGAAGAAGGGGCCGCGCCGCCCGTCGAAGGCCAGCGTGGCGAGCGCCGAGATCACGGGGATGTCGCCCCGCCGTTCGCCGTAGCGGCTTTCGAGGCCCCAGATCGCGGTGACGATCTCGGGCTCGACGCCGTAGCGCGCGTCGATCGCGGCGAGCGTGGCCGCGTGGCGCCGGCGCATGGCGCGGCCCATGGCCACGCGCTCGTCCGAGGCCGCGATTGCGAGATAGTCCTCGAGCGAGCGGGTGAACTCCGCCTGGTTCCTGTCGCGCTCCACCACGCCGGGCAGGAAGCTCGCGCGGGGCAGGGCGCGCTCCAGCGTGGCCTCGGAGATGCCCGCGGCACGGGCGCGGGGGCGGAAGCCGTCGAGCCACGCGTCGAAGGCGGGATTGCGCGCGGGGCGCATGGCCGGGTCGGCGCCCGCGGGCGCGCGCGCGCTCGGTCCGGGACCGCCCGAGCAGGCCGCGAGCGCCGTCGCGCCCAGGCCCAGTGCCATCGTCCGCCGGGATAGCCGCATCACAGTCTCTCGCCTCTGCCTTGGCGGCTAGGCTAGCGCGAAACACCGAGCGGGCAAAGCGCGGAGCGCCTTCGCCATTTCGCTGCGTTCGGGCGTCAGGCCGCCTCTTCGCGGCCGATACCCGCACGGGACCGACGCGGCCCGAAGAGGCAGGCAAGCGCGAGGATCGCGCCGGAGACGGTCGCGATCATGCCCGCGGCGCTGACCGCGTCCCGCCCGCCGAGCCAGAGCGGCCCGTAGCCCGCGAGCACGTAGCCCAGCACGGCCGACAGCGTGGCGAAACCCACCGACCACGCCACCTGACGCGCCAGCCGGTCGGTCATCAGCCGCGCGGCGGCGGGCGGGCAGATGAACATCGCGATCACGATGATCGAGCCCACCGCGTCGAAGGCGGCGACCGCCGCCACCGCCGCGGCGGTCACGAGGCCAAGGCCGATCCAGCGCACGGGCAGGCCGAGCCCGGTGGCGAAGCCCTCGTCGAAGGTCGAGATCTTGAGCCAGCGCCAGAACACGGCCGTCAGCAGCGCCACGAGCGCACAGGCCACTGCCATGCGGAAAAGCTCCGGCGGCAGCGCGGCCAGCGCGGCGGGGTCGAGGAGCGAGCCCCAGCCCTCGGCGCGAAGCCAGACCAGCGATTCGAGATTGCCCATGAGCGCGTGTTCCACGTCGAGGTGCACGCTCGAGGTGTCGCTGCGCTCCAGCAGCAGAACGCCGGCCGCGAAGAGGGTGGTGAAGACCACGCCCATGGCCGCGCCGGGCTCGATCCGGCCGAGGCGGCGCACCGCCTCGATCAGCCCCACCGCCACCAGCGCCGCGCCCCCCGCGCCCAGCAGCATCGGCCCGGCCGCGACCACCCCGGTGAGCAGGAAGGCCACGACGATGCCCGGCAGCACGACATGGCTGATGGCGTCGCCCAGAAGCGCCTGCCGCCGCAGCAGAAGGAAGTTGCCCGGCAGCGCGCAGGCCACCGAGGCGAGCACCCCGATCAGGATCGGCGTCAGCGAGAACTGCACGAACTCCGCTCCCATCAGGCGTGTCCTCCGGCTGCGTGCGGCGGGCCGATCCGGCGGTCGAACTCCGCGATCTCGTCGGGGGTGAAGACGTCCTCGATCGGGGTCAGCCCGTCATAGCGCCCGGCGAGCGCGGTGTCCTGGTGGACGGCGCGCGCCACGTCCCAGCGGCGTTCGTCCCGCGCCTCCTTGGCGGCTGCCGCGCGCCCGGCCTCGGTTGCCACCCCGTCGGGACGGATCAGCCCCTCGGCGCGCAGCACGCGCAGGGTGAAGGCGTCGTGGATCACCTCGCCGCGGGCGAGCGAGAGCAGGCCCTGCCGCCGGTGCACCCGGTGCTGGAAGCGCCGGTGCCGCCAGAGCGCGGAGGCCAGGCCCCGCGCCGGCGCGAAGAGCAGCGAAAGGGCGAAGAGCGCCGCGGCGGTCAGCACGATGAGCGGCCCCGTGGGCAGGCCCGGCGCGGTGGCCGAGATCGCCGCGCCGACATAGCCCGAGACCGCGCCGAGCGCGCCGGCGGTCCAGACCATGCGGTTCGTGCGCTCGGTCCAGAACCGCGCCGTCACGGGCGGGATGATGAGCAGCGCGACGATCAGCACGAGCCCGACAAGCTTCAGCCCGATCACGGTGACGGCCATGCCGAGCCCCATCGCCGCGAGGTCGATGCGGCGCACGTCGTAGCCCGCCGCCGCGGCATAGTCGGGATCGAAGGCCACCAGCGTGAGCGGGCGGCGCAGCAGCCAGAGGATCGCCAGCACCAGCGCGCCGCCGCCCGCGATGAGCATGGCGTCGGACCAAAGCATCCCCGCCGTGGCGCCGAGCAGGAAGTCCTCGAGCCCGGCCTGCCGCCCCGCGCCCATGGTCTGGATCACGGTGAGCAGAACGATGCCGAGGCCGAAGAAGACCGACAGCACCGCGCCGATGGCCGCATCCTCGGACAGCCGCGTGCGCCGGGTGATCCACTCCAGCGCGAGAAGCCCGATCCAGGCGCTGAGCGCCGAACCGGCCAGAAGGCCGGCCAGGTTCCGCCCGTCGCCGCCGAGCGCCACCATCGCCATGAAGGCGATCCCAACGCCCGGCAGTGTCGCATGGGCCACCGCGTCGGAGACGAGCGCGCGCTTGCGCAGGAACAGGAAGCTGCCCGCCGACCCGGCGGAGAAGCCAAGAAGCCCCGCGCCCACCGCCACGAGCGCGGCGTTGTAGCCCGCACCGAGGGTGAGCGCGTCGAGAAGCGCGCTCACGAGGCGGCCAGCTCCAGCGCGTCGAGATGGGTGGCCGCGAGGCGTCCGCCATAGGCCGCGTTGAGCGTCTCGGCGGTGAAGGCCGTCTCCACCGGGCCCTCGGCGATGCCGCGTACGTTGATCAGGAAGACGTGGTCGAAGTAGGCGCGCACCGTCGAGAGGTCATGGTGCACGGCGATGACCGCCTTGCCCTCGGCCCTGAGCGAGGTCAGCACCTCGATGATGGCACGCTCGGTCGCGGCGTCCACGCCGGCGAAGGGCTCGTCGAGCAGGTAGAGATCGGCCTCCTGGGCGAGAGCGCGGGCGAGGAACACGCGCTGCTGCTGCCCGCCGGAAAGCTGGCCGATCTGCCGCTGGGCGAAATCCGCCATGCCGACGCGGTCGAGGCATTCCCGCGCGGTCGCGCGATGCCGCCCGGTGACGCGGCCGAGCAGACCCACCCGGCGGTAGAGCCCCATCAGCACCACCTCCATGACGGTGGTCGGGAAATCCCAGTCCACGCTGGCGCGCTGGGGCACATAGGCGATGCGGTCGCGCGCGCGCTCGAGCGGCTGCCCGAAGATGCGCACGTCTCCCGAGAGGCGCGGAACGATGCCGAGCGCGGCCTTCAACATCGTCGACTTGCCCGCGCCGTTCGGCCCCACGATCGCCGACATGGTCCCGGCGGGGAAGGTGGCGTCCACCGAGAAGACCGCCGGCGACTCTCCGTAGGAGACGGTGAGCCCGCGGATGGCGAGCGCCGTGCCGGGCGGTATCGCGAAGGTGTCCGTGGCCCGGCCGTTCCGCGCCGCAAGGCTGAGCCCCGGGGTCTGCATCCTGTCACGCTCCATCAGTTGAGCAGCCCCTGCATGCCGCGTTCGGGGGCCGTGCCGCCGAGCGCCGAGGCGATCACGGTGGCGTTGTGGTCGATCATGCCGAGATAGGTGCCCTCGTAGGTGCCGGGCGCGCCCATGGCATCCGAGTAGAGCTCGCCGCCGATGACGACCTCGTGCCCGCGTGCCGCCGCGCCCTCGACGAGCGCGCGCACGTTCCTGTCCGAGACGGAGCTTTCCACGAAGACCGCTCCGATGTCGCGCGCCACCAGCATGTCCACGAGTTCGCCGATCCGCCGCAGTCCCGCCTCGCTCTCGGTCGAGATGCCCTGGATGCCGACGACCTCGAAGTCGTGGGCGGCGCCGAAATAGTTGAAGGCGTCATGGGCGGTGACGAGCACCCGGCTTTCCTCGGGAACCGAGGCGAGCACCGCGTCGGTATACCGGGCGAGCTCCGCCAGTTGCGCCAGATACACCTCTGCGTTGGCGCGGAACGCCGCTTCGTCCCCCGGGCGCGCCGCGATCAGCGCGTCGCGGACGTTGAGCACCACGAGCCCCCAGAGTTCGGGGTCCATCCACACATGCGGGTCATGCTTGTCGGCGTAATCCTCGTGCGAGATCAGTACATCGCGCGGCAGGTTTTCGGCAACCGCGACCACGGGGCGATCCGCTCCGAGGTCCAGCAGGAACTCCTCGAGCTGCGCCTCCAGGTAGAGCCCATGCCACAACACCAGATCGGCGCGGGCCATGGCGACGATGTCGCTGCGGGTCTGCCGGTAGGAGTGCGGGTCCACGCCGGGACCCATGAGCGCGCGCACCTCCAGAAGCTCGCCGCCCACCTCGCGGGCCGCGTCGGCGATCATGCCGGTGGTGGCCACGACGTCGAGCCTTTCGGAGGCCATCGCCGGGCCGGTGCCAAGGGCGAGTCCGCAGGCCGTCGCCGCGGCCAGGAACATGCGTTTCGTCAGCATCCTTTACGTGAACCTTCGTTGCATCGAGGCGTGCAGCCTCACGCCTCCAATATTGCGAGTTAGTCGCATTTGTCAATGCAAGTGAGAGCCATTCGCAAGAACTCGCGCCATCCGGACGCGATGTCGCAGCCTCAGCGGTCGAGCCGCAGGACCCGGCCGAAGGGCGGGGGCGCCGGGGGCGCGCCGGGCACCGCCCAGATCACCGGAAGGCCCCGCGGCGCGGGACCGAAGGCGCCGTCGAGGTCGGTGAGGATCACCGCGGCCGACGCGTCGATCTCCACCGCCCGGGCGATCACGTGGCCGAAGGCGGTGCCGCCCCCGCGCCGCAGCGGGCGCGCGCGCAGCGCCGCGTCCCAGCCGCCGGGGCCGACCTCGCGGGCGGTGTGGACGGTTTCGTCGAAGGCCAGAAGATGCGTCTCGGCCCGGCTGCGCCGGGCGACGCCGTCGAGTTCGGCGGCGAAGCGCGCCAGCGTCGCGTCGTCGATGGATCCGGAACTGTCGAGCCCGACCGCGATGCGCGGCCGCCGCCCCGTGCGCGCCGTGCCGGGCTGGAAACCGGGCAGGGCGGCGCCCCGGGCTTCCGCCTCGGCGGCCATCGCGATCCAGCGGCGCGCGGGGCGAAGGGCGGCGGGCTCCGGCATCTCGGTCGCGGCCTTGGCGAGCAGCCCGCGCAACTCCAGCTCCCAGGGTGTGCGGGTGTCGGGGATGTCGGCCACGCGGCCCGCGAGCCGCCCGATCCCGCGCCCGGCGCGCCGCCCGGCCTCCATCGCGCGGGCGAGTGCGCCGCGCCAGTCCTCGGGGGCGCTCTCGCGGCCCGACGACCCCGCCGCCTCGGCCTCGAAATCCTCGGAAAAGCCCTTGGCGGCGGCGTAGGCCGCGACCTCCTCGCCCCCCGCGCCCTCGCGGGATGGCAAGCGGGTGTAGAGCCGCTCCACGTCCCAGTCGGCGAGCGCGGTTTCGGGGGCCGCTGTCCCGAGCCCCGCGGCGGCCAGCAGTTCGGTCAGCCGGACGGCGGGGCGCGGCAGGGCGTGACCGGCGAGCATGAGCGCCTCGTTCACGATGGCGTCGGCGGCGAGCGCGAAACGCGCGGGATCGAACCCCGCGCCCTGGCGCGCGCCCATCGCCGCCTTGCGCGCGCCGTGGCCGAGCGCCGCGTGGAGCACATGATGCCCGGCGAGTCCCACCTGTTCGGGCAGCGGGCGAAGCGGAAAGCCCGCGTCGTAGTAGATCGTCGCGCCCTCGCTGCGCATCTCGCCCGTCCCGTCGCGGTGGGCGCACCAGAGCGCGAGCGCGGCAAGCGCGGGGTCGGCCTCGGCGAGATGGGCGAGCGCGCGGCGTGCGCGGTCGGAGTGCCCGCTCATTCGAGCCCCGCGGCGCGGCGTTCGGAAGCGTAGGCGGCGTAGGCCTCCGACCGCAGGAAGGCGTCCTGAAGCCCCGCTTCCAGCGCCTTGCGGATCAGCATCTCGAAGCCGAAGGCGGTGAGCTCGCCCAGCGGCAGGCGGCGGAACACCTCTTCCTCGCGGTGCTTCGGAAGCTCGCGGAGCCCCGCCATCACCTCGATCGCCGGGGCGATGCGTGCCGCGTCCGCCGCGCCTGCAAGCGCGTAGACCAGCGCGTTGAGCCCGTTCAGCGTGTCCGGATAGAGCGCCCAGCGGTCCTTCGGCGGCGCGGCGAGCAGCGCGTCGAGTTCGAGCGAGGCCGCCACGTCCTCGGCCACCACGGCGAATTCCGCGGCCGGGGCCTCGCCCACGGTGCCCGCGATCATCGCCCGCGCGGGCCGGCCCCAGGGGACGCTCTTCATGATGTCGCTCACCCGCTCCCAGGCGCGGGGCGTGCAGGCGACGGTCAGCCCGCGCTTCAGCGTCTCCTCGGTGGTCTCCAGAAGGTCGGGGCGCGTGCGCAGGAAGGCGGTGACGGCCGGGTGAATGCCCCGGTCCACCGCGAAGCCCGACAGCCAGTCCTCCGCGCTCGCGCGGACGGCGAGGTGGATCAGCCGGTCCGAAAGCGCGGTGCCCATCTCATAGGCCACCGCGCCGTCCTCCACGGTGTTGCCGGCCGCGACGACGAAGACCGAGGCGGGCAGGCGGTGCCGGCCCACGCGCCGCTCCTGCAGGAGCCCGTAGACCGTGGGCTGAAGCCAGGGCGCGGCGGAGGTGAGCTCGTCGAGGAAGAGGACGGCAGGCCGCTCCGGGTCGTCCGGCAGGTCCTCGGGGCGGTACCAGACGGTGCGCCGTGCCTCGTGATCGTAATAGGGCAGGCCGCGCAGGTCCTGCGGCTCGATGGTGGTTAGGCGCAGGTCGTAGAGGTCCGCGCCGATCCGCCGCGCCAGCTCCGCCACCAACTGCGTCTTGCCCACGCCCGGCCGGCCGTGAAGCATCCAGGAGGCGGTGAGCCCGCCCGCGGACTGCGCGCGCCAGCCGGCCTCCAGCACCTCGAGCGCCTCGCCGGCCGAGACGGTCTGCGCGTTCACGCTCATGCCGGCACCTCGCGCGCGGGCGCGGCGTCCATCAGCGCGGCGAGCCGCGCATGGGCGGAGACGCCTTCGGCGGCGAAACCGACGTCGCGCAGGAAAACGTCCTCGCGCAGGTTGGCGCGGTGCAGCGTCCGCTCGTCGAGACCCTCGGCGAAAAGCTCGGCGCGCAGCATCTCCTGTTCCGAAGTGTCGAGGGCCAGCACCTCGGCGCCCGGGCTCGCGCGCTGCACCGAGACGAGGGTGAGCGGCACGACACGGGCGAGTTCGGACTGCTCTACCACGAGATGCAGCTCTCCCTCAGAAAGCCCCCGCCGCGCGGCGATCCGCGATAGGATACGCGTGGCGCGGAAGCGCAGCGTGTCGAGCGCGCGGGCGGCGTCGTCCTCGTCGATCACGTCCTTGCGGGCGCTCGCGGAGAGGCGCAGCACCTTCATCTCGACCACCCCCACGAGCAGCACCATCAGGATCGGGGCCTGGGCGATGGGAAAGGCGAGACGCGGCCAGATCAGCATGGCGGCGACGAAGGGCGCGAGCGCGCCGAGATAGCGCAGGAGTTGCGCGTCGAAGAGGATACGCGCCCATGCCGCCGGACCCGCGCGCCGGGGCAGGATCGCCACCCGTCGGAAAAGCTTCTTGGGCACGCGCCGGGTTTCCAGCGCGGCGGGGTTCAGGACGGTGTTGGGCGCGACGATCAGCATGGGTGTGTTCCTTGTCGGCCAAGCTAGGGCGCGGCGCGGCCCCGGTCGAGTGGTCAACCGGGCTTGCGCCGCCCGCCCGGCCTCCGGCAGTGTTCCTTCGGACGAGGCGGCGCGGACGGGAGGACCCATGGACCGCATCCTGTGCGTGAGCACGTTGCGCAACGAGGGGCCCTTCCTGGTCGACTGGGTGGCGCACATGCGCGCCATCGGCGTGACCGAGCTGCTCGTCTATTCCAATGACTGCGACGACCCCACGGCCCGGATGCTCGATCTCATGGCCCGTGCGGGGGCGCTGCGGCACCTGCCCCAGGAGGTGCCGCGCGGCGAGAGCCCGCAATGGCTGGCGCTGCGCGACGCCTGGCGCCAGCCCGAGCGCAAGGCGGCGGACTGGGCGCTGGTGGCGGACGCCGACGAGTATCCCAACATCCACGCGGGCGAAGGCCGGCTTGCCGACCTTTTCGCCCGGCTCGACGGGGAGGCGGAGGCGGTGGCGCTGCCCTGGCGGCTTTTCGGCGCGAACGGCCGCGCCCGGCTCGAGGAGGGGGCGGTGCCGGCGCTCTTCACGGCCTCGGCGGCGCCGGATCAGGATTTCCCCGTCGCCGCGACGCTTTTCAAGACGCTCTTCAGGCCATCGGGGCCGTTCACCCGGTTCGGCGTGCACCGCCCGGGCCAGCGCCGGGACACGGTCCCGGCCTGGCGGGACGGGGACGGGCAGCCGCTGGCGGGCCATGTCGCGGGGCGGGCCGGGCGGCTCTCGCTCTGGGGCGCGCCGGTGGCCCGGGGGCTGGCCGAGACGAACCACTACTCGCTCCGCTCGGCGGAGAGCTTCCTCGTCAAGCGCGACCGGGGCCTGCCCAACCGCTCGGCAAAGCGCGTCGATCTGCATTACTGGGTGGAGCGGAACTTCAACACGGTGGAGAACGCGACCATCGGGCGCAGCGCGCCCCTGCGCGCGGGCGAGCGGGCGGCGCTTCTGGCGATCCCCGGCCTCGCCGCGCTGGAGGAGGAGGCCTACGCCTGGCACCGGGCCCGCTTCCGCGCGCTTCTGCGCGACGAGGCGGCGTATCGCCTTTACGCGCATTGCCTGCTGTCGGCGGCCAGCGCGCCCGTCTCGTCCGAAACCGCGCGATGGCTCATTGCCCGCTATGGCGAGATCGCGGGGTGAACGGCGGGGCGGCGCGCTCAGGCGCCCGCGCATGGGCGCCGATCCACGCGAGGGGGCGAAAGGGCCGCCACGGCACGCGCCCCGCGCCGGGGCTTGGCTTCCGCGGGCGCCGACTTATACCCGCACGGATCGGAGCGTTCCTTACGGAGGCCTCGAATGGACGACGCAGAGTACGACGTGGCCGTGATCGGGGCCGGGATCGCGGGAAGCACGCTTGCCGCGGAACTGGCCGCAAGCGCGCGCGTGGCCCTTCTGGAGCGCGAGGAGGCGCCGGGCTATCACAGCACGGGCCGGTCCGCGGCGCTTTTCACCATGAGTTACGGGCCCGGAGCCGTGCGCGCGCTGTCGTGCCTTTCCGAGCCCGTCTTCCGCTCGGCCACGGGCCCGGACGGGCATCCGCTGCTTTCACCGCGCGGGCTGCTTTTCGTCGCGCGGGAGGATCAGCGCGCGGCGCTCGAAGCCTTCGCCGCGAAAGTGGGGAACGCGGTCGCGCCCGCGGGCACCGAGGAGGCGCAGGCCCGGCTGCCCATCCTGAAGCCGGGCTACGTCGCCGCCGCGCTTCTCGAAGCGGACGCCGCCGATATCGACGTGCACGCGCTTCACCAGCTTTACCTGCGCCGCTTCAAGGCGGCGGGCGGCACGCTTCTGTTCCGGGCGGAGGTGCAGGGCGTCGCGCGCCGGGGCGGGCGATGGGAGGTCGAGACGCCCGCCGGGCCCGTCCGGGCGGAGACGGTCGTCAACGCCGCCGGCGCCTGGGCCGACGAGGTGGCGCGCCTTGCCGGGGTCGCGCCGGTGGGGCTCGTTGCCAAGCGGCGCAGCGCCGCAATCGTCGCCACGCCGGGCGACGCGGACCCGTCGGGCTGGCCCATGCTCATGGATATCGACGAACAGTTCTACATGAAGCCCGATGCAGGCAAGCTCCTGGTCTCGCCCGCCGACACGACGCCCTCGGCGCCCTGCGACGCGCGCCCCGAGGAGATCGACATCGCCATCGCGGTGGACCGGGTGCAGCAGGCCTGCGAACTGCCCGTGCGCCGGATCGAGCGAAGCTGGGCGGGGTTGCGCAGCTTCGTGGCCGATGGCGTGCCGGTGGCGGGCCATGCCGCGGACGCGCCGGGCTTCTTCTGGCTGGCGGGACAGGGCGGTTATGGCATCCACACCGCGCCGGGGCTCGCGCGGGTCGCCGCGGCGCTGGTGCAGGGCCAGCCCGCGCCGGCCGACGCGGCGGAGGCGGGGCTCGACACGCGCGCGCTCGACCCCGGGCGGCCCGGGATCGGCTGAGGCGCCCCCGGCGCGGGACGGGACGCCGGCGGACCGGCACGGGCGCGGGACGCGCGGAAACGGCGCGCGACCGCCACGCCCCTTCACGCCGAGCGGGCGATGCCGCGCGGCCTCATCCCGCGCGGGGCCGGGCCGCGAGGCGGATGAGCTCGGGCAGGAGCGGGTTCGGAAAGCGCCTTTCCAGCGTGACGGCGTGAAACGATTCGGTGATGCCCGCAAGGGTCTGCGCCTCCTTCAGCACGCCGGTCGAAAGCTCGTCCGTCACCACGATGCTCGGCAGCACGGCGAGGCCCGCATCGGCGCGGGCCATGAGGCGCATCATCGCCATGTCGTCCACCTCGGCCGAGATTTGGGGGCGGATGCCCAGCCGGTCGCAGAGCGCGTCGAACCCGGTGCGCACGGGGCTCTCGGCGGTGGGCAGGATCACGGGCTCCCGGGCGAGCAGGGCGGCCGGGTCGCGCTCGCCCGCAAGCCGCGCGGGCGTGCCCACCAGACTGACCGGCTGATCGTCCAGTCGGTGGGAGACGAAGGGGGTCACCGCGTCCTCCGCCGCCGCGCGGTTCAGGAGCGCCACGTCGAGGTTGAGCGTGGCCAGCCCCTGCATCAGCTCCGCCGGGCTGCCCGAACGCAGGACGATCTCGACATCGGCGCGGCCCAGAAGCGGGCGCAGGAAGCCCAGCGTGAAGTTGCGCGAGAGCGTCGCCATCGCGCCCACCCGAAGCGCCCGCCGCGCGCGCCCGGCCGCCTTGAGCGTATCGACGAGTTCGTCGCCCGCCGCGAAGATCTCGTCGGCGTGATCGAGCGCGATCCGGCCCGCCTCGGTCAGCACGAGCTGTCGGCCCCGCCGGTCGAAAAGCCGGTGGCCCAAGCGCTCCTCGAGCTTGCGGATCTGCGTGGACAGCGCCGATTGCGACAGGTTCAGCCGCTCGGCCGTGCGCGTGAGGTTCCCGTCATGGGCGACCGCGTGGAAATAGCGCAGGTGGTGGTAGTTCAGGCTGCTCATGATCGTTCTCTTTATTAGAACGACTTCGACCATACAATGAATTTATTATCCGGATCGGCCTCTGATACTGCATCGCGGCACGGGATTTTGCATCTGCGAGGGACAGACAGGCATGGACGTGTTTTCGATACCTCTACTGGCGCCGGCGGCGCTGATCGCGGCCGCCATCGCGGCCTTCATGAACCCCGGCGGCCGTCCCGGACTGGTGCCGCGCCTGGCCGAGGGCACCGCCATCGCCGCCTTCGGGGTGGCGGTCGTCTCGCTTCTGGTGCTGCTGACGCGAGGGGCCGGAACGGGCGTCGTCGCCGGTGTCGCCACGCGGCTCGACCCGGTCAGCGTGACGATGCTTCTGCTGGTGAGCTTCGTTGGATGGGTGGTGCTGCGCTACACCGCGACCTACCTCGACGGCGAGGCGCGGCAGGGCGCCTTTACCGGCTGGATGGCGCTGACCCTCGCCGCGGTGCTGCTCTTCGTGCAGGCGGGCAGCCTCGCGGTTTTCGTTACCGCCTTCATCGCAACCTCGGTCTTCCTGGCGCGGCTTCTTCTCTTCTACCCCGAGCGGGTGCAGGCGCAGCGGGCCGCGCGCAAGAAATTCGTGACCGCGCGCCTTGGCGACGCGTCGCTGATCGCGGCGGCCGTGCTGCTCTACACCGGCTACGGCACGGGTGACATCGGCGAGATCCTCGCCGCGGCCCGTGTGGGCGTCGCGCCCGACGCCGCGCTCTGGGCGGCGGGCTTTCTCGCCCTTGCCGCGCTTCTCAAGTCCGCGCAGTTCCCAACCCATGGCTGGCTCACCGAGGTGATGGAGACGCCGACGCCGGTCTCGGCGCTTCTGCACGCGGGCGTCATCAACGCGGGCGGGTTCCTGCTGATCCGCTTCGCCGACGTGATGGTGCTCGCGCCCGGGGTGCTGGCGGTGCTGGTGATGATCGGGGGCTTCACCGCGCTTTTCGGCGGGCTCGTCATGCTGACCCAGCCCGCGGTCAAGACCTCGCTCGCCTGGTCCACGGTGGCGCAGATGGGCTTCATGATCCTGCAATGCGGCCTTGCGCTCTTTCCGCTCGCGCTTCTGCACATCGTGGCGCATTCGCTCTACAAGGCGCATGCCTTCCTGGCCTCGGGCATGGCGGTCGAGGGCGTGGCCGCGACCCGGCGGCCGGGGCCGGTGGCGGTGCCCTCCGGCGGCGCGGTGCTGCGCGCCTTCGTCGCCGCGCTCGTGATCTACGCGGCAGTGGGCTTCGGCTTCGGCTTCGACGGCAAGTCGCCGCAGGCCATCGCGCTGGGCGCGATCCTGATCTTCGGCGTGGCCTACCTGCTGGCGCAGGGTTTCGCCGACGCCGCGCCCACGGTGCTGACCCAGCGCACCGCGCTGATGTCGGTGGCCGCGTCGGTGGCCTACTTCGCGCTGCAGACCGGGGCCGAGGCGCTGATGGCGGGCACGCTCCCCTCCACGCCCGTGCCGGGTCCGCTCGAATGGGCGCTGATCGTGCTGGCCGTCATCAGCTTCGGCGCGGTGGCGGTTGCGCAGGCGATGTTCCCGCTCTGGGCCTATCACCCGGCCGCGGCGGGGCTGCGCGTGCACCTGGCGAACGGGCTCTACATGAACGCGGTCTTCGACCGCATCCTCGGCGGATGGCACATCCGGCGGATTGACTGACGATCTCGGGACGGAGCGAGCGACATGACCCATATCACCGAAAACACGTCTCTTCCCGCGGGAACCGTCATGGCGGCGGCCGGCGCGGCGGCGCGCGCAATCCCGCCGGTCTGGCCGCTGGCCTCTTCCGTGGCCGTCAACCCGTTCCTCGGCCAGACGGGCGAGACGCTGGCCGAGACGGGCGCAAGGCTCGCCCGGGTCGCGGGGCTGCCGGTGACCATGCCGCGCGAGTGGTATCTGTCCCGGCTGGAGGCAGGGCGGATCACCGACGCCGATCTGGAGGCCGCGCTCGCCGCGTCGTGCCACGCCGCCCGGCCGGCGAGCGTGAGCGATCTGAAGGAGGCGGCGGCGCGGCCACGGCGGCGGCCGCACGCCCTGCCGACGGTGGCGGAGATGGCGTCGGACCATTGCGGGCTCGACTGGCCCGGCCTCGTGGCGGACCGGGTCAGCCAGTGGGCGGCAAGCTTCTTCGACGCGGGGCAGGCGCTCTGGAAGGCGCCCAAGCGCCGCGGCGCCTATGCCGAGTGGCGCGCCGTGGCGACCCATGACCTGACGCCGGAGATCCACGGCCTCGAGGGCTTCGCCGCCCATGTGGCCGAGGCGCCTGAACACGCCGAGGACGCGATCGCGCGCGCCGCGTCCCGGCTGGGCCTCGTCGACGCGGCGCTGCCCACTTATTTCCACCAGCTTCTCATGACGATGGGCGGCTGGGCGCAATACGCCCGCTACCAGCTGTGGCAGGCGGAGCTGGGCGGCGGGACCGATCCGGTGGTGACCGAGATGCTGGCGATCCGGCTCCTCTGGGAAGAGGCGCTCTTTATCCAGTATGAGGAGGCGATCCTCGACCGCTGGGAGCGCGTGCGCGCCTCTCACGCGGCGCCGCTGGCGCCGGGCGAGGATCTCGTGGTGGACGAGATCCTGCAGGAGGCGGCCGAACGCGCCGCGCAGCGCGAGATCGCCGCGACGCTCGCGACCCAGCCGCCCGCGCCGGCGACAGAGCGTCCGTCGCTTCAGGCCGCCTTCTGCATCGACGTGCGCTCTGAAGTGTTCCGCCGGGCGCTGGAATCGGTCGATCCGGGCATCGAGACGCTGGGCTTCGCCGGGTTCTTCGGGCTCGCCACGAAGCACCGTGGCTTCGCCTCCGACGTGGAGGAGCTGCGCCTGCCCGTGCTTCTGAACCCCGGCGTGTGCTCCGTCGCGGGCGGGCCCGAGATCGAGGAGGCCGACCGCCAGGCGCGGTTCACCGCGCGGGCGAAGCGCGCCTGGGGCCGGTTCAAGTTCGCCGCCGTCTCCTCCTTCGCCTTCGTGGAGGCGATGGGGCCGGTCTATGCCGGCCGGCTCGTGCGGGACGCGCTCGGCCTCGAGGAGGGCAAGCTGCCCGACGGGCCCGCGCCCCGGCTCGACCCGGCGCTGTCGCTGTCCGAGCGGGTCGGCGCGGCGGAAACCGTGCTGCGCGCCATGTCGCTCACCGAGGGCTTCGGCCGCATCGTGCTGCTGGCGGGCCACGGCGCGAACGTGACCAACAACCCGCACGCCTCGGCCTATCACTGCGGCGCGTGCGGCGGCTATTCCGGCGAGGTGAACGCCCGGCTTCTGGCCGCGCTGCTCAACGATCCGGAGGTGCGCCAGGGCGTCGCCGCGAAGGGCATCGAGATCCCGGGCGATACGCTTTTCGTGGCTGCGCTGCACGATACCACCACCGACACGGTGAAGCTTTACGAGGCGGACATCGACGCCAGCCAGCACAAGGCCCTGCTTGGGGACGTGAAGGGCTGGCTTGCCAAGGCGGGGCGCGTGGCGCGGGCGGAGCGCGCGCTGCGGCTGCCGCGCGCGGCTGGCGAGGCCGAGGTCGCGGCGCGCGCGCGCGACTGGGCGGAGGTGCGTCCGGAATGGGCGCTCGCCGGCTGCCGGGCCTTCATCGCGGCGCCGCGCACGCGCACCGGGGGCCGGTCGCTCGAGGGCCGCGCCTTCCTGCACAACTACGACTGGCGGGCCGACGAGGGCTTCGGCGTGCTGGAACTCATCATGACGGCGCCCGTGGTGGTGGCGAGCTGGATCAGCCTGCAATACTACGGCTCGACCGTGGCGCCGCAGGCGTTCGGCGGCGGCAACAAGCTGCTGCACAACGTCACCGGCGGGATCGGCGTGGTGGAGGGCAACGGCGGGCTGATGCGGGCCGGGCTGCCCTGGCAGGCGGTGCATGACGGCGAGGGCCTCGCGCATGAGCCCCTGCGCCTGTCGGTCTGCATCGAGGCGCCGCGCGAGGCGATGAGCGACATCCTGAAGCGCCACGACGGTGTGCGCGCCCTGTTCGACAACCGCTGGCTTCACCTCTTCGCCCTCGACGAGGCGGGGCAGGTGGCGTGGCGCTACACGGGCGACCTCGAATGGGAGGCCGTCGAGGGCGTGGCACGGCCCGGGCCGGTGCTGAAGGCGGTGGGATGAGGGTGTCCGGGCCCGTGGGCCCGGCGCTCTGGGCCGGCCGGCGGGCGGTTCTGGCCACCATGCACGGGAAGCAGGCGGCCATCGCGCCGCCTCTTTCGCGCGTCGCGGGGCTGGCGGTGGAGGTGGCGCGGGGGCTCGACACCGACGCGCTCGGCACCTTCACGGGCGAGATCCCGCGCGCGGGCGGTCTGCGCGAAGCGGCGCTCGCCAAGGCGCGGCTCGGGATGCGGGCGGCGGGCTCGGACCTGGGGCTCGCCTCCGAAGGGGCCTACGGGCCGCACCCCTCCATCCCCTTCCTGCCGGCGGGGGCAGAAGTGCTGGTGCTCGTGGACGACGCCCGCGGCCTCGTCCTCTGGGAAGAGATCGTGGACAGCGCCCCGGTCTATGCCGCGACGGAGGCCGCGTCGGTCGAGACGCTGGAGAGCTTCCTCGCCGGGATCGGCTTTCCCCGCCAGGCGGCGGTGGTGCGGCCGAACGCGGGCGCGGGGCCGGTGCGCAAAGGGATCGCCGCGCGCGCGGCGCTCGCCCGCGCCGTGGAGGAAAGCGCCGCGGCCTCGGCCGACGGGCTCGCCCGCGTCGAGACGGACATGCGCGCCCACATGAACCCGGCGCGGATGTCCACCATCGGCCGGCTGGCCCAACGTTTCGCGGAGCGCCTGGCGCGGGCCTGCCCCGCCTGCGGCGCGCCGGGATACGGCCGCCTGCGCGCGGGGCCGGCGCGGCCCTGTGCGTGGTGCGGGGGACCGACGCTCCGCCCGGGGGAAGATGTGCTGGGATGCGTGGCCTGCGGCCACGAGGCCGCGCCCGCGGGCTACCCGCAACCGGGCGACCCCGGCGATTGTCCGGCCTGCAACCCCTGACGCGTCAGGAGCCGCGCGGCGTTCCGCGGCCCCCGCCGGGGGAGGTCCAGCCGGGGCTACGGGCGCCGAAGAAGCTTTCCAGCCCCTCGCGCCCTTCCGCGCTTTCGATCTGGTCGGCGAAGACGTCGGCCGCCATGTCGAGTTGCTCGTCCGGCAGCAGGCCGGGCAGGTCCAGCAGCAGGCGCTTGGTGGCCGCGACGGCGCCCGGCGCGCAGAGCGTCAGGCCGTCGCGGATGCGCGCGATCTCGGCGTCGAGGGCGGCGCTGTCGGGAAAGACGGCATCCGCCAGGCCGATATCGAGCGCCGCGCGCGCGTCGACATGCTCTCCCAGCAGAAGCAGGCGGCGCGCCGCGCGATGCCCCAGCCGCGCCAGCATGATCGGGGCGATCTGCGCGGGCACCATCCCGCGCCGCGTGTCGGTGAAGGCGAACTCCGCGCCCTCGGCGGCGAGCACCAGGTCGCCCGCAGCGGCAAAGCCGCAGCCCGCAGCGTGCGCGGGCCCTTCGACGGCCATCACGGTCAGCTGCGGCAGCGTGGCGACACGCCGAAGGAGCGCGCCGAACGAGCGGCTGGCCTGCACGAGCGCCTCGCGGTCGATGTCGCGGTTGGCCCCCGCGCGCAGCACGTCGCCGAGCGCGCCCTCGCAGAACACGCCGCCGCGACCGCGGAAGAGCACGCCGCGAATGTCGGGGCGCAGCGCCAGCCCGTGCGTGAGTCGCGCCAGTTCGGCGATCCGGGTCCGTCCGAGGGCGTTGCCGTTGGCAGGGTCATCGAACCACACCGTCAGCCACGGGCCATCCTGTTCCAGCGCGAGCGTCCGGGACCGGGGCAGTTGCTGGTTCATGGCGCACCTCGCGGCGCGGAGCCGGCCGGGCGCCCGCCCGAGACAGTTATCGATCGCGACTGCTGCCTCCGTCCCTTTTCCATGCGTCCCTCCCGCGTGGGCGCGGCCGCCGGAGTCGCGGCCCCTCAGCCTTAGAGCTAGCATATCATGCACACAAGGCGAGGGAGCGCGTGAAGATCGGGCCCTCGGGGAATGGCTCAGGCGTCGCGCTCGGGCGGGAACAGCAGGGACTGGACGGTGTAGACGAGAATCGCCGCGCCGACCGCGCCGGCCGCCGCGACGCCGAGCATCACGATCACGTCGATCGGGCCCCCGATATCGGACATGCCCGAATCCGTGATCGCCATCACGAACCACACGGCGGCGACGGCGCCCACGGGCATCGCGAGCTGGGCCGCCAGGAATTTCTGCCAGCTCACCGCGCGGTCGCGGATCAGAACGTAGATGTAGCCCAGCGTGACCACCGCCGCGGCGATCACGAGGGCCCAGAACAGCACCGGTCCGAACATTTCCTCGAACACGGCGATCATGGTCTCGAAGGTGAGTTCCTGCATGGGGTATCCTCCTCAGGCCTTGCCGCGCAGCATGGCGTTGTAGGTGGCCTTCAGCGCGACCTCCTTCATGAGCCAGCTAATCCAGAGCTCCTCGAGCGGCGCGATCACGCCGGGGAAGCTCGGGGTGAGGTCGTTGTTGTAGTCGAACTCGATCAGCATGGCCCGGCCCACGCGCGTGATGAGCGGGCAGGAGGTGTAGCCGTTATAGGCCGCGTCCGTCGTGTCGCCCGCGATCTGGGCGACCAGATGCGCCTCGACCACCGGCACCTGCCATTTCACGCTCGCGGCGGTCTTGCCCTTGGGTACGCCGGCCACGTCGCCCACGGCGAACACGTCGGGGTAGCGGCGGTGGCGCAGGGTCTGCTGGTCCACTTCCACCCAGCCCTGGTCGGTCCACCGGTCGGCCCAGGACAGCCCCGACTGCCGCACGACGTCGGGCGCGCGCATGGGCGGGATCACGTTGGTGAAATCGTAGGGCATCTCCGTGTCGCCGTCGGGCGTGGCGAAGGTCAGCAGCTTCCGGCCGGGGTCGATCGCCTTCAGCACGTGATTCTTGCGCGTCTCGATGCCCTTGTCGTCGAAGAGCATCCGCACCTTTTCGTGCACGATGGGCACGCTGAAATAGCTGCCCGAATGCGCGGCGTAGGTGATCTTCGTATTCGCGCGGTTGCCCTTGCGGCGCGCGTAGTCGTCGGTGAGGAAGGTGTACTTGAGCGGCGCGCCCGCGCATTTCATCTCGGTCGCGGGCCGGAAGAACACCGCCTCCCCGCCCTCGTCGGTGAAGCGGTCCATGGCTTGCCATGTCTTCGCGGCATGTTCGGGGCCCGCGTAGACCGCGCCGATGCCGTTCTGGCCCACCATGTCGAGAGAGAAGCCCTCGACCGCGTCCCAGTCGAGCGAGATGCCCGACGCCACGATCAGGTAGTCGTAGTCGAGGCTCTCGCCGCCGGAGAGGCCCACGCGCTTTGCCTCCGGGTCGATCTCGGCGGCGTATTCCGGCCGGAGCGCCACGCCCTGGGGCAGCCATTCGGTGGTCGTGCTGACCGAATATTCCGCCGGTTTCAACCCCGCGGCGATCAGCGTCCAGCCGGGCTGGTACCAATGCTCGGCCCGGCCGTCCACGATGGTGATGCGCGCGCCCTCGAGGCGCTGCACAAGGCGGTTGGCGAGCGAGGTGCCGGCGGCGCCGGCGCCCAGGATGACGATATGGGCGTTCGTGGGCACGCGCGCCTGCGCCTCGGCGCCGGGCCCCGCGAGGGCGAGCGCGCCGGCCCCGGCCGCGAGGCCGAGAAAGCTGCGACGGCTGGCTTTCGGGAGTCGGGTATCGGTCATGTGCATCCTCCGCGTCATATCGCGGCTATGGAATACAACAGCATACCCTTCGTTGATCCAGATCAAGAAAGCTGAGTTTCGCGTGCGTCTTTCGGCGCGTCCTTACGTCACGCCTCGGCCCGGAGCCGGCCCGCCGCCTCGATCACCAGCGGGTCGAGGCCCGCGCCGCCGCGCTCGATGAGTGCGAAGAGGTCCTTGCGCATGCGCGGCTCCCAGAAATCGGCAAGGTGTCGGGCCACCTGTGCCGCGCGGTCCGCGTCGTGTTGCGAGTGGAAGAAGGTGGCGATCTGGTTCGCCATGCGGACGAGTTTTTCCTCGGTCATTCGATCGCTCCCTCGGTCATTCGATCGCTCCCTCGGTCAGTCGGTGCGGGTGGGCGTAAACCCGCGCGGTGTGCTTGAGCCCGGCCAAGAGCGTCAACCCCGCGGCCTCGGCCATCTCGACGGCGAGCGCGGTGGGCGCGGAGACGGCGACAACAGCCTCGGCGCCCATCGCGGCGGCCTTTTGCACCATCTCCACCGACACGCGGGAGGTCAGCACCACGGCGCGGCCGCGCCCCGTCTCGCCGGCGGCGAGGCAGGCGCCCGCCACCTTGTCGAGCGCGTTGTGCCGGCCCACGTCCTCGCGCGGGAAGAGGAGACCGCGCCCCGGTTCCCAGAGCGCGGCGGCGTGCATGGCATGGGTCGCATCATGGCCCGGCTGGCGCCGGCGCAGCGCCTCGGGCGCGGCGCGCAGGTCGGGCGCCGAAAGGCGCAGCGCGTCGGTGGCGACCTGCGCGGCGGGGCGAAGCGCCGCCTCGATCGAGTCGATGCCGCAGAGCCCGCAGCCCACCGGCCCCGTCATCGCGCGCCGGCGCGCGGCGAGCCGCCCCGCCGCCGCCTCGGGCAGCCACATCCGCGCCTCGAACCCGCGCCCGTGGTCGACGATCTCGATTTCCTCGATCTCGTCGGCCGCCGTGACGATCCCCTCGGTCAGCGAGAAGCCTCGCGCGAAATCCTCCAGATCGCGCGGCGTGGCCATCATCACCGCCTGCGTCTCGCCGTTGTAGACGAGCGCCACGGGCACCTCGTCCGCCAGCGGCAGGGCGGCCCGGGGGCCGATCTCGATGCGCGGATCGCGGGTCATGTCACTCCGCCGCCGGCAGCACGCGGCGTGCCCGGTCCGCCATGGCCGCGTAGTCCTCCTGCCACTCCGTCGGCCCGTTCGAGGGG
The DNA here is from genome assembly GCF_041365695.1 of Rhodosalinus sp. 5P4. NCBI lineage: Bacteria > Pseudomonadati > Pseudomonadota > Alphaproteobacteria > Rhodobacterales > Paracoccaceae > Rhodosalinus > Rhodosalinus sp. 5P4. Next base: position 468,919 of record NZ_JBGFSJ010000001.1, read on the forward strand.
CTCACCTGCACAGCCGTCACCTTGTATTCCGGGCAGTTGGTCGCCCAGTCGGAATAGTCGGTCGTCACCACGTTGGCCTGCGTGTCGGGGTGGTGGAAGGTGGTGTAGACCACGCCCGACGCCATCCGCTCTGTCAGGTGCGCGCGCAGCGAGGTCTCGCCCTTGCGGGACGCGATCTTCACCCACTGGCCCTCGCGGATGCCACGCAGTTCGGCGTCGTTGGGGTGGATTTCCAGCACGTCCTCTTCATGCCACACCGTGTTCGCGGTGCGCCGGGTCTGGGCGCCCACGTTGTACTGGCTGAGGATCCGCCCGGTGGTGAGCAGAAGCGGGAAGCGCGGGCCGGTCCGCTCTTCTGTGGGCACGTATTCGGTCAGCACGAACTTGCCCTTGCCGCGCACGAAGCCGTCGATGTGCATCACCGGCGAGCCCTCGGGCCTGGCCTCGTTGCAGGGCCACTGGACGGACCCCTTTTCCTCGAGCACCGCGTAGGAGACGCCGGCGAAGGAGGGCGTGGTGGCGGCGATCTCGTCCATGACCTCGGCGGGATGCGTGTAGTCCCAGTCCGCGCCCATGGCATTCGCCAGCATCTGGGTGATCTCCCAGTCGGCGAACCCGTTCTTCGGCTCCATCACCTTGCGAACCCGGTTGATCCGGCGCTCGGCGTTGGTGAAGGTGCCGTCCTTCTCCAGGAAGGTGGAGCCCGGCAGGAAGACATGCGCGTAGTTCGCGGTCTCGTTCAGGAAGAGATCGTGGACGATCACGCACTCCATCGCGGCAAGGCCCGCGGCGACGTGGTGCGTGTCGGGATCGGATTGCAGGATGTCCTCGCCCTGGATGTAGATGCCGCGGAACTCGCCCGAGACGGCCGCGTCCAGCATGTTGGGGATGCGCAGGCCCGGCTCGGGGTCGATCGTCGCGCCCCAGATCCGCTCGAACACCTCCCGCGCCGCCTCGTCCGAGACATGGCGGTAGCCCGGCAGCTCATGCGGGAAGGAGCCCATGTCGCAGGCGCCCTGCACGTTGTTCTGGCCCCGGAGCGGGTTCACGCCCACGCCCGGCCGGCCGATGTTGCCGGTCGCCATGGCGAGGTTCGCGATCGCCATCACGGTGGTGGAGCCCTGGGAGTGCTCGGTCACGCCGAGCCCGTAGTAGATCGCACCGTTGCCGCCCGTGGCATAGAGCCGGGCCGCGGCGCGGAGCTCGGCCGCCGACACGCCGGTGAGCGCCTCGGTGGCCTCAGGCGAGTGCCGGTCCTCGGCGACGAAGCCCGCCCAGTCCTGGAACTCGTCCCAGTCGCAGCGCTCGCGCACGAAGTCCTCGTCCACCAGACCCTCGGTCACGATGACATGGGCCAGGGCGGTCAGCACCGCCACGTTGGTTCCCGGGCGCAGCGGCAGGTGATGCGCGGCCTCGATATGGGGCGTGCGCACGAGGTCGATCCGCCGCGGGTCGACCACGATGAGCTTCGCGCCCGCGCGCAGGCGCTTCTTGAGCCGCGAGGCGAAGACCGGGTGCCCGTCGGTCGGATTGGCGCCGATCACCAGCACGACATCGGTGTGCTCCACCGAGTCGAAATCCTGCGTGCCCGCGGAGGTGCCGAAGGTGGTCTTGAGCCCGTAGCCCGTGGGCGAGTGGCAGACCCGCGCGCAGGTGTCGGTGTTGTTGTTGCCGAAGACGGCGCGGATCATCTTCTGGACGAGGTAGGTCTCCTCGTTGGTGCAGCGGCTCGACGTGATGCCGCCGATGGCCTGGCGCCCGTGCGCCTCCTGGATGCCGCGCAGGCGCCCGGCGGCGAAGGACAGCGCCTCGTCCCAGGACACCTCGCGCCAGGGTTCGTCGATCGTCTCGCGGATCATCGGGTTCAGGATGCGGTCAGGGTGGCTCGCATAGCCGTAGGCGAAGCGGCCCTTCACGCAGGAATGCCCCCGGTTCGCCTTGCCCTGCTTCCAGGGCACCATGCGCACGAGCTGGTCGCCGTTCAGCTGCGCCTCGAAGGAGCATCCCACCCCGCAATAGGCGCAGGTGGTCACGACCTTGCGCTCGGGCGTGCCGAGCTCGATCACGGATTTCTCCTGCAGCGTCGCCGTCGGGCAGGCCTGCACGCAGGCGCCGCAGCTCACGCATTCAGAGTTCAGGAAATCGTCGCCCGCCATGCCCGCCGACACGCGGCTGTCGAAGCCGCGGCCCTCGATGGTCAGCGCGAAGGTGCCCTGCACCTCCTCGCAGGCGCGCACGCAGCGTGAGCAGACGATGCATTTCGACGGATCGTAGGTGAAATAGGGATTGCTCTCGTCCTTGGGCAGGTAGCGCGGGTTCGCCTCGCCGTTCGAGCGCGCGGCGACATGGTTCTCGCCCTCGTAGCCGTAGCGCACGTCGCGCAGGCCCACCGCGCCGGCCATGTCCTGCAATTCGCAGTCGCCGTTCGCGGCGCAGGTCAGGCAGTCGAGCGGGTGGTCGGAGATGTAGAGCTCCATCACCCCCTTGCGGAGCTTCTGCACCTTGGGCGTCTGGGTGCGCACCACCATCCCCTCGGCCACGGGCGTGGTGCAGGAAGCAGGCGTGCCGCGCCGCCCCTCGATCTCCACCACGCAGAGCCGGCAGGAGCCGAAGGCCTCCAGGCTGTCGGTCGCGCAGAGCTTCGGCACCTGAATGCCCGCCTCGGCGGCCGCGCGCATGACGGAGGTGCCCTCGGGCACCGTGACGGCGATCCCGTCCACGCTGAGCGTCACCGGCGCGCCGGTTTTCGCCGGCGTGCCCTTGTCCGCGTCGTCCCAGGGAATGACGAAATCCTTCATTCGCCCAGATCCTTCTTCTTGGCCCAAATACTCAGGGGATACGTCAGTGCCGCGCCAGCTCTCCGCGCGGCGAAACCGGCCCCGGGTCTCATTCCGCGGCCTCCCGCGCGGCGCCGAACTCCTCGGGGAAGTGGCGCAGCGCGCTCATCACGGGGTAGGGGGTGAACCCGCCCAGCGCGCAGAGCGAGCCGTCCTTCATCGTGTCGCAGAGGTCGGCGAGCAGCTCCACCGCCGCACCGTCGCCGGCTCGGATGCGCTCGAGCGTCTCGACCCCGCGCACCGCGCCGATCCGGCAGGGGGTGCACTTGCCACAGCTCTCCACGGCGCAGAACTCCATGGCGAAGCGCGCCATCTCCAGCATGTCGGCGCTCTCGTCGAAGACCACGATGCCCGCATGGCCGATGAGCCCGCCCTGGCCGTCGAATTCCTCGTAGCCGAAGGGCGTGTCGAACTGGGAGGCGTGCATGTAGGCGCCGAGCGGCCCGCCCACCTGCACCGCCTTCACCGGCCGCCCCGAGGCGGTGCCGCCCGCGATCTCCTCGACGAGGGTTCCGAGCGGCATGCCGAAGGCGGTCTCGAACAGCCCGCCGCGCGCCACGTTGCCCGCGATCTGCACCGGGATCGTGCCCTTCGACCGGCCGAGCCCGAAATCGGCGTAGAAGCGCGCGCCCTTCTCGAAGATGACCGGCACGGTGGCGAGGCTGATGACGTTGTTGACCACCGTGGGCCGGCCGAGGAAGCCCTCGAGCGCCGGGAGCGGCGGCTTGGCGCGCACGATGCCGCGCTTGCCCTCGAGTGAGTTCAGCAGAGAGGTCTCCTCGCCGCAGACATAGGCGCCCGCGCCCACGCGGATCTCCATGTCGAAGGCGCGGCCGGAGCCGAGCAGGTCGTCGCCCAGCACGCCCGCCGCCTGGGCGCGGCGGACCGCCTCCTCCATCACCTCTATGGCGTCGGGGTATTCCGAGCGGAGGTAGACGTAGCCCTTCGTGGCGCCCGTGCCGAGCCCGGCGATCGCCATGCCCTCGATCAGGCAGAACGGGTCACCCTCCATGATCATGCGGTCGGCGAAAGTGCCGCTGTCGCCCTCGTCGGCGTTGCAGACGATGTATTTCTGCGGGCCCTCGGCGTTCAGGACGGTGTTCCACTTGATCCCCGTGGGAAAGCCCGCGCCGCCCCGTCCGCGAAGCCCGCTCTCGGTCACTTCCTGGACGATCTCCGCGGCCGTCATCCCGAGCGCACGGCGCAGCCCGGCAAGGCCGCCATGGGCCTCGTACTGGCCAAGGTCGAGCGGGTCGATCACGCCGCAGCGCTGGAAGGTGAGCCGGGTCTGCCGCTTCATCCAGTCGAGCTCTTCCACGGGCCCCAGCGCCTTGGGGTGGGCATCCGCGGTCTCGAAGAGCGCCGGCACATCCGCCGCCGTCATCGGCCCGAAGCCGTGGCGCTGGCCGTCGCACTCGATCTCGAGAAGCGGCTCCAGCCAGATCATGCCGCGCGTGCCCGTGCGAACGAGCTCGAGCGGAACGTCGCGGCGGTCGGCCTCGGCGCGCAGGGCTTGCGCCACGGCCTCGGCGCCGAGCGCCTTCGCGGCGGCGTCGCGGGGCAGATAGACCTTCATGCGTCGCGCTCCTTCACCGTGGCCTCGATCCGCGCCGCGTCCGCGCGCCCGACGATCTCGCCGTCCACCATCGCCGCCGGGCCGCAGGCGCAGAGCCCGAGGCAATAGACCGGCTCCAGCGTCACGGCGCCGTCCGCCCGCGTCTCGCCCATGGCGACGCCGAGGCGCGCCTCGGCCTCCGCGGCGAGCGCGTCCGCGCCCACGGCCTTGCAGGCCTCGGAGCGGCAGAGCTTCACGACCCTGCGGCCGGCGGGCGCCTCGCGGAAGTCGTGATAGAAACTCACCACCCCGTGCACCTCGGCGCGGGTAAGGTTGAGCCTGTCGGCGATGGCCGGGATCATCTCGGCGGGGATGTGGCCCCACTCCGCCTGAACGTCGTGCAGGATGGGCAAAAGCGGCCCCTCGCGCCCGGCATGGGAGCGCACGATCTCGTCGAGCCGGGCGAGACGCGGATTGGCGGCGGCGGCGTCGAGGGCCATAAGGCGCACTCCTTGGCGATCTTCTCGCCCCGCGGATGCCGCGGACGGCGCTGCGGTTCAATGTCGCAGTTTCGTCGTTTGATAGGTATCTTCTATCAAGCGGTCGCAAACCCCTCGCATGACGTCGCGCAGGGGATTTCGGTCGCGAAAGGGTGAACGGAGACGAGGCCATGATCGACAAGCTGGAGATGTTCATCGCGCTCGCGCACGAGCAGCATTTCGGCCGCGCGGCGGAGGAATGCGGCGTGACACAGCCCACGCTCTCGGCCGGGATCAAGCAGCTCGAGGACCAGCTGGGCGTGATGCTGGTCTGGCGCGGCTCGCGCTTCCAGGGGCTCACGCCGGAAGGCCAGCGCGTGCTCGACTGGGCGCGGCGCATCGTGGCCGACAGCCGCGCCATGCGCGCCGAGATGCGCGCGGCGCGGCAGGGGCTTTCGGGCAACCTGCGCCTCGCGGTGATCCCCACCGCCCTTTCCACGGTGGAGCGGCTGACCACGCCGTTCCGCACGCGGCATCCCAACGTGCGCTTCTCGATCTACTCGCGCAGCTCGGCGGAGATCCTCGCCATGCTCGACGACCTCGAGGCGGAGGCGGGCATCACCTACCTCGACAACGAGCCGCTGGGGCGCGTGGCCTCCGTCCCGCTCTACCGCGAACGCTACATGGCCGTCGCGCCCGAGGGCGGGCCGCTTGCGGGGCGGGCGCGGCTGGGCTGGGCGGAGCTTGCCGACCTGCCGCTCGCGCTCCTGACGCCCGACATGCAGAACCGGCGGATCGTCAACCAGCACATGGCCGAGGCCGGGCGCACCGCCGACCCCGTTCTGGAGGCGAGCTCGGTGGTCACGCTGGTCAGCCATGTCCGCGCGGGCGGCCTCGCCACGGTGCTGCCGAGCCGCCTGGCGGAGCTCTTCGGCGCGATGGGCGGGCTGCAGTCGGTGCCGCTCGTGGCGCCCGAGGCCGAGCATCTGATCGGCCTCGTCGCGCCCGAGCGCGACCCGACGACGCCGGTCATCGCGGCGCTCCTCGACCAGGCGCGCAAGGTGTCCGAGTGCGGCGGCTGACCGGACATTTCCCTTGCCCGCGCGGGCATATGTTTTATGACGGTGCGACGCCCGCGGGCACGGTCCGCGGGCACGGAACCAAGGGAGGATCCAATGAAAACGCTTCTTTCGACCGCAATCGCGGCGAGTGTCGCGGCCGGCGCGGCCGTCGCGCAGGACTATGACCGCACCGGCTGGCCCGACAGCTTCACCGTCGGCACGGCGAGCCAGGGCGGCACCTATTTCGCCTACGGCTCGGGCTGGGCCAATCTCGTGGCCGAGGAGCTCGGTCTTTCCGGCGGCGGCGAAGTCACGGGCGGCCCGATGCAGAACATGGCGCTGGTGCACACCGGCGACGCCGCCTTCGGCATGACGACGATGGGCCCGGCCGCAGAGTCCATGGCCGGCGACAACCCGATCGCTCCCGGCCTTCAGATGACCAACGCCTGCGCGATGTTCCCGATGTACCAGACGCCGTTCTCGATCACGGCGCTGTCGTCCTCGGGCATCTCGTCGATCTCCGACATCCCGGACGGCGCGCGCATCGGCTTCGGCCCGGCGGGCTCCACCTCCGACACCTATTTCCCGCGCATGATGGAAGAGCTCGGCGTGAACTTCGACCGCCGCAACGGCGGCTGGTCGGATCTCGGCGGCCAGCTTCAGGACGGGCTTCTCGACGTGATCGCCTTCGCGGCCGGCGTGCCCGTGCCGGCGGTGAGCCAGCTCGAGGTGCAGACCGACATCAACATCATCGAGTTCACCGAGGAGGAGCAGGCGACCATCCTCGAGGCGTTCCCGGTCTCGCAATTCGAGATCGCGGCGGACACCTACCAGACCCTCGAGGCGCCGGCGCGCTCGGTCTCGATGTGGAACTTCGCCATCGCCAACTGCGACCTTCCCGAGGAGTTCGTCTATGCGGCGACCGACGTGGTGATGTCCGACAACGAGCGGATGGTGAACATCCACCGCGCGGCGCGGTCGACGATCCCGGAGAACTGGGACAAGAACAACGTGCTTATGTGGCACCCGGGCGCGGCGCGCTGGTTCAAGGAGAACGCGGACGCCGACATCCCGGACGACATGATTCACGGGATGTAAGCAACACCCGAGACTCTGCGGGCCGCGTCCGGAAGGGATGCGGCCCGCACCTTCGCGCGTCGCGCGTGGCCATCGCCCGCGCGACGTTGCCCGCCCAGACCGCATGACGGACGAGGCCCATGAGCTCCCAGCCCGCAATCGATCCCCAGCAGGTCATCGCCGAAGGCGTCGACGAAGAGCCGGTCGAGAAGAACCGCCGCCTCTACACGGGCGCCGCCTACACCTTCGTCACGGTGTTCTCGGGGCTTTACGCGGCCTTCCACATGGCCGCGCTAAACGGGATTTCGGTCGAGGCCCTGACCGGCATCGAGATCCCGTTCCTGCCGCAATTCCCCATGGAGACGTGGAATTTCCGGATCGTGCACATCGCGGGGGCGCTCGTGATCGGGTTCCTGCTCTACGCCTCGGCGAGTTTCCGCGACGAGGAAATGCGCGAGACGCCGCTGCTGGGTGGCCTCGCCATCCTGCTCATGGCGCCCGCGCTCTTCTCGCTGGGCGCGGGCGTCTGGTTCGCGACCCTCATCCGCGACGGGCTGATGTGGAACGGCATCGACGAGACGCTGCGCTTCCGCGAGATCTGGTATTTCGGCGTGCCGCTGCTGGTGGCCACCTTCGGCGGCATCCTGATCGGCTGGGCGCACCGGCGCCGCCGGTCGGCGTTTGCCGCGCCGGACATCCTTCTGGGGATCTGCGCGGTCTCGGTCGCGGTCTACCTGGTGACGATCTACGGCACCCTGATGCGCAACTCCACGGGCACGCCCTTCGCGCCCATCGGCATCTCGATCGCCGCGGTGGCGGGCACCGCCCTCATCATGGAGCTGACGCGGCGCGCGGCGGGCCTCGCCCTCGTGATCATCGCCGGCGTCTTCCTCGCCTATGTCTTCACCGGCCAGTACATGCCGGGCTTCCTTAATTCTCCCGCGGTGAGCTGGCAGCGCTTCTTCAGCCAGGTCTACACCGATGCGGGCATCCTCGGGCCGACCACGGCGGTGAGCTCGACCTACATCATCCTTTTCATCATCTTCGCCGCCTTCCTTCAGGCATCGAAGGTGGGCGACTACTTCGTCAACTTCGCCTTCGCCGCGGCGGGCCGCGCGCGCGGCGGGCCGGCCAAGGTGGCGATCTTCGCCTCGGGCCTCATGGGCATGATCAACGGCACCTCGGCGGGCAACGTGGTGGCCACCGGCTCGCTCACCATCCCGTTGATGAAGAAGGTGGGCTACAAGAAGCAGACCTCGGGCGCGGTCGAGGCCGCGGCCTCCACCGGCGGGCAGATCATGCCGCCCATCATGGGCGCGGGCGCCTTCATCATGGCCGAGATCACGGGCATCCCCTACCAGGAGATCGCCATCGCCGCGATCATCCCCGCGGTGCTCTACTTCGTGTCGGTCTACTTCATGGTCGACTTCGAGGCGGCGAAGCTCGGGATGCGGGGGATGCGCGACGACGAGCTGCCGCGCCTCGGCGACATGGCGCGCCGCGCCTTCCTGTTCCTGCCGATCGTGATCCTCATCGCGGCGCTCTTCATGGGATACTCGGTGATCCGCGCGGGCACCTACGCCACCGTCGCCGCCGCGGTGGTGAGCTGGCTCACCCCCTACCGGATGGGTCTCAAATCCGTCGGCAAGGCTTTCGAGATCGCCGGCACCATGTCGATCCAGATCATCACGGTCTGCGCCTGCGCGGGCATCATCGTTGGGGTCATCTCGCTCACCGGGGTGGGGGCGCGGTTCTCGAACCTGCTGCTGGGCCTCGCCGGCGTGAGCCAGCTTCTCGCGCTCTTCTTCGCGATGTGCATCGCGATCCTGCTCGGCATGGGGATGCCCACCACGGCGGCCTACGCGGTGGCGGCCTCGGTGGTGGCGCCGGGGCTCGTCAATCTCGGCATTCCGACGCTCACCGCGCATTTCTTCGTGTTCTACTTCGCGGTGCTCTCGGCGATCACGCCGCCCGTGGCGCTGGCGAGCTACGCGGCGGCGGGCATCTCGGGCGCCAACCCGATGGAGACCTCGGTCGCCTCCTTCAAGATCGGCATCGCCGCCTTCGTCGTGCCCTTCATGTTCTTCTACAACTCCGCCCTGCTCATGGACGGGACATGGCCCGAGGTGGGGCGCGCGGCGCTCACCGCGACCGTGGGCGTGTTTCTGCTCTCCTCAGGGGTGCAGGGCTGGTTCCTCGGCGCGCGCGCGGCCTGGATGGTGCGCCTTGCCATCCTGGTGGCGGCGCTTTTCATGATCGAGGGGGGGTGGCTCACCGACCTGATCGGCATCGGGCTGGCTGCGGCGGGCTTCTTCATCCAGCGCGTCTTCCACCCGGATCCCGACGCGCCCATCGAGGTGCGCGGCGCGGACTGAGGGGCGCGCCCAAACGCCGCCGGGATCAGGCCCCGGGCCACGCCGAGGCGCGGGCCGGAGGCATCCCGCGGCGTTTGCGAGCGGCAGGTCCGGCGTCGCTCTGACCGCGCCGTCGCGCGACGGCAAGGATGCGGCCCCGGCGCTGGCCGTCCCGCTCAGGTCCGTTCGACCAGGGCCGCCGCGTCGGCGGGCTGCGCGTCGATCCCGGCCCAGGGATCCTCGGCCTGGCCCAATCGGCGGAAGATGTTGGCGACGGTGTATTTTCGGGGTGTCATGTCGCCGGAGAGCGCCTCCTTCCAGGTGAGCGGCGTGGCGACGGGCGCGCCCGGGCGCGCGCGCACCGCATAGGGCGCGACGGCGGTCTGCCCGTAGGCGTTTCGCAGCCAGTCGAGGAACACCCGGTCGCCGCGCGACGCCTTGCGCTGCGCCACCGTGGCGAGGGCGGGGGCGTCTTCGGCCACGGCCTCGGCCAGCCGCCGCGCGGCGGCGCGCACGGGGTCGAAGGGCGCGGAGCCGTCGAGCGGGACCACCAGATGCAGCCCGCGCGAGCCGGTGGTCTGCACGAAGACGGGAAGATCCAGCGCCTCTAGACGGGCGCGAAGCCGCTCGGCCGCCTCCTGCACCTTGCCGAAATCGTCGTCGGAGGGGTCGAGGTCGAAGATCAGCCGGTCTGGGCGGTCCGGCGCGTCGGCGCGGGCGAGCGCGAGGTGTGGCGTGATGCAGCCCTGGTTGGCGATGTAGACGAGGGTCGCGGCCTCGTTGGCGAGGATGTGGGTGACGGTCCCGCCTTCCTTGGGCAGGTTCGCGCGCGCGATCCAGTCGGGGAAGTGGCCGGGGATGTCCTTCTGAAAGAAGCCGTCCTCGCCGATCCCGTCCGGGAAGCGGTGCATCGTGAGCGCACGCTCCCGCCAGTGCGGCAGGGCGATGCCGGCGATCCGCCGGTAATGGTCCACGAGGTCGCCCTTGGTGATCCCGTCATCCGGGAAGAACACCTTGTCGAGGTTCGAGAGCGCGATCTCGCGCCCGTCCACGGTGATCGTCTTCTCGCTCATGCCGCCGGGCGCTCGCGCGTGACGTCGCGCGGGTCCTTGTCGTCGCGCAGCCCGAGAAAGCGGGGATGGCGCAGCTTGCCGTGGGAGGTCCACTCGGTGAAGCCGATCTCGGCCACGAGCTCCGGCGAGACCCAGGTCACGCCGTCGCCCGCGGGTGGGTCGTCGAAGGGCGCCGTCTTGCGGGAGAGCCCGTCGAGCTTCTGCCGGAAGCTTTCGAGGAACGCGTCGTCGAACCCCGTGCCCACCTTGCCCGCGTAGCGCAGCGCGCCGTCCTCGTAGTAGCCCACGAGCAGCGCGCCGAAGCCCTTGCGGCTGCCCTCGGGCTCGGTGAAGCCGCCGATCACCAGCTCCTGCCCGTTCGCGCACTTGAACTTCAGCCAGTCCCGCGAGCGGCTGTGGACGTAGGGCGCGTCCGCGCGCTTGGCGATGACGCCTTCCCAGCCCTTGTCGCAGGCCTCGCGGAAGAAGGCCTCGCCCTCCTCGACGCGATGGGGCGTGAAGCGGATCGGGTCGGCGAAACCGAAGGCGCGCTTCAGGACCGACTTCCGCGCGCGCAAGGGCAGGGCGGTCAGGTCCTGCCCGTCGAGGTGCAGCAGATCGAAGAGGTAGTAGAAGACGCGCACATCGCTTTTCCGCGCCGCCTCGGCGTCCTTGATCTGCATGCGGGCCTGAAGCCGGGAGAAGCTTGTGACGCCGCCCTCGAAGGCGACGATCTCGCCGTCGGCCACGAAGTCTTCCGGCGTCGCCGTGCCGAGCGCCTCGGCGATTTCCGGGTAGGTCTGGCCCAGATCCTTGCGGTTCCGGGTGAGCAGGCGGACGCGGTCGCCGTCCCGGAAGGTGAGGGCGCGCTCGCCGTCGAGCTTGCGCTCGTAAAGCCAGCCGGGATCGGAGAAACGGTCGTCGGTGAGCGTGGCCAGCATCGGCGCCGTCCAGTCCGGGTGGGGCGCGTCCCGAAGCGCGTCCCGCTCCGTGTCGGAGAGCGCGTCGAAGGGGCCACTCACCGCTCCGCCCCCGCGTCGGCGATCTCGTCGAGATCGCGGCCCGAGAGCACCGAAAGCGGCTCGGTGGAGACGGGGTTGCGCCGCGCGTCGGCCGCCTCGTCGTCCATCTTCACGAGAAGCCAGCGCGCGTCCTCGCCCGACCCCGTGCGCTGAAACGCGTAGCCGCCCTGCAGCTTCTCGCCATGGAGTCGCACCAGCACGTGGCCGTCCTCGATCGCCTCGGCCATGGGGCGCAGGCCGTCCTCCTTCTCGGTGATGTTCTCGTAGGGCCCCGTGTCCCAGACGAGCACCGTGCCCGCGCCGTATTCGCCCTCGGGGATCACGCCTTCGAAATCGGCATAGTCGAGCGGATGGTCCTCGGTGGGCAGCGCCAGGCGCTTCTCGCCCGGATCGGTGGAGGGGCCCTTGGGCACCACCCAGGATTTCAGCACGCCGTCGACCTCGAGACGGACGTCGTAGTGGAGCGTGGAGGCGTCGTGCTTCTGGATCACGAAACGCGGAGCGTTTTCGGACATGCTGCCGCCTCCCTCGGGTTCTGGGCTTTTCGAGAAATCCCGCCGCGCGCGGTATCGGGCCAGCCGGTCGTTTTCCCGGCTCATCGCGCGCCCCACGCAGGCGCGCCCCGCCTTGCCACGTCCTCGCCGATCATGGGTTTAGTCTACGGCGCAGGGCCGTCGCCATCAATGCCGTCGCGCGACCGCGCGCGTCGGCGTCCCTTCGGCAGGCGCGGCGCGGCGAGCCCGGCCGATGGGCCCGAGTGTTGCAAAATCACGGCATCTGCGCCATCTGGGCGTGATCCGGGGGCGCCCGCGAGCGTGGCGGGCGGCCGCATCCCGGGCCCCGCGACGCGCCCGCCGCGCGCCCGGAGCCTTCAGGAAGGACGTGGACCGTGCCGATGGAACAGCAAGAAACGGCCTGCCGCCTGTCCGTCGCACCGATGATGGACTGGACCGACCGGCACTGCCGGGTCTTCCACCGGCAGCTGTCGCGCCGGACGCTTCTTTATACCGAGATGGTGACCGCGCCCGCGCTGGTGCGGGGCGGCGCGCTGCATCTTCTGGACCACAGCCCCGAGGAGCATCCTGTCGCGCTTCAGCTCGGCGGCTCCGATCCGGAGGAGCTCGCCCAGGCGGCGCGGCTCGGCGCGGAGGCGGGCTACGACGAGATCAACCTCAATGTGGGCTGCCCGTCGGACCGCGTGCAATCCGGCACCTTCGGCGCGGTGCTGATGCGCGACCCCGCGCGCGTGGCCGACTGCGTGGCGGCGATGCGCGCCGCCGTCGCGGTGCCGGTGACCGTCAAGTGCCGCATCGGCGTGGACGAGCAGGACCCGGAGCGCGTGCTGCCCGATTTCCTGGCGCGCATGGCCGAGGCCGGCGCGGCGCAGGTCACGGTGCACGCCCGCAAGGCCTGGCTCGAGGGGCTGAGCCCGAAGGAGAACCGCGACGTGCCGCCGCTCGATTACGATCTCGTGCGGCGCATGCGCGACGCCTTCCCGGCACTTTCGATCGCGCTCAACGGCGGCGTGCAATCGCTCGACGAGGTCGAGGCGCATCTCGAAGACGGTTTCGCGGGCGTGATGGTGGGACGCGCCGCCTATCACCGGCCCTGGGACATCCTGGGCGAGGCCGACCGGCGGCTCTGGGGCGAGGCGCGCCAGACCACGCCCGAGGCCGCGGCGCGGGCCATGCTGCCCTACATCGAGGCGCATCTCTCGGCCGGCGGGCGGCTCAACCAGGTCACGCGGCACATGCTGGGGCTCTTCGCCGGCAGGCCGGGCGCGCGGCGCTGGCGGCAGATGCTCTCCGAGGGCGCGTCCTGCCCGGATGCGGGCCCAGAGCTGGTGGAACGGGCGCTGGCACAGGTCCCGCCCCTCGCCGCCGATTTCACGGAGGCGCGGCGCAGCGCCTGAGCGCGCTCCGTCGCCCGGGGGCACCGGATGCACGGATTTCCCGTTGTGGCCGCCCGGAAAACACTGTCTACCTGACGCCCGCCGAAACCGCCGGACCGCGCGAGGAGCCCCATGCCCGACCCGATGTTGCTTGCCCAGATGATCGCGCTGCTTCTGGTGATCGGCGCGGTGGCGGGCGTTCTTGCCGGGCTTCTGGGCGTGGGCGGCGGCATCGTTCTGGTGCCCGCTTTCTTCTACGCTTTCCAGACGCTGGGATATGGCGGGCCGCAGCTCATGCAGATGTGCCTTGCCACCTCGCTGGCCACCATCGTCGTGACCTCGGCGCGCTCGGTGTTGAGCCACAACCGCAAGGGTGCGGTGGAGTGGGAGATCCTGAAGACCTGGGCGCCGGGCATCGCGGTGGGCGCGGTGCTCGGCGTGATGCTGGCCGCGGTGCTGCGCTCCACGGTGCTCCAGGGGGTCTTCGGGGGGCTCGGCCTGGTGATCGGGCTCTATCTCGGGCTCGGCCGGGCGGAGTGGCGGCTCGGCCCCGAGATGCCGCGCGGCTGGCGGCGGGCCGCGCTTTCGCCGCTCGTGGGCTTCCTTTCGGTTCTGATGGGCATCGGCGGCGGCAGTTTCGGCGTGCCGCTGATGAGCCTTTACGGCGTGCCGATCCACCGGGCGGTGGCGACGGCCGCGGGCTTCGGAATTCTGATCGCCGTGCCCGGCGTGGCGGGGTTCCTGCTCTTCGAGATCGCGCCGGAGAACCGCCCGCCCTTCACCGTGGGCGCGGTGAACCTGCCTGCCTTCGCGGTGGTGATCGCGATGACGCTTCTCACGGCGCCGCTCGGCGTCAGGCTGGCGCACGCCATGAACCCGAGGCCGCTCAAGCGTGTCTTCGCGGTGTTCCTGCTCCTGGTGGCGGGCAACATGCTGCGGAAATCGCTGGGGTGGTAGACGGGCTTGCCACGCGCGGCTGGGCGCGGCTCGGCCCCGATCCGGCGCTGGCGGGCTGGGCCGCCGCCGCGCGGCCGGCCGCCCGTGCCGCGGTCGCGGACCCGGCGCTGCGGGCGGCATGGCTCGACTGCGAGGGAACGTGGTTCGTGGGCGTGGACGCGCTGCCCACCGATGCCGAGGGGCGGCTGCCTGGCGGCCCGCCCTTGCCCCGCGCCGCGCGCGCGCCCCTCGAGGCCGTTCTCGGCCCGCTGCCGCCCTTGCACCGGGCGCAGCTTTCGGTGGTCTGGCCGGGCTATCCGCGCCCGCGCCGCGGCGAAAGCTCGGCCGCCTTCGGCTATCGCGCGCGGCGCGACGCGGCCCATGTGGACGGGCTGCTGCCCGAGGGACCCGAGCGGCGGCGCCACCTGCGCGAGCCCCACGCCTTCATCCTGGGCCTACCGCTCACCGAGGCGGGGAGGGGGGCGAGCCCGCTCGTCGTCTGGCAGGGCAGCCACGAGATCATGCGCGCCGCCTTCGCCGCGGCGCTTTGGGGTCGCGCGCCGGAGCGGTGGGGCGAGGCCGACCTGACCGATACCTACCAGGCCGCGCGCCGCCGTGTCTTCGAGACATGCCGGCGGGTGGAGGTGACGGCGCGGCCGGGGGAGGCGATCGTGGTGCATCGCCTTGCGCTCCACGGTGTGGCGCCCTGGGCGGAGGGCGCCGAGGCCCCGCCGGAGGGACGGATGATCGCTTATTTCAGGCCCCAGTTCGCCGATCCCGCGCGCTGGCTGGAGGCGCCCTGAGGCCCGCGCGGAAGCGCGGCTCAGCCGCCGCGCCGCAGGGGGTGTCGTGGGTCGCGATGGCGTCGCGCTGACCGGCGTTCCGGCCGGTTCTGTGGTCCCCTCAGGGAAACGATGGTTCGGATCGCGGTGCATCGTTGATCGGAGCGGGACGGTGGCGGGGCGACACATCTTGTCCCGAGAGGACCTCGCGGGTCGCGGCGCGAAGGGGAAATCCGGTGACGAACACCGATTGCACGGCAGCGCCCGGGACGGGACTGCCCGCGGTGCCCGTTGCGCCGCGATCCCGCCGCGGGCCCCCGGCTACCATGGCCTTGCAGGCTGGGTCAGCCCCGCGCGCGGCGCGTGGCGCGCCCGCCGCGCCGCTTTTTCAGAAGCGCGCCACGGGACGGCAATTCCGCCATTACGGCACGGCGCGCCTCTGCCGTCATGCGCGACCAGGCGGTGATCTCGTCGATGCTGCGGTGGCAGCCGGCGCAGATCCGCGCCTCGGGGTGGATCACGCACAGCTTCACGCAGGGCGATTCGATCTCGTCGCGTTTCCAGACCTCGTCGGTCATTCCGCCTGCTCTCCCGCCAGCCTCAGGTGCCGGATCCGGTCCAGCGCTCCTTGAAGGATATAGGACGCGGCGACGTGGTCGATCACCTCGGCGCGACGTTTTCGTGTCGCATCCGCCTCAAGAAGCGCGCGTTCGGCCGCCACGGTGGAGAGCCGCTCGTCCCAGAAGACGATGGGACTGTCGCGCAGACGCGCGAGATTGCGCGCGAAGGCGCGGGTGGACTGGGCGCGCGGCCCCTCGCTGCCGTCCATGTTGCGCGGCAGGCCGAGCACGATGCCGCCGATCTCGCGCTCGTCGAGGATCGAGAAAAGCGTGACGGCGTCGACGGTGAACTTGGTCCGCCGGATGGTGCGCAGGGGGGTCGCGACGGCCAGGCCACGATCCGACACTGCCACGCCCAGCGTCTTCTCGCCGAGGTCGAGCCCCGCCACCGCCCGGCCCGGGGGCAGGGCGGCGGCGAAATCCGCGATGCCGTCGTGGATCATCCCTCGAGGCCGGCCTGCCGCGCGGCGTCGCGCAGGCGTCCCAGCGCAGCCTCGTCGCCCGCGAAGGTGGAGAGCGCCTCGTCGAAGATCGCCTGCGCGCGCTCGCTCTCTCCCAGCACGCCCAAGGCGCCGATGAGCCGCGCCCATTCCTCGGCGGTCCCGCCCTGCGTGGCGAGCCGTTCCGAAAGCCCCTCCACCATGCCGCGCACCATCGCCATGCGGTCCTCGGGGCTCATGTCCTCCGCCGCCGCCATGTCCTCGGCCGACGGGCCGGCAAGCCCGGCCACGGGCGCCTCGGCGCGCGTCGGCGGCGTGTAGTCGGTCTGCCCGGCCAGGCGCGCCAGCCGGCCGATCCCCGCCTCGACCGGGGCGATCCAGGGCGCGTCGGGCGGGCTTTGACGCAGAAGCCTGTCCCAGGCGCGGAACGCCCGGTCGGGCCGCCCGGTCTGGTCGAACATGACGCCGGTGTAGTAGAGCGCCACGCCGTTGTTCGGATCGCGGTTGAGCGCGGCGGCCAGCGCGGTCTCGGCCTCGGGCGAGACGTAGCCCCCGGCCGCCATCACCAGCATCTCCGCGTAATCGGCGTAATCCTGCGCGGTGGCCTGCTCGCCCCGCAGTGCGAGCACGCGCTGCTGCGCCGTGTAGGCGGCCTCGAAGTTCCCGAGCGCGGCTTCGTTGCGGGCGAGAAGCGCGTGGCCTTGAAGATCCGTGGGCCGATCCTCCAGCGCCGCGCGTAGCCGGGTCATCAGTTCGGCGTAATCCTCGGGCACGTCGGCCGCGGGCGCGGCGGGCACGCCGGCCTCGGCGGTTTCCTGGCTCGGGCGGTTCTGCCGCGCTTCCTCGGCCCGCGCGATGCGTTCGGCGAGCGCCATGTCGGGATAACCCGGCGTGCCGATCGCGGAATAAAGCGCGAGCGCCCCGCCGACCACCCCGAAGGCGAGGAACACGACGATCGCGATGCCGGCCCAGGCGGGCTGGCGCGTGTCGCCCCGGCGCGCGGCCTTGGCGGCGGTGTCGGCGGCCAGGATGCGCCGCGACACCTCGGTGCGCAGCCGCTCGGCGTCGGCTTCGTCGATGACGCCGCGCGCGAGATCGCGCTCCACCTCGTTCAGCTGGTCGCGATAGACCTTCAGGTCGTAGTCGGCGGCCTCCGCCTCTTGCGCGCGCGCCCTGAGCGCCACGAGCCCCAGAAGCAGCCCCACGACACATGCGAGCCCGACCACGCCGATCCAGAAAACCATGGTTCCTCCAAAAGATTTGCCCCTGATTTATGCGGTCGGACCCCGCGACGGAAGGGCAAACCGCCCGCGCGGAGCGTCATGTCGCAACCGGCGCCCATTGTGACGCATGGAAGCAGGGTTTATCCCGCGCCAAGGTCCAGTTATCGCCCACGCCGCATCACGGATTCGAGGCCCATGAAACGCTATTCCGCCTTCGCCGTCGCCCGGGAAGCCTTTCGCAACCACAACGGCTGGGAACGCGCCTGGGCCAATCCCGCGCCGAAGAAGCGTTACGACGTGATCATCGTGGGCGCGGGCGGCCATGGCCTCGCCACCGCCTACTACCTCGGCAAGAACCACGGTATCCGCAACGTCGCGGTGCTGGAGAAGGGCTGGCTCGGCGGCGGCAACACCGGGCGCAACACGACCATCATCCGCTCAAACTATCTTCAGGATCCCTCGGCGGCGATCTACGAGAAGGCGCGCAGCCTCTACGAGACGCTGAGCCAGGAGCTGAACTACAACATCATGTTCAGCCCGCGCGGCGTGATGATGCTGGCGCAGACCGAGCACGAGGTGCGCGGCTACCGGCGCACCGCGCAGGCCAACGCGCTGCAGGGCGTGGACACCGAGTTCGTGGACCGCAAGCGCGTGAAGGAACTCTGCCCGATCATCAACATCGACGGGCCGCGCTATCCCGTTCTGGGCGCGCTCTGGCAGGCGCGGGCGGGCACGGCGCGCCACGACGCAGTGGCCTGGGGCTATGCGCGGGCCTGCTCGGACATGGGGATGGACATCATCCAGAAATGCGAGGTCACGGCCGTCCGCCGCGAGGGCGGCCGCGTCGTCGGCGTGGACACCACCCGCGGGCCGATCGACTGCGAGAAGCTCGGGATCGTCGTCGCCGGGCATTCGGGCCAGCTTGCCGAGATGGCGGGGTTCCGCCTGCCGATCGAGTCGGTGGCGCTTCAGGCGCTCGTTTCCGAGCCGATCAAGCCCTGCATGGACGTGGTGGTGATGGCCAACACGGTGCACGGCTACATGAGCCAGTCCGACAAGGGCGAGATGGTGATCGGCGGCGGCGCGGACGGCTACAACAATTACACCCAGCGCGGCAGCTTCCACCACGTGGAGGAGACGGTGCGCGCGCTGGTCGAAACCTTCCCCGTGATCTCCCGGCTCAAGATGCTCCGCTGGTGGGGCGGGATCGTGGACATGACCGGCGACCGCTCGCCCATCCTGTCGAAGACGCCGGTGGAGGGTGTCTTCATCAACTGCGGCTGGGGCACGGGCGGGTTCAAGGCGATCCCCGGCTCGGGCTGGGCCACCGCCGAGATGATCGCCCGCGGAGAGCCCGGCCCGCTCGCCGCCGAGTTCTCGCTGGATCGCTTCCGCGAGGGCCGCTTCATCGACGAGAGCGTCGCGGCGGGGGTGGCGCATTGATGGTGCAGGAAGCGCGCAAAATTCTTGGAAGAATTTTGCCAAGGATCTTCGAAGATCCTTGGCGCCCGATTGCAGGAGCCACGCGATGCTGATGCTCGAATGCCCCTACTGCGGCGTGAAGGCCGAGGAGACCGAGCTTGCCCCCGGCGGCGAGGCGCATCTGACGCGCGTCGGCCCCGAAGGCTCGGACGACGCGTTCCACGACTACCTGTTTTCCAAGGAGAACCCCAAGGGCGTGCATTTCGAGCGTTGGCGCCACTCTCATGGCTGCGGCAAGTGGTTCCACGCCGCGCGCTGCACCGCGACGCTCGAGGTCTTCGGCACCTACCCGGCCCAGACCACCGAGCCGCCGAAGCACATCCGCGACGCCATCTCCGCCAAACGCCCCGGCTGGACATGGAGGGCTTTCTCTTGACCCGCCGTTCCGACACCGCCGCGCGGCCCGTCACTTCTTTCAGGGGGCTCACCGCATGAGCACGCGTCTCGCCACCGGCGGGCGGCTTCTCGACCGTTCGCGCCGCATCCCGTTCAGCTTCAACGGCAAGCGGTTCTCCGGCCATCCCGGCGACACGCTGGCCTCGGCGCTTCTGGCCAACGGCCAGATGCTGATGGGGCGCAGCTTCAAGTATCACCGCCCGCGCGGTCCCGTGGCGAGCGGCGCGGAAGAGCCCAACGCGCTCGTCAATCTGGGCGAGGGCGCGCGGCACGAACCCAACCAGCGCGCGACCACGACCGAGCTTTTCGAGGGTCTCGCCGCCACCTCCCAGAACCACTGGCCCAGCCTCGAATTCGACGTGGGCGCGATCAACACAGCGCTCGCACGTTTCCTGCCGGCGGGCTTCTACTACAAGACTTTCATCCACCCGCGACCCTTCTGGAAACATGTCTACGAGCCCTTCATCCGCCAGTCGGCGGGGCTCGGCAAGGCGCCGGCGGAGGCCGATCCGGACGAGTACGAGCATTTCTACGCCTTCGTGGACGTGCTGGTGGTGGGCGGCGGCGTCGCGGGCCTCGCCGCGGCGAAGGCGGCGGCGCTCTCGGGCGCGAAGGTGATGCTGATCGAGCAGACGGCCCATTGGGGCGGGCGCGCGCCGGTGGACGGCGGCGAGATCGACGGCGTTCCCGCGGCGGAGTGGGTGGCGCGCACCGTTTCCGAGCTGGAAACGATGGAGAACGTGACGCTGCGCACCCGAACGATGGGCGCGGGGATCTACGATCACGGCTATGTCCTCGCCTATGAGCGCGTGGCCGATCACAAGCCCGGCGGCGAGGCGCCGCGCCACCGTCTGTGGCGCATCCGCACCGCGCAGACCGTGACCGCGACCGGCGCGATCGAGCGGCCTCTGTCCTTCGCCGGCAACGACGTTCCGGGCGTGATGCTGGCCTCGGCGGTGCGCGACTACGTCGTCAACTGGGCGGTGTCGCCCGGCGACCGGACCGTCGTCGTGACCAACAACGACGACGCCTACCGCACCGCGCTCGCGCTGAAGGAGGCCGGGCTCGTGGTCGCCGCCGTGATCGACGCCCGCGCCGAGGGCGGCGGCCGGCTGATGGACGCCGCGCGCGACGCCGGCATCCGCGTCGAGACGGGCCGCGGCATCGCCAAGGTGAAGGGCGGCAAGCGGGTCGAGGGGGTGCTGACCTGCCCGCAGGCGGGCGAGGGCACCGCCACCGAAGAGATCAAGTGCGACGCAGTGGCCATGTCGGGCGGCTGGTCGCCGGTCGTGCACCTTTGGTCCCACTGCGGTGGAAAGCTTCTCTGGGACACGGCGGAGGCGGCCTTCCGCCCGGATCCGGACCGCGCGCCCACCGGGGCCAACGGGAAGCCGATGGTCGTCACCGCCGGCGCGGCGAGCGGGGCGATGGGGCTGGGCGACGTGCTCGCGGATGCCCACGCCGCCGGCCTCGCCGCCGCCGGGGCGGCAGGCCGCGCGCCCGCCGATGCCGAGGCGCCCGCGGGCGAGGCGCGCGACGAGGCACCGCTCGCGCCGGTGTGGATGATGCCGCAAGGCGCGGGGCCCGCGCTGCGCGCCAAGGCGTGGCTCGACTACCAGAACGACGTGAAGGTGTCGGACGTCCAACTCGCCGCGCGCGAGGGGTTCGAGAGCGTGGAGCACGCCAAGCGCTACACCACGCTCGGCATGGCGACCGATCAGGGAAAACTGTCGAACATCAACGGCCTTGCCGTGCTCGCGGGCGAGCTTGGCGCCGACATTCCCGCGGTCGGCACCACCACCTTCCGCCCGCCCTACACGCCCATCTCGATGGGCGCGATCGCCGGGCCGGCGCGGGGCGCGACCTTCCAGCCGATCCGCCGCACGGCGATGCATGACTGGCACGAGGCCCATGGCGCGGACTGGGAGCCCGTGGGCCAGTGGCGGCGTCCCTACACCTACCGGCGGGACGGCGAGAGCCGCGAGGCGGCGGTGAACCGGGAGGTGAAGAACACCCGGGACGCCCTTGGAATGCTGGACGCGTCCACCTTGGGCAAGATCCTCGTCAAGGGGCCGGACGCGCCGCGCTTCATGGACATGCTCTACACCAACATGATGAGCACCCTGAAGCCCGGGCGCTGCCGCTACGGCCTGATGTGCAGCGAGAACGGCTTCCTGATGGATGACGGGGTGGTGGCGCGGCTCGATCACGACACCTTCCTGTGTCACACCACCACGGGCGGGGCGGATCACGTCCACGCCCACATGGAGGAATGGCTTCAGACCGAGTGGTGGGACTGGAAGGTCTGGACGCTCAACGTCACCGAGCAATGGGCGCAGATCGCGGTGGTCGGGCCCAACGCGCGCAAGGTGCTGGAAAAGCTGGGCGGCATGGACGTCTCGAAGGAGGCGCTCTCCTTCATGGGCTGGGCGGAGGGCACGCTGGGCGGCTTTCCGGTCCGGGTCTTCCGCATCTCCTTCTCGGGCGAGCTCTCCTACGAGATCGCGGTGCCGGCGAGCCACGGCCGCGCGCTCTGGGAGGCTATCCACGAGGCCGGGCAGGAGTTCGGCGTGATGCCTTATGGCACCGAATGCCTGCACGTCCTGCGCGCCGAGAAGGGCTTCATCATGATCGGCGACGAGACCGACGGCACGGTGATCCCGCAGGATCTGGGTCTCGACTGGGCGATCTCGAAGAAGAAGGACGACTACATCGGCAAGCGGGCGCAGATGCGCAGCCACATGGCCGATCCCGAGCGCTGGAAGCTCGTGGGCCTCGAGACCGTGGACGGCTCGATGCTGCCCGAGGCCGCCTACGCCACCGCGCCCGGCACGAACGGCAACGGCCAGCGCAACACGCAGGGCCGCGTGACCTCCACCTATCACTCGGCCAATCTGGGGCGCGGGATCGCCATGGGGCTGGTGCACCGCGGGCCCGAGCGCATGGGCGAGGTGCTGGAGTTCCCGAAGGTGGACGGCACCGTGGTGAAGGCGAAGATCGTGGAACCGGTGTTCTACGACAAGGAAGGGACGAAGCAGGATGTCTGAGCCGGCAGGCCCGCTCGCGGGTGAAAGCTATGAGGGCTACGTCACCGTCCGGGCGCTTCCGCCGCAGGGCATGATCTCCGTCCGGGCCGATCTCTCGGCCGAGGGGGAGGGCGCGGCCATGGCGCTTCTGGACGCGCTCGGTGCCGAGATGCCGGACCGCCGCGGCATCGCGGAAGGGCGGGACGGCGCGGTCCTCGCCTGGTTGTCGCCGGACGAGGCGATGGTGCTGTGCAGCTATGACAGCGCGCGCCAGCTTGCCGCCGGACTCGATGAGGCGCTCTCGGATCAGCACGTGCTGGTGGCCGACGTCTCCGACGCCCGCGCCGTGATCGAACTCGAGGGCGGGGCGGTGCGCGAGGTGATCGCCAAGCTCGCGCCCGTGGACATGGACGCCTTCGCCCCCGGAGAGATCCGCCGCACGCGGCTCGCGCAGGTGCCCGCGGCCTTCTGGATGCCCGAGGAGGGACGCCTGCGGCTGGTCTGCTTCCGGTCGGTCGCGCGGTATGTCTTCGACCTGCTGGCCACGGCGGCGCGCCCGGGCCGCGAGGTTGCGAAGGGCTGATCGCGTCGCGGACGGGGCTTGACCTTGCGCGCCGGCAAGCCACACATACGCGGCAGACGTTATCGCAAACACCAAAAAAGGGGGCCCAAATGGCTTTCGAACTTCCCGATCTTCCCTATGCCCATGACGCGCTGGCCGATCTGGGCATGTCGCGCGAGACGCTCGAGTATCACCACGACATCCACCACAAGGCCTATGTCGACAACGGCAACAAGCTCGTCTCCGGCACCGAGTGGGACGGCAAGAGCGTTGAGGACATCGTGAAGGGCACCTACGACGCCGGCGCGGTGGCGCAGTCCGGCATCTTCAACAACGCCTCCCAGCACTGGAACCACACGCAGTTCTGGCAGATGATGGCGCCCGGCGCGGACAAGAAGATGCCCGGCGAGCTTGAAAAGGCCATCACCGAATCCTTCGGCTCGGTCGACAAGTTCAAGGAAGAGTTCTCGGCCAAGGGCGCGGGTCAGTTCGGCTCGGGCTGGGCGTGGCTGGTGAAGGACACCGACGGCAGCCTCAAGGTCACGAACACCGAGAACGGCGTGAACCCGCTCTGCTTCGGGCAGACGGCGCTTCTGGGCTGCGACGTGTGGGAGCATTCCTACTACATCGATTTCCGCAACAAGCGGCCCGCCTACCTCACGAACTTCCTCGACAAGCTCGTGAACTGGGAAAACGTCGCCTCGCGTCTCTGACGGCCGACGCGTTCGAGACAAGCACGCCCCGCGCGCCGGCCCGGCCGCGGGGCGTGCCGCGTTCAGGGGCTTGCAAACCCGCGCGGAAAGGCATTCATGTGGGCGCCGTGAACGCGCGACCGCATTGCAGGAGAGACGAGATGACCGAGCTGACCAACGGGACCTGGGTGCTGATCGCCGACGGCGAAAAGGCGCTTTACCTTCGCAACATCACCGACGCCGAGAACCCCAACCTCGAGGTCGTGCGCAAGGAAGAGCAGGAAAACCCTTCCACGCGCGAGCAGGGCACCGACCGGCCCGGCCGGATGCCCGACGACAGCCAGAGCCACCGTTCCGCGATGGACGAGGCGGACTGGCACCGCCTTGCCAAGGAACGCTTCGCCCACGATCTCGCCGATCATCTCTACGAACTCGCCTACAAGAACGTGTTCGAGCGCATCGTCATCGTGGCCCCGCCGCGCGTGCTGGGCGAGCTGCGCGATCACCTGCACCAGGAGGTGACCCGCCGCGTCGTGGCCGAGATACCCAAGGATCTGACCCAGCATCCCGTGGGCGATATCGAGCAGAACCTGAAAAAGACGCTGGCCGGGGAAGAGTAGACCGCGACGGGTGCGCATGCCGGAGCGCGGGGTGAGCGAGGCCGCAAGGGGCGTGGCCGCGATGGTGGCGGCCTGCACGATCTGGGGCCTCTCGCCCATCTACTATCGCCTGCTCGACCACATTCCGCCGCTGGAGGTGCTCGCGCACCGCACGATCTGGTCGCTGGTCTTCTTCGCCGGCGTGCTGGCGCTGCAAGGGCGGCTGGGTGCCCTCGGCCGGGCGCTCGGCTCCCTCGGCGCGGTCTGGGTGACGGCGCTTGCGGCGCTCTTCATCTCGTCGAACTGGTTTCTCTTCATCTACTCGGTGCAGATCGGGCGCACGACGCAGACGAGCCTCGGCTACTACATGTTTCCGCTGGTGGCGGTGCTGATCGGCCGGGTGGTCTTCAAGGAGCGGTTGGGCCACGCGCAGTGGCTCGCCGTCGCGCTCGCGGCGGCGGCGGTGGTCGTGCTGACCCTCGGGACGGGGACCGCGCCCTGGATCGCGCTGACGCTGGCGGCGACCTTCGGGCTTTACGGGCTGATGAAGAAACGCCAGCCGGCGGGGCCGGTGGTCTCGGTCACGGCGGAGGTGCTGCTGCTCTCGCCCATCGCGGTGGCGGTGATCTGGGCGGCCCATGCGGGCACGGGCGGCGCCTTCGGGGCGGGCGGGCAGGACACGGCGCTTCTGATGCTGTCGGGGCCGATCACGGCGACGCCGCTCATCCTGTTCTCCTACGCGGCGCGGCGCGCCGCGCTCGCGACCGTGGGGCTCGTGCAGTATCTCAACCCGACGCTGCAATTCTTCTGCGCCGTGGCGATCTTCGGAGAGCCGTTCGGCCTGTGGCAGGGCGTGGCCTTCCCGATGATCTGGACGGCGCTCGCGATCTATTCCTGGGCGGCGCTTCGCGTCTCGAGGGCCTCGCCGAGGCCGGCCACCAGCGCGGAGGTGCCTTCCGCCGTTCTCACCAGCCCGCGCAGCGAGGGATCGGCGAAGCCCTGATCGATCACGTGGTCGATGAGCGCGAGGAGCGGCTGCCAGTAGCCCGCGACGTCCAGCAGGAAGATCGGTTTCGCGTGAAGCCCGAGCTGCGCCCAGGTGAGCACCTCGAAGAACTCGTCGAGCGAGCCCGCGCCGCCGGGCAGCACGACCACCGCGTCCGAGTTCATGAACATGACCTTCTTCCGCTCGTGCATGTTCTCGGTCACGACGTGGTTGGGCGCGGGGCCCGACAGCGCCTCGCGCGCCACGAGGTGCTGGGGAATGACCCCGAGGGTCAGCCCGCCCGCCGCCTTCGCCGCAAGCGCCACGGCCCCCATCAGCCCGACATCGCCGGCCCCGTAGACCAGTCGCCAGCCCCGGGTGGCGAGCGCGTGGCCAAGTGCCGTCGCCTCCTCGGCATAGCGGGGATCGGCGCCGTTTCGCGATCCGCAATAGACGCAAACGGAGGTGAGCGGCATGGCAGGCCCTTCGTCTCGGTGCTTTTGACCCGTGATACCGGCGTTGCTAAGGTGCTGCAATCGCGCGCGCCGAAGCGCCGGGCGGAAGGGGGAAAATGAACGCGAAGCCGGGCCGCTCATGGGTTGGCGCCGTGACCGCGGCGGCGATCGCCGCCGTGGCGCTCGCCATGGCCGGCCTATACGGCCCGGGCTATTTCACCGCCCGCCCCGAGCCCGTTCCGACGGAGGCGGCAGAGCGCCCGCGCGAAGAGGTCGCACCGTCCCCGGAGACGGCGGATGCAACGCCGCCAGAGCCGACGCAGGGCGGCGCGGCGCAAGACGCCCCCGCGGCGCGTGGCGAGATGGCGGAGGCTGCCGGGGCGAGCGCTCCGCCTGACAATATCGCGCCCGGGTCCAAGGCGAGTTCGGCTGCGGACGACGCGTCGGGGGCCGAGCCGGACCATTCCGCAGCGGCCGGCCCCGCGCCGCCCGCCTTCGACCTCGTGCGGGTGGAGCCCGACGGCGAGGCGCAGATCGCCGGGCGGGCCGCACCGGGGTCCGAGGTCACGATTCTCGTCGACGAAAGGCCGCTGGCGCGGGCCACAACCGACGCGGCGGGACGCTTCTTCACCTTCCTGTCGCTCGGGACCAGCGCGGCGCCCCGGCTTCTGAGCCTCAGCGAGGCGCTGGACGGGGAGGAGCGCCTCTCCGACGACGCCGTGATCCTCGCCCCCACCGCCGCGCCGGTCCGCGACATGGCGGCGGCGCAGGCCGGTGACGAGACGTCGGAGAACATGGAGCGCGCGGCGAAGCCCCCACCGGATGCGGGCGCGCCCGGTGCCGAGGTGACGCCCTCGGCCGAGCCAGGGTCAGAGACCGCGATGATCGCGCCCGCCCCCGAGGTTGACGGGCCGGCCCCGCGGCGCGCCGCGCCCGACGATCCCGACACAGGCGACCCGGCGCTCATGAGCGCGCAGCCGGAACCGGAAACCGATCCCGGCGCGCCGCCCCTGCCCGGGGCGGACAAACGCGCCGCCGCGCCGCCGCCCGACCTGCCGGCGGAAGGCGCTGCGCCGGCCTCTCCGGCCGCGCCCGCCGCGCCGCTCGTGACAGAGGCGCCCGCCCTCGCTGGCCCGGCCTCGGAAATCGCGGCGGCGCCCGCGGTGATCGTCGCCGGCCCCGACGGGGTGCGCGTGGTCCAGAGTGGCACGCCGGGCCCGGACAGCCCGGTCGGGGTCGCGCTCGACGCGATCAGCTATGACGGGACGGGTGCGGTGCGGCTTTCGGGGCGCGCCCGGCCGGGCGGTTTCGTGCGCGTCTACGTCGAAAACCGCCCCGTCGCGATGGTGGAGGTGGACCCGGACGGCGCCTGGGCGAGCGACCTTCCGGGCGTCGGGGCCGGCGTCTACACGCTGCGCCTCGACGCGCTCGATGCCGAAGGGGCGGTCGCCTCGCGGATCGAACTGCCGTTCAAGCGCGAATCCGCCGCGGCGCTCGCCGCGGCGCAGGCGGCGGCCGAGATGGCGGACCCGGGCGCGGGGCCGGTGCGCGCCGTCACGGTTCAGCCCGGGAACACGCTCTGGGGGATTTCGCGCCGGAACTACGGGGAGGGGATCCTCTACGTCCGGATCTACGAGGCCAACCGCGACCAGATCCGCGACCCGGATCTGATCTATCCCGGGCAGGTTTTCAGCATCCCGCGCTAGGGGCTGGCCAAGCGCCGCCACCCGGCCTAGCTAGGGCGAAGCGTCAAGGAGCCCCGCCATGCCCCCCGAGACACCCCCTGCCGACGAAGCGCTTCAAGAGCGCCGGTCCGGCTGGCGCACGGTTCGGAAAGTGGCACCCTATCTCTGGCCCGAGGACCAGAGCTGGGTGAAGCGTCGCGTCGTGATCGCGGTTCTGGCCCTCGTCGCGGCGAAGCTCATCGCGGTGGGCACGCCCATGATCTTCAGCGCGGCGGTGGACACGCTGTCGGAGGAGGGCGCACCGGACCTTCTGCTGGGCGCGGTGGGGCTGACGGTGGCCTACGGTCTGGCGCGCCTGATGTCGAACGGGTTCCAGCAGCTGCGCGACGGGGTCTTCGCCAAGGTGGGGCAGCGCGCGCTGCGACAGCTCGCGCTCGAGACCTTCACGCATATCCATCGCCTGTCGCTGCGCTACCATCTCACGCGCAAGACGGGCGGGCTGTCGCGGATCATCGAGCGCGGCGTGAAGGGCGTCGATTTCCTGTTGCGCTTCATGCTGTTTTCGATCGCGCCGCTCCTGCTGGAGTTGCTGCTGATCGGGATCGTGCTTCTGTTTCTCTTCGACATCTGGTATCTCGTCGTGGTGGCGGGCACGATCGCGCTCTATGTCTGGTTCACCTTCGCGGTGACGGAATGGCGCGTGCGGTTGCGGCGCGAAATGAACGCGCAGGACACCGACGCCAATCAGAAGGCTATCGATTCGCTTCTGAATTTCGAGACGGTGAAGTATTTCGGCGCCGAGGCGCGGGAGGCCGCGCGCTACGACCGCGCCATGGCGGGCTACGAGGTCGCGGCGATCAAGACCGCCACCTCGCTCGCCCTGCTGAATTTCGGGCAGACCTTCCTGATCACGGGCGGGCTGGTGATCGTGATGGTCATGGCCGCGATCGGCGTGGAACGCGGGGCGCTCAGCGTGGGCGACTTCGTCATGGTCAACGCCTACATGATCCAGATCACCATGCCGCTGGGCTTTCTCGGGACCGTCTACCGCGAAATCCGCCAGAGCCTCGTGGACATGGGCGAGATGTTCGACCTGCTGGAGCAGCCGCGGGACGTGGCGGACAAGCCGGGCGCGCCCGCGCTCTCGGTGCGGGGCGGCGCGGTGGCGTTCGACGGCGTGGATTTCGGCTACGACGCGGCGCGGCCGATCCTGCGCGACGTCACGCTTCGGGTGGGCCCGGGCGAGAAGGTGGCGCTGGTCGGGCCCTCGGGGTCCGGCAAGTCCACGATCGGGCGCTTGCTCTTCCGGTTCTACGACGTGACAGGGGGCGCGGTGCGGATCGACGGGCAGGACGTGCGCGACGTCACGCAGGACAGCCTGCATGCGGCGCTCGGCGTGGTGCCGCAGGACACCGTGCTTTTCAACGACACGATCCGGTACAACATCGCCTATGGCCGCGACGGCGCCTCGCAGGAAGAGATCGAGGCGGCGGCCCGCGCCGCGCAGATCCACGAGTTCATCGTCGCGCTGCCCGACGGCTACGAGACGCAGGTGGGCGAGCGCGGCCTGAAGCTTTCGGGCGGCGAAAAGCAGCGCGTGGGCATCGCGCGCACGCTTCTGAAGGATCCGCCGATCCTGCTGCTGGACGAGGCGACCTCGGCGCTCGACACCGAGACGGAGGCGGAAATCCAGGACGCGCTCCGCCGTGCGGGCGAGGGCCGCACGGTCATCACCATCGCGCATCGCCTGTCCACCATCGCGGATGCCGACCGGATCGTGGTCCTGGAGGCGGGGCGCATCGTGGAGGAGGGCACGCATGACGCCTTGCTGTCGCGGCGCGGGCGATATTCGCAGCTCTGGGCCCGTCAGCAGTCAGAGCGCGACGCGGCGGCGTGACCGCATCTCTCCCCGTGTCACGTTCAGGTGACGGCAGGGTGCATGCGCGGGGCGCTGTGATAGTCTCGCAGGTCACGACACGCTTGACGAGGAAACGGAGGATGGCCGCATCATGACGAGAGCGAGCGAAGCGCCGCCGGACGCACCGCAGAAACCGGGCTACGCCGTCGAGGTCACCGGCGAGGGGATCGACGAACGCCTGGCCGAGGTCTACCCGAATGGCTTGCCCAACATCTACCGCATGTTGTCGCGCAACCCTCAGGTGATGGGCGGGCTCTTGTCGATGAAAGCGCATCTCGCCGCCGGCCGGCTGAGCGAGATCGAACGCAGCCTCGTGGCGCTCGAGGTCGCCCATCACTCCGGCTGCAAGTACTGCGAAGCGGCGCTTTGCCACTCCGCTACCGAGGAGCTTGGCGTGCCCGAGACCATGCTTGCGCATGCCGGCACCGCGGAACTGCCCGCGGATCCGGGCCTTGCGGCGATCGTCCGCGCCGCCCGCGCGCTGCTGGAAAAGCGCGGTCAGCTCGGCCGGGCCGAGATGGCGGAGTTCGCGCGGAAGGGTGTCGACTTCGACAAGATCCTCGAGATCATCGGGGTGATCTCGGAGTACACGCTCGCCACATATTCGGCGAACCTCGATCGCACCCGGATCGACCCGGAATACCGGCAGAGCTGATCAGGCCGGGGCGGGCAGCGTCACACGGAAGCAGGTGCCCTCGGGCCCTGTCGCCTCGAGTTCGAGCGCCCCGCCATGCCCGCGGCAAAGCTCGGCCGCGATGGAGAGGCCAAGGCCCGTGCCCATGACGCCCGCAAGGCCATGCTTTTCGGTTTGCAGGCGCGCCCCGATGCCGTCCGGCAGGCCCGGCCCGTCATCGCGCACCCAGATTGTCGTGCCGGTGCTGTCGTGCCGGCCCCAGATGCGCAGCTCCCGCGCGCCGGCGTCGAAGGCATTGCGCGCGAGGTTCAGCAGGATCCGGTAGGCCTGGTCGAAATCGGCGTCGAGGATCACGGCGTCGCCGCTTGCATCGATCAGACGGCGCGCCGTGCTTCCCGGGTCGAGCACGGTGACCTCCAGCTCCTCCAGCACGTCGGCCAGCAGGAACCGTTCCCGTTCCGGCGCGCTGGCCGGCCCGGTGCGGCTGGCTTGCGCGGTCTCGGCGCAAAGCCGCGTCGCGCGTTCGAGCGAGCGGGTCATGCTTTCGGCGGCCAGCCGCACCTTGTCGTCCTCGTGCGCCGCCAGCCGGTCGCATACCAGCTGCGCGGTGCTGAGCGCGTTCTTGAGGTCGTGGGCAAGCTGGCGCACGGCGTTGCCCAGTCGCGCCAGTTGGTGGTCGCGCTGGTCGCGTATCACGATCAGTACGCGCGGCCCGGCGGCGCGTCGCACCACGTCGGCACGGATCAGCGCCGGAACGGTGCGTCCGTCGCGCAGGCGGCAGGACAGGTCGTCGGCCGTTTTCCGCCCTTCGCGGAGGATGTCGCGGAAGAACGCGTCGATCCGCGACAGTTCGTGCGGATGGATGTCGGCCGGGCTCATCTCGCGGAGTTCGGCCTCGTCATAGCCCAGGAAACGCAGCGCGGCGGGGTTGGCCGCGACGAAGCAGTCGCGCGCGGGATCGATCAGGACGGCCGGGTCGAGCAGGGTTGCGAAGAGTACGTCGAAAGCCTCGTCGACGGGGTCGACCGTCAGATTCGCGTCCTCGACCATCGCTGCGTCCTCGCGCCTCGCAGAGAGGATGGAGGATGCAGCGCGCAGGTCAAGCGTCGATCCCCGTCAGGCCGATTTCACGATACGGATCAGCACGAGCAGCACGACCGCGCCCAGCGTGGATTGCAGGATCGTCGCGATGAGCCCGCCGCCCACGCCGAAGCCTATGGCCGGAAACAGGAACCCCGCGATCACCGCGCCGACCACGCCGACGACCATGTTGCCGAGCAGGCCGAAACCGCCGCCGCGCACGAGCGTGCCGGCGAGCCAGCCCGCGACGACGCCGACGATCAGCATGGCGAGTATGCTGGAAAATTCCATGGGATCCTCCCTCGGGGGCCGGTTATTCCGCGGCGCGAAGCGGCTTTCCGTCGCCGCCGTCGGGACCTTCGTCGTCCTTGTGCCGCGTCGCGTCAAGGACGCGCTTCAGGTCGGCGAGGCGCGGCTCCTGCGGCGGCGCGTCGGGATCGTCTGTCGGGGCGGTCACGGTCGGCCCGTCGCTTCCGTCGTCCCAGATGATCTCCGGCGCGCGCAGGCGCCGCGCGGCGCGGCGCAGCGCCCAGTCCTCCGCAAGCCGGCTCGACCGGCCCGCGCCGGCTCGCGCCAGCGCGCGCGCGACCCATTGCGCGTAGATCACGATCCAGACGCGGACCGAAAGCGCCGCGGGCGTCACGACGAGCGTGAGCACGGTGGCGATTCCCAGCCCGAACACCACCGCGGTGGCGAGCTGCTTCCACCAGAGCGCCGTGGGGCTGTCGATGGTGTAGCCGCCGCCGAAGAAGTCGAGGCTGAGGCCGAACATCATCGGCGCGAGGCCGGCCATCGTGGTGATCGTGGTCAGCAGGACGGGCCGCAGCCGGTCCTCGGCGGTGCGCGTGATCGCCTCGAGCCGCGGCATGTAACGCGCGTAGTCCTGAAAGGTGTCGATCAGCACGATGTTGTTGTTCACCACGATGCCCGCCAGCGCGACGATGCCGGTGCCGGTCATGATGATCGAGAAGGGCTGTTCCATCACCACCATGCCGATCAGCACGCCCGTGGTCGAGAGCACCACCGCGAGAAGCACCAGCGCGGCGTTGTAGAAGCTGTTGAACTGCGCCAGCAGGATGATGAACATGAGGCCGAGCGCGCCGGCAAACGCCTTCATCAGGAACTGGCCGCTTTCGGCCTGGTCCTCCTGGTCGCCGGTCCACTCCCACGCGATGCCGGCGGGCAGGGGGTCGCTCTCCAGCCATTCGGTGAGCAGCTCGATACGCTCGTTGGCGTTGACCGTCGCGGTGGTCGCGCCGTCCCAGTCGGAACCGTCCCCGGCGGCCGCGGCGATGCGCGCCTCCGCCTCCGCGGCCTCGTGCAGGCCCAGATCCGTCCCGTCCGCGGCGCTCACCCGCACGAGACCCGGCGCCACGTCCGCCTTCACGTCGAGGTAGCGCGTCTGGTTCACGCGGTTGATTTCTGCGAGCTTCTGCACGGGCTTGCGGGTGATGAAATTGGCCAGCGGCACCAGCCCGTCCTCGGTGCGCACGCGCAGCGTGTCGAGGGTGGAGAGCACGCGGTCCTCCTCGGGCAGGCGCACGCGGATGTCGATCTCCTCGTCCGAGCTGGGCACCCGCATGGTGTCGAGCAGAAGCCCGCGGGTCACGAGCTGGACCATGGCGCCGACGGTGGCCACGTCGGCGCCGAAGCGGCCGGCCTTCTCCACGTCCACGTCGATTTCCCAGTCGATGCCGGGAAGGGGCCGCGTGTCCTCGATCAGGGTCAGCGCCCCGGTTGCCTCGAATTCTGCCCGGGCGATGCCCGCGGCCTCCACCAGGCGGCCGAAGTCGTCGCCCTTGAGCCGCAGGTGCACGGGCTTGGCCGAGGCGGGCCCGCCGGTGCTTTCGAGGATCTCGGCGTCGATGCCGGGCAGGCGGTCGAGCTCGGCCGAGATCTCCGCAAGCACCGTGTCGCCGTCGAAGGCCGGGTCCTTGACGCGGTAGTCGTAGTCGAAAAGGCCGAAGAAACTTGCCGTGGCGCGGGCGTCGGGCCGCTCGTCCCAGGGGATCGTCTCGAGCTGGATCTGCCCGATCGTGTCCTTGGGCGCCTCCGCGCCGCCGGTGTTGGAATCGAGCCCGCCCTCGCCGGCGAATGCGAAGGCCGAGCGCACGGCCGGGTGCGAAAGCACGATCTCCTCGGCCTCGCGCACCATCGCGTCCTTCTCGGCGAGGCTGAAATTGCCGCGTGCCTTGACGTAGACGATGGCGCGTTCCGGTTCGCTCTCCACGAAGAACTCGACGCCGCGGTTGTTCTCTCCGTAATAGGAGAACACGCCCAGCACGAAGGCGACCACCGCGCCGATCGTCACCAGCGGCATGACCGGGTTGCCGGTCACGAAGCGGATGAGATGACCGAAGGGGGTGCGCCGGTGGCCCGCGCGGATGCGCTTGCGCCGCGTCGGCAGCCGGGCGGCGCCCATGGTGATCGACAGCGCCACGGCCGACAGCAGGAAGATGGCGACGCCGGGCAGCGCGCCCCAGGCGCCCGGCAGCGGTGGCCTGCCGCCGAAGAGGTAGCCTGGGTTGAGCACCTGCATCGCGCCCAGGAAGAGCGCGTAGCCCGCCAGCGGAACGAGCGCGGCGCGCACGACCCAGGGCAGGCCGCGCCGCAGCGCGTCAGAGGCGCGGGAGAAGCCGCGGCTGAGGCGCCCGCTCACCCCGCCCATCACCGGCAGGTAGACCAGCGCCACGACCAGCGAGGCCGACAGCACGAAGATCAGCGTGACGGGCAGCATCCCCATGAACTCTCCCGGCACGCCCGGCCAGAACAGCATCGGCAGGAAGGCGCAGAGCGTCGTCGCCGTGGAAGAGACGATGGGCCAGAACATGCGCTTGGCGGCCTCGACATAGGCGCGCATCGGGCCGGACCCTTCCCGGATCCGCTTGTCGGCATATTCGACAACCACGATGGCGCCGTCCACGAGCATCCCCACGGCCAGGATCAGGCCGAACATGACGATGTTCGAGACCGCGACGCCCATCACCGCGAGCAGCGCGAAACAGAGCAGGAAGGAGGTGGGGATCGCGAAGCCCACCAGAAGCGCCGCGCGCGTGCCGAGCGAGGCCAGCACGACGATCATCACCAGCGCCACCGCCGTCAGCACCGATCCCTCGAGCTGGCTGACCATCGAGGCCACCTCGCGCGAGGTGTCGTTCGACGTGCCGATCTGCACCGCGGCGCGCAGTTCGGGCGGCCAGTCGGCCCGCGCCTCGTCGACGAGCGCGCGCACCTCGGCCGCGGTGTCGATGATGTTGAAGCCCTTGCGCTTGACCACCTGCAGCGCCACGGTCGGCGCGCCGTCGAAACGCGCGGTGCCGTCGCGGTCCTCGAAGGTCAGGTTGATCGTGGCGATGTCGCCCAGCGTGACCACCCGCTCGCCGTTCGTCTTGACCGGAAGCTCGTATACGTCCCGGGGCTCGTCGAAGCTCGACGGGATCTTGACCGCGAAGGCGCCCTGCGCGGTCTCGACCTCGCCCGCCGCGATGAGCTGGTTGTTATTGCGTACCACGTTGACCAGTTCGGACGCCGTCACGTTGTAGGATTCGAGCCTGAGCGGGTCGATCACCACCTCGAGCATCTCGTCGCGATCGCCCGCGATCCCGGCCTCGAGCACCGGCTCCAGCCCCTCGATCCGGTCCTGCAGGTCGCGTGCCACGCGGAACATGGTGCGCTCGGGCACCGGGCCGGTCAGGTTGACGATGAGGATCGGGAATTCGGAGAAGTTGATCTCGTTGATGGAATACTTCTCGAAGCCGTCGGGAAACTGGCCTTCGGCGGTGTTCATCGCGTCGCGCACGTCGGCCAGCGTCTTGGACTTGTCCCAGCCGAACTCGAACTCGAGGGCGACGCCGGCGTACCCTTCGGCGGCGGTGCCGGTCATGGTATCGAGCCCGTCGAGATCCGAAAGCTCCGTCTCCATCGGCTTGACGAGCAGCGACTCGGCGTCCTCCGCCGAGATGCCGGGGAACGGCACCGACACGAAGAGCGCGGGGATCTCGATATCGGGCTCGCCTTCCTTGGGCAGCGCCCAGTAGGCGTAGCCGCCCGCGACGAGCGAAAGCGCGATGAAGGCCAGAACCATCCGCGCACGGGTTGCCGCCCAGTCGACGATGCCGGTCATTGGGTGGCCTCCGCCTCGCGGTATTCGGGACGGACGCGAACGCCGTCGGTGACGTATTCCTGGCCGCGCACGATCACCGCCGCGGTGTCGGGCAGGCCCGCGATCCAGACGCCGTCCACCGTGTCGCGCAGAAGCGTGACCGGCGCGAAACGGGCGCGGTTGTCCGCGTCGACGACCCGCACGCCGAGCCGCCCGTCATCGTCGAGCGTGAGCGCCGATTGCGGCAGCAGATGCGCGGGCTCGCCGTCGGCTGCGATCACGATCTCCACCGTCTGGCCGGCGCGCACGGAGAGATCGGGGTTGGGCAGGTCCACCTCCACCCGGAAGGTCCGCGTCTCGGGGTCGGCGGAGCGTGACACGAACGCTACGCGCCCCTCCACCTCGCGCCCCGAGACGAACCGGGCGCGGGCCGGCGCGCCCGGTTCGACGCGGTCCACGGACATTTCGGGCACGAAGCCCACCAGCCGGATCGGGTCGAGCTGCAGGACGCGCGCGCAAAGCTTGCCGGGCTGCATCAGGCTGCCCAGCTCGGCGGTGTCGCTGTCGAGAAGCCCGGCGAAGGGTGCGGCGATGGTCAGCCGCCCTATCTCTGTCTCGGCGCTCTGGACCCCGGCGCGCGCGGCCTCGATGCCCGCGCGCACGCTTTCCAGCTGGCCGATCGCGGCCTCCAGCCCCGCCTCGGCGGCGCGCGCCTCGGCGCGGGTCGCGGCGACGCGCGTCTCGGCGGCGAAACCGCTCTCCGAAAGGCGCGCGGCGGCGGTGGCGTTGAGGTCCGCCGCCTCGAGGCGGGCGCGCGCCTCGGTCACCCGGGCCGCGGATTCGGGCACGCGGGCCTCCGCCTCCGCAAGCCGCGCCCGGGCCTCGTCGAGCGCGGCCTCCCGCGCGCCGGGGTCGAGCCGGCATAGCACGTCCCCCTCCTCGATCATGGCGCCCTTGCGCAGCGGCGTACCGATCACCCGGCCCGACGTCTCGGCCATGATCTCGACGACCCGCCGGGGCTCGGTCTCGCCGCGCAGCATCACCGCGCGATCGAGTTCGCGCGCCTCGGAGCGCAGCGCGAGCACGCGAACGGCCTCAACCGAAGCGTCCGCCGATGTCGAGGATGCCGTGTCCTGCGCGGCGGGCGCGGCCCCGCCCGGCGTGCCTTCGGCGGAGGTGGCGGCGCCCGGCGCCGCGTTGCGCCCGGCGAATTGAAGCAGCGCATCGCGCTCGAGCACGATCAGGTAGAGCGTCGCGGCCACAGCCAGCGCGGTCAGGATGGAAAGTCGTCGCATCGCGTATCTTTCATGACGCCGCACCGGCGCGCGCCGGTTGTGACGCGTAACTTGTGAACCTTACGCTGAACCGTTTCGTTCAGATTAGACTTTTGCGCCAGGTGGTGCAAGGCTGAACCGATCGGTTCAGTCTTGCCGCGGCCGGTCGGCCTTGGCACCGTGCCGGCGAGGCGTTAAGACACGCCCAAAGCGCAGGAGGCGATCTTGAGCGACGGGGACAGCTTCATCGAGGAAGTGGCCGACGAGGTCCGACGCGACAGGCTCTATGGGGCGATGCGCCGCTACGGCTGGATCGCCGTGGTCGTCGTGCTTGCCATCGTGGGCGGCGCGGCCTTCAACGAGTGGCGCAAGGCGGACGCGGCGCGCGCGGCCGAGGCGACGGGCGACGCGATGCTGAGCGCGCTGCAACGGCAGACGCCGGAGGCGCGGGCCGAGGCGCTGGCCGGGATCGATGCGCCGTCCCCGGGGGCCGCGGCGGTGGCCGCGCTGCTGCGCGCGGCGGAGCTGGGCGAGGCGGGCGAGACGGCCGCGGCCGCCGACACGCTCGCGTCGGTCGGTGGTGCGGGGGATCTGCCGGACATCTACGCGCGGATCGCCGCCTTCAAGGCGCTGCTTCGGCAGGGCGACGCCTTGCCGGCGGAGGAGCGGCGGCTGCGTTACGAGGCGCTCGCAGAGCCCGGCAACCCGCTGCGTCTGCTGGCCGAGGAGCAACTCGCCCTCATCGACGCCGAGCAAGGCGATCAGGAGGCCGCGATCGCCCGTCTGGAGGCCGTGCGCGAGGATGCCGAGGCGGGCGCGGGCTTGCGTCGGCGGGCAACTCAGTTGATTGTGGCGCTCGGCGGCACGCCACGCGCGTTCGCGGACGGCTGAGACCAGGGCGCGGTACGGCAGAGCGGCACGACAGAAGGGCGACACGGCGGATGAGGGCAGGCGGTTTGAGGTCTCTGGTGCATCTGGCGGCGCTGTCCGGGTTGACCGTGCTGGCTGCCTGTTCCGAACGGGAGGTGATCCTTCCCGGCGAGCGGGTGGGCCTGCGCGCGGTGCTCGACGGCCCGACCGCCGTGCCCGATACCGAGATCGCGGAGCCCGAAAACCGGGCCGAGGCGATTTCTCTCCCGCCGGCGCGGGCGAACGCGGATTGGCTTCAGGCCATCGGCACGCCGAGCGCGCGCCCGGAGCATCCCGCCCTCGGCCGCACGCTTCAGCGCGCCTGGAGCGCGCCCATCGGCGACGGGGACGCGCGGCGCCGCCGCATCACCACCGACCCGGTGGTGGCCGATGGCCGCATCTTCACCCTCGACAGCCGCGTGCAGCTGTCCGCCACCTCGGCCGGCGGGCAGACGCTCTGGACCCGCAACCTCACCCCGCCGCGCGATCGCGCGGGCGAGGCCTCGGGCGGCGGGCTCGCGGTCGGTGGCGGACGGCTTTACGCCAGTTCGGGCTATGGCTCCGTCTCGGCCCTGGATCCGGCGAGCGGGGACCTGATCTGGGAACAGAAGCTGCGCGCCCCCGCAACCGGCGCGCCCACCTATTTCGACGGGGTGCTGTACCTCGTGGCCGGCGACAGCAGCGCCTGGGCGATCGAGGCCGACACTGGACGTGTGCGCTGGCAGATCGACGCCGTCGCCGACGTGAACAACGTGGCCGGCGGACCGGCGCCCGCGCTCGGCGGGGATCTCGCCGTGTTCGCCTTCGGCAGCGGAGAGATCCAGGCGGTCTTCCGCAAGGGCGGGCTGCGGCGCTGGAACGCCATCGTCTCCGGCGAGCGGCGCGGCCGCACGCTGAACACGGTCAACGACATCACCGGATCCCCAGTCATCGACGGGCGCCGGGTCTATGCGGGCAGCCATTCGGGACGCCTCGTGGCGGTCGACCTGGAAAGCGGCGAGCGGCTCTGGACCGCGGAGGAGGGCGCGGTGGGGCCCGTATGGCCGGCGGGTGGTGCGCTTTTCCTGATTAACGACCGCAACCAGCTTCTGCGCCTCGACGCCGAGGACGGCAGCCGCGTCTGGGCGGCCGAGCTTCCGGGGTTCACGCGCGACCGCCCCCGCCGCCGCGCCGAAATCCATCCAAGCTACGGCCCGGTGCTGGCCGGGGGGCGCATCATCGTGGCGTCGGGCGATGGCGTGTTGCGCGTGTTCGATCCGCGGGACGGCGGGCTCGTGCAGGCGGTCGATATCCCCGGCGGCGCGACGAGCGCGCCGGTCGTCGCGGGCGGCACGCTCTACGTCGTGTCGCGCAACGGGCGTCTGCACGCTTTCCGCTGAGCGCGAAATGCGCTATCGGGCCGGGTCTGACCGACCGGAGCCTTCCTTATGAGCTTTCGCCTCGCCATCGTGGGCCGCCCCAATGTGGGCAAGTCCACGCTTTTCAACCGTCTCGTGGGCAAGCGGCTGGCGCTGGTGGACGACCAGCCCGGCGTCACCCGTGACCTGCGCGAGGGTGCGGCGCGGCTCGGCGCGCTGAGGTTCACCGTGATCGACACGGCCGGCCTCGAGGAGGCGACGGACGAAAGCCTGCAGGGCCGGATGCGCCGGCTCACCGAGCGCGCGGTCGAGCAGGCGGATGCCTGCCTTTTCCTGATCGACGCGCGGACGGGCGTCACCCCGACCGACGAGGTCTTCGCCGAGATCCTGCGCAAGAAGGCCGATCACGTGATCCTCGCGGCCAACAAGTGCGAGGGCACGGCGGCCGAGGCCGGCCTGATCGAGGCCTGGGGCCTCGGGCTGGGCGAGCCCATCGCGCTGTCGGCCGAGCACGGTGAAGGGATGGCCGACTTGGCCGCCGCGCTCTTCCCGCTCGTCGAGGCCAAGCAGGAAGAGATGGAGGCCGAGGCCCCGCTCACCGATCTCGACGTGGACGAGGAGGGCCGGGCCGAGGGCGCGGGCGGCCCGACCGTGGCACGGCCCTTGCAGATCGCCGTGGTGGGCCGGCCCAACGCCGGCAAGTCCACGCTCGTCAACCGCATCATCGGCGAGGAGCGGCTGCTGACCGGCCCGGAGGCCGGCATCACCCGCGACGCGATCTCGGTCGCCACGCGGTGGGACGGGCTGCCGGTGCGGATCTTCGACACGGCGGGGATGCGCCGGAAGGCCAGGGTGCAGGACAAGGTCGAGAAGCTCTCGGTCGCGGATGCGCTGCGCGCGGTGAAGTTCGCCGAGGTGGTGGTGGTGCTTCTGGATGCCGCGATTCCCTTCGAAAGCCAGGACCTTCGCATCGCGGACCTGGCCGAGCGGGAAGGCCGCGCCGTGGTCGTCGCGGTCAACAAGTGGGACGCCGAGACCGACAGGCAGGAAAAGCTGCGCGACCTGCGCGAGGCGTTCGAGCGGCTTCTGCCGCAATTGCGCGGCGCGCCGCTCGTCACCGTCTCGGCCCGGACGGGCAAGGGCCTCGACCGGCTGCGCGCGGCCGTGGCGCGCGCCCATGATGTCTGGAACCGCCGCGTGCCCACGGCGCAGCTCAACCGCTGGCTCGGCGAGATGGTGGCCGCGCACCCCCCGCCCGCGCCGGGCGGGCACCGCATCAAGCTGCGATACATGACGCAGGCCAAGACCCGGCCGCCCGGCTTCGTCGTGAAGTGCTCCCATCCAGACAAGATGCCCGAAAGCTATTCGCGCTATCTCGTCAACGGGTTGCGGGACGATTTCGACATGCCGGGCACGCCGATCCGGCTGTGGATGCGCAGCCAGTCCGACCGGAACCCCTACAAGGCGAAGAAGAAAGCGCAGCCTTCGAAGCTGCGCAAGCATCTCGACGGGCGCTCGGGGCGTTAGCGGCGGCGCAGGACCACCGCGGCGGCCACCGCGATCGCGCCGGCCCCGGCGAGCGCGGCGACGAGCGGTTCCGGCCGCGACAGGTTCGCCACCGTGACGCCCGCGAGCGCCCAGATCACCGCCGCGCCGTATTCCGGCGCGCGGGTCACGCGCAGTTGCACGGCAAGCGCGATGCCCAAGGCCAGGGCGAGCATGGCGAGGGCGGTCGGCACGGGCGCCAGAACGCCGTAGCCGCCCAGGACGACGCCGAGCCCCACGCAGCTCGCCGCCGTGAGCCAGCCCGCGTAAAGCGCGACGGGCGCTTCCTGCCAGAGCCGGTCGGTGCGCCCCGTCCGCGCGAGGGCGAGCAGGGCGAGCGCGAGCATCGCCCAGATGAGCACGGTGGCCCAGATCGCGGAGAGCTGCGCCACCCCGAGCCAGGCCGCGCCAAGCACGAGGCTGCCGGTGAGCGGCCAGCGCATCGCCGCCCAGTCGTCGCTGTCGAACCGCGCGAAAAGGCCGAAGGCGGTGCCGGCGACGAGCCAGAGATAGATCAGGCCCCAGATGGCGAAGGCCCAGCCCGCCGGCTGGACCGGCGGATCCTCCAGCGGCACCGGGAAGGCCGCGGTGTCAAACCCGTCGAAGCCGGGGTTCACGAAGGGCGAGGCGGCGAAGAACACCGCCGCGGTGAAGCAGAGAATCGCGGCCATCCTGTCCATGCGGCGCACAGCACACCACCCGGGGGGACGGTGCAAGCTCAGTCTTGCGCCGGCGCGAAGCGCAGCCTGCGCCCGCCGAGATCGCGGAACGCCCGCTGACGGCAGGACAGCACGAGGATCTGGATGTCGCCGGCCTGCCGGTGGAGCGCGTCGAACATCCGCTCGATACGCTCGTCATCGGTGAAGACGAGCGCGTCGTCGAGGATGACCGGCGCGTGACGGCCCTGTGCCGCAAGCATCCGCGCGAAGGCGAGGCGCACGAGCAGCGCGAGCTGTTCCTGCGTGCCGCCCGAAAGGATGTTCACCGGCTCTTCCTGGCCATCGCGGATCAGCGCGCGGGGTAGAAGGGTGTCATCGGCCCAGACCAGCTCCGCCTCGGGCCACAGCAGATGAAGAAGCGGGCGCAACTCACGGGCGACAGGCGAGAAATAGCGCTCCCTCGCGGCCTTGCGCGCGTCTTCCAGCGCGCCTTCCAGCCGTTGCAGCGCGGCGACCTCGCCGGCATAGGCCGCCGCGCGGGCCTCGGCGGCGGCATGGCGGGCGCGTGCGTCGGCGAGTTCTTCCTCGACCGCCTCGCCCGCGGCCTGACCGATCCGCGCGTCGAGCGCGGCGAGGCGCAGGCGAAGCTCCTGCGCCTCGGCCTGGGCGCCGGTCACCACGTCCCGGGCCCGGCGCAGCCGTGCGCGCGCGGCCTCGAGGTCGGGCGCATCGCGTTCGAGCGCGGAAAGCGCCGCCGCGGCCTCGGCTTCCTTCGCCTCGAGCGTGACGCGTTCGGCATCGAGCGCGGCCTCGTCCGCGTCCGCGATCCGGGCGAGCGCGGCCGCCGCCGTCTCCAGCCTGTCGCGCGCCGCGCGGGCGCGGGCATCCGCCGCGGCGCGTGCCTCGCGCCGCGTGGCGAGCGTGGCCTGGGCCCGCTCCCGCGCCTCCTCCGCGGCCCCGAGCGTGGCCGCCGCCGCGGCGCAGGCGGCCTCTGCGGTGTCCGGATCGGGCGCGGTCGTATCTTCCGGGTTTTCGTCGGCGGCTGGCAGGGCGGCGATGGCGGCGCGAAGCGCGTCGGTGCCGTCCGGCGCAAGCGCGTCGAGACGCGCCGCGGCTTCAGCCGCCTCGCGGGTTGCGGCCTCGCGCGCCGTGGCGGCCTCGCGGGCGTCCTCGAGCGTGTCCGCCCCGGCTGCGGCCAGCGCCTCGGCGAGGGCGCGGGCGGCGGCGTCCATGTCCGCGGCACCGGCGCCCGCGGCTTCTCCGGGATCGATCTCGAGCCGCCCGATCTCCGCGATGTCGAGCGTTGCCGGACCGGTCAGCGCGACCTGCGCGCCGTCCTCGAGCACGCGGCCGTTTAGCGTGACCCGGCCGGGGTGTCCCCTCGCGTAGCGCATGGTCAGCTGCGCCGCGCGCGCATCGCGCAGCGCCCGGGCGGTGGCGAGGTGCTGCGCGGCGGCCTCGATCCCGCGCATCGCTTCGGCGTCGGGGCCTCGCCGGGCCCGCCGGGCGGCGGCATCGCGCGCCGCCACGGCCGCCTCGGCCCGGGCGAGCCGCCCGGTCAGCTCCGCGCGCCGGCGGGCGCCGTCTGCCGCCGCGGCCTGGCGTTCCGCCTCGCGGCGCGCGGCATCGGCTCTGGCCTTCGCGGCGGCGGCCTCCGCGCGGGTGCGCTCGGCCTCTGCGGCGGCCTCCGCGGCCTGCGTTTCGCGTTGCCGTGCGTCCTCCAATGCGACGTCGGCCTCTTGG
This sequence comes from Rhodosalinus sp. 5P4, assembly GCF_041365695.1. Classification (NCBI taxonomy): domain Bacteria; kingdom Pseudomonadati; phylum Pseudomonadota; class Alphaproteobacteria; order Rhodobacterales; family Paracoccaceae; genus Rhodosalinus; species Rhodosalinus sp. 5P4. The sequence continues at coordinate 511,352 of NZ_JBGFSJ010000001.1, forward strand.
CAGGCCCGATTGGCCGTCTCGCGGGTGGCGCGGGCCTCGCTCAGGGCGAGCAGCCGTTCGGCCGCCTGCCGCGCCTCCAGGCGCGCAAGATCGCGGCTGCGTCTGGCGGCGTCCAGATGCTCGGCATGCTTTTCCGCGGCCTCGTGCGCCGCCTCGGCCACGGCGAGGCGCGCGCGCCGCTCTTCCATGGCCTCGGGATCGTCGAGCGCGGCCAGCTCCTCGCGGCACCGCCGGCGGTCCTTCAGGGCCTCGGAGAGCGCGCGCGCGGTTTCGGCAAGGCCTTGGGCGCGATCCGCGAGCGCCGCGGCCTCGTCCAGCGCGGCCTTGTAGGCGCCGCGGGGCTGCGCGCGACCCGGCGTCGCCAGCTCCGTCAACTCCTCCCGGCAACGCGCCAGCGCCGCGTCCATGCGCCGGCCGCCCGTCATCGCGTCGACCTCGCCTGCCACGGAGGACAGCAGATCGCGGCGCGCGGCCAGCGCCGCGTCGCGGGCCTTTCCGGTGCCGTCCTCGAGGCCGTGAAGGCCCTGGCGCACCCAGAGCAGCCCGGCCGGACCGCCCTCGGCGCCACCCACGAGGTCGGCGATGACCGCCTCGGCCTCGTCGGCGCGGGCGATCACGCGGCCGTCGCGCTCGATCCGCGCCTCGGGACGCGAGAGCCAGCGCTTGACCAGGGTGACGGGGCCGGTCTGCTCGCTCTCGATCTCGGCGCGGATCTCGGGCGCGCCGCCGGCATGGGGCCGCAGCGCGAGCACGTCCTGCGCGCGTGAGCCGTGGCGGGTGTAGAAAATTGCGTGCAGCGCGTCGAAGAGGGTGGACTTGCCCTGTTCGTTGGCCGCGCAGAGCAGGTTGAGCCCGTCGCCCATCCCGTCGATCTGCACCGGACGGTCGAAGCGGCGGACATGCTCGAGGCGCAGGGCGCGAAGCTTCATGCCGCGCCCTCCACCACATAGGCATAAAGCCGCGCCAGCGCCGCCGCCGCGGTGCGCCGCGCGGTCGCATCCAGCGTCTCGTCCGCGGCTTCGGCGGCGAGCGCGTCGGCGGCCCGGCGCAGCGCGCCGGCCTGGTCGATGGCGTCGAGGTCCGCGGCGTCGGGCTCCGTGGCGAGGGCGTCCGCGATCAGGTCGAAATGCCAGAAATCCGGGGCCGCGGCGGCCGCGGCGCGGGCAAGCGCGGCGCGCTCCGCGAGGCGCGCGCGCCCCTCCGCGCTCAGGCGCAGGAGCACCTCCCGCCGGCCCGAGGCGGGGAGCAGCGCGGCAAGCTGCGCCTCGGGGTCGGTTCCGGGCACCAGCGGCAGCCTTTCCTCGCGCCAGAGGAAGACGCCGGTTTCCACCTCCTCGATGACGGGCGCCGCGCCGGGGCCGGGCAGGGTGACGGCGAGGCAGACGCCCCGGCGCCCGTGGCGGAAGCGGTCCTGTTCCGGCGTTCCGGGGTATTGCGTGCGCGCCGAGACGGAGAGGCGGCCGTGCCAGTCGCCGAGCGCGAGATAGTCGAGCCCGGCCCGGCGGTCGCGGTCGGGCGGAATGCTCGCCCCCGTTTCCGCGAAATCGACCACCCCGCCATGGGCGAGCCCGATGCGGAGCGCGCCCTCGAGGCTTTCCATGGCGTCGAGCGCCGAGGTCAGGTCGCGCCCCGGCGCCGGACGCGTGACCGGTGCGGGCAGAAGCGTGACGCCGGGCGCCAAGTTGACCGGCGCGGCCTCGCGCACGGGATGGACATTGGCCGGCGCCTCGGCGGCGATGCGCTCCCAGAGCGGTTCGGCGCCCGCGGCGCTGTCGTGATTCCCGGGCAGCAGCCACCAGCTGACGCCCGCCGCCTCCGCCATGGCGTTGAGCGCCTGCCGCAGCACCCGGTCGGACGGGGTGGGCGTGTCGAACGTGTCCCCGGCCAGAAGGACATGGGCCGCGCCATGCGCCCGCGCCGCCGCCGCGAGGCGGGCGAGCGCGGTATGGCGCGCCTCGGCCAGCGGGCCGCGCACCTCCTCCGGCAGCCGCCCGAAACGGCGGCCGAGATGCAGGTCGGAACTGTGAACGAAGCGGAACTCTGTCATGGATCGGCCCGGGTGAGTCGAGGGCGCAGCATAAGGCGCGGGTCGGAACGAAAAAAGAACGGAGTCGCTCGTTTCTGCGGGACGATCGCCGCAGGGTTGCGTGGCACCAGGACGAGGCGCCCCGCAAGGAAGGGGTCGAGTGGAAGGTGACGTCGGCCGCAGAGATCGAACCGGGGGAGGGCGAACCGGTGCGCGGTCGGAAAGAACGCGTCCGTGAGCCGCTGAACGATCCTTGGCGCCCTCGGTCCTGCGTCTCTCGCCAGGACCTGTGTGTTGCCGGTCCCGGACGGGATCGAAAAATCGCGGGTGCAATTCTTGCCGGTTCCCATGACCGCGCTGGCACACTACGCTTCCCCGCGCGCGGTGACGACCGGCGGCCGTGGCGAAAGCCGCGGGCCCTGGCATTGGAGACCGGTTCGGAGATGAACGTGAATCGAGGACGCGAACATCCGCCTGTCCCGGGCCTTCAGGCCGCCATCGTCGTCTTGGGCATTGGTTTTGCCGACGCTGCCCTTGCCGAGCCGGTCGTCGAAAGCCCCGCACCGCGCCATGCGAATTTCGATACCGGATATCTGCTGCCGCGCGACAGCCTCGTGCTGGAATTCGGGTCGCACCAGACGGGGCCCGACAAAGGGGCCGGAACCGGGATCCAGCTTTATCACGGCGGTGTGGACCGGCGCGGTTCAGGGCGGTTGCAGTTCGGCATCGATGCGCAGGTGTTCGATGATCCGCCGGTCTCGGCGATCGGCGGGTCGCTGGATAATGTCACGCTCGCCAAAGTCGGCGCGCATCTCAAGGTTCTCCTGAGGTCGGATGCGCGGATGAGCCTCGCCGCGCTTGCCGGGCTGGAATATTTCGGGATCGAGCCCGACGCGACGGCGGGGGATGACTGGATCCACGGCGCCGCGGCCACGCTCAAGCTGCCGGCGAGTTTCCGGGTGGGCCCGGATCTCCGCCTTCACCTGGTGCCGGGGGTCACGGTCTTTCCGGATCGGCTGGAGGGGTACGAGTTTCTCGGGACCAACGTGCACATGGGCGTGGGCGCCACCTGGCAGCCCGGCCCGCGGCTGCAGGCCTATGGCGGGGTCACGGCCAGCGTCGGACCGGGCGGCAATACGCTGGACGCCGACGGCGAGATCGAGCGCAGGCCGGTCTGGACCGCCGGCTTTCGCTACGCCGTCACGCCGAGGGTCGCGCTCGATGTCTTCGCGACGAACGGGCTCGGGATGTCGCCGGCCACCGATCTCGTGACGCTCTTCCCGGGCGGCGACGAGGCGCTTTTCGGACTGAAGCTCAGCTATGCGCCGGGTGCCCGCGACCGGGTGCGGGCGGCCTACGGGGTCGACGCGCCGAGCCCGGTGACGCCGCGCGACCGCCAGTTGGCGCGGGCCGGGTTCACTTTGTCGAGCGCCGATACGCTCAGTCCGGGCCAGGGCCAGCTCGGGCTCGGCGCGGGAAGTGACGACAACGCCGCGCTTGCCTTGCGTTTCAGCCCCGATCACGCGATACAGATCGAGGCCCTGATCGAGGATTACGCCGATGACGGCAGCGTCGGTCCGGACCGCAATCCCAGCCAGGACGCCCGCTACATGTTCGGAGGGCGGCTGCAATTCCTCGACCGCAACAACGGGGATGCCTTTTCCCTCTCCGCCGGGCTGCTTGCCGGGCGCGACGTGGAGCGGCCGACGACCGGCGTGCTTTTCGCCGACCTCGCAGCGAGCCGCGACATCGGCGCGGCGACAGCGGTCACCATCAATCCGCGCTTTGCCGTCTTCGGCGACGAGGAGATCGGCGGCCTCGGCCTTGGCATCAATCACGCTTTCGGTCCGAACTGGCAGGTGATCGGCGAGGTGACGCCCGTGTCGGGCGGCGAGGACGCGGTCTGGGCGGCGGGCGCGCGCTATGCCTTCGACGCGGCACCGGCAAGCCTCGACCTCTTCGCGACCAATGCCATCGGGCGCCACGGGCTCGGGACACTCGTGGCGCAGGACAGCGCGCGGATCGGCGTCGGCGTGAGCTTCGAGTCCCGTCTGCTCCGGCGTTAGGCGCCTGACCGTCGGCCGCGTTTCGGACGCCGCTCGGGGCAGGCAAGATGGCCGGGTCACTCTTCGGGACCAGCGACGGGCGTTCGCATCTCGGCCATGGCGCCGGCATCGATGGAGCGGCCGATCCGCGCGCCGAAACCTGGAGACCGCGATGCACGCGACATCGAACCCGAAACGAACGAAACCGGCGGCGTCGGTCATCGGCCGCTCGCTGGACATCTACTACCGTGACAGGGCGCGGACCGCGCGCATGGATGCGCTGCACGCCGCCCTCGTGTCGCCCGGGGCGCTCGTTTTCGATATCGGCGCGCATCTGGGCGATCGAACCGGCAGCTTCCTCGGGCTTGGCGCATCCGTCGTCGCGTTGGAGCCGCAGCCCCGGGTGTTCCGGGCGCTCCGCCTGATCCACGGCCGGTCCCCGGGGGCCGTCCTGCTGCCCATGGCCGCGGGGGCCGCGCCCGGGGAACTCGTCCTTCATCTCAACCCGCGCAATCCGACCGTCGCGACGCTCGAGCGGGATTTCATCGCCGCCGCGGCGGGCGCGCCGGGCTGGCAGGACGAGGTCTGGGACAGCGCCGTCACGGTGCCCGTCACCACGCTCGACGCGTTGATCGCGCGCCATGGCACGCCCGATTTCGTGAAGATCGACGTGGAGGGGCACGAACCTGCCGTGCTGCAGGGGCTGAGCACCGCGCTGCCGTTGCTGTCCTTCGAGGTCACCATGATACAGCGGGCCGCCGCGCGGGCCTGCATCGCGCGGTTGGGCATGCTCGGGACCTACGAATACAATCTCAGCCTCGGCGAGGAGCACCGGCTGCTTCATGACGGGTGGCAGACACCGCAGGAGATCTCTGCAACGCTGGACGCTCTGCCGGCGGCCGCGAACTCCGGCGACGTCTACGCGCGCCTCGTCCGTCCGGCCTGCGGGTGACGTCGCTCGAAGGGCAAGCCCGTCCGCCACGGGGCGCGGCGGTCTGGCCGCCGCCGAGGGTAGGCGGGCGTCCCCCGGGCCGGACCTGCAGAGCTTGCGGGGCTCGCGGGGGCTGACCGGAGCGGCCCCACGCTTTCTATCGGCCCAGCGCGATGCCCTCGCGCCGCGGGTCGGCCCCGCCGGTCAATCCATCGGTATCGATGGCGATGGCGTGCAGGCCCGAGGTCAGGCTGCGCGCGTTCACCTCGTAGCCGAGCGCCGCAAGTCCCTCGGCCAGGTCTTCCGCCTCGGTGCCGGCCTCCAGATCGAAGGTGCCGAACCGGTTGACGGCCCGCGGCATGGCGACGGCCTGCTGCACGTCCATGCCCCAATCCAGATGCGCGATGATCGTTTGCGCGACATACCCGATGATACGGCTCCCGCCGGGAGAGCCGACGACGAGAACCGGCGCGCCGTCCCGCAGGACGATGGTGGGCGCCATGGAAGAGCGCGGCCGTTTTCCGGGCTCCAGCCGGTTGGCGACCGGATAGCCGTCGGCATGGGTGCGGAACGAGAAATCCGTCAGCTCGTTGTTCAGAAGGAACCCGCCCGGTGCCATCAGTCGCGAACCGAAGGCGTTCTCGATCGTTGTGGTCATCGAAAGCGCGTTGCCGTCGCGGTCCACGATCGAGATGTGCGAGGTCGACGGAAGTTCCAGGGAGGTGTCGTCGGCCCAGATCCGCGCGTGGTCCCATTCGGGCCGGCCGGGCGCCACCTCGGGCAGGGCGTCGTCGCCGGCCAGCAGCGCGCCCCGCTCGGCGAGGTAGGCCGGATCGACAAGCCCCTCGGTGGGCATGGGCACGAAGTCGCTGTCGGCCATGTAACGGCCCCGGTCCGCGAAGGCGAGCCGCGAGGCGTCGCCGATGAGCCGCCAGGCCTCGGCGCTCTCCGGCCCGAGGTCCGCAAGCTCGTAGCCCCCGAGCATGCCGAGGATCTGGCCGACGGTCAGCCCCCCGGACGAGGGCGGCCCCATCCCGCAGACATCATGCGCGCGGTATTCGACGCAGACGGCGGGCCGTTCGACCACCTCGTAGGCGGCCAGATCGGCCAGCGAGAGAAGACCCGGGTTGCCCTCGGCCGCGCGCACCGTGGCGACGATCCCCTCCGCGACCGGTCCGGAATAGATCGCGTCGGCGCCCTCCCGCGCCATGGCGCGAAGGGTCCGGGCATAGGCGGGATTGCGCAGCGTGTCGCCCGCGGAAATGCCCGTGCCGCCGGGGAAGAAATACGCCTCTGTCGCCGGGAAGCGGCGCAGGCGGTCCGCGTCGCCCGCCACGAGCTCTGCCAGACGCGGCGAGACGGTGAAGCCGTTTTCGGCATGCGCGATGGCGGCGTCGAAAAGGTCGCCCCAGTTGGCGCGGCCCCAGCGGCGATGCGCGGCCTCCATCAGCGCCGGCGTGCCGGGGGTGCCCACCGAGCGCCCGCCGACGACGGCGTCGAAGAAATCCAGCGGCTCCCCGCTTTCGTCCTGAAAGAGCGTGGGCCGCGCGGCCATCGGGGCGGTTTCGCGGCCGTCCAGCGTCGTCACCGCGCCCGTGGCGGCATCGTACCAGACCAGAAAGGCGCCGCCGCCCAGGCCGGAGCTTTGCGGCTCGACCAGCCCCAGCACGGCCTGGACCGCGACCATTGCATCCGCGGCGCTGCCGCCCGCGGCCAGCACCTCGGCCCCGGCCTCTACGGCGAGCGGATTCGCCGCCACGACCATCCAGGTCTCCGCCCTGACGGGCACGCCGGCCGCACGGGCCGCGAAGGCCGCCCCGGCCGCGGGCGAAAGCCCGGGAAAGGCCGCCGCCTTGGTGCCGGCCTCGGGCGCGACGGCGTCGGCGGCCTCCTGCGCGGGGGCGGCGAAGGCCGCCCATGCCAACAGCGCGGCAAGTGAAACGGGTCTCGTCATGGATGCTCTCCGGTCATGGCTTGCCGCAACAGCATGCCCGACTCGGCGGACATTGGCACGCCGCAATGCCGGACCGCGCCGGAAGAGCCGCGTCTTGGGGCCATGGCCGGTGCAGGCGTCACGCATCCCGACGCGGAATGGCGGATCCGCCTGCGGCGGGCTTGCCGTGATCGTTTCGCCACAGCCGCGCGGGACGGGTCCGGCCGTTGATAAATATCAACGAATTTGTATTCAAAAAATATGTTATGAAAAGTGGCGTTGAGTGGGGACAACTCGCATCTCGCCCTGCGCGAAAGAATGGCGGCCGGAGAAACCCGGCGCAGCAGCAAGTGGAGTTGACATGCAAAAGAGTGACACGGGGCTTCTGGCTAGATTGCGCGTTGGGGTATCGCCCCTCGTTCTGGCGGCTCTCGCGGCCGGACCGGTCTGGGCGGGAACGCTGGACGACGACGTGCTGGCGGGAACATCGGGGGATGGCCTGATCCTCGTCGACGAGGAAGAGGGCGTGGTCGCGCCGGGCATCAAGGCCGTGACCTTCACGCGCACGCGCATCGAGGATCCCGAGAACGAAGGAGAGTTCCTTTTCCTCGATCCTTTCCCCGTGTTCCTCACAGACTACTCGGCCCTCACTTTCCGCGGCGAGATGACGAACTGCCTGATGGCCAGCAATCCCGACGTCTACTGCGACTCCGAGCGGGGATCCGGCAAGCGCATCAAGACGCTGCTGACCGGACCGACGCCCTTGGACCTTATCCTGTCGACCACGCCGGGGACCTTGCCGGGCGAGACGATCACGCTCCAGGGCGCGGAGGGGCCCGTCGAGGTCGACACGTCGAGCGTCGATTATTTCACCTTCGGCAAGATCGAAAACTTCACCGGAGCGCGGATCACCGGCTTTTCCGTCGAACTGCTCGACATGGACGGCACGCCCATGGGCGAACTCGACGCCGCCGACGCCGTCCTCTTCAATCTCGACACGACGGAGATCGGCCTCGGCGGACGGCTGGTCGACGGGCTTTTCGGCGCGGGCGGCAACGAGGGAGAGATCGGGTTCTTCACGACGAACACGGCCGATCCTGAAAGCACCGTCAATCGCGCCGGGTTCAGCAACGATTTCACGATCGACGTGCTGGATTTCGGCCCCGGGGAGACTGCGCTGCTCTCGCAGGCGGATTATACCGTGTTCTTCGGGGAGGCGTTTCTTGCCGACAACATGGTGCCCGACGGGTTGTTCTGGGACGACAACGACAATCCCGACGACGAGTCCGCGCTGGTGGCATGGTACAATGTCGGCGCGGATCAGTGGACCTACGGAAGCCTCGCCCCCGACGCGGGCATCGATGCGCGCCTCGACGAGCTTGCCGCCGCGCTCGGTGTCGACGCGGACGATCTCGCCTACGCGCCCGGCGCTCCGGTCCCCGACGCGATCCTCGAACGCGCCGAGAGCAACGGGCTTTTCGGCGTCGACAGGATCGAGGATCTGCGCAACGCCAACCTGAACTACACGATCACGGTCGGCAACGTCGAGGACGGGCAGTTTATCCTTCGCTACGCACCGCGCTTCGCGCAGATCGTGGAAGAGACCCGGACGCCCTACCAGTTCAGCGTGGCGGGTGCGCTCGATTCGGCGAACATTCCCTATCTCGGCGCCGACGAGGGCTACCTGACGACGATCGACGATATCCTCGCGATCGAGGAACCGGCCGAGCAGAACACAGCGCTGGAGCGTCTGGGCTACAGTTTTCTCGGCGCCTATGGCGGGCTCGGCTACGAACTGGCCCGCAACCAGGTCCACGCCCTCGGCACTCCGGCGGGGGTCGGCGCGGCGGGCAGCGCCACCGTCTCGACCCAGGGCAGCCCCTGGTGGCAGATGGGTGAAAGCATGCAGGGCTTCGTCTCGCTCGGCGGCAGCACCGGCGAGGTCTCCGGCACGTCGACGGGCGGCGATTACGACTTCACCACGACCGACGTGAGCTTCGGGCTCAAGACGACGCTGGCGGACGGGCTCGATGGCGGGCTGATGCTCGGTTACGGCCGTGCCGACGCCGACATCGACGACTCCCGCGGCTCGCTCGACGCCGAGGGGTTCGCCTTCGGCGGCTTCATCGAGGGACCCATCGGCGCCGCCGGCAGTTTCCGCGCCTTCGCCGGCGTCCAGAACCTCGACTTCGACAGCGAGCGCAACATCGACATTCCGGGCTTCACCGGGACAGCCACCGGCGACACCGACGGCACGGTGACCTTCGCGGGGATCAGCGCCGACTACATGGCGGTGCGCGGGGCCGGCTACGCCTTCGGCCCGATGGGATCGATCGAGATCTACAACACCTCGGTGGATGGGTTCGACGAAACCGGGGCCGGGATCTACAACCTCTCGGTCGAGGATTTCGACGACAGCTTCACGCTGGCGCGTCTGGGCGCCCGCGGCGAAGCGATGCTGGGCCAGGCCACGCTGCGCGGACATGTCGCCTATGCCAGCCGCAACGGCAGCGATGAGAGCGTGCAAACCGCGTTCGACAATATCCTGGTCGCCAGCACGCCGCTCGACGGCAAGGATGACGACTGGCTGGATATCGGCCTCGGGGTGTCGATGCCGCTTGGCGGCAGCGGGTCGCAAACCTCGCTCGATGCCGAGTATCGCGGCGCGTTCTCGGACGACTACACCAGCCATGGCGCGCGCCTGTCGCTGCAGATGCGCTTCTGAACGACGGGCCGGCCGGGATCTTTTTCCGGCCGGCCTTGCCCGTCACGACGGCGTTGGTTCGTGGAAGACCAGCACGAATACAGACTGGCATCTGTGCGTGGGCCGTGTCGTCGAACTTTCTTGCGACAGCGGTTATGGCGGGAGGTGCGTCCATTTGGCGTGACATCGGCGCCGGGTGAAAAGGGCTCCTCGATCAATTCGTCGGTTCCGCCTTGTTCCCGACCACCCTACAGAGAAAGAACCACACAGAAACCGGGTGTGCCAACGCGGACAATCCGACGACGCCTTTGGCGATAAAGATGGCAACATGCCGATGCGGAACGCCTCTCGATCAATACCATTCAGACGGGTTATCGACGCGATACCGCTTTTTCTAGTGGACTTTCGCCTGCGGCACAATTTCGCCATTTTTTTTACATTATGATTCTTGAATGTGATAGGAATGCAATCACGCCACCCAGAAACAGGAAAGTAAACAGGTATGAGACACGGACTTCTGGCAAGCGCCGCCCTCATTGCATCGGTGATTTCGACGACCGCCGTGAATGCGGCACACAACAACCCCTGGGCCGGCCCGGACGACACGGTTCTCGCCAAGAAGCACGACACCAATCAGGCGAAGAAGCCCGGTACAGGCCAAGGCGAAATGCGGGGCGACCAAGCGCAAACGGGCGCGGAGCGTGACGGCGATCGTGGCCAGGGCGCTGCCGATCACGGTGGTGCCGGGCATGGCGGTGGCCACGGCGGCGGCGATGGTCACGGAGGCGGTGGTGCTGGTGGCCACGGCGGCAACGGTCGCGGCCAGTAAGCATCAAGCGAACCGCCGCTTAGGCGGCGGTTCATTCCTCACGGCCATTGCGGCGCAAGGTGGCGCAGCATGCCGTCGACAAGTGGGACGCTGCTGACGCCATCCGGGCGGAGGGCCGTTTTCTTGAAATGCGCTTAAGACTCCGGCGGGCCCTAAGCTTGGTAACGAATCTCTGCCCGCGGCGCAGCGGCTGATGGAATTCGACCGTGAAGTGATCGATCCGGGGGATCGATCATTGGGAGAATGAGGTGGCCGCCGTGTGCGGTGCCGGGCACGGCGAGCGCAGCTCGGAGCGGGAGAACCAGCGCAACGGCTACCGACCGCGGCAACGGGATACCCGGGCAGGCACCATCGGCCTGAACATCCCTAAGCTGCGCAAGGGCAGTTACTTCCCGACCTTCCTGGAGCCGCGCCGGACGGCGGAGAAGGCGCTGATGGCGCTCGACCATTGTTCTTGAACCAATGGCGAACAAGGGCTCGCTCCAGGAAGCCTATATCCACGGTGTTTCCACGCGCGCCGTCGACGATCTGGTGCGCGCGATGGGGCTGACGGGCACCTCCAAGAGCCAGGTCAGCCGGCTCTGCGAGGAGATCGACGAGCGGGTGCAGGCGTTCCTGAACCGCCCCCTCGAGGGTGACTGGCGCTCGCCATTGTTGCTCGAACCAATGGCGCAACAAGGCTCGCCTCTGGCTCGACGCTACTTACGTGAAGCTGCGCGAGGGCGGGCGGATCGTCTCGATGGCGGTGATAGTGGCCGTGGCGGTCAACACGGACGGACGGCGCGAGGTCCTGGGGATCACGGTCCTGCCCTCCGAGGCCGAGACGTTCTGGGCCGACTTCCTCCGCTCCCTGACCAGGCGCGGCCTGCGGGGCGTGCAGATGGTGATCAGCGACGCCCACGAGGGCCTGAAGGCCGCCGCACGCAAAGTCCTTGGCGCCGGCTGGCAGTGCTGCCGCGTGCATTTCCAGCGCAACCTCCTGGCTCGTGTGGGCAAGGCCCACAAGCCCGTGGTCAGCGCCGTGGTGAAGACCGTCTTCGCCGAGAAGGACCGCGACCAGGCCCATGCCCGCTGGCGCGAGGTCGCCGACAGCCTGCGCGAGCGGTTCCGCGATGTCGCGGAGCTCATGGATGAGGCCGAGCACGACGTGCTGGCCTACATGGCCTTCGACGAGAGCCTGCGCTCGAAACTGCACAGCACGAACCCGCTGGAGCGCGTCAACAAGGAGATCAAGCGGCGCACCAACGTCGTCGGGATCTTCCCGAACCGCGAGGCCGTGATCCGCCTCGTCGGCGCACTCATGCTGGAGCAAAATGACGAGTGGGCCGTCTCTCGCCGCTACATGCCCGTGGAAAAGCTGACGGCCATGTGCAACAATGACGACGAGACGGTCATGATCGCCGCACAGTGAACGAGCAACACCAGCTATGAAGAAGCAGGTGGACGCCAGTTCCTACACCACCTCCCGGGACACTACCCAACCGTCACGCCCCCAAGCCGGACCGTCACGCGCTGCGGCACGGGCTCCAGCGCCGGCGGGCGCGGGTAGGACTGGACGTTCTCACGCGGCAGGTCGGTCACGCGAGCCCTCCGCCGGCGAAGCGCGCCAGGACATAGGCCGAGATTACGACATGGGCGAGGGTGATGACGACGGAAAGCCCGTGCAGCCACTTGAAGCGCGCCTTCGCGCCCGTGTCGGTGGCGCGGTTGATGGCCGGCATCAGGATCTGCCGCGTGGGCAGCGTCGTGGCCGCGACCAGCGCGAGCAGCCCGGCCGCAAGCGGGTCGACGGGCCACGCGAGCGCGGCCGCCGCCGCGGCGACGCCCATGACGAAAAGATAGAACAGTGGAAAGGCGCGCCGGATCGTCGTGCCGGCCACGTCCGGCGGCAGGGCGGTGAACAGGAAGGCCGCGAAACCGAAGGAATAAAGCACCATGCCCCCGAAAAGAAGCGCGGTGGCGAGAAGCGCCGCGGTCAGCATGAGACATCTCCGCTTGCGAGGGCGGGCCGCCGGGCGAGGCCCATGTAGAGGATCGCGGTGAGGGGCAGGGGCCCGAAGGTCAGGTCCAGGCGGCGGTCGATGCCGCGCGGCCCGAGGCCGGTCATCGGCCCCGGCGCGAGGCCCGCGCCCTCCATCGCGCGCGAAAGCTCCCGCGGCTTGATGAACATCGCGGGATCGTGCGTCCCGCGCGGCAGAAGGCGCAGCAGATCCTCGGCCAAGGTGATGGTGGCGAACCGCGCCAGCGGGTTGCGGTTGATCGTGTCGTAGAGAAAGCACCCGCCCGGACGCAGCACGCGTGCCACCTCCGCGAGCACCCGGTCGAGGTCGGCCACATGTTCGAGCACGTCGACGCAGACCACGGCATCGAAGGCCGCGTCGTCGTATGGCAGGGCCTCGCCCACGCCGACATCGTAGCGGATCCCGAGCCCTTGGGCGTCCGCGTGGCGGCGCGCGGCCTCCACCGCCTCGGCGGCGGGGTCGATCCCGGTGACCCGCGCGCCGCGCCCGGCCATCGCCTCCGCCATGAAGCCGCCGGCGCATCCCAGGTCCAGCACGTCCTTTCCCGCCCAGTCGATATGCCGGTCGAACCATTCCAGACGCCCCGGCACGAGATTCTTGAGCGTGCGCACCCAGCGCAGCTCGCCCGACCACCATCGGTCGGCCACGGCGTCGTAGATCGTCAGGTCATTTCGCATCGGCATTGTCCCGTGTCGGTCTGGGCCGCGGCACCACATAGGGCACGGAGGCGCGGTACCGCGCGAACCGGTCGCCGTAGCGCGCGGCGAAGCGCCGTTCCTTCAGGCGCGGGGCCAGCAGGCAATAGGCGGTGTAGCTGACGGCGAGGGCGAGCTGGTCCAGCGTCCAGACCGGCACCGTCCAGAGCGTGAGCGCGAACGCCACGTAGATCGGCTGCCGTATCACGCGGAACAGGCCCTGCGTCGGCATGTCGGGAAAGACCGGACGGATCCGCGCCATCAGCGACATCCATCCCAGCGCGCCCGACTGCACCTCCGCGCCGGCGTCGAAGCTTGCCTTGATCAGCAACAGCCAGCTTGCGGCATAGGCCGCGCAGATCGCCCAGAACGCCGCGCCCTCGGCCCGCCACCAGACGATGCCCGAGGGTGTCCAGAGCGCGAAGAGCGCCAGCAGCTGCGCCGAGGCGATGATGGCATAGGTGGTAGTGGCGAGCGTCGCGCCGTGCGGGCCGGGGATCAGCCGCGTCAGCCAACGCCCGCCCGGACCGGTCAGCAGGAACGAATGGGCAAGCGGAAACTGGGCGATCAGCGCCGCGTTGGCCAGCAGCGCCCAGGGCCACGGGACGGTGCCGAAGCTTTCGCTCAGCCCGAAGAACATGGCGGCGATCATCGCCAGCACGGCCGCCGCGAAAAGCGTGTGGCAGAGCAGCCCCAGCCCGAGCGCGAGGGCGATGCGCCCGGCGCCCGGCGGTGGACGCAGCGCGGAACCGATCAGGGCGAGCAGCCGGGCGATCCGGGGGTCATCGGTCATGGCATGCGCTCCAGCAGGGTGTCGGCGGCGGCGGTGCCGCTGGTCCAGGCCGCCTCGACGCGCGGGCCGAGGCACCAGTCCCCGGCAAGGCAAAGCGTGCCATCCGCTGCCGCGAGGCAGGGCTGGCCGAGCGGCGCGGTGACGTGGGCGTAGCGCCAGCGATGCGCCGCGGCGTGGACCGCGCGGTCGGGCGCGGTGCCCAGCCTGTCGCAGAGCAGGGGCAGCATTGCCGCGGCGATATCGTCCGGGTCGTCTTCGAGGTGGCGCCGGCTGAACGCGGCACTCGCCTGCGCGACCCACGCCACCGCGTCCGATGCGGGGCGGCCCGGTTTGCTGCTGTCCTGGGCAATCCAGGAGAGCGGATCATCCGGGTCGCACCGCGTGACGAAGGGGGCAGGCGCGCTCAGCGCCGCCATGAGTGTCAGGGAGGGGGCGAACCCGACGGCGGCCAGCGGCGCGACCAGCGGATGATCCGCACCCAGCAGTCCCGCCACTTGCGGCGCGGGGACGGTCACAACGACGCGGGCGGCCCGGTGCCAGGCGTCGCGCACGCGCAGCATCCACGCGCCCTCGTCGGGGCGCAGGGCGGTGACCTCGGCCCGCTGGCGCACCTCGAGACCCTGTGCGAGCGCCTTGGCGAGCGACGACATCCCTGGCGTGCCGACCCAACGGCCGCGCCCGGAGCCGTCCTGCCAGCGCGCCACAGCCTCGCGGGTTTCAGCCGCGTCGAGCACCGCGGCAAAGGCATCCCCGCGCACCGTGACGTACTGCGCGCCGTGGTCGAATTGCAGCCCGTCGGCGCGCCGGGTGGCGACCCGCCCGCCGATGCCGCGCCCCTTGTCGAACAGCACCGGCACCAGCCCCGCCCCGGCAAGCCGCCGCGCACAGGCGATGCCGGCGATTCCGGCCCCCACGATTGCCACGTCCATCATGCCTCGACCGTCCGTTCGAGGATCTGCGGGATCTTCTTCTTCACCTTGAAGAACCCGGCGGTCGCGTGGGGCCAGATCGCGCTGTCCCAGTCGCGGCGCCACTCGCGGATCGCGATGCCACGCGCCTCGAGCGCCGGCCGCGCCTCCATCAGCCAGTCATGCAGCGGACCGCGCGTCACATAGGGCGTGACGATCTGCGTGGCCCCCGCCTCGGCCGCCCAGCGAGCGAGAAGATCCGGGTGATCGGCGCGCAATCTGGCGGGCGAGACGCCCGCCCGGGCCGCCGCGTCGGCGAGCGCATCGGCCTCGAACCGCGCGACGGCCTCCGCCACGGGCCGGGGCGAGCGCAGGTGGCTGGCCGCCAGCGTGGCGGTGCCGCGGATGTCGAGACCGGCGAGGTCGAACTCCTCGACGCGGCAATCCTCGTCGGTGATCAGAAGCGCGGCGGGCGCGTGCGCGTCGGGTTCAGCGACCTCGCGCAGCGGCTGGACTGGGGGCAGCCCGTCGGGCTCTTCCGCCTCAAGGCCCTCGGTCACCTCTGCCAGATCGCGCTCGCGCGGGGTGAAGCGGCCGCCGGTGAACTTGGCGATGTTCCAGGCCTGCGCGCGGTAGGGCTTGCCGCGCGTATGCAGCCCCGCCACCCAGCGCCAGCCCAGCGTGTTCGAGGCCGCATCCCCGTCGAGCAGGTGGCGGTAGAAGAAGTCGGCGCCCAGACGCCAGGGCAGTTCCAGCGTGAAGATCCAGATCGAGGCGAACCACATCCGCGCGTGGTTGTGCAGATACCCGGTCTCGACCAGTTCCTCGGCCCAGGCGTCGAAACACGCCAGCCCGGTCCGCCCCTCCTCGGCGCGGCCCACGTCGCGCCGGAGGCGGCGGTCGAGATCGAGGGTCTCCAGATCGGCCCGGACGCCCTCGGCATAGCGGGTCCAGACTTGGGGCCGGCGTTCCAGCCAGCCCTTGAAATAGCCGCGCCAGATCACTTCCTGGACGAATTTCTCGGCGTTCTCGGGGCCGTGGGCGGCCAGCGCGGCGGCCGCGACCTCTTCTTCGGTGACGAGCCTGCGCCGGATATAGGGCGACAGGACGGAGACGTCCTTGTGCCGGCCGGGCCCCCGGTCATGGTTGCGCCCGTTGGCGTAGCGCCGGCCCATGGCTGGCACGAAGTTTTCCAGGCGTTCCAGCCCATGGGCGCGTGTGGCGATGGGGCGATGCATCTCTCTGCCGTATCCGGTTACCGGTGTCCGGCGCAGATGTTTCGCGGCGCCGGCGGGTCAACACCATGCGACGGGGTGTCCCCGGATTCCTTCAATGGACATCGCGCGGCCGGGCAGGGCGCCGCGCCGTCCGTGCCGGCACGCATCGCGGGTCTTTCCGGCCCATGTCCGGGTGCTCGCGCCGCGTGCGAGCCCGTGCCCGCGTCTTGCCGCGCGACGGGCTGGGAGGTGTCGGCGGGCCGGGCGCGAGCCCTTCGCGCCGCGCCCCCATGCCGCCGCGCCTCAGCGCTGGAACACGTAGGCGCCGGGCGCCTCCTCGATCGGGCGATAGCGGCCCGACGTGGTGCCCATGGCGGGCGGCGCCACCTCCTTCGAGGAGCGTTCGCCGAGCCATGCGGTCAGCGCGGGCCACCAGGAGCCCTCCTGCCGTTCCGCCGACGCCTGCCACGCCTCGGGCGAGAGATAGGGCTCCCCGTCCTCGGTGGTGCGTATCCGGTACTCCCGGCCGTCATGGCCGGGCTCGCTGATGATGCCGGCGTTGTGGCCGCCATTGGTCAGCACGAAGGTGAGCTGCGTGTCGGCAAGCAGGTGCAGCTTGTAGACCGATTGCCAGGGCGCGACGTGATCCGACGTGGTCGAGACGCAGAAGATCGGCGCGTGGATGTCGCCGACCGTCACGGGCTTGCCGTTCAGCCGGTACTTGCCTTCCGCGAGTTCGTTGCCCAGGAAGATCTTGCGCAGGTACTCGCTCTGCATCCGGTAGGGCATCCGCGTCGCGTCGGCGTTCCACGCCATCAGGTCGAACATCTCCTGCCGGCGCCCCATCAGGTACTCGTGGACGTAGCGCGACCAGATCAGGTCCGCCGAGCGCAGCAACTGGAACGCCCCGGCCATCTGCTTGGTGTCGAGATAGCCCTGGTCCCACATCATGTTCTCGAGAAACGCGACCTCGCTTTCGCTGACGAAGAGCTGAAGTTCTCCCGGCTCCTCGAAATCGGTCTGCGTGGCGAAGAGCGTCAGCGAGGCCAGCCTGTCGTCGCCGTCGCGCGCCATCTGCGCCGCCTTGGCCGCCATCAGCGTGCCGCCGAGGCAGTAGCCGACACCGTGGATCTTGCGGTCCGGCACGATCGCGCCCACCGCGTCCAACGCCTCGGCCACCGCGTCGAAATAGTCGTCCATCCCCTTGTCGCGATCCTCGGCCGTGGGGTTGCGCCACGACACCATGAAGACCGTGAACCCCTGCTCGACGAGGTATTTCACCAGCGAGTTGTGCGGGCTGAGATCGAGGATGTAGTATTTCATGATCCAGGCCGGGACGATCAGAAGCGGTTCGGCCTTCACCTTGTCCGTCTGCGGCGCGTACTGGATCAGTTCCAGAAGCCGGTTGCGGTAGACGACCTTGCCGGGCGTGACGGCGACGTCGCGCCCCGGCAGGTAGTCCTCGGTGCCCACGGGCAGCTTGCCCGAGATCGCGCGCTCCCAGTCTTCCAGGAAGTGCTCGGCGCCGCGCACGAGATTGGCGCCGCCTTCGCGGAACGTCGCCGCCGCGACCTCGGGATTGGTCGCCACGAAATTCGACGGCGACATCATGTCGAGTATCTGCCGGGTGACGAACGAGACCACCTGCTCCTGGCGGGGGGTCACGCCGTCGATGTCGCAGGCCGCGTTGTACCACCATTGCTGGTTCAGCAGGAAAGCCTGGTAGATGGCGTTGTAGGGCCAGCGCGTCCAGCCCTCGTCCTCGAAGCGGTGGTCGTGGGGCAGGGGCTCGATGCAGGGCTCCGCGCCGGGATCCCGGGCGAGCTGGCCCGCGTAGACGCCGAAGCGCATCGCCTTGCGCGCGGCCTTCTCGGCCAGCTGGACCTGCTTTCCGGGCGATCCGGCAAGGTGGGTCCACCACGTGAAGAAGGTGGAGGCGAGGCCATAGGGCGACACACCGAGGGTGAAGCGCGCCAGATGCGCGTTGGCGGCCTGGTCGAGGCTCTTGGTGCTGTACCGGTCGGGCGCCTCGAGCGGCGAGGTGTGGACGATTTCGGGCGGCTCGGCGTCGAGGCCACTACGCGCCTCGCGCGGCGTGGACCGTTCGGCCTGCGCCTCGTCCGCGTCAGGCTTCCGGGCCTTCTCCGCCTTGGCGGAACGGGGGGTCTCGTGCTTGGTGTCGGGCATGACTGCTCCTTTCGAACCTTCGCCGCCGCGTTTTTCCGGGCCGGTCGCGCCCCAGTCTACCCCATCCGGAGCCCGCCGTTCACCGCAAGAGTGGTCCCGGTGATGAAACCCGCGTCATCGGAGGCGAGGAACCTCACGCAGCGCCCGATTTCCGGCGGTTCGGCGAGCCGCGAGAGCGGGATCATGTCCACGATGCCGTCCAGGATCTCGTCGGGCATGGCGCCCACCATCGGCGTGTCGGCATAGCCCGGGGCGATCGCGTTGACCGTGATGCCCTTGCCGGCCGTCTCTCGCGCGAGCGCGCGGGTGAAACCCTCGACGCCCGCCTTGGCCGCGCAGTAGTTGGTCTGGCCCGCCTGGCCCCGCGCCGCGTTCACCGACGAGATGTTGATGATCCGACCGAAGCCGCGCTCCCGCATGCCGTCGATCACCTGGCGCGTGACGTTGAACATGGATCCCAGATCGACCCGCATCACGGCGTCCCAATCCTCGCGGTCCATCTTGTGGAACATCATGTCCCGGTTCACGCCCGCGTTGTTCACGAGGATGTCGATCGGGCCCAGCGCCTCTTCCACCTCCGCGATGCCCTCGGCGCAGGCGTCGTAATCGGCCACGTCCCATTCGAAGACGGGCATGCCCGTCTCCTTCGCGAAGGCGTCCGCGCGCTCCCCGGCGCCAAGGTGCGTGGCGGCTACCGACGCGCCGCCCTCGGCAAGGGCGCGCGCGGCGGCGGCGCCCAGCCCCTGAACGCCGCCCGTCACCAGGGCCACTCTCTTCTCGGTCGTCATCGGTCGTCCTTTCCTTCTGGCTTGGCATCGAGGCTCAGGCGTCGCGCTCCAGCAGCAGCGCGATGCCCTGCCCGCCGCCGATGCACAGCGTCACGAGCCCCCGGCCCACGCTCTCGCGGTCCATGGCGTGCATCAGGCGGGTGGTGAGAATCGCGCCGGTCGCGCCGATTGGGTGCCCGAGCGCGATCGCGCCGCCGTCGGCGTTGACGATCTCCTCGGAAAGGCCGAATTCGTCGGTCAGCGCGATGGCGATGGCGGCGAAGGCCTCGTTGATCTCGGCCCGGCCGATATCGTCCATCGACCAGCCCGCGCGCTCGAGCGCCTGCCGGACGGCCGGCACCGGCCCGAGGCCGAACATGCCCGGCGCCACCGCGCCGACGCCCACGGCGGCGAGGCGTGCCGCAACCTGCAGGCCGTGCTCTTCGGCGAACTCGCGCGTGGCCACGATCATCGCGGCCGCCGCGGTGTTCAACCCGGGCGCATTGCCGGCGGTGATCGTGCCGTCCTCGCGGAAGGCCGGCCCGAGCCTGGCAAGCCCGTCCTCGGTGGCATCGGGCCGGTTCGCCTCGTCCTTGCGGAATTCGGTCTCGCCGCCCTTCGCGCGCACGCTCACCGGAACGATTTCTGCCTCGAACGCCCCGCGCTCCTGCGCCGCGATGAAGCGCGCCTGCGACCGGGCGGCCCAGGCGTCCTGCGCCTCGCGCGAGATCCCGCGCGCCGCGACGAGGTCCTCGGTATGCCAGCCCGAATGCTCGCCGGAAAAGGCGTCGTTCAGACCGTCGCGCAGCGTCGCGTCCTCGATCGTGCCCGGCCCCATGCGGTAGCCCCAGCGCGCCCGTCCGAGAAGATGCGGCCCCTGGTCCATGTTCTCCATGCCGCCCGCGATCATGCAGCGCGCATGGCCCAGCCACAGCTCCTGCGCCGCGGTCGCAATGGCCTGCGCGCCGGACCCGCAGACGCGGTTGACGGTCATCGCCGGTACCGCCTCGGGCAGCCCGCCATCGAGCGCGGCCTGCCGCGCCGGGTTCATGCCCGTGCCCGCGGTCACCACCTGGCCCATCACCACCCCGTCGACGAGGTCCGGCGCGAGATTGCTGCGGCGCAGCGTCTCGCGCACGACCGTGGCGCCGAGTTCGGTTGCGGGCCTGTCCTTGAGCGTGCCGCCGAATTTTCCGACGGGCGTGCGGACGGCGTGGCACAGAACCACTTGCGGCAGGGACATGCGGGGCTCCGATCTGGGGATCAGGTTTCGGGAAAGTCGGTGTCGGTGGGCTTGCCGCTGCCCGGCTTGCCGCTCCGGACGTTCCAGTGCGGATCCTTGCGCTTGATCCGGCGCGAGATCGCGTAGGCGGCCGGCCAGGTCAGAAGCAGCCCCGCGACGACGGCGGCCGCGATCGGGATCCAGCTGTAGAAACCGAGGGACAGCACCGTGATCACCAGCCCGCCCACGAGGACGGGCCCCGTCAAGAGCGTCACGACGATACTCAGGCGATCCATGTCGGCTCCTTCTCCGGCCCGTGCCGGGACCTGTCTCTCCTGCCGCGGAGCATGGTCGAAAAGGGGCCCGCGATCATTAACGCTCGTTAACGACCGCGGCGGCGCGGGGCTGCTTGACTGACGAGCGCTCAAGCTGACCCAGACGAAGCGAGACGGGCATGGGCATCGAGCCATATCCTGACGTAAAGCGCGGCCCCCGGCATCGCGCACCACTGCCGCGCGGCATCCGCATCCCGAGGCGGCTGGCCGCGTGGGCAACGCGGCGTGCGGGGTGTCGTTTCCTGCCATGAAGGTTCGCGAGATCATGTCGCGCCCCGTGGTCGCGATCTCCCCGTGGGGGTCGATCCGCACCGCCCTCGGCCTCATGCGCGAGAACGACATCGGCGCGCTTCCCGTGGTGGGCGAGGACATACTGGTGGGGATCGTCACGGATCGCGACATCGCCTTCGCGCTGGCCCGGGACGCCACCCGGGACACGCTTGTCTGCACGTTCATGACGCGGCATCCGGCAAGCTGCCGCGCCGATGAGGAGGTGGCCCGCGCCGCGGAGATCATGGGGGATCGGCAGGTCCGCCGGCTTCCGGTGCTCGACCGGGACGATCGCCTCGCGGGTGTCCTGTCGCTCGGCGATATCGCCGAGCGCGTGTCGGAGGAACTGGCCGGCCAGACCCTTGGCGAAATCTGTGAAAGGCGGTAGCGCCGCGCCGGCCCGGATCAGGCCGCGTGCGTGACTTCCCTGCGCAGCTCTTCGAGGTCGATCTCCGCGATCACGGCCAGCGCGTCGAGATCGTGAACGACGATGTCCATGTGGTCGCTGACCGACAGGATGTCCTGCCGTTCGAAGCGGCGGAAGGTCCGGCAGACATGGACCGAGGACAGCCCGACGAAATCGCCCAGCACCTGCTGCGTCATGGGGATGTGGAACTGCTTTTCCCCGACGAGGCCCGATGTGGACGTGCGCAGCCCGAGTTCCAGAAGCGCGTAGGCGATCCGGCAGTCGGCGTTGCTCCGTCCAAGGCGCAGCATGCGCTCTGCCATGCGCGCATCGCGCAACGCGAAGAGATCGTCCACGAGCCAGTGCGCGTCCGCATGCGCGCCGAGAAGCCGCTGCCAATCCCCGCGCGGGATGGAGGAAAGGGTGACATCCGTCAGCGCCCAGAGATCCGCCGTGGCGTGCTCCCCGCCCGCGGATCGCGGGTCGAAGACGTCGCCGGGAAGCAGGATGTCGATGATCTGGCGATGCCCTTCCATCGTGGACTTCGACAGGACCAGCCATCCCGAGACCACGAAACAGATCGCCGTGCCCTGCTTGCAGGAGACCGACAGCGTCCGGTCCGCGGGGATGTTGCGCCGGGTCGCCTCGATCAGGGCGCGCAGCGCCTGCGCCGCCTGCGGATCCGCAATGTCCCAGCGCGGCATCGCAAGCGGGCTCTTTCCGGCCGGGGTCTTCCTGGTCACTCGCATCTCTCCGGAAGGTCCAGATGGCATCGGCGGGTCACGGTCGGGGCGCATGTGGCCGCACGCTCCGTTCGGTGAGCACGTCGCACGGTTCCCGACATTCAGTGCATTCGATATCACATTCGGTGGCGAATGGCCATGAAATCGCCCGATTTGGCGCACCGGCCGGAAAAAGCGGGGAAAACGCCCACCGGGAGTGGCGGTCCTTTCGCAAGGAGTGCGGCAGGACAGGTCGGGCCTTTTCTTGTGCCACCGCGCGTTCCCGCCCGCGCAGTGCGACGGATCCCGGTCCTCACCAGATCATCGGCACGAGGACGAGCAGCACCGTCACGCAGATCAGCGTCAGCGGCGCGCCGGCACGGGCGTAATCGAAGAACCTGTAGCGTCCGGCGTCGTAGACCAGCAGGCAGGCCGGCTCCAGCGGCGAGATGAACGACACCGAGGCGGACAGCGTCACGAGAATCGCCAGCATCCGCGGGTCGAGCCCCAGCCCGTCGGCGGCCGCCACCGCGACCGGGATCACCGTCAGCGCGGCGGCCGCGTTGGACATCGGCTGGGTCAGCAAGACGGTCAGCAGGCTGAAGCCGGCCATCGCCGCGAACGGGCCGACGGGCGCGCTCCACCGCACGACGATATCGGCGAGGTAGGCCGCCGCGCCGCTTTCCTCCATCGCGAGCCCGAAGCCCGACATTGCCGCGATGAGCACGATGAGCCGCCATTCGATGAACCTGTAGGCTTCCGACATGGCGATGTTGCCGGCCAGGATCACGAAGAGCACCGCCACGAGGAACGCGAGCGACAGGGGCGCAAGGCCCAGGGCGCTGACGAGGATCGCCACCGCCATGGCCGCGAGCGCCCTGGTGCCTTCGCGCGGCGTGACGACCGGCGTCTCGACACGGGTGAGGACCTTAAGATCCGGATCGCCCCGCAGCGACGCCATGTGCCGTTCCGGGCCCTGAAGCAGAAGCACGTCGCCCGAGCGCAGCCGCAGGTTCTCGATCCGGGCCGGGCGGCTCCGCTCGCGCCGGTAGACGGCCAGCACGATGCCGCGGTAGCGGTCGAAAAAGCCGATCTGCTTGAGCGACTGCCCGACCAGCCGGGACTGCGGCGTCACCACCGCCTCCACCAGCACCGGGGTCACGTCGCCGCCGTATCGTTCGGAGAAGTGGCTGTCGGGCTCCAGCGTGAAATCGGAGGATTTCCTAAGCTTCATCAGACCGTCCCGCGTGGTCCGGATGATCAGCTCGTCGCCCGCGCGCAGCTTGCGGGAATGGTGCGGATCGCGCCTTTCGCGATCGCGAACGACGGACAGCAGGTCCGTGTCGAGCCCGTCGAAATCGAGGTTTCCGATGGCCTCGTCGATGGCCGAGGAGCCTTCGGGAAGGCCGAGCGTGGTGAAGAACCGTCGCGGTTCGGCGTTTCGCGCGGTCTCGACGGACCTCCGCGCAGGCAGAAGCCAATGCCCCGTCATCGCCAGCCACAGCAGCCCGGTCACCGACAGAACGGCGCCCACCGCGGCGAACTCGAAAAGCGAGAAGGGCTCCAGCCCGAGCCTTGATGCCATGCCGCTGCCCGCGAGGTTGGCCGAGGTGCCGATCAGCGTCGCCGATCCGCCGAGCATCGAGGCGAAGGCCAGCGGCATCAGGACCCGGCTCGCGCTGATCCCGGTGCGCCGGGCCGTCTCGATCGCCGCGGGCATCAGGATCGCGGTCGTGTTGGTGTTGCTCAGAAGGGCGGAACTGCCCGCGGACATGGACAGCAGCGTGAGTATCGATAGCCGCTCGTTGCCCTTTCCAAGGTCATGCGCGAATTTTCCCAGCCATTCCATCACCCCCGATTTCGCGACCGATCCCGCCAGTACCATGACCGACGCCAGCACGATGATGATTTCGCTGCCGAACCCCGTATAGGCGTCCGCCGGCGCGAGGATCCCGCTTGCGACGAGGGCCGCGAGCAATCCCAGCGCCGTGACGTCGGGCGAGACCAACTCCGTCGCGAAAAGGACCATCGCCGCCACCAGAAGCAGGAGGACAATCGCGATCTCGGGCGTCATCGTCTCCCCCGTCGGCCTGGCCCGGCGCGGCAGGCAGGATTCGCGGGCCATTTAAGCCGGTTTCGGCGCAAGGTGCGAGCGCCGCCCGTGATGCGCCCCGGTCGGCGCCGTGGCGTGAGCGAAAAGCGGCGGCCGCGCCTAGGGGTGGTCGCGCCCCGGGGCAAGACCGTCGAGGACCAGGCCCGCCACCCGCGCGGTATCGTCCCAGCCGGGCAGCGCCGCTCCGGCGGCCTGCGCGGCGCGCGCGATGTCCGCGCGCAGCTTCGGGTCGCCCAGAAGCCGGTCGAGGGCCGCCGCGAACGCTGCGGCATCGTCCGGCGGCACCAGAAGCCCCGCGTTCTTGGCCACCGTGTCCGGCACCGCGCCGGTGCGGCAGGAGACGATGGGCAGCCCGTGCGCCATCGCCTCGTCGAAGACGATCCCGTGCCCCTCGTACCGGGTGGCGAGCGCGAAGATCGACGCTTCCCCGTAAAGCCGCGACAGCGCCTCTGCCGAGACCCGCCCGGCGATCCGCACCCGCCCGGCGAGACCGAGGGTCTCGCGCAGCCGGGCAAGCTCTTCCGCGTGGGCCGCGTCGTGCGGCGCGCCGACGATCACGCAGTGCCAGTCGCGCGCGGTCAGCCCGGCCAGCGCCCCGAGGAGGATGTCGTGCCCCTTGCGCGGATGCTGGATGCCCACCGAAAGAATGAGCGGGGGATCGGTCGGCGCCCGCCGCCCGGCCGGGCGGTCGGTGCCCGGGCGGGCGATGGTGATGCGGTCGGGGGCGACGCCGTAATCCCCCTGCAGCGTCGCGGCGGTGTGGGGGCTCGGCACCAGGACATGGGCGGCAAGCGCGAGGTTGTCGCGCTCCGTCCGGTAAAGATGCGCGCGCCGGCGCGGCTCCAGCCCGCTTTCCAGGGCGAGCGGATGATGGATCATCGCGACCACGGGCGCGCGCACCTCGCCAAGCGCCCCGGTGTCGATCGCGCCGAAGACCAGCCCGTCGAGGATCAGCGGGCGGTCCGGCGCGATGGCGGCGAGGCGCGCGGCGGCGTCGGTCATGTCCCCGGGCGTCGGATCGGGAAACGAGGGCCCGAGGGCCAGATGGGCCACGTCGCGGCCCTGGGCGCGCAGCCCTTCGAGAAGCCGGCGCTCGTAGATGTAGCCACCCGTCAGCGTCGTGATGTCGCCGGGAATGGCGAAGGCGGCGGCGCGCGGGCTCATGCCAGCTGCTCGGGGGCGTAGACACGCAGCACGCGCGTCTCCAGCCGGCCGACCCCGGCATAGCCGAGCGCCGAGAACCCGGTGACGACCAGCACCGTGATCCAGAGCATGGTGTAGTCCGACAGCGAGGCCGACAGCGCCATGAGGCTGCCCACGCCCTTGCCGGTGGCGAGCCATTCCACCACCGTCACCGCGAGGACCGAGGCCGGCACGCCCATCCGCGCGGCAGCGAAGAAGGCGGGCAGCATCGCGGGCAGCCGGACCCGCAGCAGGCGCTGCCATTGCCCGGCGCCGTAGCTGTCGAGCACGTCGATCACCTGCCCGGGCGCCTGCCGCAGCCCGTGCAGGCACGCCACGAGGGTGGGAAAGAACACCATCACCGCGACCAGCACGATGGTGCCCAGCGCGCCGCGCCCGAGGAACAGGACGATGAGCGGCGCGGTGGTGACGATCGGCACGGATCGCAGCGCGATGGCAAGCGGCATGACGGTGCCTGCGACGGCCGGCACCAGCACGAAGAGAATCGCCAGCCCCGCGCCCGCGGCGAGCCCGGCGGCGTATCCGGGCAGCAGGAACACCGCCGTTTCCGCCATCGCCGCGCCGAGCGTCGCGCGGGTGGCCGCGGCGTCGGGCGCGGTGATCAGCGCCGCAAGCACGTCGCCGGGGTCTTTCGCGAAGAACGGGTTCGGCCCGAAGAGCGCGATGGCGCCCCACCAGAGGCCCAGGATCGCGAGCGACACGCCAGCCACCCGCGCGAGCAGGCGGACGGGGCCCGCATCGGCCGCCGTCTCGGCCCGCGGCGGGGCCAGGATGATCGGCGGCGCGTCCTTCAGCGCATGTCGGGCGAGCGCCCCGATGGCGAGGTAGGCCAGCACCGAGACGGCCGTCGCAAGCGTGGCGATCGCCCAGGTCATCTCCACGTCGAGCGCGCGCATCGCGCGGGTCGTCAGGACCCCGAGGCCGCGCTCGGCGCCGGTGAATTCGCCCACCATCGCGCCGAGGAAGGCGGCGGGCGCGGCGATCTGCAGACCGGCGAAGAGATAGGGCAGCGACGCCATCAGCCGGATGTGGACAAGGGTCGCGATCCGTCCCCGCCCGTAGCTCGCCACGAGGTCGAACCAGCTCGCCGGCGCAGCGCGCAGCCCCACCAGCAGCGGGACCAGCGTGGTGTAGTAGACGGCGAGCGCGGCCAGCACGATCTGCGGCCCGTTCCCGGGCCCGAAGATCACGCGCAGGATCGGTCCCGTGGCCACCAGGGGCAGGCAGAACACCACGAGCGCGACCCCGGTCACCAGGCGCTGGCTGCGCGGCCAGGCCAGCGCGATGCCGGCGAGCAGCAGCGCGGCGAGATTGCCGAGCACGAAGCCCGCGGCCGCGTTGCCGAGCGTCTCGCCGAGCGCGCGGAACATCAGCCCGCGATTGGCGATCAGATAGGCGATGACCTCCGAGGGCGCGGCGAGGACAAAGGCGCCCGACAGGGCGCGGGCCGACAGCTCCCACCCCGCGAGGACAAGGGCGAGACCGAGGCCGGTCAGGCGCACGCTCCCCGCGCCCGTCGCGGCGGCCGGCTGCGCCAGCCCGCTCATTGCGCCGCGAGCGGCCGGTCGCGCAGCGCCGCGCCCTTCGAAAGCGCGGCGAAGACCTCGTCGACCAGCGCGACGAAATCGGGATGGCGGGCGTCTTCGGGGGCGCGGGGCCGGGCGAGGTCGACCGCGATGTCGGCCACGATCTCCGCCGGGCGCGGGGACAGCACGACCACCCGGTCCGACAGCATCACCGCCTCGGTCACCGAATGGGTCACGAGGATGGTGGTGGTGCCGCGCGCCTCCCACAGGCGCGGCAGGTCCTGGGCGAGTTGCTTGCGCGTCAGCTCGTCCACCGCGCCGAAGGGCTCGTCCAGCAGCAGAAGCCGCGGCTCGGTGGCCAGCGCGCGTGCAATGGCCGCGCGCTGGCGCATGCCGCCCGAGAGTTCGGCGGGGCGCGTGTCGGCGAAACCGTCAAGGCCCACCAGTGCGATCAGCTGGTCGATGGCGGCCTGGTCCACGGGGCGGCGCGCCAGCGACAGCGCCAACTCGATGTTCCCGCGCACGCTGCGCCAGGGCAGGAGCGACGGATCCTGGAAGGCCACCGACAGCCCGGCGTGGCGCAGGGTCTCCGCTGGCGGGCGACCGCCGATCTCGACGCGGCCCGCGCTCGGCGCCTCCAGCCCGGCGATCATCCGCAGAAGCGTGGACTTGCCGCAGCCCGAGGCGCCGACCATCGCCGTCGTCTGTCCGGGCGCGAAGCGGATGTCGACGGGTCGCACGGCCTCGACGCCGCCGGGCCACGACTTCGCCAGCCCGGTGCAGGTCACGCCGGGTGGTTGGTTGGTGTCAGCCGCCATGGACCTCTTCTAGGATCGAGCGGTCCCACAGCTCGGGTGTGACCGTCCGGCCGAGAAGCGCGAGGGTTTCGATGTTCGCGGCGACCGTCTCGTCGGTCCACCACCCGAAGCCGTTCTCGTCGGTCAGATCCGAGAACATCAGCGGCACCTGACGCGCCGCCTGAAGCTTTTGCGTCTCGGGGTCGAGCCCCGCGTCGGGGTGCATCCGCAAGGTCAGCTCGGCGGCGGCGTCGGTGTCCTCGCGGTAGGCCTCCCAGCCCCGGACCTCTCCGCGCATCAGCGCCACGAGCTCGTCCCGGCGGTTGGCGATGCTGTCCTCTGTGGCGATGTAGGTCTGCGAATGCAGGGCGTAGCCGTGATCGGCCATCAGCATGGTGACCGACTCGATCCCGCGCACGGCCATGGCAACCGGCAGGTCGGTCTCCCAGCAGAGCAGGCAGTCGACCTCCCCGGCCAGCAGGGGCTGGGCGGAATACTGCGTGGGCACGATCTCGATCGCGTCGATGTCCACGTCGTTCAGCGCGCAGAGCGCGCGCAGGACGGGCGTGTTCGCCAGCGCCATGCCGATTCGCTTGCCGATGAGATCCGCCGGCGTGTTCACCGGGTTGCCGGGCAGCGAGGCGACGACGAAGGGGTTCTTCTGCATCGCGACGCCGAGAATGCGGAAGGGCGCGCCCTGTTCGACCGCCGCGGCGGTGTAATCTGCGGCGGAAATGCCGACGAGCGCCGCGCCCGAGATCACGGGCGGTTCGACCGGGGCGTTCGGTCCGCCGGGCAGAAGTGCGACCTCCAGCCCTTCCTCGGCCCACCATCCGCGGTCCTGCGCAATATAGCTGCCCGCGAACTGCGCGGAATGCAGCCACGACAATTGCAGCGCCACCCGGTCCTGCGCCATCGCCCGGCGCGTCGAAAGCCCCAGCGCCGAGGCCGCGATGCCTGCCGCTCCGGCGCCGAGCAGGCCGCGCCGTGTCATGTTCGATCGTTTCGTCACCACATCCTCCTGTCGCGCCCGATAGGCTAAGTTGCTGGGCCCGATTGGCAAGGGGTCGCGTTTTCCTGTCCGGGTTTCCGGGGCGGCATCCCGCGCGGCGCATCGCCCGCGTCACGGCGCGGCGCCAGTCCGAAGAGCACGAGGCCCGGGCCCATCGAGGCAAGAAAGACGAGACCGAAGGCGACGCTCGCGGCAAGCCCCTCGGCCGCGCTCGCCCCGGCGAGGGGGAAGAGCGCGGCGGCGGCACCCTCGCGCAGGCCCCAGCCGCTGATCGTGAGGGGGATCACCATCGTGAAGAGGATGAGCGGGACCAGCGTCAGCACCGCGGCGCCCGACAGCTCCGCGCCGATGGCCCGCGCGCAGAAGGCGAAGGCGGCGATGTTGCAAAGCGCGGTACCGAGGCTCAGCCAAAGCTGCCGCCAGCGCACGGCGGGCGCCGCGACCGCCTGCCCGAAGGCCCGCGCGAAGGCCTCGAGGACGCGCCCGGCGGGTCCGGGCAGGAGCGTCCCGGCCGCCCACAGCGCCCCCGGCAGCGCGAGCCCGGCAAGCACGAACGCCGCGAGCGGGCCTTGCAGGGCGCCCGGCCAGTCGAGGCCGCCCGGCCGGGCGGCGGTGACCAGAAAGGCCATGGCCAGCACGATAAAGAGCGCGATCTGCCCCGCGAGCCGCTCGAAGAAGACCGCCTGCCCGGAGGCCAGAAGCCCGGCCTGCGAGCGCGCGCGCACCGCGCGCCCGGCGTCGCCCAGCATGCCGCCGGGCAACGCCTGGTTGACGAGCTGCGACAGGTAGTATTCGCGCAGCGCCGTCAGACGGTCGAGCCGGATGCCGAGCCGCGACGCCGTGAGCCGCCAGCGCAGCGCGGACAGGATCGTCTGCACCGTCAGCGCCGCGAGCGCCGCCGCCAGCCAGGCGGGATCGGCACCGGCGAGCCGCCCGGCCGCCTCCGCCCCGTCGGCGACGCGCCAGAGCAGGCCCAGAAGACCCGCGGTCACCGCGATCTTCACGAGCCCGGAAAGGGCAGGGGTCGACAGGCCGCGCACCGCTCAGCTTTCGCCGCCGGGCGCCCGGCCCGACGAATAGCTTCGCAGGATCAGGTCCCGCATGCGGTTCATCGGCACGACCTTCGTGTCGTGCGCCGGGATCAGCCCCGGTGCAAGGCCCCAGGTCGCGGCGCGCGTCACCAGGTGCGCCGGGCCGATGACGTGGATCGGGACGTGCGGGCGCTCGTCGAGGGCCACGAATCCCGCCGCCTGGTGGTCGCCCAGCACGATCATCAGCGGCGGGTCGTCCGCATGACGCGCGGCATAGTCCAGCACGGTCCGAAGCGCGTAATCCACCGCGAGCCGATACTGCGCCCTGACGCGTCCGCGGTCGCGCCAGACCACGTCGGGCGGATCGCCCGCTTCGGCCATCGCGTCGAAGACGCGGCCGTCGCCGATCTCGTCCCAGGCCACGAGATCCGGCACCGGCACCCAGGGCGCGTGGGACGAGCCCGTCGCCACCTGCGCGAAGATCGGCCGGTCGTCGGGCGCGTCGCGCAACCTGCGGTCGAGCGCGGCCAGGGTGAACTGGTCCGGCATCGTCACCCAGTTGAACGGGCGTCCGCGATAGCCGAGATCGCGCGCGGCGAGGATCGTCTCGAAGCCCATGACCTCGGATTCCGGCCAGTCGAGCGTGATCTGCGGCATCACGGCGGCGGTGTGGAAGCCCGCGCGCCCGGCGAGGTGAAAGAGCGTCTGCCGGCCGGATGCGAGCGCCGCGCCATAGCGGGTCTGGCCGTCGATCCAGAGCCCGTTGGCAAAGGTCGCATGGGCGAGCCAGCTTTGCCCGCCCTGCGTGGGCGAGCCGAGAAGCCCCGACGCCATGGACAGGCCGAGCCCGGACAGACGGTCCTCTCCCCGGGCCAGCGTGGTGCGGTGCAGCTGCGCGAAGAAGGGCGTGTCGAGGCTGGTGCGCCCGTAGCTCTCGACGAAGACGATCAGCACATCGCGGTCGATCAGGTCGAGAAGCCCGTCGCCGTCCGCGAGGGGATCCTCGGCGGCCGCCTGCCGGAACGTGCGCAGGTCGGCCAGCGTGGCGCGCGCCGATTGCAGGCGCTCCACGCCCACGCGGGCGGTGAAGGCGGCGCCCGGCGGGTCGAGCGGGAGGCTCCAGCGCCCCATCGCATGGCCGAGCTCGGCGGTGGCGAGCCCGGCCACGAGGATCGCGCCCGCGGCCGCGCCCCGGCGCAGATGACGGTCGGGCCCGGGCAGCCGCGCCCAGACGCCCGTCGCCCACCACGCCGCCGCCGCCACGAGCGCAAGCGCGACGAGGGCGCCCGCGACGGAAAGGATCGCCGGCAGCGGGCCGATCGCGCCGGTCAGAAGCCGAAAGCCCGCCTCGACCAGCGCAAGGTCGGCCACCGGGTTGAAGCCTCGCGACAGCGAGGTGAACATCGCGAAGTCGGCCGTTTTCAGAACCGCGATAAGCAGCAGCGCGGCGACGAGCGCCGCGCGCGCCGCCGTCGCCCACGTTCCGGCCCCCAGTGCGACCAGCCCCAGCAGGATCACCGGCAACTCCAGCGGAAAGACCGCGAGCGCGCCCCAGGTGAAGGCCGCGGGATGGTTGGGCTGCACGAGCAGAAGATAGAGAACCAGCGCGGCGAGGGCCGGCGGCAGAGCGTTCCGGACGGTGCCGCGTGTCAAGGCCGGGTCCGCCAAAGCCAGAGCACGTCGCGCGCGAAGGACCACGCAAGCGCCGCGGCCACACCGGCAACGAGGGGCTCGGCGATGCGCAGGGCGACCGGGTCGAGCTGCAGGGCGATCAGCGCGCCCAGCTGCAGCACGCAGACGGCCTTGCGGCCGAAACGCTCGGGCAGGGGCCGGTCGAGCCAGGGCAGCACATGCGCGGCCACCGCGAAGACGTAGCGCGGCAGGCCGAGCAGTACCACGGCCGGTCCCGCGGAGCCGGCGACCCAGGCGTTCAACGCGAGGATCAGTGCGAGGGCCGCGTCCACCTCCATGTCGAAGCGCGCCCCGAAGGACGACACGCGCGCCTCGCGCCGGGCGAGCCACCCGTCGACGCCGTCGAGCGACAGCGCGATCCCGGCGACCGCAAGCACGGCCCAGGGAGCGGCGGCGCCGGCCAGCGGCGCCAGAAGCGCAGAGGTCAGCGCGAGTCGCGTCAGCGTCACGACGTTGCAAAGCCCGAGCGCGCCATGCGGGTAGCCGCGGCGCATCAGGTGCAGGACGAAACCTGCACCCGCGAGATAGCCCGCGAGAGCCAGCGCCATGGCCGCGCCGTCCGGCCCGACCAGCGCCATGGCGACGGCAAGCACGATCGGAACGCCCCCGAGGACCGCCGCGCCAAGCATGCCGCGCGGCCCGCGCATCAGAGCGGGCCACGTGCGGCGCGGCGCGGGTACGAGATTGAAATCGCTCATCCGCGAAAGATTAGCGCCGCGCGCCTGCTGTCAAGATGAGACACCGGCCGCTTGATGCATGGCGGACCTGCTCTAAGCTTTTACGTCACGCAAACTAGTGCAGCCCGCGAGGCAGGACGGAGCGACCGGCGCCCGATGCAGATCACGCGATACTCGACGACCGCACGACTCTTGCACTGGATCATGGCCGCGCTGATCCTTCTGACCATCCCGGCGGGGTTCGTCATGGTTCAGCCGGGTATCGACCGGGGGCTTCAGAACGCCCTTTTCATCTATCACAAGAACGTGGGCGTCCTTCTCTTCGTCCTCGTCGCCCTGCGCCTGGCCTGGCGGCTGCGCAACCCGCCGCCGCCCCTGCCGTCGCACATGCCGGGCTGGAAGGCGCGGATCGCCGGGGCCACCCATGCCGCGCTCTATGCCCTTCTGGTGCTTCTGCCCATCGCCGGATACGTGCGGGTCAGGGCCGGCGGCTTTCCCATCGAAAGCCTCGACGCGCTGGGCGCGCCATCGCTGGTGCCGCGCTCCGACGCGCTTGCCGAGGTCGCGAAACGCGTTCACTACATCGCCGCGATCTCCATTGCCGCGGTGCTCGCCACCCATGTCGGCGCCGCTCTTCATCACGGCATTGTGCGGCGCGACGGCGTGTTTTCGCGCATGTGGCCGCCGATCGGGGGCAGGACACGCTGAGGCGTGCTTGCAACCGCCGCAGGTTGCGATAGCTGGCAGCGCAGCCGCGCGTCCTCGACCGAAGAATGGCGTGGCTGGTCCGAAGGAGGGGCCGCCCTGCATCATGTCACTTGCCGAGATCGCCCTTCGCCCGGTCCGGGCCCATCCCGCGCGTCCAGCTCGCGGTGGCGGGCGGTGGCTGGGCGCCTTCCTCGCGCTGACAGCACTTCTCGCGGGTGCGCTCGTTGCGGCGATGGCCCTCGCGATCACGGAGTGGACGGTCCTCTCGGCCCTGGCGCTCGCGCTCGCCGGGCTGAGTGCGCTCTGGATCTCGGGCGGCGCGGCGACCGCGCTGGTGGGCCTCGTCCAGCCGGTCCTTGCGCGCGAAAACGTTCCCGATGGGTGGCGGCCGGCGGGCCGGACGGCGATCCTCGTGCTTCTGTGCAACGAGCCGCCCGCCGCGCTCGCCCGGTATCTGTCCGACCTGCGCCGCGGCCTCGACACTCTCGGTCTCGGGACGGACGCGGCAATCTTCGTGCTGTCCGACACGTCGGGCCGCGAGAGGATCGCGGCGGAGGACGCGGCGCTCGCGCCGCTCGCCGCTGCGGGAGAGATAACCCTGCGCCGGCGCGCGAAGAACACGGGCCGCAAGCCCGGCAACATCGCCGACTGGCTGGAAACCCACGGCGCGGCCTTCGAGCACATGGCCGTGCTCGATGCCGACAGCCGCATGAGCGCGTGGCGCCTGCGTGACCTGATCCACCGGATCGACACCCGGCCGCGCACGGGCCTCTTGCAGGCCGGCATGACGCTTCTGCCGGGCCGCAGCCGGTTCGGCCGCCACCAGCGGACATCCTCGCGCCTGCTGTCACCGAATTTCGGGCGCGGCATGGCCGCCTGGGCCGGCGAATGCGGCAACTACTGGGGGCATAACGCGATCATGCGGGTGGCGGCGTTTCGGTCCGCGGCGACGCTGCCGCGCCTGTCGGGCCCGCCGCCCTTCGGCGGCCCGCCGCTCAGCCACGACTTCGTCGAGGCCGCCTGGATCCGGCGCGCGGGCTGGGCGGTCGAACTCGATCCCGATCCGTCCGGCAGCGCAGAGGACGGCCCGCAGACGCTTGCGGCGTTCCATCGCCGCGACCGGCGCTGGTGCCAGGGCAATCTGCAACACCTGCGCCTGCTGGCCGCGCCCGGGCTCGACCCGGTCAGCCGGCTACACCTCGCCTCGGGCGTGCTGAGCTATCTCGCCGCGCCGATCTGGCTCGGGCTCGTGGCGCTGGTGGCGTCGGGTGCGGTCACCGTCTCGGGCGCTCTGCCTCTCGCGCTTGCCGCGGGCATCCTGCTGCTGCCGAAACTCTGCGCGATGGCTGGCTGGCTAGCCCGCGCGCGCACCGCCTTGCGCCGTCGGGTGATCCTGCGGGCCGCGGCGGGGGAATTGTGGCGGTCCACGCTGATCGCGCCGCTGGTGATGATCCGGCAGGCGGGCTCGGTGGTGTCGGTGCTGACCGGGCATGACTGCGGCTGGACACCGGGTGCCGCGGCGCGGCGCATTCCGGTGCCACGTGGCCTGCCCGAGGCGGCCGTGGGCCTTGCCCTCGTCGCGCTCGCCGCGCTTTCGGGATCCGGCACCGCGGCGCTCTGGGTGCTGCCCGTCGCCCTGCCTCTCGTCGCCGCGCCGATGATCGAGCGCAGGCTCGACGCGGGCGCGTGATGCGGCGGCGTGGGTTCCTCGCGGGGGCGGCGGCGCTCATCGCCGGACCGGCGCCGCGCGTCTCCGCACAGCCGGGGCGCGGGACGCTGCTCGACGTCGCGCGGGCGCGGGCGGCCGCGCCCTTCACAGAGAGCCCCGCGGCGCTGCCGCCGCCCTTCGCCGGCCTCGATTACGATGCCTTCCGGGGCATCCGCCCCGGCCCCGGGCGGGCCGGGATGCTGCCGCTCGGGTCGGGCTTCGCCGTCGATCTGCTGCCGCCCGGGCTCTACTTTCCCCACCCGGTGGAGATCGAGCTGCCCGAGGGCGACGGGTTCGCGCGCGTCCCCTTCGCGCCCGGCCTTTTCGATTTCGATTCGCGCTATTTCGGCGCCGTCCCCGACAAGGCCCCGGGCGCGGGGTTTTCCGGCCTGCGGCTGCGCCACCCGCTCAACGCGACGGGCCGCCCCGACGAGGTTCTGGTCGTGCAGGGCGCAAGCTATTTCCGCGCCGTCGGGCAGGCCATGGTCTACGGCCTGTCGGCCCGCGCCGTCGCGCTCGGCACGGGCGGTGCCGGGCCGGAGGAGTTTCCCCGCTTCACCCGCCTGCGCCTGCATCCGCCCGAGGGCGGCGCGGCGCGGATCGAGGCGGTGATCGACAGCCCGTCGCTGGCGGGGCATCTCGACATGACGCTCTGGCCCGGCGCCGAGACCGTCATGGATCTTGCCGTGACGATCCTGCCGCGCCGGGACATCGACGATATCGGCATCGCGCCCCTGACCTCGATGTTCCTGAAGGGGCCGATGCGCGCCGCGGTCTCGGACGATTTCCGGCCACGCGTGCACGACAGCGACGCCCTGGTGATCGAGAACGGGGCGGGCGAGGCGCTCTGGCGACCCATCGCCAATCCCGCCTCGCTCCAGATGTCGTCCTTTGTCGATGATGGCCCCGGCGCCTTCGGCGTCTGGCAGACGCCGCGCGGCTTCGAGGATTTCGAGGACAGCGAGGCGCGCTATCACGACCGGCCCTCGGCGGTGGTCCGGCCCGTGGGCGACTGGGGCCGCGGGGCCGTGGTGCTGGTCGAGATTCCCACGGCGGACGAATTCATGGACAATGTCGTGGCCTTCTGGCGCCCCGAGGCGCCGCTGTCCGCCGGGGGCGAATACCGGTTCGTCTATCGCCTGGTCTGGACGCGGGCGGCGCCGCTGCCCGAAATGCCGCTGCCGATCCGGCAAAGCCGCAGCGGGCGCGAACACGACCGGCCCGGCACACGGCGCTTCGTCGTCGATTTCGCGGGCGCGGCGGCCGGGTTCGAACCGGACCTCTCGGTGAGCGGCGATGCGGAGTTGTCGGGGCTGAGCCTTTTCGCCCTGCCGGGCGGACGGGGCACGCGCGTCACCTTCCTGCTGACACCGGGCGAGGCGCCGGCCGCGGAATTGCGTCTCGTGCTGCGCCGCGCGGACGGATCGGCGGCGAGCCCCGTCTGGCTGCACCGGTGGACGCGGGCGCGCGACGGCGGCGTCTAGGGGTCGAACGCGACCTCCGCGCGCAGCGGGCGATGGTCGGAGGCCATCCGTAGCCCCGGCCCGTCGAGAACCCGGGCGGTGGCCACGCGCGCCGGCGCGGTGACGAGCACCCGGTCGAGCGGAAGAAACGGGCGGCGCGCGGGGAAGGTCGCGGGCGCCGGCCCGGACAGGCGCAGCCCGATGATCCCGTGCGAGAGCGCGAGCCCGCCCCAGGGCCGCCATTCGTTGAAATCCCCGCAAACGAGCGTCGGCCGCGCCGCGCGGCGGAAGAGATGCTGACCCAGGGTGCGCATCTGCGCCACGCGCAGCCCCTGCGAGAGCGACAGATGGGTGCCCGCAAGGCGCAGTGGGCGGCCGTCGAGCCGGAAATCGACCACGACCGCGCCGCGGTGGCAGTGACCGGGCAGGTCCACCAGCGCGATGTCCTCGACGCGGCATCGCGGATGCAGGAAGACGACCGTGCCCAGAAACCCGTGGCTTTCGGGGCCCCATCGGTGGCTCGCATCGCCGTGGATGTGGCGGAGCGCGGTGTCGGCCTCGATCCGGGCGAGGTCGAGAAAACCGCGATGCGGCGGCGCCTCCTCGTCGGCCTCCTGCAGGATCAGCGCGTCGAGGTCGGAGGAGCAGACCTCCTCGTGCAAAACCCGCGCGGTCCGGTCGGGATCGACGACGCCGTCGTTGCCGCGCCCGCGGTGAATGTTCCAGCTGACGCAGCGAAACGTCTCGACGTCTGTCACGCGACGGCCCCCGGTGTCTTCGCCGTGGCGCTACGTAACTCCGAACGGTCCACCATCAAGCCGCGTGAGCCGGTGGCCGGCCCGCGCCTAGCCCGCGCCGAGGGAGGATGTGGCCCAGGCGGCGAACTCCGAGATCACGCGTCCGGCGGCCGCGTCGAAGGCGCCAAGAAGCGCCTCGTCGTCGAGGGAACTCGCCGAGGCGCTCGCGGCGAAGCTGCGGGTGGCGACGATCGCCGTGTCGCGTTCGCGGACGATGCGCGTGATCATGCGGACCACCACGCGGGCGCTGTCGGCGCCGGGGTCCTGCTCTGCGTGGAAATCGATCAGCTCGGTGACGATCGCGAAATCGCCGCTCGGGCCCAGGGGCTTTCGGCCGACATACTGGAAGGCCTGCGTCGAATCGAGGGCGCGCAGCATCAGCGTCTGCACCATCACGGGGGCCGGATCGGCCCACCGGACATCGGGCAGGTACTGGGCCTGCAGCGCGCCGGGGCGGATCATGATCCGGTCGGTCTGCAGCGCGCCGCTCGTGGTGGGCTCCTCGATGATGACGTCGCGTGCCAGCATCCGCCCCGCCCGGGCGGGCAGATCGGCGGGGGCCTGCAACTCGAACACGTTGCGCGGGGTGGTGGCATCGGTGAGCGCCGAGAGCGCGCTGCAGGACGCCAGCATCGGGACGGCCAGCGAAAGAGCCAACGCACGAACGGTATGAGCGAGGGGCACGGGGAATCTCACCTTCTGAATTCCGGCACGTTCCGATCCAGCAGGAACTGGGTCGGGTTGCGCTCTATCTGTCGGGTGAGCTGATCGAGATTGGCGATCAGCTCGCGGGTCTCCTGCGTCAGCCGGGTGAAGAGCGGCAGCGCGTTTGTGGTAAAGTCCTGAATACCGGGCGCGGAGCTGTCAACAAGCCCCTGCACGCGCGTGAACGCGTCCGAGGCGGCCGCGCTGGCGGACCTGATCTCTGCCGAGATCTCCGGCAGGTCCTCCGACACGGTGCCGATCGCGTCGTTGAGGTCCCGGACCGTCGTGTCGAGCTCCGCGATCAGGGCGGACAGATCGCCGTTGATCATCTCGTCCGCGCCGGTGAAGGCGCTTTCGGCGGCGGCCAGCGTGCGCTCGCCGGTTTCGAGCGCGCCGTTCATCGCCGACAGGGTCTCGTTGGCGTTGGCGAAGGTCTCGGTCACCTGCGTCATGGTCGTCTCCGCCGACGAGACGAGTTCCGCAACGTCGCCGCTGGCCGCGCTCAGGTCGCTCCCGACCGTGTCGATGACCGCGCGCGCGTTTTCCACGGCGGCGCGGACATCCTCCATGACCGCGGGCAGATCCGTCTCCGCCGCCTCCCGGATGGTCGCGATCGCCTGGGTCGCGTCGCTGACCGCGGTCCGCGTTTCGCTCAGCAGCGGGGTGGCCTGATCCTCGATCAACCCGTCGAAGCGGCTGGCCGCGGTCTCGACCGCGCCGGCCGTCTCGTCGAGCGATCCGATCAGCGCGTTCGCCCGCTCGAGCGTCGCTTCCGCCTCCTCCAGCCGGGCGGTGGCGGTCGATCCCGTCGTCTTGAGCGTCTCGATCAGTTCGCTCGCCTCGGCGCGCAGCCCCGCCATGTCGCTGCGCAGGGCGGCCAGCGTGTCCCGCGCCTCCGTCGTGGTGGCGGAGAGATCCTCGGAGATGTAGCGGCGCGCGTCCGTAACCATCCCGTCGAAGGCCTCCAGCGTTCCGGACCCGGTCTCGACGACCCCCCGCGTCTCGGTGGCCAGCCCGTCGATGGAGACCAGCGTTTCGTCGGCCGTCGCCAGAACCGTGCTGAGATCCGCGCTGAGCGTGTCGAGCGTCGTGTTGAAGCGGTCGATCTGGAAGGCGAAATCGTCGACGGTGCCCGCGATGCCCGAGAAATCCTCCAGCGCGGAGGCGAATTCCGAGGAAGCCGTCTCGGCGTTCACGAGGATCCGTTCCAGCCGGTCCGCGTTCTCGCCGCGAAAGAGATCGCCGATCTCGCGCACGACGCGCAGGGTCTCGTTCACGAGTTCCGGGGCATCCTCCGTCAGCGACTGAAGGGTCGAGCGGCCCGCCTCAATCTGCGGGATCTCCTCGTCGCTGACCTCGGTCAGAAGTGGTGCGTCGGGGCTGCCCGGGCCGATGCTGACATAGGAGACGCCCGTGACGCCCTGGGCTTCGATCGTCGCGACGCTGTCGGCGCGCACCGGCGTGTCGGCGGCCACCTCCACCCGCACCGCGATGCTGCCGTCGCCGTCCGGCGCAAGGCGCACGTCCACAACCTGGCCCACGGGCAGGCCGCTGAACCGCACGTCCGACGCGTTGCTCAGCCCGGAGACGGACGAGAAGCGGACGTCGTAATAGGCGAACTGCCGGTCGAGTTCGACGCGCGCGAACCACAGGAACATCCCGAGAATGCCCAGAAAGCCGGCGATGGCGAAAATGCCGATGAGGACGTAATTGGCTTTCGTTTCCACCTAGACGTCTTCCTTCGCAGTGTCGGGGGACGCGGTGTCCCGGGCCGCCCGCGCCCGCGGGCCGTGGAAGTAGTCGCGCACCCAGGGATGATCGACCGAGAGCATGTCCTGCATGGTTCCGGTCACCAGCACCTTGCGTTCCGCGAGCACCGCGATGCGGTCGCACACGGCGTGCAGCGTGTCCAGATCATGCGTCACCAGAAAGACCGTAAGACCGAGCGAGCGGCTCAGTCCACGGATGAGGTCGTCGAACTCCGCGGCGCCGATCGGGTCGAGCCCGGCGGTCGGCTCGTCGAGAAAGACGATCTCGGGATCGAGCGCGAGCGCCCGCGCGAGCCCGGCCCGCTTGCGCATGCCGCCCGAAAGCTCCGAGGGGTACTTGTCGCCGGCAAGGTAGGGCAGACCCACCATCGAGATCTTCAGGTCGGCCAGCGCGCGGGCGACCTGTCCGTCGAGGTCCGCGATCGCGTGCATCGGCACCTCGACGTTCTCGCGCACCGTCAGCGACGAGAAAAGCGCGCCGTCCTGGAACATCACGCCCCAGCGCGCCTCGAGCGCGGCGCGCGCGTCCTGGCTGGCGGTGAACACGTCGGTGCCCAGCACCTCGACGCTGCCTTGCGCTGGCCGGTTGAGCCCGGCGATGGTGCGCAGCAGCACCGATTTGCCGGTGCCCGACCCGCCGACGACGCCCAGGATCTCGCCGCGGTAGACGTCGAGATCGAGGTCGTCATGGACGACATGCGTGCCGAACTGGGTGCGCAGCCCCCGCACCTTTATGACGGCCTCGGCCCTGTCGCCCGCCATGTCCTCGGCCCTCTTTTCCGTCGTGCCACCGTCCATCGTCATACCCCGATCTCGGCGAAGAAGACCGAAAAGAGCGCATCCGCGACGATCACGGCGAAGATCGCGGCCACAACGGATTTCGACGTCTGCCGGCCGAGCGACTCCGCGTTGCTTTCCACCTGCATTCCGGCATGGCAGCCCACCACGCCGATGATCAGCGCAAAGACCGGCGCCTTGACCATGCCCACCATCAGGTGGCTCGTGTCCGTCCCCTCGATCAGCCGCGTGCGGAACATCGCCGGAGAGATGCCGAGCTCGATCCAAGCCATCAGCGCCCCGCCGAAAAGGCCCGCGAGGTTCGCGATCAGCCCGAGGATGGGCAGCATCAGCAGCAGCGCGAGGATGCGCGGCACGAAGAGGATCATCGCCGGATCGAGGCCGAGGGTGCGCATGGCGTCCACCTCCTCGCGCATCTTCATCGACCCGATCGCGGCGGTGAAGGCCGAGCCCGTCCGCCCCGCGACGATGATCGCGGTCAGCAGGATGCCCAGCTCGCGCAGGATCGACACGGCGATCAGGTCCACCACGAAGACCTCCGCCCCGAACTGGCGCAACTGAGAGGCGCCCTGGAAGGCCAGCACAACGCCGATCAGGAACGCCATCAGCGCGACGATGGGAACCGCCTTCACGCCGACTTCCTCGCAATGATGCACGAGCGAGGTCAGGCGGAATTCCCGCGGGTGGCCCACGCTGCGCCCCAGCCGCGACAGGAACAGGCCCAGGTATCCCGCCAGCCCGAGGAACTTGGAAACGCCGCCGGCCACGCGGCGGCCGACCTCTTCCAGCATCCCGACCAGCGTCGCGGGTGTCTCTGCCTGCTCCTCGGGTTCGGGCAGGGCCTCGGCGACGGTTTCGAGGATCGCCCGCGCCTCGGTCGAGGCGCCTTCGACCTCGAGCCGCCCGCCGCCCGCTTCGAGCCGCGAGCGGAGCGTCACGAGAAGCCAGGCCCCGGCCGTGTCGAGACGGGAGACCGCGCCAAGGTCGGCCACGACATCGGCGTCGGGGCGCAGGGTTTCGAACCGTCTTGCCACCGCGCCGACCGTGTGGATGGTGAACGCGCCGGACAGCTTCATCGCGACGGTGTCGGTCCCGACATCCATCTTGATTTCCGGGGAAGCGTCTGAAACCATCCTCGCAACCTCCATCGTCGGACAGCCTCGGTCCCGGCCCGGTCGGACGACAGGACAGGCCATCCGCTCGACCTCTACCGAAAATCCGCCTGCTGCAAGATGCAATAAATATCCGCGCCGGTGCGCGCCAGCCCGGGCGGTGGTGCCGCGCGGGTCGCGAGCGTCGCGGGGGCGCAGGCGCCGCGCGTCACGGCCCGTGCCCCCGGCCGGTCAGTCCTGCTCGGCGCTGGCCAGGCGCGTGATCGCCGTGCCGGCGATCTCCTGCCGGCCGGCGGCCCAGGTTCTGCGCGCCATGGTGGCCGTGCGCTCCAGCACCGCCTGCGGCGGGCGTGTGGCTTCCTGCGGCCGCATCAGTTCCTCGTGGAAGAGATAGAGACGCGAGGCGAAAAGCTCGAAGGGCAGCGACGCCTCACCGTGCCGTTCGCCCGAGCCGTGGGTCGAGACCACGACGCCGTCGCCCCAGTCCTGGCCCGAGTCGTTGTTGGGGTTGTAGAAGTAGACCCGCATCTCGTCGTCCTGGTCGGGCGCGACGCGCAGGATGGTGATCGCGTGCCATCCGACGAAGCGCGCCGCGGCATCGGTGGCCGCGATGCCCGCGGGCTGGGGGTGGGTGACCGGTTCCCCGCCGTTGAATGCCGGATGGTAGGCGGAATGGAAGCGGGCGATGAAGTCCTCGATCCCGGCAAGCGCGCCGGTGGGCACGTCGACGGCTACCGCGCAGGCGCGGCCGACCCACCAGCCGTGGAATTCGGGATTGATCCAGATGTGCGGATCGTTGTTGCGGTCACTGCAAAGGCGGCCCATCTCGGCGTAGATCCGGTCGAGATGCGGCACGAGCGCCACCGAGACCGGGTCGGCGTCGAGCGGCGCGCCCGCCGCGAGGCCCGCCGGCAGGTCGGCCGAACGGATCGCCCGGCCCTCGAAATGCATCGTCACCGTATCGAAACGCGCGGCCTGCGCCGCAAGGTGAAGAAGGTAGTCGGGATCGTTCTGCGCCCACATGGCGATGGCGCGCGCCGACTGGCAGGTGGGATTGGCGCCCTGGCCCACGCCGAGAGGCTGGCCCAGAGCCTGGATGCACCCGGCAAGCAGCAGATCGGCGGGCGGCGTCGCGTGGAGGCCCGAGATCGACAGCCGCTCGGCGACCGCCGCGTTCGGCACGAGCGCCAGCAGGCGGCGCAGGGCGGGGGCGACGGGCGCGTGATGCAGGATGCCGCGGTCCAGAAGAAGCGACAGGCCATAGAGCGCCTGCGCGGTTTCCGGCCGGACTGCGCGGCGGATGATCTCGATCACGAGCGCGCGATGGCGGCGCCAGCAGTCGCTGCCGGTGGCGCCGAGGCCCAGCGCCTCGGGGGCCATGCCGTCATGCTCGGAGTCGATCACCCAGAGCAGGAAAGCGGCGTGATAGTCGGAAACGAGGCCCGTGTCGTGCATGGCCCGGGCAAGGCCCTGCGCCTCGTGGCGCAGGTCGGAGTCGTCCATCGCCGAAAGCCGCTCGCGGTAGATCTCGAGCCCCGGGTCGTCCATGCACGCGGTGGTGGGCCCGAAAAGGGCCGTCACCAGGCGGTCGGCGCCCAGGCGCTTCTCGCCGATGTCGCCGCCGCGCTCGGCCAGTGTGATCGCGATCTGCGCGATCATGTCCTTCACCTCGGCCACCTGGATCGGGCGTTGCCGCAGGATGCGCCAGATCTCGTCCACCAGCTCGCCCAGCACATCCTGAAAGCCGACATGCTCGGCGAGGTAGCGAAACAGCCCGTCGACGACGATCTGCCTCTCGCCCGCGGCGCGCGCGGCCTCGTCTGGGGCGCCGAAGAACCGCCGCAGGTTGAGCGCGAGGACCCGGGTCAGGAACCGGCGCGCTGCGGCGGCGTGGATGCCCGGATGCTCCGCCTCGCCATTGGCCACGGCCATCAGGCGCAGCAG
This sequence comes from Rhodosalinus sp. 5P4, assembly GCF_041365695.1. Classification (NCBI taxonomy): domain Bacteria; kingdom Pseudomonadati; phylum Pseudomonadota; class Alphaproteobacteria; order Rhodobacterales; family Paracoccaceae; genus Rhodosalinus; species Rhodosalinus sp. 5P4. Next base: position 554,418 of record NZ_JBGFSJ010000001.1, read on the forward strand.
GCTGACGGCCTCGGCGGTCACGGTGGCGGGCGCGCCGTTCTCCAGCGTGCCCGACACGAGGCCGGGCAGCAGGTTGGCCGGGGCGTCCCAGTCGGAGCCGGCGAAGAGGCCCGCCCGGTCCATGCGCGGGGCGAGCTCGTGCAGGCGGTCGATGCCGCCCGGAACGGCAAGCAGCCGGCCGGCCACGCTCAGCACCTGCGCCTGGTGCCGCGGCTTGGCGAAGGTGCGGGCCTCTTCGAGCCGTGCCAGCGGCCCTTCGAGGGTGGCGACGAGGCGCTCGGCCTCGTCACCCTGTGGGGCGCCGGTCATGGGCGGCAGCCTCCATGCCGGTTACACATAGAAATCGAGTTCTTCCTGCGCCTTGAGCAGGTCGCGAAGGCGGTGCGGATTCTCGCCGAAGAAATAGACGAGGCCCCAGTGGGTGCCGAAGGCCGTGCGCTTGGTGACCTTCTGCTCGAAGGGATCGGCCAGTTCGTGAAACTCGAAATATGGGTCGTTCGCCGTCTCCTCGGGGATCTGCATCCGCTCGACCACGCGGCGGCGGGGATAGGCGCCGAAACAGCCGGCATGGCCCTTGGCATCCTCCACCGGCTTGGGGAAGAAGGCGTCGAGCTCTTCCTGCGTCGTCTTGGGATCGAAGGCGAGCACGATCCCCTGGTAGCCGTTGAAGCCATAAGCCCGCTCGATCAGTTCCAGCGCGTTGAAGCCCGGCGGGCGATAGGCCACCTCGCCGAAGTACATCGTGCCATCATTGGTCACGAAGTATTCAGGATGGATGAACCCGAAGTCGATGTCGAAAGCCTCGATCAGCTTGTTGATCTGCTCTTCGATCAGGGGACGCCAGGATTCCAGTTCCGGCGTGGCTGGCACGAAGACCGAGTAGCCCAGCGTCACGTATTCGGAAATGTTCAGGAACTGGATCTTGCGGTCCTTGATCCAGGCCTCGACCGCGAACTCCCAGCCGTCGAGATGGCTTTCGAGCAGGGCGGGAAACTCGTCGTCCGAGATCGAATCGACGTCCTCCACGGTGCGGATGGTCCGGTGACCCAGGCAGCCCGCCTTGTCGAACGCCTTGAAGTGGATCGGGTCGTCGGGATCGCCGTCGAGCTTCAGCAGCGTCTGGTTCACCCGCTTGAGAAACCGTACCACGTCGCCGCGGTTGTCGGCTTCCTCGAAGATGCCCACGCGGATGCCGGCAAGCTGCGCGCGGCGCTTCATCAGCGACTTGTCGCGGAAGAGCATCGACTGCCCGAGCAGACGCGGGTTGTTCAGCAGGACGGAGTTGATGGCCCCGGCCCACTCCACGGTTTCCTCGTAGAGCGGGATCGCCACGTCACAGCCCTCGTCCTTGAGGATCTGCGCGATCTCGTGGGACCGCTCGTTCAGCCGGTCGAAATCCCACGCGATGAAGGGAATATCGTTGGCCTTGGCGTATTCCTCGGCCCAGGCGGGCGCGACGATCACGTAACGGCGGTCGAACCGGTCGATGGCGTCGATCGCGTTCAGCGACCAGCCGAGGATCGCGACGTAGCCCTTGTTGGGGTCTTTCTCGGTCATGATTGGCCTTTCGTTTCTGTGTGCCAAAAACTGCTTTGTTTCAGTAAGATGGACGCGGACTTCGACGCGAGCGCCCGTCATCGCATCCCGCCAGGGACACGCGAAGGACGTCGCGCTGTATCGGAGTGGGTCCGACGGCTCCGGTAGGTCGCGTCAGGTCATGGAGAGATACTTAGCATGACTAAGCAGATTTGCCAACCCGCTTGCCGTTTTCCGCCGTCCGGCCCTGTTCCGGCCAGCCGGTGCGGCGCATCCAGGCACAGCCGGGCGCACTGTCGCACGACCGCCAGCCTTCCGCAAATTTCCCGTGTTCGCTCCGCAGCTTGTCGGCTAACGTCGCACCATGAAAGACCTGCACCGAACGATCCGCCTGCTCTACACGGGGCGCAGCCAGCGCGCGCGCCAGTTCCGCTACGGGCTGATCGTGTTCGACGCGCTGACCATTCTCTACTTCATCGCCACCGCGGCCCTTCCCACGACCCCTCTGATTTCGCTGCTGAACACCGTGCTCGGCGCGGCGATCCTTGCGGACATCTCGGCGCGCCTGTGGATTTCGGAGAACCGGCGCCGCGAACTGAGGCGCATCCATACGCTCGCCGACATCGTCGTGATCGGGTCGCTCATTCTTGCGCCGCTCTTCGCCGAGAACCTCGCCTTCCTGCGTGTCCTGCGGGGGTTGCGCATCCTTCACGCCTACCAGCTGCTGCGCGACCTTCGCAGCGAAAGCACGTTCTTCCGCTACCACGAGGATGCGATCCTCGCAGCGGTCAACCTGTTCGTGTTCATCTTCGTCACGACCTCGTTCGTTTTCGTCATCGCCTTCGAGGATCGCTCGGGTCTCGCGGGCTATATCGACGCGCTGTATTTCACCGTCGCGACGCTGACGACCACCGGCTTCGGCGACATCACCATGACGACGCCGACGGGCAAGCTGCTGGCGGTCTTCATCATGGTCGTTGGCGTGGCGCTTTTCGTGCAGCTTGCGCGCGCCATCTTCCAACCCTCCAAGATCAAGTATAAATGTCCCGAATGCGGGTTGAACCGCCACGATCCCGACGCGATCCACTGCAAGCATTGCGGCACGTCGCTGAAGATCGAGACGGAAGGCGCGAACGGGACCTGACGCGGCCGTGGGGGTGTGCGCGACGGCGCGATCGCCCCGTCGGCCGCAGGATGAAGCCGCCCGCGTGACGCGGGCCCGAGGGGAACAGCACCATGTCGGAAGAGGCCGATCTCGACCGCGACGAGGAAAAGCGCGTCGACGAATACGAGAAGGTGCCCTCGTCGGTCATCTTCGAGGCGCTCCGCCGCGAGGGCGATCACGAACTGTCGCGGCCCGCGAACGCGCTCTGGTGGTCGGGCGTGGCGGCGGGGCTCGCCATCAGCACCTCGGTCGTGTGCAAGGGCTTCCTCGTGTCGATCCTGCCGCATGAGCCTTGGGCCGCAGGCATCTCGAACCTGGGCTACACGGTCGGCTTCCTGATCGTGATCCTGGGGCGGATGCAGCTTTTCACCGAGAACACCATCACGCCGATCCTGCCGCTGTTCCTGGCGCCGACGCGCGCCAATTTCTACCAGACCGCGCGGCTGTGGGGGATCGTGTTCGCGGCCAATCTCGCAGGCTGCCTTGCCGCGGCGCTCGTGCTGGCCTACGGCCATATCCTGCCCGAGGCCCGCTTCGAGGGCATCCTCTACGTCTCGCGCCACTACGCGGAGGCGACGCCGTTCGAGCATTTCGCCTGGGGCATCCCGGCGGGCTTCCTGATTGCGGCGCTGGTCTGGATTTTGCCGCGCATGGAAAGCGCGGGCGAGGTCCTGATGATCGTGATCCTGACCTACGTCATCGGGCTGGGCGGCATGTCGCACGTCGTCGCCGGTTCGACAGAGCTTTTCATCCTCGTGGCGCTGGGCGAGCTGGACCCGGTGGCCGCGGTGCTGGGCGGCATCCTGCCCGCCTTCGCCGGGAACGTGCTGGGGGGAACCGGCATATTCTCGACGCTGACCTACGCGCAGGTGCGCGCGGAGATCTGACGGGGGGAGTGGCTCAGTCCTGCTGAACCTCCTCCAGCCCGCGGGCGAGCACCGCGCCGAGCGCGGCGATGACGGCGAAGGCCAGAAGCACGGCGGCGGGCCCGAAGCGGTCGGCCGCCAGCCCGAAAAGCCCGCCGGCAAGAAGCGCCAGCCCGATCAGCGTGTTCGACAGCGCGGTATAGCGGGCGCGGAAGCCGTCCTCCGCCATGTCGGTCAGGTGCAGCTTGCGCCCCGCGCGCACGCCCTCATAGGCGATCTGCGCGGCGAAGATCGCCGCCGCCGCGCCGAGCGCGCCGCCGAGCCCCCCGAAAACGAGGCCGAGCGCGCCTGTCGCGGCGAAGACGACCGCCCCGAGCGCGCCCGCTGCCATCAGCGTCTGGCGGCTGGAGCGGTCCGACAGGCGCCCCCAGACATAGGAGGCCAGCACCGAGGCCGCGGTGGAGGCCATCACCAGCGGGCCCAGCTGGTCGAGCGCGGTGCGCCCCGACGCGGCCGAGAGCATGACGATGAAGGGCGGGGCGAGCGCCGTCACGGCCAGCGCGGCGCGCGAGCCCACGAAAAGGCGCAGCTGCGCGTCGGTCAGGATGGGATCGACGAGCGCGGCCAACGAACCGTCGTCGTCTTCGTCATCGTTGCGTTCCCGCGGTTCGCGCAGCGCCATGAAGAGAACCGCGGCGAGCAGGAAGGCCGCCCCCGCCACCGCGATCAGGGCGGCGAGCGGCGCGACGGCGACCTCGAAGACGCCGGCCGCCATCAACAGGCCCACCCCGAAGACCGAGACGGACGCGACCGACGCGGCAAGCCCGGTGATCGCGCCGCGGCGACGCTTGGCGATGGTGCGCGCCAGCGAGTCCTTGTAGCTGACCGACGAGGCCGACCGCGCCACGGCGAGCACCGCAAGGCAGGCCACGATCACGGCCCCCGCCACGGCCCCGGACAGAAGCAGCGCCGCCGCCGCGATCCCGAGCGCCGCCAGCCCCTGCACCGCGCTGCCCGCGGCCCAGAACCGCTTGCGCTGCGGGCTCGCCTCGACGCTGCGGGCGAGCGCGAGCTGCGGCAGCAGCGCGCCGGCCTCGCGCACCGGGACCAGCAGGCCGATCATCGCCCCCGGCGCGGAAAGCGCCGTGAGAAGCCAGGAGAGCACCAGCTTGGGATCGATCAGCGCGTCGGCGGTCTTGGTCAGGGTCAGCGAGACGACGTGGATCATCCCGTTGCGCGCCTCGCCGAGGCGGACCTCCTCGGCGTCGGTGCCGGTGATGCGGCCGAACGCCGTTTTCAGCCTGTCGCTCATCGCGGATCGAACTTTCCGACCGGGATCTTCAGGTAGCTGTGGCCGTCGTCCTCGGCCCCCGGCAAGCGGCCGCCGCGGATGTTGACCTGCAGCGCGGCGAGCATCCGGCCGGGCAAGGGCAGGGTGGCGTCGCGCGCCTCGCGCGTGGCGATGAACTCGGCCTTGCCGATGCCGTCCTTCACGTGCCGGTTGCGCAGCCGGTGCTCGGCCACGGTGGCCATGTATTGCGGCGCCGTGCCGTCGCCCGGATAGTCGTGACCGATGTAGAGCCGCGTCTCCGGCGGCAGGTCGAGGATCGCCCGCAGCGAGTTCCACAGATCCTCGGTGCTGCCGCCCGGGAAATCGGCGCGGCTGGTGCCGCTTTCCGGCATCATCAGCGTGTCGTGCACGAAGGCCGCGTCGCCGGCGACATAGGTGATCGAGGCCAGCGTGTGACCGGGCGAGAACATCACCCGCACCGGGATCTCGCCCACCATGAATTCGTCGCCCTCGGCGAAGAGGCGGTCCCATTGCGATCCGTCGGTCGGGAAATCCTCGCCCAGGTGATAGAGGTCCTTCCAGAGCTTCTGCACGCCGGTCACCTTCTCGCCGATCGCGGTGGGCGCGCCCAGCTTTTCCGAAAGGTAGCGCGCCGCGCTGAAGTGATCGGCATGGGGGTGCGTGTCGAGAATCCAGTCGACCTCGAGCCCCTCGTCCCGGACGTGGTCGAGGATCTCGTCGGCGCTTTCGGTCGTCACGGCGCCGGCCTCGGGGTAGAAGTTCCAGACCGGATCGACGATCGCGGCCTTTTTCGTCCCGGGGCAGTGGAAGACGTATTGCAGGCTGCCGGTCGGGCGGTCGAAGAAGGCGCGGATGATGGGGGACATGGGATACTCCTTTTTCACGGAATTCAGTGGGCGAGGACGAGCATCTGGAAGGCCATCATCACCGAGAAGGCCAGCGTGACGGCGGTCGCGGCGGAGCCGGTATCGACCTTTTCCGTCGCCTCGGGGAAGAGTTCGGCGAAGACCATCCAGATCATCGCGCCCGCCGCGAGGCCGAGGCCCACGGGCAGGAACGGACGGAAGGTTTCGACGAACAGGTAGGAGGGCGCGGCCATGATCGGCTGCGGCAGGCTGGTGAAGATGGCCCAGAGCCCGGCCTTCCAGACGGGCGAGCCGCGCGGCACGAGCACCAGCGCGATGGCCAGCCCCTCGGGCACGTTGTGAAACGCGATGGCGGTGGTGATGAAGGCGCCGAGCCCTTCCGATCCGGCGAAGGACACGCCCACGCCCACCCCTTCGGCGAAGGAATGGGCCGTCATGATCCCGAGGATCAGCAGCGCCTTCGTCGCGTTCGCACCGTGCAGGTCGGCCACGTCGACCTCGCCCGCGCCCGAGAGCAGCCTGTCGGCGAGCACGATCGCGCCGAGCCCCACGAGCACGCCCACGAGGGTGAGCGTGATGTCGAGGGTCGCACCCTCCGCGATCAGGCTGTGGCTGGCGGCCAGCATGAGCCCGCCGGCGGCGGCATTCGACCAGCCCATCGTGCGGTTGCCCAGTTTCTTCACGAACAGGAAGGGCAGGGCGCCCACGCCGGTCATGATCGCGGTGAGCATCGCCGCCGCGACGACGATCAAGAGGGTGGTTTCCATCCTTCGCTCCCGTCAGCTGTCGGAGCCGGTGTTCCCGCCGGCGGTCCGGGCCTCGGCGATCCCGGCGCGCATCTCCCCGGTCGTGGTCGGCGCGTCGTTACCTTGGGCGGCGGCCGGCAGGGCGGCGCAGCCCGGCGCCAGCACGGCGACGGCGCCGCGCAGTGTCGTGGCAAGGGTCATCGGCAGCGCCGTCACTTGAAGCGTGCCATGGCGTTGCGGAACGATTCCGAGAGGTTGTCCCACGCCTTGTCGAACCCGGATTTCATCTCGGCCCATGCCTCGTCGCTGGCCTCGCGCAGCTCCTTCAGCTTGGCCTCGGCCTCGTCGCGCCGGTTGCGCGCCTCCTCGAGCTGCTTTTCGTACTCGATCCTGGTGTCGGCCTCGGCCTCGTCCACCTTGGCCTTCATCTTCTCGATCTCGGCGTTCCACTGGTCCAGCTTCGCCTTGGCCTTCTCGATGTAGGCGTCTCTCTCGGACATCGCGCAAACTCCCTCCGGTTGACGATGCGCGCGAAAGCGCGCTCCATGACGCATATTGCATTGTTCGGCGCTGCGAAAGCATGCAAACTCCTGAATGAGACCCTGACGTAGGAACCGAAAGGAGAAATTTCATGTCGGAAACCCAGAAGCTTACCCTGCCTGTCGTGCGGATGGCGCGCGACAATGACGAGTTCCGCAAGGTCATCTGGACCGGCGGGAACGCCCAGCTGGTGCTGATGGCGATTCCCGAGGGCGGCGAGATCGGCGGCGAGGTGCACGAGGGGCACGACCAGCTGCTCTACTTCGTCGCGGGCAGCGGTGTCGCCAAGATCGGTGAGACGGAACTCGACGTGGCCGACGGCGATGTGAGCATCGTGCCCTCCGGCACCTTCCACAACTTCCGCAACACCGGATCGGGGATGCTGAAGCTCTTCACGACCTACAGCCCGCCCGAGCATGAAGCGGGCACGGAGCACGCCACCAAGGCCGAGGCCGACGCGGACGAGTGAGCGCGTGAAGGTCGATACCGCAATCGTCGGGGCGGGCACCGCCGGCCTGTCCGCCCTGCGCGAGGTGCGTCGGTATACCGACGACTTCGTGCTGATCAATCACGGTCACTGGGGCACCACCTGCGCCGCGACGGGATGCATGCCGTCCAAGACGCTGATCGAGGCGGCGAACGCGTTCCACCGGCGGCGCGCCCTCGCGACCCTCGGGATCCGGGGGGGCGAGGGGCTTCGTGCCGACATTCCGGCGGTCCTCGCGCGGGTGCGCGAGATGCGGGACGGGTTCGTCGAGGGGCCCGAGGCGGTGCCCGGCAGGCTTGGCGCGCGTGCGATGTCGGGCCGGGCGCGGCTTCGCGGCCCGGGCCGGTTGACGGTGGACGGCGACGAGATCGAGGCGCGCGCGATCATCCTCGCGCCGGGCAGCCGGCCCGTGGTGCCCGCGCCCTGGCGCGATTTCGGCGAGCGGCTGCTGACCACGGACACGCTCTTCGACCGGCAGGACCTGCCGCGCCGCATCGCGGTGATCGGCATGGGCGCGGTCGGGATCGAGATGGCCCAGGCGCTGGCGCGGCTCGGGCTGGAGGTCGCGGGCTTCGACGCGGTCGAGGCGATCGCCGGCATCGACGACCCGGAGGTGCTCGCCTCGCTCCGCCCGCTGATCGAGGCGGAGCTTGCGCTCCACCTCGGCGCCGAGGCCGAGCTTCGGCAGGAGGACGGCGCGATCCGGGTCACCGGCGCGGGCGGCACGTTCGAGGCCGACGCGGTGCTGGCCGCGATCGGACGCCGGCCCAATCTGGACGATCTGGGCCTCGACACGCTGGGCGTTCCGCTCGACGACCGGGGGATGCCCGAGGTCGATCCCGAAACGCTGCGCATCGGCGATCTGCCGGTGTTCCTGACGGGCGATGCGAACGGTATTCGCCCGCTGATGCACGAGGCCGCGGACGAGGGGCACATCGCCGGTCGCATGGCCGCGCCGGAGGAGGTGCGCGAAAGGCTCTGCCGGCGCACGCCGCTGTCGATCGTGTTCTCTGCGCCGCAGGTCGCGCGCGTCGGCCCGCCGCTGTCGGAACTCTCCGGCCGCGACATCGCCACGGGCAGCGCGGATTTTTCCGCGCAGGCCCGGGTGCGCATCGCCGAGAGCACCGCGGGGGTGCTTCGCATCCATGCCGAGCGCGATACCGGGCGGCTGCTCGGGGCCGAGATGGCGGTGCCCGCCGCCGAGCATCTCGCGCATCTGATCGCGCTCGCCGTGGAGCGGCACGCGACCGTGGCCGACATGCTTGCGATGCCCTTCTATCACCCGGTCCTCGAAGAGGGGCTTCGCAGCGCCCTGCGCGATCTTGCCAAGAAGGTTTCGGGCGCGGGCGGGTCGGACCTGTCGCGCTGCAAGGCGCTTGGCCATGACGCGCTCGACTGACGGGCGCCGGGCGTCTCGCGCGGGCGTTTGCGCGACATGATCTCGCGCTCGGCATGGTATCTTCGCGCCCTGCTCCGGCAGGTCTGGGTGCGCGTCGCGCTCTTCGCCGCGCTCGCGCTCGTCTCGGCCGTGCTCGCCCGCGTCCTGTCGCCCTACCTGCCGGAGACCGTCGCGCTCAGCACCGGGTCCGAGGCGGTGGCGCAGCTTCTGGGCGTTCTGACCTCCTCTATGCTCGCGGTGACGACCTTCTCGCTGTCGATCGCCGTCTCCGCCTTCGCGGCCGCGGCGGGCACCGCCACGCCACGCGCCACCGTGCTCCTGCAGGAAGACCGGACGACGCAGAACGTGCTGGCCACGTTCCTGGGCGCGTTCCTGTTCGGGCTGGTCGGGCTGATCGCGCTGCGCGCCGATCTCTACGACGCGTCGGGCAAGGTCGTGGTGTTTCTTTTCACCGTGGCGGTCATCGGGCTGGTTGTCGTCGCCCTGATCCGCTGGATCGACCACCTGATGGAGTTCGGGCGGATGGGCGACACGCTCGACCGGGTGGAGCGTGCGGCGACCGCTTCGCTGCGCAAGCGCATTGACACCCCCTATCTCGGCGGACGCGCCCTCGCCACGCAGCCCTCGCGCCATGCGCAGACCGTCGACGCGACCGAGACCGGCTATGTGCAGAACATCGACATGCACGCGCTTCAGGAACGCGCCGAGGCGCTGGGGGCCCGCGTCATGCTGTGCCGCCTGCCGGGCGCGTTCGTGGCGCGGGGCGACCCGCTCATGGCGGTCGAGGGAAGCCCGATTTCCGAAGACGCGGCGTCGGCGATGGCGCGCGCGGTCATCATCGGCAACCGTCGCACCTTCGACGAGGATCCGCGCTTCGGGCTGATCGCCCTGGGCGAGATCGCCTCGCGGGCGCTGTCGCCCGCCGTCAACGATCCCGGCACGGCGATCGACATCCTGGGCCGGCTTGTCCGCGTGCTCGTGCCGTGGCGCGACGCCGATGGCGCCGAGATCCGCTTCCCCGACGTGTTCGTGCCCGCGATCACGGCGCAGGATTTCATGGAGGATGCCTTCCGGCCGATCGCGCGCGACGGGGCGGCGCTGTCCGAGGTGCAGATCAGGTTGCAGAAGGCGCTCTCCTCGCTGCGGCAGGACGCACCCGGGGATTTCGCGGCGGCCTGCGAACGCATGGCGCGGGAGGCGCTGGCCCGGGCCGAGGCCGAATCGCTTCTGCCCGCGGAACTGGCCGCGATCCGCGCGGCCGCGCGGCTGGAAACGCCCCCGTCCGGTGCGGGCGACGGGATCGCGGCGCCGCGCGGGGCAGGGCCCGCGGCGGGCGATCCGCCCGGGTGAGCCGGTCGCGCAGCCGGGGGCGATGCGCTGGTGCGGATGTCGCCTGACCTCTTGTCTTCGCCCGTCCCTGGTGCCAAGTGTCGCAGCCGGAAGACGCCGTCCGGCAGGACAGGCCCACGCATCGCGGAGATAACAGATGTCCTCACCCGATCCCGATTTCGAGAAGCAGAAGAAGCGCCACTGGCCGACGCTCATCGGCATCGCGGCCGTTCTCCTGCTCGTCATCGTGGCCATGCTGGGCTTCGGCGTGTGGGACGCGGCCCCGATCGAGGAGCAGGCCGCGCCCGGCCCGATCGAAGAGGGTGAGGGCTGATCCCCCGCGCGGCAGCCGAGCCGGTGGCACGGCGAGATCGTCATTGAAAAGTAGAGGGTTACGGCCCAGCTTCAACCTTTCGGCCCAAGGCCGGAACGGCCGCCTGTCGGGCCTGCGATGCCGTCGCGGCGCACGCCCCGAACCGCGGGGTCTGGCCGACCGCTTGACCGTCGCGGTTTTCCGGGGGCGATGTCCCGCCGCGGCGGGTGACGTCCATGGCCTAGGGGATGCGAAGGGCGTGCTGAAACCGGCGTCGTGCCCGATCACGTGACCCGTGCGGTCGCGCGCGCCGGTCCTTTCGCGTTCGTGACCTCGCCTCGCGCCGATACGAGGGCAGGGCGTCGCCCACCGCTCGCGGGCCGGCGGATCACCCCGCGAGCGCCACGAAGCCCGCGACGCCAAGCGCCAGCGCTGCGCCCACGGCCAGGTAACGCCCCCGCATCCGGCGGTCCTGCCGGGATGTGCCGCCGAGGTAATCGAAGCGCTCGTAGATGACCTGGTCCATCGGAACGCCGAGATCGGCGAGGGTGTCGGACACCGCGGTCACCATGGGCCCAGGTCCGCAGATGAACGCGACCGCGCGCCCGGGGTCGAGGTCCCGAAGCATCGCGGACAGCCGGTCCCGGTCGAGCCTCCCGATTTCGCCGCTCCAGCCGGGGCCGCCTTCCTCGCTGACGAGCAGGACCTCGAGGTCGAGGCGCGCCTTCGCCGCCTCGATCTCGGGAAGGCAGGCGAAATTCTCGGGCGTGCCTGCCGCGTAGGCAAGCCGCACGGGCCGGGGATCGCCGCGCGCGTCGATGTCGCGCAAGAGGCCCATGATCGGCGCGATGCCGACGCCGCCCGCGATGAGAAGGAGCGCGTTGCCGTCGTGGGACTCCAGCGTGAAGTCGCCATAGGGCCCGTCGATGCCGATGGTGGTGCCGGCGGGCAGCGTCCCGATCCGGTTCGTGAAGTCGCCGGCCTCCTTGATGATGAGGCCCAGCCCCGGGCGCTTCGGGCTGTCGGCGATCGAGAACGGATGGTCGAAGAGCGGAAAGCGCCGCGCGCCTTCGGTCATCCAGACGAACTGTCCCGCGCGATAGTCGAGCGGGGCGGTCCCCGGTGCGGGCTGGATGTCCAGCTCCCACATGCGATCGGCAAGCGGGGTGACACGGGCAAGCCGCCAGCGGCGCAGGTGCAGCTGGGCCCAGCGCCAGCCATAGAGCACCGCCATGACGCTCACAACCAGCCCGGCCGTCATCCACCAGAAGGACTGGACCGCGCCCATCGCGCTGAACCGTCCCACCGCGAGGGCATGATGCAGGCCCGCGCCCACCGCCAGGATCGCGAGAACCACATGCGCCCCGCGCCACGCCTCGTAGGGCAGGGGCAGCCGCGCGCGCAGCGCGGAGCCTGCGACGAGAAGGAAAAGGGCGGCGACCGCGATGACCCCGCTTCGGTAATGCGGTAGCGTGTGATAGGCCCAGAGCCGTTCCAGCCCGAGCGCGGGATCGGCCATGACCGTGGGCACGACATAGGCGAGCGGATGCAGCAGGGCGGCCAGCAGGACCCACCAGGCGGCGGTCTTGTGAAACGCCATCACGCGGTCGATCCCGAGATGCCCCGACACGACCTCGAACCGGCCGGAGGTCACGAACTGGACCGCCATCGCGGCAAGCGCCACCATGCCCAGCCCCGCCGCGGCGATTTCCCAGGGCACCGCCGGCGCCACGCTGCGCGTCGTGGACAGCAGCAACGGCGCGAGGCAGGCCGCGAGGTAGAGCGGCGCAAGCGCCCGCGAGGGCACACGCAGGCTTCTGGATCGATGCGGTCGCTTGGCGGATGTGGCTTCGCGCGTCATGCCGCTGTCCCTCTTGCGTTTTCGCGACCACGCCGCGCCCGGTCCGCCATGCGCGATCATGCGCAGGACTCGCGCCTGATCGTATGGTATTCTCGAGCCATAGCCAATCTGCCGGAGGGTGCCATGTCCGCGATCCGAGTCCTGACGCTTTCCTGTGCGATGACGCTCGGTTTTCTCACAGTTGCACCCGCGGCCGCGCAGGCGCCCACCCTCACGGAGATCACCGAGGCGTGGCTCGATGGTCCGCACGGGGATTATCGCTCGCCCTCCTACACGCACTGGAACGAGGATGGCGAAGTGCCGCCGGCCTGCGCCGCCTGTCACTCCGAGACGGGGTTCCTCGACTGGCTCGGCGCGGATGGCAGCGCGGCGTTGTCGGTCGAGCATCCGGCCACGATCAACACCGCGATCGGCTGCGTCTCTTGCCATGTCTCGCAGGCCGAGGCGCTCGACGCGGTGCCCTTTCCCTCGGGCGTGACCGTGAGCGGCCTCGACACCTCGGCCACCTGCACGGTCTGCCACCAGGGCCGCGCCTCGACCGCGACGGTGGCCGAGGCCACGGACGGAATCGGGCCGGACACGGTCTCGGACGAGCTCTCCTTCATCAACGTCCATTACGGTGTCGCGGCGGCGGTGATGCACGGCGCGGAAACGCGCGGCGGCTTTCAGTACGACGGCCGCAGCTATGTCGGCCGTTTCGTGCATGTCGCCAGCGCGAACAGTTGCGTGGCCTGCCACGAGCCCCATGGCGGAGAGGTCGCGACCGCGGGGTGCCTCGATTGCCACCAGGGCGTTTCGGATATCGCGGCGATCCGCACGCGCCACGCCGATTTCGATGGCGATGGCATCGCCGATGGCGGCATCGCCGACGAGATCGACGGGCTGCACGCCATCCTGAACGACGCCATCACGGCCTATGCGCGGGAGGTCGCGGGCACGCCGATCGGCTATGACAAGGAAAGCTACCCCTATTTCTTCACCGACGGCGACGGGGACGGACGTATCGGCGCGGCGGAAGCGGTCTACCCCAACCGCTACGCGAGCTGGACGCCGCGTCTCTTGAAGGCGGCCTACAACTACCAGCTCGTGGCCAAGGACCCGGGCGCGTGGACGCACAACCCGTCCTACGCGATCCAGCTTCTGCACGACAGCGTCATGAGCCTGTCCGAACGCGTGGAGATCGATACCGGTGGCCTCGTGCGGCCGTAGCGCGGGCGCGCGCGCGGCGGGCTTGGTGCCCGCGCCCGGCGGCCGAGCGCGCGCGGGTGCCGGGCAAGACGCCACCTCACGCACCCGATCACCGCAAAGCGCCGCGTGGGGCTTCATCGCGCGGCGTTTAGCGGTTAGCGTGCGGTGTACACATGCCGGTTGCCGCGGACACGCCGCGCACGGGCCAAGGGCAGCAGCGCGGAGCGACCGATGACACTTTTTCCCCTCTACCTCGCGATCTGCGCCGTCCCTGCGGCGGCCGGCATGATGTTCAAGCCCGGTGCCTGGTACCGCGACCTCGACAAGCCGGGCTGGACGCCGCCCGACATGCTTTTCCCGGTCATCTGGGCGGTGCTTTACGTCCTGATGTCGCTGGCGGCCGCGCGCGTCGCGATGCAGCCCGACAACGATCTTGCCCTCGGGCTCTGGGCGCTTCAGATCACCATCAGCACGCTCTGGTCGGCGGTCTTTTTCGGGCTGCACCGGATCCGCACCGGGGCTGTGGTGATCGCGCTCTTGTGGGCTGCGGTGCTGGCCACCACGCTCGCGTTCCTCGCCCATGACACGCTCGCCGCGCTGATGATGGTGCCCTATCTCGCCTGGGGCAGCTTCGCGCTTGCGCTGAACCTCTCGGTCATGCGGCGCAATCCCGAGCGCGGCTACGCCTGAGCGCGCGGCCGACCCGCCTTGCGCGAGAGGCACAGGGGCCCGCAGGCGTGACATCCGGCCAGGGCGCCGTCTTGCGAAAGGAACCCGCCGTCTGCCGGCGCGCCGCCTGGTGTGACGCGCCACGGCCCGTCCCGTCCTGCGCAGCGCTCCGGCAGCCGCGCGCAGGGATGGCCGCAAGCTTAGGCCGAGGACGCGGGTCCGGGGAGCCGACCTTCACGACACTGCCTGCCCCGCGAGGATCGGGTGCCCCTCGCGGCCTGCCAATCCACCGCCCGCGCGCCACGCCGCCGGATGCGCGAGTCGCGGCCTGCGCGCGGGCGGGAAGACGGTCCTGCGCGCGCGCATTGACCCGCGTCAATGTCGCGCGCGGTCACGCGCGGGAGAGTGACCACGCCGGTCGATGTCCACCGGTCGCAAACGGGAAGGGGAGGTGACCATGCCCGAGACCTCGAACGAGGCGGCCGACGAAAGCCCCCGCGGCGACGAGCCCGATCTCCAGTCGCGGTTTCCGACGGCCTACACGATCCTGTTCCTGCTTATCGTCCTGGTCGCCGCGCTGACATGGATCATCCCGGCCGGCCAGTACGACCGGGAACTGAACGAGGAAATCGGCCGCGAGGTCGCGGTGCCGGGCACCTACCAGACGGTCGAGGCGAACCCGCAAGGCCCGATCGACGTGCTTCTCGCCCCGATCGCGGGCTTCTACGATCCCGACAGCTATTCGGCCAACGCCATCGACGTGGCGCTTTTCGTGCTGCTGCTGGGCGGTTTCCTGGGGGTGGTGAACGCCACGGGCTCGATCGACACCGGCATGCGATCGGCGATGCGCTCGATGGAAGGGCGCGAGATATGGATGATCCCGATCCTCATGACGCTTTTCGCCATCGGGGGCACGACCTACGGCATGGCCGAGGAGACGCTGGCCTTCTACGCCATCCTTCTTCCGTTGGTGATGAAGGCGGGCTATGACGCGGTGACCGGCGTCGCGATCATCCTGATCGGCGCGGGCATCGGCGTGCTCGGCTCCACCATCAATCCCTTCGCGACCATCATCGCCTCCGATGCCGCGTCGATCCCCTTCACCAACGGCATCGTGCTGCGCTTCGTGATCCTGATCGGCGGGCTGGCGATCTGCGTGGCCTACGTCATGCGCTACGCCGCGCGGGTGCAGGCCGACAACGACCGCTCCGTCGTCGCGCGCCAGTGGGACGCGCACAGGCGGCACTTCCTGAAGGACGGCGGCGGGGAAGAGGGCGACGACACGCTGACGGGCACGCAGAAGGTGATCCTCGTCGTCTTCGCGCTCACCTTCATCGCGATGATCTGGGGCGTGTCGAGCCAGGACTGGTGGATGGCGCGGATGGGCGCGCTTTTCCTCGGCGCCGCGATCCTGACCGGCCTGATCGGCCGGCTGGGAGAGAAGCGGCTGACCGGCGCCTTCGTCGACGGCGCGCGCGATCTGCTGGGCGTCGCGCTGGTCATCGGACTTGCCCGCGGCATCGTCGTGGTGATGGAGGACGGGCTGATCGCCGACACGATCCTGCACGCCTCGGCCCAGACGCTGGGCGAGTTGTCGAGCGTCGCCTTCATCGCGACCATGTTCGGCATCGAGGTCGGGATGAGTTTCTTCGTGCCCTCGTCCTCGGGGCTGGCGGTGCTGTCCATGCCCATCCTCGCACCGCTCGCGGATTTCGCCGGCGTCGGGCGCGATCTCGTGGTCACGGCCTACCAGTCGGCGAACGGGCTGGTGAACCTCATCAACCCGACCTTCGCGGTGGTGATCGGCGGGCTGGCGATCGGGCGGGTGCCCTATGACCGCTGGATCGTCTTCATCTGGCCGCTTCTGCTGATCCTGACGGCCTTCATCCTCGTCGTGCTGGCGGCGGGCGCCCTGATGGGAGGTGCGGCATGAGCGATCGCGAGCTCGGGGTCCATTCCGAAACCGGCCAGCTGCACCAGGTCATCGTGTGCCGGCCCGGCCTCGCGCATCGGCGGCTCACGCCGCAGAACTGCGAGGACCTGCTTTTCGATGACGTGTTCTGGGTCCGCCAGGCGCAAAAGGACCACGACGTCTTCGCCGAACTGATGCGCGGCGAGGGGGTCGAGGTCCTCGACACAGGCGTTCTGCTGGGCCAGACGCTCGACATCCCCGAGGCGCGCGACTGGGTCCTCGACCACAGGATCACGCCGCAGGAGATCGGGGTGGGGATGCTGTCCGACCTGCGCGCCTGGATGAAGGAGCTGCCGGGCGAGAGGCTGGCCGAGTTCCTCATCGGCGGGCTCACGGTGGACGATCTGCCCTTCGAGCCGGCGGGCATGTTCGGCGCCTATCTCGGGCGGCTCGGCTTCATCCTGCCGCCGCTGCCCAACACGCTCTTCACCCGCGACAACAGCGCCTGGATCTACGGCGGCGTGTCGCTCAATCCGATGTACTGGCAGGCGCGGCGGCCGGAAACCCTGCTGACGGCGGCGATCTACCGCTTCCACCCGGTCTTCGCGGGCCGGGCGGAGGTGCTCTGGGGCGATCCGACCCGCAATTTCGGGCTCGCGACGCTGGAGGGCGGTGACGTGATGCCGGTGGGCGACGGGCTCGTCCTCGTCGGCATGGGCGAGCGGACCTCGCCGCAGGCGGTGGGGCTGCTGGCCGAGTCGCTCTTCGACCAGGGGCGGGCCACGCGGGTGCTGGCCTGCCAACTCCCGAAGTCGCGCGCGGCGATGCATCTCGACACGGTCTTCACCTTCTGCGGCGGCGAGGTGGTGACGAGCTTCACGGAAGTCGCCGCGGAAATGACGGTCTACGATCTGCATCCCGGCGAGGGCCGCGCCCCGCTCGACATCCGCCGGATCGACCGCCCGCTTTTCGACGTCGTGGCCAAGGCGATGGGCTTCAAGAAACTCACCGTGGTGCCCACGGGCGGCGCGGACGCCTTCGAGGCCTCGCGCGAACAGTGGAACGACGGGAACAACGTGCTGGCGCTGCGCCCGGGACTCGTGGTCGGCTACGACCGCAACGACGATACCAACGCCGCGCTCAGGGCCGAGGGCATCGAGGTGCTCGAGGTGCCCGGCGCCGAGCTTGGCCGCGGCCGCGGCGGCGGGCGCTGCATGAGTTGCCCCACGATCCGCGACCCGGCATAGGAGGACGCATGGCCTACAATCTGAGGAACCGCCATTTCCTGAGCCTGAGGGATTTCGCCCCCGCCGAGATCGGGTTCCTGCTCAAGCTTTCCGCAGACCTGAAGGCGGCGAAATACGCGGGCACCGAGCGGCAGCTTCTCAAGGGCAAGGAGATCGCCCTGATCTTCGAGAAGGACAGTACGCGCACGCGCGCGGGCTTCGAGGTGGCCGCCCACGACCAGGGCGCCAACGTCACCTACCTGGGCCCCTCGGGCTCTCATATCGGCCGCAAGGAGACGGTGAAGGACACGGCCCGCGTTCTGGGCCGGATGTTCGACGGGATCGAATATCGCGGCTTCGGGCAGGCGGTGGTCGAGGAACTGGCCGCCCATGCCGGCGTGCCGGTCTGGAACGGGCTGACCGACGAGTTCCACCCGACCCAGATCCTGGCCGATTTCCTGACCATGCAGGAGCATTCCGGCAAGCCCTGGCGCGACATCGCCTTCTGCTTTCTCGGCGATGCCGGCAACAACATGGGCGACAGCCTTCTGATCGGCGGCGCCAAGATGGGCATGGACGTGCGGCTTTGCGCGCCCAAGGCCTGCTGGCCCGCCGGGGAGATAGAGGCCGAGGCGCGGGAGATCGCCGAGGAGACGGGCGCGCGGCTCGCGATCACGGAGGACGTGGCCGAGGCGACGCGCAACGCGGATTTCCTCTACACCGATGTCTGGGTCTCGATGGGCGAGCCGAAGGAGCGCTGGGCCGAGCGGATCGAGCTTCTCAAGCCCTACCAGGTCACGGCCGAGGTGATGGCCGGCACCGGCAATCCGCGCACCCGCTTCATGCATTGCCTGCCCGCCTTCCACAACGCCGAGACCGAGGTGGGCGCGGAGATCGAGAAGGCGTTCGGCATCACCGCCATGGAGGTGACCGACGAAGTCTTCGAAAGCGAGGCGTCGATCGTCTTCGACCAGGCCGAGAACCGGCTGCACACGATCAAGGCGGTGCTCGTCGCCACGCTGGGGGCGTGAGGCGATGCTGGTGGTGGCCGCGCTGGGCGGCAACGCGCTTCTGAGCCGCGGGCAGGCGCTCACCGCGGAGAACCAGCGCGAGAATGCGCGGATCGCGGCAGGGGCGCTGGCCGAGATCGCGCGGGCCGGGCACGACCTCGTCGTGACCCATGGAAACGGCCCGCAGGTCGGGCTTCTGGCGCTTCAGGGCCTCGCCTACAAGCCAGAGGAGATCTACCCCCTCGACGTGATGGGCGCCGAGACGGAAGGCATGATCGGCTACCTGATCGAGCAGGAACTCGAGAACGCGCTCGCCCACGAGCGCACGGTGGCCACGCTGCTCACGCAGATCCGCGTCGATCCCGACGATCCGGCCTTCGACAAGCCCACGAAGTTCGTGGGCCCTGTCTACGACAAGGCGAAGGCCGACGAGATGGCGGAACGCCACGGCTGGACCGTCGCGCAGGACGGAGAGCACTGGCGCCGCGTCGTGCCCTCTCCGGCGCCGGTGGAAATCCCCGACCTCAAGGTGATCCGGCAGCTTCTCCTGCACGGCACCATCGTGATCTGCGCGGGCGGCGGCGGAATCCCGGTGATGGTGCGCCCCGACGGAAGCCTTACCGGCGTGCAGGCGGTGATCGACAAGGACGCGGCCAGCGCGCTTCTGGCCGACGCGATCGGGGCCGACGCGCTACTGATGCTGACGGATGTCGAGGGCATCGTCCGTGATTTCGGCACGGAGGCGGCCGAACGGATCGAGCATCTCTCCCCCTCCGAAGCCACGGCGCTGGATCTGCCCGCGGGCTCGATGGGCCCGAAAGCCGAGGCCGCGGCACGTTTCGCCGCCGCCCGCGAGGGCCGTATGGCGGGAATCGGACGCCTCGGCGAGGCGCTGGAGATCCTCGAGGGCCGGGCGGGCACGCGCGTGAGCGGCGCGCCGGGCTGATCGGGTCGCGCCGCCCGCGCCGATGCAAGCGCGGCAGGGGCACGCGTCTGTCGATGGATCGAAGTGCGGCGTGCCCGCGACGGTCGCGGGCGCGCCGTGTCCGGTCAGTTGCCGGACGCGCCGTTGTCGTCGGCGGTCCAGGCCTCGGCGACCGCGTCCCAGGCGTCGGCGAAGCCGTCCTTGAGCTCGTCCCAGGCGCTGTCCGCGCCCGCCTGGAGCGCGCCGAAGCGCTCGCCCAGCCGGTTGCGCGCCGCGCGCAGCGCGCGAAGCTGGTCGCGGGCGGTCCCGCGGGCCTCCTCCGACATCTCCGCCCAGTTCTCGCGCAGCGCCTGCTCGCGCCGCGCGATCTCGGCGTCGAGCCGATCGAGCGCCTCGCGCGCCCGGGTCAGCGCCGCGTCGCGCTCCTGCTCGGAATAGGCCGCGACGGCGTCCATCGCCTCGGCGATCTCGGCGCGCACCTCCTCGGTCGTGGTCAGTGCGTCGGTATCCTGGGCGGCGGCCGGCAGGGCGGCGCAGCCCAGCGCCAGCGCGGCGACGGCGCCGCGCAATGTCGTGGCAAGGGTCATCGGCAGCTCCTTCACTTGAAGCGCGCCATGGCGTTGCGGAACGATTCCGAGAGGCTGTCCCACGCCTTGTCGAACCCGGATTTCATCTCGGCCCAGGCCTCGTCGCTGGCCTCGCGCAGCTCCTTCAGCTTGGCCTCGGCCTCGTCGCGCCGGTTGCGCGCCTCCTCGAGCTGCTTTTCGTACTCGATCTTGGTGTCGGCTTCGGCCTCGTCGACCTTGGCCTTCATCTTCTCGATCTCGGCGTTCCACTGCTCCAGCTTCGCCTTGGCCTTCTCGATGTACTCGTCTCTCTCGGACATTACGCAACCTCCATTCTGGACTGTCCGTGCGAGGCGGGATGCCTCGCCACGCGGCCAGTCGATTTCGGGCCCGGATGGGGTGCGCCGCCTTCGTACTCTCGAAGCAGCACGGTGTGGCCATCCGACTTGTGCCGACCTGTAGACCATGCATGAAATCCCTTTCCATTGACGCAGGTCAAGACCCGGCCGGGGCGTGAACCCGGCCGGCGCATGTGCTAGATTTCCGACGATGGTCGAAGGGGGATGTCGTGGCCTCAGGATTGCGCGCGCTCGCCGTGGCGGGCTTCGTTTCCGCCGGGACCCTCTCGGGCGCGCCGGGGCTCGAGGCCGATCCCGGCTGCGCGACGGATGCGATCCTCGTCTTCGACGGCTCGGGCAGCATGGCGGAGGTCGCCTACGAACTGTCCGGGACCCCGCGAATCATCGACGCGCGGGCCGCCATGCGCCGGGCCATTCCCGACATCACGCCGTTTCGCGATCTCGGCCTGCTGGTTTACGGCCCCGGCGGTGCCGACGCCTGTTCCGGGATCGATCTGCGGTTCGAGCCCGCGCCGGACATGGGGCCGGCCGTGATCGACGCGATCGAGAGGCTGGAGCCAGCGGGCCTCACGCCGCTCGCGGCGTCGGTTGAGCACGCGGCCGAAGCGCTCGACTACCGGACGCGGCCCGCGATCGTCGTGCTGGTGACCGATGGCAACGAGACATGTGGCGGGACGCCTTGCGCGCTCGGCACGCGGCTTGCGTCGCGCGCGGCCGACCTGCGCGTCCATGTCATCGGCTTCAAGGTCGTGGACGATTTCTTCGGCTGGAACAGCCCGGAGGCGCGGACCTACACGGGCGGCGAAACCGTCGCGAAATGCCTCGCCGACGCGACGGGCGGGCTTTTCGTGTCCACCCGCACGGTCGATGACCTTACCCACGCGCTGCGCGAAACGCTGGGCTGCGCCCTGATCGGCCGCGCCGCAACGGCGCCCGGCGCGGTGGGCCGTGCGCCGGGGTGAGGGCCGGGATCCGGGGGCCTGCAGGGGCAAGGATGCGCCGATACGGCGATGCCGTGCGGGCGAAAGCCATGGCAAAATTCAAGAATACGTGATCCGTCCAGTGCGAATCGGGCATTTCCAGGCTGTGGATAACCTTCGGGACATTTCTCCTTTGCGGCTTGGGTGACGGACCTGCCATGACGCTGTCGCGGTCGTTTGCGCCGCAAGGGCCAAGGTGCTGACAAGATACGAGATTGCCCGTGACACCCGGGTGGGAGCGGCGTTTTCACCGGTGCGGCGAGGTGCTGGGCCGTGCGCGCGCCGGCCCGTGCACAAACCCTGAACGTCGGCGCTGCGTCGCTGTGGAACGGGCAGGGGCGGCGTCGCGCCTTGATCCAGATCAAGGTTTGCGCGAATTCCGCCACGGCGCCTTCATCTGCATCGGTCCCGCCAGCCGCAACTCGGCTTCCGGGGCGGATGTCCCTTTCGCTGCGGGCTTTGCGAAACCGGGTTCTCGCCTGTCAACCCACCGGATATGCGCTACCTTCAGGAACTGAAGCGGCGTAGCGGTCAACGGCATGGTCAGGCAACTTGTTCTTTCGCTCGTGGTGATCGCCGGAACGCTGGCGATCTGGATCAACTTCGTGCCGTCCTCCCTGCCGCTTCTCGACCGGCTGGGCGTCCTCGACCTCGTCGGGGTGGAGCTCGACGCGGAAGAGGATACCGGCGGCAGCGGCGGGTTCGGGCGCGGACCGGCCACCGTCATCACCGTGCCCGTCGCCGAAGGCATCATCGACGACCGCGTGGCCTCCATCGGCGACGGCAAGGCGCTGCGCAGTGTCACGGTGCGCACCGACGCGACCGGACGGGTGGTGGAGATCGGGTTCGAGCCCGGCGGCAAGGTGCAGGAGGGCGACCTGATTGTCAGGCTCGACGACGAGGCGGAGCGCATCGCGCTGGAGCGCGCGGAGCTGACGCTGGCCGATGCGCGGGACGAGGCGGAGCGGCTGGAACGCCTTGCCGGGACCGGATCGGTGACCGAGGTCAGACGTCGGGATGCCGAGCTCGCGCTGCGGCAGGCGGAGCTCGCCTTGCGCCAGGCCGAGTTCGACCTCGCGCAGCGGCGTGTGCGCGCGCCCATCTCGGGCTGGGCCGGCGTGCCCGACCTCGGCGTGGGCGATCGCGTGACGGGCGGCGCGGCGCTCGTGTCGATCAGCGACCGCTCGGACATCCTGATCGACTTCCGGGTGCCCGAGCGCGTGGTCCCGCGCCTTGCAACCGGCATGCCGCTGGAGGCGCGGCCGCTTGCCCTGCCGGACCGCCTGCTGGAGGGCGAGGTGCGCGCGATCGACACGATCGTGGACAGCACCAGCCGCACCCTGCTGGTGCAGGGCAGGCTCGCCAATCCGGACGACGCGCTGCGCGCGGGCATGGCGTTCGAGGTCTTCCTCGCCTTTCCGGGCGAACGCCTGCCGTCGGTCGATCCGCTTGCCGTGCAGTGGTCGAGCGACGGCTCCTTCGTCTGGGTCGTGCGGGACGGGGCGTCGGTGCGCGTGCCGGTGACGATCCGCCAGCGCAACGAGGATGCGGTCCTGGTCGAGGGGGCGCTCGAGATCGGCGAGCAGGTCGTGACCGAGGGCGTGCAGAACCTGCGCCCCGGCGGCGGGGTGCGGGTCGCCGAACCGCAGGCCGCGCGGCTCGACACGTCGCGCGACGCGCTCTGAGGGGGGGCGGGCGGATGATGGAGGATGCCACGCGAACGGCCCAGGGCGGCACGGCGCTTTTCGTGCGCCGCCCGATCCTGGCCTATGTGCTGAGCGCGCTCGTCGTGCTGGCGGGGCTCGCCGCGATCTTCGGCGCCGAAATCCGCGAGCTTCCGAATGTCGATCGCCCGGTCGTGACCGTTACGACCCAGTTCCCGGGCGCATCGCCGGAAAGCATCGACCAGGAGGTGACCGGCCGGATCGAGGGGGCCGTGGGCCGGGTCGCGGGCATTCGCTCGATCTCGTCGAACTCGCGTTTCGGGCGCAGCCGCGTCACGCTGGAATTCACCGGCAACGTCGATATCGATGTGGCGGCGACCGACGTCCGGGATGCCGTGGCGCGGATCGCGGGACAGCTTCCCGACGGTGCCGAGACGCCCGAGATCGTCAAGGCCGACGCCGACGCGCAGCCGGTGGTGCGCGTGGCCGTCACCTCCGCCAGCCGCTCGCCGCAGGATCTCACGCGGATCGTCCGGGAGCGGGTCGAGGACCGGCTGATCTCGATCGAGGGTGTGGCCGACCTTCAGATCTACGGCGACCGGGAACCGATCTTCCGCGTGGACATCGACCTGGCCGAGCTGGCCAGCCGGGGCCTGACACTTGCCGACATGCGCCGCGCGCTGGCCGATGCGGGCTTCAACGCGCCGGCGGGCGATCTTGCGGGCAGCCGGCAGTCGATCAACGTGCGCACCACGGCGCTCGTGGCCTCGCCAGCCGCCTTCGAGGATCTGCAACTTGCTTCGAACGTCCGCGTGCGCGACGTGGCCACCGTGACGCTGGGCCCCGCGCCCAACGAGACGGTGCTGCGCGCCAACGGCCAGACGGGGCTCGGGATCGGCATCATCCGGCAGGCGGGCAGCAACACGCTCGACATCTCGGCGGCGGTGCGGGCGACCGTGGCGGAACTCGACGCCACGCTGCCCGAGGACGTGCGCATCTTCGTCACCTCCGACGACGCGGTGTTCATCAACGGCGCGATCGCGGAGGTCCTGAAGACGCTCGGGCTGGCCATCCTCATCGTCGTCGTGGTGATCTTCGTGTTCCTGCGCGACGCGCGCGCCACGATGATACCCGCGATCACCATGCCGGTGGCGCTGATCGGCACGCTCGCCGCGATCTGGATGGTGGGCTTTTCCGTCAACATCCTGACGCTGCTCGCCCTCGTGCTGGCCACCGGGCTCGTGGTGGACGACGCCATCGTCGTTCTGGAAAACATCGTGCGGCGGCGGTCCGAAGGAATGGGCCCGCGCGCGGCGGCCGTGCTCGGCACGCGGCAGGTGTTCTTCGCCGTGGTGACGACCACCGCGACGCTCGCGGCCGTGTTCGTGCCGCTGTCCTTCCTGCCGGGACAGGCGGGCGGGCTTTTCCGTGAATTCGGATTCACCCTCGCGATGGCGGTCGCGCTCTCTTCCGTCGTGGCGCTGACGCTTTGCCCCGTGCTGGCGAGCCGGCTCCTGCGCGAGGGATCGGCCCGGACCGGCCCGGTGGCGTGGGTCGGCAATCGCCTCGCGGCGATCTATGCGCGCACGCTGGGCTGGGCGCTCGCCGTGCCGCTGGTGATCGTGCTTGCCGCGGCGCTCTTCGCGGCGACGGCCGTTCTGGTGGGCAGCGGCATCCGCCATGAACTGACCCCGCGCGAGGATCGCGCCGTAGCACTTCTCAGCGTGACCGCGCCGCAGGGCGTCTCGCTCGACTACACCACCGGAAAGATGCGCGAGATCGAGGACGCGGTGCAGCCCCTGCGCGAGGCGGGCGAGATCACCAACGTCTTCTCGATCACCGGCTTTGGCGCCGACAACCGCGGGTTCATGGTCTTCACGCTGGCCAAGTGGGGCGAGCGCGCGCGCAGCCAGGACGAGATCGTGGGCGAGATCAACGGCAAGCTGCGCCGGATCGTGGGCGTGCGCGCCTTCGCGATCCAGCCCAATTCCCTGGGCATCCGGGGCGCCGGGCGGGGCCTGTCCTTCGCCGTCACGGGATCGAGCTACGCGCAGCTCGCGGAGGTGGCCGAAAGCCTCGTGGCCCGGATGCAGGAGATGCCGGCGATGGGCCAGGTGCGCCTGGAATACGAGACGACCCAGCCGCAGCTTTTCGTGGAGATCGACCGCACCCGCGCGGCCGATCTGGGCATCGACATCACCGGGCTGGGCGAGGCGCTGCGCGCGGTGCTGAACGGGCGCACGATCGGCGAGGTCTTCGTCGAGGACGAGGCGATCGACGTGCAGATGCTGTCGACCACGAACCCCGTGAACGACCCGGGCGATCTGCAGAACATCTTCGTGCGCTCGTCGGAGGGGCAGATGGTGCCGATGTCGAGCTTCGTCCGACTGGAGGAGCGCGCTGTCGCGCCCGAACTCGAACGCGAGGGCCAGCAGCGCTCGGTCGAGATCTCGGCAGGGCTCACGCCGGAGCTGGCGCTTGGCGACGCGCTGGCGCAGGTCGAGGAGATGGCGGACGACATCCTTGCCGAGGAAAACCGCATCGTCCCGCTGGCCGAGGCCGCGACGCTCGACCAGACCAACGCGGGCCTCCTCGTGACCTTCGCCTTCGCCATCGCGGTGGTGTTCCTCGTGCTTTCCGCGCAGTTCGAAAGCTTCGTCTCGGCCATCGTCGTGATGGCGACCGTGCCCATCGGGCTGGCCTGCGCGGCCTTCGCGCTTCTGCTGACCGGGCAGAGCCTGAACGTCTATTCGCAGATCGGGCTCGTCATGCTGATCGGGATCATGGCCAAGAACGGCATCCTGATCGTGGAGTTCGCGAACCAGCTGCGCGACCGGGGGCAGGGGGTGCGCGAGGCGATCCTCGACGCCTCCACGATCCGCCTGCGTCCCGTGATGATGACGATGACCTCCACCGTGCTGGGCGGCGTGCCGCTCATCCTGTCGTCGGGGGCCGGGGCCGAGGCGCGCGAGGCGCTGGGCTGGGTGATCGTGGGCGGGCTCGGGCTCGCCACGCTTTCCACCCTCTATCTCACACCGGTCGCCTACCTTCTGCTCGCCCGCTTTTCCAAGCCCCGTGCCGAAGAGGCGCGGCGGCTGACCCGGGAGCTCGAAGAGGCGCTGGCGGGCTGAGGCGGTCGCGCCGGCGCCGTCCTGTCGGCTCAGGCCCGGCGCAGCCTGCGGAGCCTCGACCGCGGCGGTGCGGGACGCGCGGCGGGCGCGGGGTGGTCGGACGCGTCGGGCATGAGGGCGGGCGCGAATTCCGCCCAGACGGGCAGGTGGTCCGAGGCGATGCGGCTCGGCCCTTCCCTGACAACGCCCGCGCCGAAGGCGTGCAGGCCGCGGCCGTGCGCGATCCTGTCGAGCGGCGCCAGCGGCCGCGCGGCGTGGAAGCTGGCGCCCGGCGCGAGCACCGCGAAATCGGGCGCGAGGGCCTCGAGCCCGCGGACCGTGGACCATTCGTTGAAATCGCCCAGGATCAGGGTGTTGGGCAGGGCGGCGGCGTCCAGCCCGGTCCGGATCGTGGCGAGCTGGCGGCGCCGCCACGCGCGCAGGAGCCCCAGGTGGGTCGCGACCACGCGCACGCGCGCTTCGAGCCCGGGCACGGCGATTTCCGCCGTGATCGCGCCGCGCGGCTCGAGCGCGGGAAGCTCGATCGAGGCCGCCGCGCGCACCAGCAGATCCCGCCGCACCAGCAGCGCGTTGCCGTGCACGCCGAGCGAGCCTGGATTGCCGCCCACGTCCACGACCTCCATGCCGGTGGCCTCCGAGATCTCGTGGCGCGACAGCGCGGCGGGCCGGGTGCCCAGGCGCAGATCGGCCTCCTGCAGGGCGACGATGTCGGCGCGCAGATCGGCGATGGCGGCGATCACGCGCGCGGGATCCCGCCGCCGGTCGAGGCCGACGGCCTTGCGGATGTTCCAGGTCGCCACGCGCAGGGCCGCGGCGGGCGCCGTGTCCGGTTCCCGTCCTTGCCAGTCGATCGTCTCGCGGTCTGTCTGCACCAATCCTCTGTTCCTTGCCGGGCGTCCTCTGCCCCCTTGTCGCGTCGCCTGGTCGCGCCGCGCGGGCGTGTCAGGCGCGCTGACCGGCGGCCACAGGGCTGCCGCGGGGCCTCGATGATCGCCCGTGAGCCGCATGTCGGGCGGGGTTTCGCATTATGTCGCGACGCCGCGGCGGCGATTCAAGGCGGTGGCGCCGTGCGGCCCATCCCGCGCGCCTCACAGCACGGGGCCCATCATGGCGACCGAGTTGTTCCAGAGCCGTTTCGCCGGACCCCAATCCGTCACCTCCTTCATGGTGATTTCGCGCGACCGGGAAATGTAGCCGTCCTGCAGGTCGCGGAGTTCTCCGGTGAGCGCCCTGTCCTTGAGAAGCACGTTGTTTTCGTAGTTGAGCTCGAAGGAGCGCCGGTCGAGATTGGCCGAGCCGATCAGGGCGATCTCGCGGTCGAGGGTGAGCGACTTGGCGTGCAGCAGACCTCCCTCGTACTCGAAGATCCGCACATTCGATTGCAGAAGCTCGAGGTAGTAGCTTCGGCTCGCGGCGCCGACGATCCAGGAATCGTTCTTGGCAGGAAGCACCAGGCTGGTGCGGACCCCGCGATGGCCGGCGCCGCAGAGCGCCGACTGCATCGAGTCCGAGGGCACGTAATAGGGCGTCGTGATCACCAGTTCCTCGCGCGCGCCGTGCATCAGCGTCTCGAAGACTTCCGGCATGGCGGAATTGCGGACCGTCGGTCCGGTGCCGATCGCCTGTGCCACGATCGAGCCCTTCGACGGCTGTTCCGCTGCCGATGCGTCCAGATCCTCCAGCCCGTCGTCGACATGCGAGACCCAGTCCTGCAGGAACAGCCTCTGGTTCTGGCCGGCCACCGGGCCTTCGAGGCGCAACATGACGTCGATCCAGGGGGCGTATCGGGGTTTCACCCGGAATTCCGGGTCGGCGCAGTTCTGGCTGCCGCAATAGGTGATGCGGTCGTCGATCACCACGATCTTGCGGTGGTTCCTGAGATCGACCCGGCCCCGGATCGGGTGCAGCAGCGGGTTGCCGATGGGAAGCGCAGCGGCGAGCCGCACGCCGGCCGCCTGCATGTCGGTCCAGTGGCGCGAGCGCACGAGCCGCCGGGAGCCGAGATCGTCCGCCATCGCGCGCACGACGACCCCGCGGCGCGCGGCCGCCTTGAGCGCCTCGACGACCTTCAGACCGTTGTTGTCGTCGAGCCAGATGTAGAAGACGAGATGGACGTAGCGCTCCGCCGCCGCGATGTCGTCGAGCAGGGACGCGATCGAGGCGTTCGAGTCGGAGAAGACCCGCGCGGCGTTTCCGGTCGTGGGAAGAAAGCCGCTGACAGAATGGCCGAGGTTGAAGAGATACGCATGGTCCGAGGCGACGGCCGCGATCCGCCTGCGGGCATCAACTGGGTCGACCTGCGGCGCCTTGAAAAGCCGCGCGGCCTCGCGGTAGCGCGCGACCCGGCGCCGGCCGATGTTGGTTTCTCCGAAAAGGACATAGGCCAGCATGCCGACCGCCGGCAGCGCGAGCATGACGAGAACCCAGGCGACGCGGGCCGAGGGCTCCCGGTAGGGGCGCAGCAATGCCCGCAGGATGAAGCCCACCTGCAGCGCGATATAGAGCGTCAGCAGAGAGACGGTCACGACCGATGAACTCATCGCGCGTCCTGCGCAAGGTGATGAAGCCCGGTTGCCTGCGCCATGTCCGCCTCCGTTTCGAGGGTGCCGCTTTCGGACGCATCCTCGGCGTTCGGGGCGCGCAGCGCAATGTCGCCATGGCGCGACGGCGTTGTCGCCCGTGGGTGCCGGATTGACCGCAGCGAACGATTTTTTCTCTTGCGGAACCGGGCTAGGCTTGCAGCCGGGGCGCTCGGTCATGTCGCGCCCGGCAGGAAAGAGGCGAGACGCCGTGGCGCGCAAACCCGTAACGCTGACCCAGGATCCCCATGGACGCCGCGGCGCGCGCGAAAAGGTGCTCGAGGTCGCGATCGGGCGGGAGTTGCGCGCCTTCCGTCGCCAGCAGAGCATCACCGTGGCCGAGCTCGCCCAGCAGACGGGGCTTTCGGCCGGTATGCTCTCGAAGATCGAGAACGGCAACATCTCGCCCTCGCTCACGACGCTCCAGGCGCTGTCGCACGCGCTGAGCGTGCCGCTCACGGCCTTTTTCCGCGGCTACGAGGAGCGCCGGGGCGTCGTCCATACGCCGGCGGGGCAGGGGGCGGATGTCGAGCGGGCGGGCACCCGGGCCGGGCACCAGTACAACCTGCTCGGTCACCTGGGCTCCAACGCGAGCGGCGTGGTGATGGAACCTTATCTCATCACGCTCTCCAAGAAGACGGACGTCTTTCCCGTCTTCCAGCACGAGGGGCTGGAGCTGATCTACATGCTGGAAGGCGAGGTGGGCTACCGTCATGCCGAAAGCCTGTTCGACCTCCGGCCGGGAGATTCGCTGTTCTTCGATGCCGACGCGCCGCATGGCCCCGAGGAGCTGCGCCGCCTGCCCATCCGGTACCTCTCCGTGATCTGCTATCCGCAATCGGGATAAGCGTGGCTGCCTGAATTCTGTGCAGATCCGCCACTGGTTGGCGGGCCGGGGCCCAAGCTGGGTATTGGCACTTTTGCCCCAGAAGAAAATCTGTTTCCCATCAGTCCTGGCGGGCCCGTCTCTGGGCCGGCGGCGAAGCGGGGCGCGGCAATGTGCGGAATCGTCGGACTGTTTCTCAAGGACGCGGCGCTCGAGCCGCGGCTCGGCGCGCTTCTGTCGGACATGCTGATCACCATGACCGATCGCGGCCCCGACAGCGCGGGGCTCGCCGTCTACGCGCCGGGGGGCACGGGCAAGATCACGGTGCAGTCGGACGCGCCCGCGGCGGATCTCCCGGGGCTCGACGCGCGACTGTCCGAGGCTCTGGGCGCGAGGGTCACGATGCGCGCGAAGGACACCCACGCCGTTCTAGAGCTGCCCGCCGACTGCATTCCTGCGGCGCGCGAGGCCCTGGCCGGGCTAAGCCCGGGCCTTCGGGTGATGAGCGCGGGCGAGGCGATCGAGATCTACAAGGAGGTCGGGCTGCCCCGCGACGTGGCGGCGCGCTTCGACCTCGCGTCGATGACCGGCACCCATGGCATCGGCCACACGCGCATGGCCACCGAATCCGCCGTCACCACGCTGGGCGCGCATCCCTTTTCCACTGGCGCCGACCAGTGTCTCGTGCATAACGGCTCGCTTTCGAACCACCACAACCTCAAGCGCCGCCTCGCCCGGGCCGGCGTGGAGGTGCAGACCGAGAACGACAGCGAGGCGGCGGCGGCCTACCTCACCTGGCGGATGCAGGAGGGGGCCACCCTCGGCGAGGCGCTGGAGGCGGGGCTGGCCGATCTCGACGGCTTCTACACCTTCGTGGTCGGCACCAAGGACGGCTTCGGCGTCGTGCGCGACCCCATCGCCTGCAAGCCCGCCGTGATGGCCGAAACCGACGGCTACGTCGCCTTCGGCTCCGAATACCGCGCGCTGGTCGGGCTTCCCGGCATCGACGCGGCGCGCGTCTGGGAACCCGAACCCGCCACCGTCTATTTCTGGGCCCGCTGACATGCAGACGATCGACCTTGCCGCCGAGGACCTCCGGACGCTGAACGCCACGCTTCAGGGCGCGGGCGGGAACGCGACCGAGTGGGAGGTGCTGAACCCTCGCGGCGCCCATGCCCTGGCGGTCGGTCTCGACACGCCGATCCAGGTCACGGTGCGCGGCTCCACCGGTTACTATTGTGCCGGCATGAACAAGCGGGCGACCGTGCGCGTCGCGGGATCGGCCGGGCCGGGCGTGGCCGAGAACATGGTCTCGGGCACCGTCATCGTGGAGGGCGACGCCAGCCAGTATGCCGGCGCCACGGGGCGCGGCGGCCTGCTGGTCGTGAAAGGCAACGCGAGTTCGCGCTGCGGCATCTCGATGAAGGGCATCGACATCGTCGTGGGCGGGGGCGTGGGCCACATGTCCGCCTTCATGGCTCAGGCCGGAACGCTCGTCGTGTGCGGCGACGCGGGCGAGGCGCTGGGAGACTCGCTTTACGAGGCGCGCCTCTTCGTGCGCGGACGGGTGAAGAGCCTCGGCGCGGATTGCGTCGAGAAGGAGATGCGCCCCGAGCACCTGGAACTGGTTGCCGGGCTGCTCGAGCGGGCGGAGATCGACGCGCGGCCCGAGGCGTTCCGCCGCTACGGCTCGGCCCGCACGCTCTACCACTTCGACATCGACAACGCCGGGGCCTACTGATGAGCGACACTCCCCAGACGCCGCCGCGCTTCTCCGCGACCTTCCCGCCCGAGGTGAACGCCGAGATCCGCCGCGCCGCGGCCACCGGCATCTACGACATCCGGGGCGGCGGGGCGAAGCGGCGGGTGCCGCATTTCGACGATCTGCTTTTCCTGGGCGCGTCGGTGTCGCGCTACCCGCTGGAGGGCTACCGCGAAAGCTGCGGGACGGACGTGGTGCTGGGCGGACGCCACGCGACGAAGCCGCTCAACCTCCAGATCCCGATCACCATCGCGGGGATGAGCTTCGGCGCGCTCTCGGGTGCGGCGAAGCAGGCGCTCGGCCGGGGCGCGAGCATGGCGGGCACCTCGACCACCACGGGCGACGGCGGCATGACCGACGAGGAACGCGAGCACTCGACGCTTCTGGTCTACCAGCTCCTGCCCTCGCGCTACGGCATGAACCCCGACGACCTGCGCCGCGCCGACGCCATCGAGGTCGTGGTGGGGCAGGGCGCCAAGCCCGGCGGCGGGGGGATGCTGCTCGGCCAGAAGATCTCGGACCGGGTGGCCGGGATGCGCACGCTGCCAAAGGGGATCGACCAGCGCTCCGCCTGCCGCCACCCGGACTGGACCGGGCCCGACGACCTGGAGATCAAGATCCTGGAGCTGCGCGAGATCACCGGCTGGGAAAAGCCGATCTACGTGAAGGTGGGCGCGACGCGGCCCTACTACGACACCGCGCTCGCCGTGAAGGCCGGCGCCGACGTGGTGGTGATCGACGGGATGCAGGGCGGCACCGCCGCCACGCAGGACGTGTTCATCGAGCATGTGGGCATCCCGACCCTCGCGGCGATCCGCCCCGCCGTGCAGGCGCTTCAGGATCTCGGCGTCCACCGCGAGGTGCAGCTCGTCATCTCGGGCGGGATCCGCAGCGGCGCCGACGTGGCCAAGGCCATGGCGCTCGGGGCCGACGCGGTGTCCATCGGCACGGCGGCGATGATCGCCATCGGCGACAACGATCCGAAATGGGAGGCCGAGTACCGGAAGCTGGGTACCACCGCGGGCGCCTATGACGACTGGCACGAAGGGCGCGACCCCGCGGGCATCACCACGCAGGATCCCGAGCTTGCCGCGCGCCTCGACCCCGAGGACGCGGGCCGCCGGCTGCGGAACTACCTCAAGGTGATGACCCTAGAGGCGCAGACCATCGCGCGCGCCTGCGGGCACAACCACCTCCACAACCTAGAGCCCGAGGACCTGTGCGCGCTGACGATGGAGGCCGCGGCGATGGCGCGCGTGCCCCTTGCCGGAACGGACTGGTGGCCGGGCAAGCCCGGAGGCGGCCTCTAGTCCCGCCGGGCGGCGACATCGGAACAGGGAGACGGCGATGACACAGGATCTGGCGGAGTTCGCCCGCGAAAAGGGGGTCAGGTACTTCATGATCTCCTTCACCGATCTCTTCGGCGGCCAGCGCGCGAAGCTGGTCCCGGCGCAGGCGATCGGCGACATGCAGAAGGACGGCGCGGGTTTCGCGGGCTTCGCCACCTGGCTCGACATGACCCCGGCCTTTCCCGACATGCTGGCCGTGCCCGACCCCGCGAGCGTCGTCCAGCTTCCGTGGAAGCCCGAGGTCGCCTGGGTCGCGGCCAATTGCATGATGGAGGGAGAGGAGGTCGCGCAAGCCCCGCGCAACGTGCTGCGCCGCCAGATCGCGGCCGCCGCGGAGGCCGGGCTGCACGTCAAGTCGGGAATCGAGGCGGAGTATTTCCTGCTCACGCCCGCTGGCGACGCCATAAGCGATCCCTACGACACCGCCGAGAAGCCCTGCTACGACCAGCAGGCCGTGATGCGCCGCTACGACGTGGTGCGCGAGATCTGCGACCACATGCTCGATCTCGGATGGGGCCCCTACCAGACCGACCACGAGGACGCGAACGGGCAGTTCGAGATGAACTGGGCCTTCGACGACGCCCTCGTCACCGCCGACCGGCACAGCTTCTTCAAGTTCATGGTGAAGTCGGTGGCCGAGGCGCACGGGCTGCGCGCCACCTTCATGCCCAAGCCCATCGAGGGGTTGACGGGAAATGGCTGTCACGTCCACGTCTCGGCCTGGGACGCGCCGGGCGCCGATGCGGGCCGCAACGTCTTCGACGGCACGGGGCCGGGCCCCGCGGGAGAGCTCGGACTCTCGGCGGATGGCGCGCATTTCCTCGGCGGGATCATGCGCCACGCGCCCGCGATGGCGGCGATCACCAACCCGGTCGTGAACAGCTACAAGCGGATTAACGCGCCCGTCACCCATTCCGGCGCCACCTGGGCGCCCAACACCGTCACCTGGTCGGGCAACAACCGCACCCACATGGTGCGCGTGCCCGGGCCGGGGCGGTTCGAGCTGCGCCTCGCGGACGGCGCGGCCAACCCCTACCTGCTGCAGGCGGCGATCATCGCGGCGGGGCTGTCGGGTCTGAAGGACGAGGCCGATCCCGGGCCGCGCCTCGACATCGACATGTACGCGGACGGCCACACCGTCACCGAGGCACCGCGGCTGCCGCTCAACCTGCTCGACGCGCTGCGCGCCTTCGAGGCGGACGGCGCGTTCTCCGGGGCCATGGGGGAGGCGTTCACGGCCGCCTACCTCAAGCTCAAGAACCGGGAGTGGCACTCCTTCGTCTCGCATTTCTCCCGCTGGGAAAAGGAAAACGCGCTCGACATCTGAGCGCCGCCTTCAGCCGGGCTTGCGTGCGACGAGGCAGGCCCAGGTGATATGCCCGCCGGCCAGCGCCTTCCGCCAGCGCGCGACGCTCTGCGCGATGGCGTCCCGCGCGTCGGGGTCGAGGCCGGGCACCGGGTCCGACAGCGCCTCGGCCAGCTTGTCGTAATGGGTGCGGATGTCCCGGGGGCGCTCCTCCGACGCCGCGATCTCGAACCCCGCCGCCTCCGCCATGGCGCGGTAGTCCGCGGGCGTCGCGCCGGCCCGGGCGCCCAGCCTCGCGAAGGCCTCGTTGACCAGCGCCTCGTCCGCGCCCGGGGCGGTCAGGATGTCCGAGAGCGCGAAGACGCCGCCGGGACGCAGCACACGGTGGACCTCGGCCATCACGCGCGGCCGGTCCGTGGAATGGATGAGCGACTCCTGGCAGATCGCCGCGTCCCATGCGCCGTCGGGCTCGCCGATCTCGTGGAAATCGCCGAGCCGGACATCGATGCGGTCGTCGAGCCCGGCCTCGGCGTTGCGGCGCCGCGCCTCGGTCACGGCGCGCCCGGAGATGTCGATGCCCGCCGCGGGGCACCCCATGCGCGCCAGAAGGCGCAGCGTCCCGCCATAGCCGCAGGCGATGTCGAGAACCCGGTCGCCGGCCACGATCCCGGCGAGGGAGAGAAGATGGCGCGTCATCGCGACGGAGGCGTCGGCCACGCTTTCGGCCCCGGTGTCGTAACGCCCGATATGGATGTCGTCCCCGCCCCAGCAGAGCCGGTAGAAGGCCGCGACGTCTGCGTCGTCGTAATAGGCGGCCGCCTCTGCCGCGTCGGTCTTCCCGCCGTCCATCCGTGCCCCCGTGTCTGACACCTCCCCAAGACATGCCACGGCCCGACGTGCCGGTCCATGCCGTCGCGGCGCGCAGCTTGGCGCGGTCGGTAGCGCACCCCCGAAGAGGTCGGCCGGAGCTTTAGAAGGCTGAGGTGTTTGCGAAACACCGGCGGGCTGTCGTTGCGCGACGTCCTCGGCTTTGGCAGGCTCAGAACGGAAGGAAAAGCCGGAGGTTGCGCGCGGGAGGAGCGCGCCGTCTCGGGACGCGACCGCAGGGAGGGGATCGCATGACGGAAGAGGGCCGCTCCCATCCGAACGTGCCGGGCGTGGACCAGTCCGACCGGCTGGTTCCCGTGAACCTGCGGCAGTCCGGCGCCCCGCCCGTGCAGATGCTGATCTCCACCCGCGTGCGGAAATCGCCCTTCTGGCATCTCTCGGTCGAGGCGGGGTGCTGGCGCGCCACCGTCTATAACCGGATGTATCACCCGCGCGGCTATGTCCGGCCCGAAGAGGGCGGCGCCATGGCCGAATACGAGGCGCTGGTGAACCGCGTCACGCTCTGGAACGTCGCGGTCGAGCGCCAGATCCGCGTGCGCGGACCCGACGCCGAGGCGTTCGTCAACCGTGTCATCACGCGCGATGCCACGAAGATCCAGCCCATGCGGGGCAAGTACGTGATCGTCTGCAACGAGAAGGGCGGCATCCTCAACGACCCGGTCCTTCTGCGTCTTGGCCGCGACGAGTTCTGGTTCTCGGCCTCCGACAGCGACCTGCTTCTGTGGTTGCAGGGCGTGAACGTGGGGCTTGGCCACGACGTGGAGATCGCCGAGCTCGACGTCGCGCCGCTTCAGGTCCAGGGGCCGACCTCGGAGGCGTTCATGGCCGATCTCTTCGGCGAAGAGATCCGTCGCCTGCCCTATTACGGCCTTTTCGAAACGACGCTTGCCGGCTGCCCGGTGGTGGTCAGCCAGACCGGCTTTTCCGGCGAGAAGGGCTACGAGATCTTTGTGCGCGACGCGACCCTCGCCGCGGAACCGGTCTGGTACGCGCTGCGCGCGCATGGCGCGCTCTACGGGCTACGGGTGATCGCGCCGGCCCATCATCGCAGGATCGCGGCCGGTATCCTGTCCTGGGGCCAGGACATGGATACCGAGACCTCCCCCTTCCAGGTGAACCTCGCCTACCAGGTGCCCCGCAAGAAGGCCGCCGACTACATCGGGCGCGCCGCGCTGGAGGCTCAGCGCGCCGAGATCGACGCGGGCCGCTTCCCCTTCAAGCTGAAGCTCGTCGGGCTGACGATGGGCGGGAGTCCGGTGACCGACTACGCCCCCGATTTCTGGCTCATCGCCACGCCGGACGGAGAGCGGGTGGGCTACGTGACCTCGCCGTGGTGGTCGCCCGAGCTTCAGGTCAACATCGCGCTTGGCTACGTGCCGCCGGCACTCTCGGCGCCGGACACGGCGCTGAAGGTCGAACTGCCAGACATCTACGCGGACGCCACGGGCCGACCCGTGGACGCCCGGGTGACGGAGGTGCCGTTCCGGCCCTCGTCGCATCCCGGCGCGCGGGAGCAGGCGCAGGCGGCCGGCCGCGACTGGGCCGGCTGAGGGCGCGGAGACCGGATCGTCGTGCCCCATCGCCAGCTTGTTCCACAGCCAGCCGATGCGCTCTTGCGGCGGCTCGTCATCTCCGGCGGGGCGGTGCCCATGGGGTTCGAACTGTTTCCGCCACGGTCGGAGCGCCGCCATGCACAGTTCCGCGAGACCGTCGAGCGCCTCGCCCCGGCTGCCAGCGAGGGGTTCTCCGTCACGATGGGCGCGGGCGGCACCACGCGCGCGGGCACCCACGACAGCGCGGTGGAGGTGGCGCGCCTGACCGGGCGACCCGTCATGGCGCACCTGACGGCGCTGGGTCTGTCGCGGCGGGCGGCGCTCGAGACGGCGGAGGGTCTCTGGCAGGCCGGGATCCGCGACATCCTTGCGCTGCGGGGGGATCAGCCCCACGCGATGGAGGGTCCGCTGCCGCCGGGCTTCGCGCATGCCTCGGACCTCGTC
This sequence comes from Rhodosalinus sp. 5P4, assembly GCF_041365695.1. Taxonomy (NCBI): domain Bacteria; kingdom Pseudomonadati; phylum Pseudomonadota; class Alphaproteobacteria; order Rhodobacterales; family Paracoccaceae; genus Rhodosalinus; species Rhodosalinus sp. 5P4. The sequence goes on from NZ_JBGFSJ010000001.1 coordinate 591,175, forward strand.
GCGGCGCTTGCAGAGCGGCACCCGTTCCGGATCGCCGTCGCCGCCTATCCCGAAAAGCACCCCGAGGCCGGCACGCTCGACCAGGATATCGACCACCTGAAGCTGAAGCTCGATGCCGGGGCGCACATGGCCTATTGCCAATTCGTGCTGGACCCGGCGGCTTACGGGCGGTTCCTCGAGGCATGTGCGCGCCATGGCATCGACGCGCCGATCGTGCCCGGCCTCATGCCGCTCGAGGGGTGGGCGCGTGTGCGGAGCTTCGCCAGGGCCAACGGCACGACGGTGCCCGACTGGCTGGAACGGCTCTTCCGGGAGAGCGAGGACAAGCCCGAGATGCAGCCCTATCTCGCGGCGGCGGCCACGGTCGAGCAGGCCCGGCGCCTCATCGCCTACGGCGCCCCCTCCATCCATGTCTACACGATGAACCGCTGGCCGCTTCCCCTGGCACTGTCGCGTCTTCTGGGGCGGTGCTGAGCCCGCGCGCATCGCCGCCACGCTTGCCGGGCTGAGCGGGGCCGGCACGCGGCCGTGGCGCAGCGCGGCCTGACGCTGCCTGACGCAACCGCAGCCGGCGGAAACCCGGGACGATCCTTTGCCCCCCAAGCGGGAAAAAGAACTTGCGAAAGCTCATATTTCATATATTCACGAAATATGGAAATTACTGCCTCCGACCGCCTTTCGACACTCGGCCACCCGCAGCGGCTGGCCCTCTTCCGGCTGCTCATGCGCCGTTACCCCGACCGCGTGCCGGCCGGTGAGCTGGCCTGTGCGCTGGATCTCAAGCCCTCCACCTTGTCGTCCTACCTGGCCGCGCTGATGCAGGCCGGCCTCGTCACGCAGGAGCGTGCGGGCACGTCGCTTCGCTACACGGTCGACATGACGGAGGTGCGGGGCACCCTCGACTACCTGCTGCGCGACTGCTGCCGCGGGCGGCCGGAACTTTGCCCGCCTCTGACCGATCCCTCCACGACAGGAAAACTTCCCATGCCCGAAAACCTTTACAAGGTGCTCTTCATCTGCACCGGCAACTCGGCGCGGTCGATCTTCGCCGAGTCCATTCTTCGCAAGGAGGCCGGCGACCGCTTCGAAGCCTATTCGGCCGGCACGAAACCCTATTCCGAACTCAATCCCTTCGCGCTGGAGGTGCTGGCGCAGAAGGGGCACGACATCTCCGTGCTGCGCGCGAAGAACCTGTCGGAATTCCAGGGCGACGACGCGCCCAAGTTCGATTTCGTCTTCACGGTCTGCAACCAGGCCGCCAACGAGGAATGCCCCGCCTGGCAGGGGCAGCCGATCAGCGCCCACTGGGGCATGCCCGACCCGGTGCAGGTGGAGGGAACCGACGCCGAGAAGAGCCTCGCCTTCCAGCAGGCCTACGGGGCGCTGCGCAATCGCATCCGCGCCTTTGCCGCGCTGCCTTTGGCCTCGCTCGACCGGATTTCGCTCCAGAAGGCGGTGGACGAGATTGGCCACGCGAGCAACGGGGCGCCGGCATGACGGTCTACGCGGTGAACGGCCTGGGGCGGATCGGCAAGCTTGCCCTCAAGCCGCTGCTCGAACGTGGGGCGACGCTCGCCTGGATCAACGACGCGATCGGCGATCCGGCGATGCACGCCCATCTGCTCGAGTTCGACACGGTGCATGGCCGCTGGGACGCAGCCTTCGCACATGACGACGCCTCCGTCACCATCGACGGCACGCGCCTGCCTTTCGTCGGCGCGCGGGATCTTTCCGACCTGCCGCTCGAGGGCGTGGACGTGGTCATCGACTGCACCGGCGTCTTCAAGACCGAGGCAGCGCTCGCGCCCTATTTCGAGGCGGGCGTGAAGAAGGTGGTCGTCTCCGCTCCGGTCAAGGACGGCCCCACCGCCAACATCGTCTACGGCGTCAATCACGACATCTACGATCCCGTGGCCCACCGGATCGTCACCGCCGCGTCCTGCACCACGAACTGCCTCGCGCCGGTGGTGAAGGTGCTGCACGACAGCCTCGGCATCCGCCACGGCTCCATCACCACGATCCACAACGTGACCAACACCCAGACCATCGTGGATCGCCCGGCGAAGGATCTGCGCCGGGCGCGCTCGGCGCTCAATTCGATGATCCCGACGACGACCGGCAGCGCGACGGCGATCACCCTCATCTACCCCGAGCTCGCCGGCCGGCTCGATGGCCATGCCGTGCGCGTGCCGCTTCTGAACGCCTCCATCACCGACTGCGTCTTCGAGGTGGAGCGCGCGACCGATGTCGATGAGGTGAACGCGCTCTTCGCGGCCGCGGCCGAGGGGCCGCTTTCGGGTATCCTCGGCTACGAGGAACGCCCGCTCGTCTCGACCGACTACACCAACGATACCCGGTCGGGTATCGTGGACGCGCCCTCGACCATGGTGGTGAACGGCACGCAGGTGAAGGTCTACGCGTGGTACGACAACGAGATGGGCTACGCGCACCGGCTGGTGGACGTGGCGCTGATGGTGGGCGCGTCGCTGTGAGCGCGCGGCCCGACGGTCTTTCCGCCTACGTCGCCGTGACGGCGGCCTACTGGGCGTTCATGCTGACCGACGGCGCGCTCAGGATGCTGGTGCTGCTGCATTTCCACACGCTGGGCTTCACGCCGGTGCAGCTTGCCTATCTCTTCGTGCTCTACGAGATCGCCGGGATGATCACGAACCTCGCGGCCGGGTGGATCGCGGCGCGGTTCGGGCTGACCTCGACGCTCTATGCCGGGCTCGCGATCCAGGTCGTGGCCCTCGTCGCGCTGGCGCGGCTCGACCCGGACTGGGCGATCGGCCTATCGGTGGCCTATGTCATGCTCGTCCAGGGGGCGAGCGGCGTGGCCAAGGATCTCGCAAAGATGTCGTCGAAGTCGGCGGTGAAGATCCTGGCGCCGGCCGGGCAAGGCGGCCTCTTTCGGTGGGTGGCGCTGCTGACGGGGTCGAAGAACGCGGTGAAGGGCCTGGGCTTCCTGCTGGGCGCCGCGCTCCTGGCCACGCTCGGCTTCGCGTGGGCGGTTCTCGCCATGGCGGCGGTGCTGGCGGCGATCCTCGTCGCCGTGCTGATCGTCATGCCGCCGGGCCTTCCGAAAGGGCGCAAGGGGGCGAAATTTTCCGAGGTGTTCTCGAAATCGGCCAACGTGAACTGGCTGTCGGCGGCGCGGGTGTTCCTTTTCGGTGCGCGCGACGTCTGGTTCGTCGTCGGCATCCCGATCTATTTCTACGCGGTCCTCTCGGACGGCACGGAGGCGGGCAACCGCGCGGCCTTCTTCCTCATCGGGAGCTTCATGGCGCTCTGGATCATCCTTTACGGGGCGGTCCAGGCCGCGGCACCGCGGCTGCTGCGCGCCGCCCTGCGCCCGGAGGCCGAGCTGGTGCACGCGGCGCGGGGCTGGGCCTGGGGCCTGTTTCTCGTGCCCGCCGCGCTCGCCGTCGCCGCGCTCCTCTCGCCCGGGCCGCAAGCCTGGCTGACCGCAACGCTGGTCGCGGGGCTTCTGGTCTTCGGCGCGATCTTCGCGGTGAACTCGTCGCTGCACTCCTACCTGATCCTCGACTTCACGCGGGCCGAGCGGGTCACGATGGATGTTGGCTTCTACTACATGGCGAATGCGGCGGGCCGGCTTCTCGGGACGGTTCTGTCGGGGCTCACCTACCAGCTCGGGGGGCTGGCGCTCATGCTCGGGACGGCGGCGGTCATGCTCACGGCCTCGGCGCTGGCCGCCGGGCGTCTGCGCGCGGACCGGTCTGTGGAGGCGCCGGCCTGAAGGGTGGGGCGATCGCGGATCGAGGCCCGCGCCCGACGCGGGGATGGCGCCCGGGCCTCACCGGGTCAGCACAAGCTCGCCATCCGAGATCCGGATCGTGCCGAAGCGTTGCAGGTAGCTCATCCCCAGGAGCGACTCGCGCATCTCGCCCGCGTTGACCCAGGCGTTGAAGCCCTCGTCGCGGATCGGACCCGTGCCGATGCTGTCGAGCCTCACGGGCGCGGTGGCCACCTCGCCATTCGCGGTCATGGCCCGGCCGAGAAAGGCAAGGGACGCCGTGTCGATGCCCGCCCGCGCGGCGTCGGCCCGCGTGAGGACGACCTGGCTCGCGCCCGTGTCCACCACGAAGCGCACGGGGACGCCGTTCACGTCGAGGGTGAGGTAATAGTGCCCGTCGGGTGCGCGCGGGACCGTGATCCGGCCCTGATCGGCCAGCACGTTCTGGCGCGGCGCCACCGTCTGGCGGATGTCGCCCCAGAGCCCCACCGCCGCGATCGCGCCGAGAAAGATCAGCCCCCAGACCGCGGCGTATTGCGCCATCTGTCCCAGGCGCGTCCGGTTGCGCAGCAGAAGCCAGAACGCGATCGCCCCACCCAGAAGGGCGAGGTAGGTCAGTTGGGCGATCTGGTCTCCGGTCATCGGCGGCGGCCCTCTGGCGGTTGAATGGGGATGTAGGCACACCGGCCCCGGATGTCAGGACCCCGCCAGCCCGAAGGCGCGGAATCCGTCCAGCACGAACTGCACGGACAGCGCGGCGAGCAGCATCCCCAGAAGCCGGGTGACCACGTTGACGCCCACCCGCCCGAGCGCCCGTTCGATGAGGCCGCTTGCGAGGAAAAGGATGAACGCGATCGCGACCACCGTCGCCATCACCCCCGTGACCCAGGCCAGCCCCAGAAGGCCGGGGTTCTCCTCGGTCAGCAGGATCATCGAGGCGATGGCGCCCGGTCCGGCCAGGAGCGGGATCGCCAGTGGGAACACCGACGGGTCGGGACGATCTTCGCTGGCCTGGTCCTGGCGCCGCTGGGCGCGCCGCTCGAACAGCATGTCGAGCGCGGTGAGGAAAAGCAGGATCCCGCCGGCAATGCGGAAGGCGGGCATCGAGATCCCGATGAAGCCCAGAACCGCCTCGCCGAACGCTCCGAAAAGCGCGAGGATCGCGATGGCGATCACGCAGGCGCGCAGCGCAATGGCGCGTCGTTCGGCAAGCGTCATTCCGGGTGTCAGCGCGACGAAGACGGGGGTGAGGCCCACCGGATCGATGACGACGAACAAGGTCGTGAAGGCGACGACGAGAAAGGCGGGCTCCATGCGCGCAGTCTTTCCCCGAAGACGCAGATGCGCAAGACTCGCGGCCTCGCGGACGGTGCCGTTCTTCCGCCGCGTCCCGGGAGCGTTTCACGGTCATCGCCGCGCCATCGACCTGTCCTGCGCCGGGTCGCTTTCGGGCCGCGGATCCTGGTCCGGGCCGGGACGCGTCAGCCTGCGATGCGGTGTGTCCGGTCCTCGTATGCCGCTGTCGGCGCCAGGGCGCTCCTTGCCGGCCCGGCTTCCGTGGCGGGACCGTCGGCGCCGCGGAAACGGGCCACCACCTCGGACAGGCTTTCGGCGCGTTCCTGCAGGACAAGGCTTGCCGCCGAGGTTTCCTCGAACATGGCCACGTTCCTTTGCGACATCTGGTCGAGTTCGTGCATCGCGCCGTTGATCTCGTCGACCGCGCTCGACTGCTCGGTCGCGGAGAGGGAGATCGCACTGACGTGCTCCGACAGGGTCGCGACCTCCTCTCCGATACGCGTCAGCGCCTCGGCGGCGGTGCCGGCGATCTGCACGCCCTTGTCGATCCTGGCGTCGGACTCCGAGATGAGCGTGCCGATCCGCTCGGCGGCGTCCGCCGAGCGTTGCGCCAGCGCGCGCACCTCGTCCGCGACGATGGAAAAGCCCCGACCCGCGTCGCCCGCCCGGCTCGCCTCGACATTGGCGTTGAGCGCGAGCAGGTTGGTCTGGAAGGCGATCTCGTTGATGACGCCCGTGATCTGGCCGATCTCGCGGGACGCCTCCTGGATGTCGCGCATGGTCTGCTCGGCGCTCTGGACGACGGACTTCGACTCCTCGGCGCGCTTGTGCGCGGAGGCGGCGCGGCTTTCGGCATTGGCGGCCGCGGCGGCCTGCTCGCGGATCCGTGCGGCGATCCTGTCTGCCGCACCGACGATTTCGGCAAGCGTCGCGGCCTGCTTCTCGCTGCGTTGCGAAAGCGTCGTCGAGGCTCCGGCGATGCTCTGGGTTTCGGAACGCACGGCCTCCGCGCTGGCGTGAACCGACGCGATGGCCTGCGAAAGTTCCGTGCAGGCGCCGTTGAAGTCGTGGCGCAGATCCTCGTAACGGCCCGCGAAGACGTCGTCGATCCGCGCGCCCAGATCGCCGTCCGCGAGCGCATGAAGGGCCCGTTGCAAGGCGGCGACGACCGCCGTGCGCTCCTCCTCGAGGCAGGATTGCTCCGCCGCCCGCCGGGCGGCCTCCGCCCGGGCGCGGGCATCGGCGTCGGCCCGCTCGGCCTCCAGGCGGTTGCGGCTGCGGATCGCCCACCAGAGCGCGCCGGCCTCGATCGTCACGACGAGGCCGTGGAAGAGCGTGCGCGACAGATCGTTGGCGAGGCCGAGCGAGGGGTAGATCAGCGCGGGCAGCGCCAGGGTGAGCATCAGGTGATGTGCGGCGATCGCGGCGGCGGCGGCCAGCACTGCCACCTCGTCGGACATGACGAGCGTCGCCGCGAGAAGGGCGAAGAAGATCATGTGACTGTCGAGCTGCCAGGCATGTCCCGCGAGCGCCGCGGTAATCGCGATGGCCTGACCGACGAGGCCCAGCGCCGCGGCGATCCGGCCCATGCGTCCGGCCGCGCTTGCGCCCAGGGCGCCCAAGCCCGCGAAGAGCGCCGCGGCCAGAAGCGGCGGCCAGACGGGATTGCCGGCGACCGCCGCCGCCAGCGCGGAGAACGGAACAAGCGCGAAGCAAAGCCGCACGATCAGTCGCAGCCCCGCGTTGCGGGCGACCTCCAGCCCGGTTTCGGTGTCGGTGGCGGCGGTCATGCCCGGCCTCCGCAGATGGCGGCGAAAATACCCGCATTGGCCACCGCCCAGGCGCCCTGCGCGCGGAGCGCGGGCGCGAAACCCGGCCCGGAGAACTGGGCGAGGCGCCCGAAGGGTGGCGAAACCGGCGCGACCGGCCAGCCGCCGGCCTCCCGGATCATCGTGTCGATCCCGGCCCAGGGCGGGGCCACCACCAGAACCGGGGCGCCCGGCCGCGGCGGCGCGCCGGTGAGCGCGAGCACCGGCCCCGAGACGAGCATGGCGAGACAGAGCATGGCGAGAGCGAGTTGCGGCATCGGGCGCCTCCCTTCCGGATGCCGAATCGCTATCATGCGAGAGCTTTTGAAACGTTTAACGCCTCAGCTGCCGCCGGCGGTCTCCAGACGCTCGACGGCGCGGACCCAGAGCGCCTCGGCGCGGTCCAGCCCTTCCATGACCTCGGCGTACTTGCGCTGCCAGACCGTGGCCTCATCGGTGCGTTCGGGCGCGTAAAGCTCCGGATCGGCGAGCTTTTCCGCCAGCCTGTCGCGCATCTCGGTTAGCTTTTCGAGGCGCGCCTCGCATTTGCGGACCTCCTGGCGCAACTCGGCCATCCGCTCGCGCGAGGGCCGGCGCGGCCGTTCGGGCGCGGCGGGCCGGGGCGCGTCGCGCGGCGCCCTGGACTCTTCCAGAAGGAAGCGGCGGTAGGCGTCGAGATCCTCGTCGTAAGGCGCCACCGTCCCGCCCGACACCAGCCAGAGCCGGTCGGCCACGAGATTGAGCAGATGCATGTCGTGAGAGACGAGGATCACCGCGCCGCTATAGGCGTTGAGCGCCTCGACGAGCGCCTCGCGGCTTTCCATGTCGAGGTGGTTGGTCGGCTCGTCGAGGATCAGCAGATGCGGCGCGTCGAGCGTCGCCAGCAGGAGCGCCAGCCGCGCCTTCTGCCCGCCGGACAGGCGCACGGTGACCGTATCGACCTGCTCGGCATGAAGCCCGAATCCCGCAAGCCGCGCGCGAAGCTTCGCAGGGGGCACGTTCGGCCGGGCGCGGGCGAGATGCTCGAGCGGTGTCTCGCCTTCGCGCAGCTCATCTAGCTGGTGCTGCGCGAAATAGCCCACGCGCAGCTTCGCGGCGGTGGTCTTGCGACCTTCCATCAGCGGCAGCCGGTCGGCGAGCAGCTTGGCGAGCGTGGATTTGCCCTGGCCGTTCCGCCCGAGGAGCGCGATGCGGTCGTCCTGGTCGATCCGCAGGTCGAGCCGCCGCAGCACCGGCGTGCCGTCGTACCCCGCCGCGCCGCCCTCGATGCGGATGATGGGCGGCGAAAGCGCCTCGGGCTCGGGGAAGGTGAAGACCTGCCTGGCCGCCTCCTCTGGGGCCGCGATCGGGTCCATCCGCTCGATCATCTTGATGCGCGCCTGCGCCTGGCGCGCCTTGTTCGCCTGGTAGCGGAACCGGTCGACGAAGCTTTGCATGTGGGCGCGCCGCGCCTCCTGCTTCTTCGCCTCGGCCGCCTGCACGGCGCGGCGTTCGGCGCGGGCGCGCGCGAAACGGTCGTAAGTCCCCGTCCAGAGCGTGAGCTTGCGGTCCGAAAGCTCTAGGATCGCGCCCACGGCGCGGTTCAGCAGGTCCCGGTCGTGGCTGATGACGATGACCGTGTGCGGGTAGCGTGCGAGGTAGCTCTCGAGCCAGAGCGCGCCTTCGAGGTCGAGGTAGTTGGTGGGCTCGTCGAGCAGCAGCAGGTCGGGCTGCGCGAAAAGCACGCCAGCGAGCGCCACACGCATCCGCCACCCGCCCGAGAAGGCCGAGCATGGCATCGCCTGTTCCGCCTCGGTGAAGCCGAGCCCCTTCAGGATCGCTGCCGCGCGCCCCTCGGCCGACCAGGCGTCGATGTCCGCGAGACGCGTCTGGACCTCGGCGATCCGGTCGGGATCCTCGGTCGTTTCGGCCTCGGCCAGGAGCCCCGCGCGCTCGGCGTCGGCGGCGAGCACGGTGTCGAGGAGCGACACCGCGCTCGCCGGCGCCTCCTGGGCGACGCCGCCGATGCGCGCGCGGGACGGCAGCTCGATCCGTCCGCCCTCCAGCGCCAGCTCGCCGCGGATCAGGCGAAAGAGCGTGGACTTGCCCGTGCCATTCCGCCCCACGAGCCCCACCTTATGCCCGGCGGGAATCGTGGCGGAGGCCTCCTGGAACAGCGGGGTGCCTTCCATGGAGAAGGAGATGTTCTCGATACGCAGCATGTGCGCTCTCTAGCAGCGGCGCAGGCCGGCATCCAGCGGGGCTTTGGCCCATCGCGACGACATGCCCCCCGGGGGCCGGCGCGCGCGCGCCTACCGCCGGGCGGCCGAGGCGTTTCCCGGGTTTTCAAGGGCGGGTCTGCATGCTAGGCGCACGCCCGACGTGACCGGGCGGGCATGGGGCGCGCCCATCATTTCTTGCGAGGACAGACCGATATGGCCACCGAACGCACGCTGTCGATCATCAAGCCCGACGCCACCCGCCGGAACCTCACCGGCAAGATCAACGCCAAGTTCGAGGAGGCGGGACTGCGCATCGTCGCGCAGAAGCGCATTCGCATGACGATCGAGCAGGCGCAGACCTTCTACGCCGTCCACAAGGAGCGCCCCTTCTTCGGCGAACTCAGCGAGTTCATGGCATCCGCACCGGTCGTCGTGCAGGTGCTCGAGGGCGAGGGCGCGATCGCGAAGAACCGCGAAGTGATGGGCGCGACGAACCCCGCCGATGCCGCGCCGGGCACCATCCGTGCGGAGTTCGCGGAATCGGTCGGCGAGAACTCGGTGCACGGCTCCGATGCGCCCGAGACCGCTGCGCAGGAGATCGCGTTCTTCTTCTCCGAGCTCGAGATCGTCGGCTGATCGCAGTCGTTCAGTGACCGTAGATGGCCGCCGCCGCATCCGCGCCGGCGGCCTTTTCGTGCCCGGAGGGCGCGTGGTCGCCACGCACCGCGCCAACCCGGGGCGGCCGTGCGCACCGCACACCCGACCGGCGTAGGGTGCGTGCTCGCCACGCACCACACCGGCCCCCCGACCGCGTGCTCGTCACACACCGCGCCCGCGCGCTTCTTTCATGGGCGAAGGCCCGGGCCTCAGACTGCCTCGGCGGCGCGTGCGGCCGCGAAGGCGCAGATCGTCTCCAGCGCTTCGGTGAAGGCGTCATCGGGCACCGTCATCGCCACCCTGACATGGCCCGCCGCGGCGCGCCCGAAGCTTTCCCCGGGCATCACGGCGATGCGGTGCGCGTCGAGCAGCCCATCCGCGAAGGCGATGCCCGAAAGCCCGGTGCGGCGGATGTCGAGCATCACGTACATCGCCCCCTCGGCGGGCACGAGGCCCACTGCCTGCTGGCGCGCGAGGATGTCCCGCGCCAGCGCGCGGCGGCGGCGGAAGGGGGCCGCCACCGCCTCCTCGAGATCGGGACGCGACAGGGCGAAGATGCCCGCGTCCTGGATGTAGCCCGGCACGCCGTAGGTGGTCACGGTGGCGAGGTCTATGAGCCGCGCGACCGCCTCTTCCGGCCCGACGATCCAGCCCAGCCGCGAGCCCGTCATGGCGTGGCTCTTCGACATGGAGCCCACGACGAGCGTGCGCGCGGCCATGCCGGGCAGGGCGCACGGAGAGACGTGCGCTCCCTCCCAGACCTGGGTGTCGTAGACCTCGTCCGAGACGACCCAGAGATCATGCGCCTCGGCCACGCGGGCGAGGCCCTCGAGCGTCTCGCGGCGATAGACGGCGCCCGTCGGGTTGTTGGGCGTGTTGACGAGGATCGACCGCGCGCCCGCGGCCTTCTCCGCCACCGCCTCCGCCTGCGGCTGGAAGCCGTCCTCGGCCCGGGTCTCCACCCGCACCGCCTCGGCGCCCGCCGCGCGGATCGTGCCGGGGTAGGTGGCGTAGTAGGGATCGAGGTAGAGCGCCCGGTCGCCCGGGTCGCAAAGCGCCATGTGCGCGGCGAAGAGGCCGGCCTGACCGCCCGGCGTGATCAGCACGTTCTCCCGGCCCGTCGGCACGCCCGTGCGCGCGGCGACCCGCTCGGCGACGGCGTCCCGAAGCGCGTCGACGCCCGGCACCATGGCGTAGCCCGTGTGCCCGGCCGCCGCCGCCGACTGCATCGCCGCGAGAATCTCGGGGTGGGTCGGCACGTCGTGCTCGCCCACGGTGAGTTCGGTCACCGGCTGTCCCGCCGCCTTGAGGGCGCGCGCGCGATAGAAGAGCTCCCAGCCGTCCGAGCCGCCTTCGTTGAGCGTCCTGATCCGTCTCGAGAGTTCCATGCAAGTCCCCTTTCGCCACCCGCGGCGGAAAGGACCGCCGGCGGCCGGCGATGTCAACCGCCGCGGGCGGCGCGTCAGTCCGCGGCGGCGATCCGGGCGCGTTCGGTGTCGGGAAGCTCTTGCAGCGCCCGGTCATGGCTGTCGCGGATCCGGCGCTTCAGCACGTCCTCGGAGGTGGAAGATATCTCCACCGCGATCCAGCCGTCATGGGGCAGGAACGGGGCCATGCCGGTATAGGCGGCCCTCAGGCGTTCGGCGGCGCTTTCGGCCCCGTCGGCCCTGAGCGACAGGGCCTCGCCGCCATCGGCGAGAAGCGCGAAGGCCCTGGAGCCCACCATCCAGCAGGTGAGGCCCGCGCCGAACGGGTTGTCCCGGCGCGCGCCGGGCAAGCCGTCGCAATAGGCGATGGTGTCGTCGTGCATCATGGACTGAGTCATGCCCGAGCGGGGCCTGTCGCGCAACGCTCTTGGCAGGGCCGGCGCGTGTTGTTACAGGAACTTCATGACCACCGTCGCCACATGCATTCGCATCTGCATTATCCGCTGAGTCACGGCGGCGGGACGGTCTTCACTTTCCATTTCCGGACGAGATCGCTAAGCCCGCCGCGGCAGACCCGCCAGAGGGACGCGCGCCATGACCGAGATCCGCCTGACCAACAGCCAAACCCGCCGGAAGGAGGCGTTCGCGCCGCTCGATCCCGGCAACGTGCGGATGTATGTCTGCGGGCCCACGGTCTACGACCGCGCCCATCTGGGCAACGCGCGGCCCGTCATCGTCTTCGACGTGCTCTACCGGCTGCTGCGCCATGTCTACGGCCCCGGGCACGTGACCTACGTGCGCAACATCACCGATGTCGAGGACAAGATCATCGCCCGCGCGCAGGAGCGCGGCATCGGGATCGACGAACTGACCCGGCAGACCACCGAGTGGTTCCACGAGGACATGGCCGCGCTTGGCGTTGACTATTCCGACGACCCGCGGTTCCGCGAGCCCCACGCGACCGATTTCATCCCCCAGATGATCGCCATGATCGAGGCGCTCATCGCCCGCGGCCACGCCTACGAGGCCGAGGGACATGTCCTGTTCGCGGTGGGCAGCTACGCGAATTACGGACGCCTCTCGGGCCGCTCGGTCGAGGACATGATCGCGGGCGCGCGGGTGGAGGTGGCGCCCTACAAGCGCGACCCGATGGATTTCGTCCTCTGGAAGCCGTCGACGCCGGAAGAGCCCGGCTGGGAGAGCCCCTGGGGCCGCGGCCGGCCGGGCTGGCACATCGAGTGCTCGGCGATGAGCCACGCGCTTCTCGGCGTGTCCTTCGACATCCACGGCGGCGGCAACGACCTCATGTTCCCCCACCACGAGAACGAGATCGCGCAATCCTGCTGCGCCCATCCCGAGGGCAGCTTCGCGCGCTACTGGCTGCACAACGAGATGCTGCAGGTGGAGGGCAAGAAGATGTCGAAATCCCTCGGCAACTTCTTCACGGTGCGCGATCTTCTGGAGGGCGACTGGAGCGGCGGCTGGAAGGTGCCCGGAGAGGTGATCCGCCTCGTCTTCCTGCAGACCCATTACCGCAAGCCCATGGACTGGACCGAGGAGAAGGCGCGGGAGGCGAAGCGGCTCATCTTCGACTGGCACAAGCAGACCATGGATCTCGAACCGACACCGCAGGCTTCGTTCCGCCCGAGCGACACCATGCTCGACGCGCTTGCGGATGATCTGAACACGCATGAAGCCCTCAATGTTCTCAAGAGGCTTAGAAACGAGCCGCAGCGGCTCTTGGACAATGCGCGGTTTCTCGGATTCCTGTCGGACGAGGCACGAGAACGGTTTCGGCAGGAATGGCTCGCGATGAGTAGCGGAACCGGCTCCAGCCCGAGCCTTGCAGAGCTCGGCCGCAAGCTGGATGAGCTGCGGAAAATGGCCATGCAGACCAAGGACTTCTCCGAGGTGGACCGGCTGAAGGCTGCGCTCGTCGCGGCCGGGGTGGAGGTCCGGATGAGCAAGGCGGGGGTGGAGCTATTGCCCGCCGCAGGTTTCGATCCGTCGAAGCTGGAGCCTTTGGAAGAAGAATGGCCGGACGAATGGGAGTGACGGGGGAAGCTGCCATGTGCCCCGCCCGGGCCAGCGGCCCGGGGGGAG